>NZ_JAXCHD010000099.1:0-244 GCF_037027525.1 Paenibacillus sp. 203
TGAAACTCAAAGGAATTGACGGGGACCCGCACAAGCAGTGGAGTATGTGGTTTAATTCGAAGCAACGCGAAGAACCTTACCAGGTCTTGACATCCCTCTGACCGGTCTAGAGATAGACCTTTCCTTCGGGACAGAGGAGACAGGTGGTGCATGGTTGTCGTCAGCTCGTGTCGTGAGATGTTGGGTTAAGTCCCGCAACGAGCGCAACCCTTATGCTTAGTTGCCAGCAGGTCAAGCTGGGCAC
>NZ_JAXCHD010000100.1:0-244 GCF_037027525.1 Paenibacillus sp. 203
TGAAACTCAAAGGAATTGACGGGGACCCGCACAAGCAGTGGAGTATGTGGTTTAATTCGAAGCAACGCGAAGAACCTTACCAGGTCTTGACATCCCTCTGACCGGTCTAGAGATAGACCTTTCCTTCAGGACAGAGGAGACAGGTGGTGCATGGTTGTCGTCAGCTCGTGTCGTGAGATGTTGGGTTAAGTCCCGCAACGAGCGCAACCCTTATGCTTAGTTGCCAGCAGGTCAAGCTGGGCAC
>NZ_JAXCHD010000101.1:0-244 GCF_037027525.1 Paenibacillus sp. 203
TCATAAGGGCTTGTTCCCTGACGTTTGGTAGACCGCGCAAACGGCAATAGCGAAACCCATGGAGCTCTTTGGCATCCGCGAAGCTTCGCTCAATCGTCTCTTTTCGTTTGCGGTACAGCCGTTTCCCGGATGGGCTTAGCCGGTTGCTCCGTACCCACTCTTTGCTGTCTTCCCAGACATGCCGAGTCACCACTTTGCGGTGGTTTCGAGACTGGGTACACTGGTCTAGCAGTGGGCAATGCTG
>NZ_JAXCHD010000102.1:0-244 GCF_037027525.1 Paenibacillus sp. 203
TGAAACTCAAAGGAATTGACGGGGACCCGCACAAGCAGTGGAGTATGTGGTTTAATTCGAAGCAACGCGAAGAACCTTACCAGGTCTTGACATCCCTCTGACCGGTCTAGAGATAGGCCTTTCCTTCAGGACAGAGGAGACAGGTGGTGCATGGTTGTCGTCAGCTCGTGTCGTGAGATGTTGGGTTAAGTCCCGCAACGAGCGCAACCCTTATGCTTAGTTGCCAGCAGGTCAAGCTGGGCAC
>NZ_JAXCHD010000103.1:0-243 GCF_037027525.1 Paenibacillus sp. 203
TATCGTTGTTCGCCACGTCCTTCGTCGGCTCCTGGCGCCTAGGCATCCTCCGTGTGCTCTTTGTAGCTTAACCTAGTATTTACATCGTAAATACGATTTGCTCTGAATTTCGGTTCAACACTTACGTGTGAATGAAATTCAAGGCAGCTACCTTTATTTCACTTGTTTACACAAGATCAGCTTAAAGGAATATTCTAAAACGCAATTTCGTTTCGGTATCCAGTTTTCAAGGTGCAAAGCTGT
>NZ_JAXCHD010000104.1:0-241 GCF_037027525.1 Paenibacillus sp. 203
GGTTATGTAGAAGCTTGCTTCTACATAACCTAGCGGCGGACGGGTGAGTAACACGTAGGCAACCTGCCCACAAGACAGGGATAACTACCGGAAACGGTAGCTAATACCCGATACATCCTTTTCCTGCATGGGAGAAGGAGGAAAGACGGAGCAATCTGTCACTTGTGGATGGGCCTGCGGCGCATTAGCTAGTTGGTGGGGTAAAGGCCTACCAAGGCGACGATGCGTAGCCGACCTGAGA
>NZ_JAXCHD010000105.1:0-237 GCF_037027525.1 Paenibacillus sp. 203
GAACAAGTTTTGAACTACAGGGCTTTTACCTTCTCTGGCGGGCCTTTCCAGACCTCTTCATCTAACCGGTTCCTTTGTAACTCCATGTGAGACGTCCCACAACCCCAAGGAGCAAGCTCCTTGGTTTGGGCTAATCCGCGTTCGCTCGCCGCTACTGACGGAATCACTATTGTTTTCTCTTCCTCAGGGTACTTAGATGTTTCAGTGCCCCTGGTCTGCCTCTATTCTGCCTATGTA
>NZ_JAXCHD010000106.1:0-236 GCF_037027525.1 Paenibacillus sp. 203
TCTCCGCTACCCCCACCTCATCCCCGCATTTTTCAACATGCGTGGGTTCGGGCCTCCAGTGCGTGTTACCGCACCTTCACCCTGGACAGGGGTAGATCACCCGGTTTCGGGTCTACGTCCACGTACTAAAGATCGCCCTATTCAGACTCGCTTTCGCTGCGGCTTCAGCTCTTCACCTTAACCTTGCACGGGAACGTAACTCGCCGGTTCATTCTACAAAAGGCACGCCATCACCC
>NZ_JAXCHD010000107.1:0-230 GCF_037027525.1 Paenibacillus sp. 203
CAGGTCGAAATTCCTGTACCACCGTAATCCGTTATGAGCGATGGGGTGACGCAGTAGGGTAGTGACGCGGACTGATGGATGTCCGTCTAAGCAGTGAGGCTGATGTGTAGGCAAATCCGCACATCGTTAAGGCTGGGCTGTGATGGGGAGCGAAAATTGTAGTAGCGAAGGTCATGATCTCAGACTGCCAAGAAAAGCCTCTAGCCAGGAGAAGGTGCCCGTACCGCAAA
>NZ_JAXCHD010000108.1:0-230 GCF_037027525.1 Paenibacillus sp. 203
TTTGCGGTACGGGCACCTTCTCCTGGCTAGAGGCTTTTCTTGGCAGTCTGAGATCATGACCTTCGCTACTACAATTTTCGCTCCCCATCACAGCCCAGCCTTAACGATGTGCGGCTTTGCCTACACACCAGCCTCACTGCTTAGACGGACATCCATCAGTCCGCGTCACTACCCTACTGCGTCACCCCCTCGCTCATAACGGCTTACGGTGGTACAGGAATTTCGACCTG
>NZ_JAXCHD010000010.1:0-207383 GCF_037027525.1 Paenibacillus sp. 203
CTTCTACTGGATAGCTAACTCTCGTTGCCAACGTAAAAACACCTCCAAGGTTATCTCCATATCTTACGACATGGCTTGATTCTCTTGAAGGTGTTTTGATTTGTCTCACGTTATGGGGTCAGTTCCCTTCTTTTGTTTCACAAGTTAGTGCACGTAAACGAAACGGGTCTGCCAGTGATGTGACAGACCCGTTTTTGTAAACCCATTTTCGTGATTTAGGAAGAAACTATTCTTGATAGGATTCTGCTATTGCATTCGCTGCAATGATTGCATTGTACACGTCAGCAGGACTAACCGGGAACGGCATGTTGACCATTGTATCATTCGATGCACAAGCAGCTTCAGCCACTTGGCGCCATTCAGCCTCAACAAATTCCTCTACACCCAAGTCACGAAGCGTCAACGGAAGGCCTACATCCTTCACCAGTTTAATCACGGTTTCCAGTTCCTCTTTCGGTGCATTTTCCAGCACTAGCTGGGTTAACAAACCGAATGTAACTTTCTCACCATGCTGTGCTTTATGGAGCGAAGGAACAGCCGTCATGCCATTATGAATGGCATGTGCTGCTGCCAATCCACCTGATTCTGCACCAACACCGCTCAGATAAATAGTAGCTTCAATCGTATCCTCAACCGCACGAGTATATACTTTACGATCCACAGCACGTTTGGCCTTCACAGCATTTTCCAGCAACGTATCATAACAAAGACGAGCAAGTCCCAGTCCTGTAGTGGAAGGCTTGTTCAGAACCAGGTTATCTCCATTGGCCTGATAGCAGGCACGAGCTTCAAAATAAGTGGCCAGTGCATCACCGATTCCAGCTGCAAAGAAACGTGCAGGCGCTGCTGCCAGGATGCCTGTATCCGCCAGTACAACGTCTGGATTAGTAGGCAGGAACAGATATTCATCAAAAGAGCCATCTTTTTTGTATATAACCGCAAGCGCGGTACAAGGAGCATCTGTAGAAGCAATCGTTGGGAAAATAACAACAGGCAGCTTTTCATAATAAGCCGTTGCCTTGGCGGTATCCAATGTTTTTCCCCCGCCAATCCCTATGATAATGTTCGAACCATGTTTACGCACCAATTCGCGGTTACGATCAATCTCTTCTTTTGTACATTCATATTGAAATTTCTCGAAGACCACCTGGTTACCAGCTGCTTCAATCGAAGCACCTGCCTCCTTTTGGGCCCTTTCAAGTATGAACTCATCACAAATGACAAAGGCTTTATCGCCATAATCCTTAATATAGTCATTTAACGACGAGAGTAGATTTTGTCCAGAAATAAATTTCTTGGGTGAAGTAACGGACCTTACAACGTTTGCCATGTAAATTCCTCCTCAGCTTTGACTCATACTCAAATTAATAATGATTTGGGCATGTGACCCCTTAACTATAAACCTCTTTTCACGTTATTAAAAGGCTTATTATGGAATATTTTATGAACAAATTGTGTATCTATTATATTTGAACAGTCGAGCTCCATTCAGAATACAGGATACCCATCATGATACGATCATAACTGTTACCATCACGAAGAACAGCGGAACGAACTCTACCCTCAAGCTGGAACCCCGCCTTCTCATAAGTTCGGATCGCTTGTGTATTGTACTCAATCACATCCAAGCCGACCCGATTCAAATTGAGCTCATAAAACGCATAACGAAGAATGAGACGTACCGCTTCTGCCCCAAAGCCCTTGCCGAGGTAGTCCGTATTACCTATACCTATTGCTAGCTGTCCGCTGCGATTATTCCACTCAATCCCGTGGATAGCAACAAATCCGATCAAGACATCATCTGCCAATGTTCTTAATCGAAAATAGACCTCGTTAGAGCGGGGAGATCCTTCTGACTCCATCTGTTTCAACGTGTAGGGGAGCGCCAAATCCGTATCTACATTTCGCAGATACTTCGCATCCTCACCCCATTTGAACATCACTTCGGCATCTTCTTCCCTGACTGCGGCCAATTTTATTCGTTCCCCATAAAACAAATTTTCGATTTTAATGACTCTTCAGCTCCTATTATGAATTGTGTGCCATGTTTTCCGTCATAATTGTCATGCTATCCGATGTCCGCAATATAAGCTCTCCCTTTTAATTCAATGTTTAAATTTTACAAAATAATCAAACATAGCACAACCAAATCATTACAATTGTCATTGTGTGACACACAAAAAAGACCTTACAGCTGCAAGGTCTTCGCATAACTAATATTTAAACAACATAGCAACCAGCTGGTATCCAGCTCCAATCGTCCAGAACAGCACATAATCACCGCGCCGGATACGACCCGATTCAATACCTTCATATAGCGCAATGAACGGGCTACTGGTACCTGTGTAACCATATCGATCACCCACATAAATCATTTGGGCATCCTCTAGCTCCAAGTGATCCTGAATCTTCAATACATTTGCTAACGAGAACTGAGACAGACAATAAGCCCGTACATCCTGAGGCGTCAACCCATTCTTTTTTAAAATGCGTTCAAGCAGATCAAATGTAGGAGGTAAGGCCATATTGGCGTCAAACGGAAGCCACTGAATATATTTTCCGGGGGCGTTCCTTTGGAGTGTTGCCGCTAACCCCTGAGCCGGGTACAAAATTTTATCTATATTGACTGGGTCCGTAAAATACATTGAATCTATAAAACCGGTGTCTTCTTCTGTACGCTCCAAAATAGCCGCACATGCAGCATCTCCATAGTTCGCATAAGTAATCTCATCCTCCGGACCGGAAATGAGTGAATTATAATCTGAACCGATAATAAGGGCTGCCCGCACGTCAGGATTAGATAGCATCGACCGACTGGCTTGGTCGACAGCGACTGTCATCCCTGCACAATTCGCGTTGGAATCCATCACGGCCACATCATGTCTCGCCCCAATCGCCTGGTGAACAAATAAGGCATTCATCGGAAACAGTGACTCAGGAACTTGAGTGGAGAACACGATCATATCCACATCACGGCCTGTCATACCGGCTTGTTCCAGAGCTTTTTGCGCAGCTGCAATTCCCATTGTTAGGCCGTTTTCGTTCGGATCATCAATGATATAACGCTGTTTTCTACCCATATGCTCCATGAAGCGTCGAATATCTTTGCCCCGCTCGTCAAAATGGCGAACATAATATTCGTTATCCAACGAATGGGGCGGATGGTACACACCCAGTGCTTTTATTTTGATATGGCTCATCAGGTTTCCCCCTTACACATACGTCAGCGCATTATTGTACGACAATATCTACGTTGTTTAATCCTGCTTCACGTGCTACTCGACCAAGCTGCATTTTAATAATGGTTTGTTGAAGACTGATGCCAAAGATTACTTTGGCAAATCCAGTTTCTTTGTAACGTACAAATGAGCCCTTCAATTTTTCCACTTCTCCCGGACCCAAAAGTGCCATCTGGGTACAATCTACCTTGAGTGTAAAGCTTGACGCCTGAATGGATGAAGTTTTGGCTACATAATCTTTTACAAAGCTATCATACTCCTCCTGGCTAAATACTCCATTCACCGCCATATGTACCGTTTTCATGGCTTGATCGACTTCGATAGTGTAAGGATGTTGACTCATTTAGAAAGACTCCTTTGATTTCATTTTTTTGTCTATTAAGAGTATCGGAATAATAGGTAGAATTTTTAATATTAAATCAGATAAATTGCCACTAAAATATTACAAATTTGTGAATATAAAAAACCGTCACTGCTCCTAGAAGAAGCAACTGACGGCTGGAAATTTGCGTATTCTCATTTGCAATTAATTCGTAAACGTATGGCGACCGAGTGAGATGACAGCCGGGCGACTTTTACTCCATTTGGCTGTGGCAATGGCCGGGTTGTAATAAAACAAGGACCCATTGGTTGGATCAGCACCATTAAGTGCCTGTCTGGCTGCACGGTATGCCGTCTTGTTTGGTTTCAGGCGGTATTGACCATCCTGTACAGCGGTGAATTGGCCAGGCTGCAAAATAACGTCCGGGATCGAGCTTGGAAACTCGCCGGACTGCACACGGTTTAATACGACAGCGCCAACAGCCACTTGACCTTCAAACGATTCTCCGCGCGCCTCAGAATAAATGATACGAGCCAGTTGATCCAGCGCGGTTACGCGCACCTCTCCGAAGGATTTCAGCTTGGCTTGTGTTGCCGCTCCGGCTACTCCATCAGGTGCCAGACCATTATCTCGTTGAAAACGAGCCACCGCTTTACTGGTCAGAGAACCATAGTACCCAGTAAACCCAGCCTTGAAATAACCGAGCGAATGAAGCTGCTGTTGAAGCTCCAGCACCCGTTCGCTTTGAATCCCTTTCTTCAAAGCTGACGTTTGTGCTTGTGCTTGTCCTGGTGCGACTGACAATACAGTACCTAACATACATGCGCAGGACAGGATTAAAATAGATAATTTTTTCATATTCCAGACAACCTCCTCTTTCATGTTCTGTCCGGTGCAACCATTCCGGCCTGTACAACTCAGGGACGTTTATCCGATGATGTTTCTTATGACATAACTTATGCCTAGCTGCAGAAATGACGCGTGGCTACATACGGAATGGGACAATCAAGCTTTCACACGTCCGTTGCAGTATACCACAAGCCGCATTTACGTATCATCCGGCTCTGGTCCTAAGACTACCCAAGCAAATAAAACGCCATCCCTAAAGGGATGACGTGTATTAAAAGCAATGAATCATGTACTGACCACACTTGAATACGTGACTTTTTTCGCTATTTTTCGCTTCAACTTTCCCGGGATCGGAGCCTGATTTCTACTAATTCAAATCATATTTGCGCGCACACATATATAGGCGTATGCATAGGGTAGCGTACGATCATCAAATCTTGATTAACAGAAAGGCTGGAAACGACGCGTGAATTCATATATGGATTACACCTCTCCTACTGTACAATTCACCTATGATTTAAGCGACAATGTTTTGTTTCAGAAGGATGCTCAAAATTCGATCAACGAGCTGTCGATCCAGCAGCTGAATACATTAGCAAATGTATCGCTGCTGGATATTCGCCTCAGCACTGCTAATGTTGTGGAGCCTCACTATCACCAAAATGCCACAGAACTGGTCTACTGCATCTCTGGAGCAGTAACCGTGTCACTGATTAACCCCTTTACCCGTGAGTTACGACATTTTCCGATCACACCTGGCCAAGTGGCTAACGTCCCTCAAGGATGGTGGCATTATCTGGTCGCCACGATGGATAACACTCATTTGTTGACGATTTTTGATGCCCCGACCCCTGAATTCATACTGGGATCTGACATTTTGCGCCTAACGCCAAATAACATTCTGGCTCATACTTACTGCCTGGATGAGAATAAGGTTCAGGAAGCGCTCGCCCCTATTAAAAAACCTGTCATCATCGGTCCTCCCAATGACTGCAAGCAGCAGCCCCCCCGAAAACCAGGGATACATGTAAGGCTTGCTGATGCTTCATCACACCCTCAGGTCGTCCCCCAAAGAGATTACGCCTATACTAACGGATATCCCGGCTTCTCTTTTAATCCCTATCAAGAATAGGCTAACTCTAGTCAGGTCTTAAGTTGAAGGGAATACCTTTTCCCTGTATGTTCGCCGTTACCATAAGACCGTCCCTCTCATAAAATGCCAATGTATAAGAGGGGGTGATGGAATGGACGCTTACTACAACTGTTTGAACTGCATGAATAAAAAGGTGCGTATTCTCACCATTGACGGAAAACAGTACGAAGGAACCATTATGGATGTGGATCGTAATAATGTGTACTTAAAAACAGAACGGAACGGACGTGTACAAACGTCTGCCTTTTATCCTGGCTACGGGTATGGGAATCAAATCTTAACTTTGAGCCTGTTCACCCTGCTGGCGATTGCGTTAATTTAATCCTGATCCATTGTCCGTTCCTGTCTATAGATGCCAATGTAACTCAAATGACAGCTGCCCAGCCCGGCACAGTTTGTGTAGGGCTTGTACGCTGTTATTTGAGGTGTTTTACATACGTTCCATCCTCTAATACACTTAACCCCCCATCGGTTATATACCAATGGGGGGTTAAGCTACTCAGTTCATTTTAAACCCATAAAGACTTCGTAATGATAACGAGCAGAATGAACAGTACCAGAATAGCTCCTGTCGATGTCCATACTCCTGGGTAGCCCCCTACTGAACCGCCACCACAACCTCTTTCACATTCACTCATGGTCATTGCCTCCTTCAATTCAAGGTACAACATAGCTTATGTATTGAGCTTTCCTACGGACCGGGCTTTTCGGCAATGTTATGAATGTTTTTGCTGATGGGCATTAGCCTACACCTTTCCTAGGCAGGAGCATAGGATAACACAACTAATCTTGAAGGAGTGAAGCAATTGAATTCAAATCAAATGCTCAATTACAACGTTAATCAACCTTTCCCCCACCATCCTACCTCTCACCACGTCGTGGTGCACCCTGTAGATCCGTACGTCGTAGAAACATTAAAATCGGTGATCGGCAAGTACGTTGTACTTGAGACCACACGTGGCAGAATTGATGGATGTGTAGTGGATTGTAAGCCTGATCATGTCATTTTAGATGTATACGGAAAAAAATTCTTTGTTCGAATCAGCGAAATCGTATGGATCATGCCCAACTAAACAAATTAGACATTAAAAATCCTCGCAGATCCTATTCCGGATTCGCGAGGATTGATTATAACGTTGATTATGCTAATCAAGCTCTCCTGCCAGTGAAGCCCGGAGTTCATCTATCGTTCCGTTGTATTCATCCAAATCGACTTGGCCTTGAATACCCGGAACACTGCCTGTGCTACTGTACTGCCAAGCCCACCAGCTATTCCAAGCTGGGACTGCGGTCGGCTTTTGCGTAGTGCTGTATCGGGCTACCCACAGCTTATACATAGAAAATGTAGGATCAAACTTGGAAGCAAAGACATTGCCCGTGTATACGATCGGCTGACGCCCGGTAAGCCTCTCCATTTCATCCAAAAAAGCATGCGCCACTTCACTAATTTGTGCAGGAGTAAGACCTTTGGGGTTATTTTCATAATCCATCACAGGGGGTAAATCCAGCCTGCCTCCTGCTGAATCTATAGCCCTGGCAAAATTAGCTGCTTCCTGACGAGCTCCATCCGCAGTAGTAGCGTTCAAAAAGTGGTAAGCGCCAACCAGGATGTTAGCATCTCTGGCACCCTGCACATTTACTAAAAATTGATTATCTTGATATTTTGTGCCCTCTGTAGCTTTAATAAAAGCAAATGTCTTGCCTGCCGCCGCCACTTGCTGCCAATCAATATTGCCATTATAGTGTGAGACGTCAATCCCTTGCGCGTGTCCATCGGAAGAAATCTCAGGTACAACAGGTATGGTAGGTATAACGTTCTCGGTAGTTGATGGCTCCTCTGTTTGCTGATCCAACGCTATAACCACCTTACCATCATCCGCATTGAGTACATGAAAGGGTGTACTCTGATTAAGATCGACCACGATGCGTACCGAGGCTGGGTTTGTACTAAACATGGAGTATCTTACTTGGGAAACATCTGGATCTTCTGTGACTGGAAACCTTCCTTGTCCACCATTGTTAAATGATTGCGAGGATGGAAATTCCTCAGCAAACTTTGTATCCGGTATATCTACAACAATACGGTCTGCATGAGTCAACGTGGTTACTTTGGGGGTTACTTTTCCATTAACAGTTATAGTTAATTGGTGATTAGCGAAGCTAATTTGGTTTATAGCCGTGCGCGCACTCTCTTTAGGATTACTTACAGCTGGAGTAGTAGGATGATCATGAGTGGACTCGCTATTGCCGCTTGAAGTAGGAGGAGTCGTCAGGAACACGGTTTTAAGCTCGTTGTTCCAGGTCACATTCATTCCTGTCTGCTCCGATACAAAGCGAAGCGGAACATAAGTCGTCCCCTCTTTAAGCAAAGGAGCTACAGCCAATCCCATTTGATGATCATTGACAGAGGCTATGGGATTGTTGACCTGAAGACTGAGGTTAAGATTTTGCTTATGTATAGTTATGGTCCCTGTCTTCGACTCCCAATTCACGCTATAACCCAATTCCTCTACAATGAGACGGAGTGGAACCAGTACATTCCCCTTTACTTCTTGAATCTGAACACCTTTGCCAACACTTATATCTTTACCATCCAACTGAAGATGTGAACTCGAAGATGCAGCATGACTTTCTCTTGGAAATGCTAGTAGAAACAGAAACAAAAAAGCAAATAAACAAATTTTCTTCATTATGTAACCTACCAATCTCTATATTTTCGCTTATGAAATTCTTGCACTCTATGATTCTCAGGACCTCTATTTTGATAGACGCGAATCATATGGTAAAAGTTACGATTGATTCAGTACATATTTCAGTCTTATCATACAAAAGTACTAAAAAGCTCTGCCAGCTATACAGCAAGCAGAGCTTTTTTCAGTTTTATTAATCTAGTTTACTAGCAATCTTATCACCAAACGAATACTTCATGTTCACACTGTTAAAAATGTTAACCCTATAAGAATGATCGAGGTAACAGATAGTACCAGTAAGGGAAGCATTGCTTTCTCCCGCAAAGCCTTAAAGCTCACATTCAGCCCCATACCTACCATAGCCATCGTTAACATAAAGGTGGTAACTTGAGAAATTTCGTTCGTCAGACTAGATGAAACTACAATATATTTCCCAAAAACATAGCTACCCACAATACTTGTAGCCATAAAGCCGATGAGGAACCAGGGAAACTCCACTTTAGCGTCTGTACGAATTTTTCCAGTTCGTTTCATCCAAACCATTAAAACAAAGCTGAGCGGTATGAGTAAGAAAACACGCCCCAGTTTGGCTAATAAACCCATTGCAAGAGCATCCTGTCCGGCAGGCGCTGCAGCTAAGGCCACATGTGCAATTTCATGTAAACTGATGCCCGACCAGATTCCATATTGCATATCCGTCAAAGGAAGCCAGGGACGAAGCACAGTAAACAAAATGGCAAATACCGTTCCAACCAAGGCAATGAGTCCTACTCCTATGGCTGTATCCTCATCTTTGGATTTTAACAAGGGAGAAACCGCTGCAATCGCTGCTGCACCGCAAACTCCTGTTCCAATACCAAGAAGAAGCGAAAGCGAAGCATCTGCCTTAAAACGTTTTGCCAGCCAAACCGTAAAAAAGATGGAAAATACAACGGTGCCCACATCACGCAAAAGTAAACCCAACCCATGATGAATGACAACATCCATGTTCAGCTTCAGCCCAAATAACACAATCGCTCCACGTAGTATTTTCTTTGCTGAAAACTCAACCCCCGAGCGCACAGCTTCAGGGTATCCCCACAACTGTCGGTACAGAATAGCGAGAAACATAGCACCGGCCAATGGACCTACATAATGAAAACCTGGCAATTCGTTCAGGCCGTAGCCTGCCAAAGCAAATAACATCGTGAAGATAATGCCAAATATACGCTGGAATAATCGCCCTCTGTTCGAAAATAATTTGGTGTGTTGTGTATGACTGTTCATGGTGAACCCCTCCAATTCTACATGCATCCAGCTTAATATGTTTTTTGTCATAAGAAAAATAAATCATTATAATAATTATAATAAGTAAATAGATATGACGTATTTGGAGGAATGGGCTTTGGACCAATCTTTAATCGTATTTGTTAGGGTCGCGGAGAAACAAAACTTCACACGAGCTGCCGAGGTGTTACACATGACCCAACCAGCGGTAAGTCAATATATTCAAACGCTGGAACGTAGCGTAGGGACCCGCCTCCTGGAGCGTAGTAATAAATATGTGCGCTTAACCAAAGCAGGTGAAATTGTGTATCATCATGCTCAGGAGATTATCCGTCTCCATACACGGATGCAATATTTGGTGGACGAGCTGATACATACGGCAAAAGGAAACCTGTCGATTGGCGCAAGCTACACATATGGCGAATATGTGCTGCCGCACGTGATTGCGCAAATGAGAATCCAGTATCCACTCATTCAGCCCTCGATTACCATCGGCAACACTCAGGAAATTGAAAAACTCATGATCCATAATCAACTGGATGTAGGCATTATCGAAGGAGAATTTCAGCATGACCATTTACACATTGAATCATTTGCTGATGATCGAATGTATATCGTCGTTCCGCAAAATCATCGTTTGGCGGGTAAATCTCAAGTGGATTTAAGTGAGCTGCAAGAGGACATCTGGATTCTGAGGGAAGAAGGTTCTGGAACCCGGGAAGCGGCTGAAAAGATGTTTGCACGGCTTCGGTTCTCCCCTTCTCATATGATGAATTTTGGCAGTACACAGATCATCAAAGAGTCTGTAGAAGCAGGCTTGGGGATTTCTTTGCTGTCCCAATGGGTCATTCAGAAGGAACTTGCTCTGGGCACATTAAAAGTACTGGATATTCATAATCTTCCGGTCATTCGAAAATTCTCCTTCCTAACTCCTTCTTCGACATTTGAAACGAAAGCAAGCACCGCTTTTTTGGAGATTTTGCGAAGTTATAATGTGAAAAGGTAAAGTGCAGAAACCATGAAAAAAAGCACCCATTAAGGTGCTTTCAACATATTCATTATCATGTTTTTTATGAGGAAAGATGATCCATACCCTGATATAAGAAATGAGAAAAATCAGCGTAGCTTCCTTGGAATTGTTGCATATCATGAGCAGCAATACCTACAAAATTCCCTGTAAAACCACCGGATAAAAAGCTGATATCCTGCATTTCAAAAAGCCGCTTCCACGCAGGTTTGTCTCCGACTCCATAATAAAATTGCCCGTGGGATGCATGGACTTCCACAGCTAAATGTATAGGAAAATCGTCCTGAAGCGTAATCGCTTGGGGAACTAAGGTAAATGTGTTGGCTTCACATCGCATTATGCGCAGTACCTTCCCTTGTCCCTCCTCATAGCTAATATAGGCGTACAAATAATCTTCTTCATTAAGGTACAGTAGAAGCCCCGCCATTTGCAAATAGCTTGTTGGCTGATACTCCAATGCTGTTTCCACCCGGAAATGATGATCCGTTTGCCGAATGGCAAGCACATGATGCTGGAACAGACTTTGAATGGATTCTCCAGCTAGAATCCGAAGATAACCGGGGCGCTGGCTTAATGAACACCAGCTATCATCCGCCAGGATACGCAATGTGTTCCACGTTTTATCTAATGTGGGTCCCTCGAAAAAATCCTCGAAAATATAACTCTGCTGCTCTTGATTAACCGAGAACTTCCCTTGAGGTGCGGGCACTTCCAATTGAGGTGTATGGCCCCCAGCGGTTAATCGCAGCCAGCCTTCATCATTCCAGTACACTTGCTGCAAGGCTGTTTCCCGTCCTAAAATGGCATATTTCCCCTCTACTGGACGTGTGCATAAATGAGCCATGTACCATTCGCCGTCCGGTGTTTGTACAAGACTGCCATGTCCTGCGCATTGTAACGGGAAATCCAGTCGATCACGTGACGTAAGCATGGGGTTGTGCGGGTCTACTTCATATGGCCCGGATATCTGCTTCGACCGTGCTACGGTAACGGCATGCCCCGTACCCGTTCCGCCTTCCGCTGTAACAAGATAGTAATAACCGTTTTGCTTGTAGATGTGAGGCGCTTCTGTTTTCTTCAAAGGAGTACAATCAAAGATTTTAACAGGCTCGCCAATGAGTTGTTGTTGCTTGCTGTCATACTCCTGCATGACGATACCGGAAGATTTATTGCTTTCCAACATACGGTAATCCCACAATGCGTTCAACAGCCATTTGCGTCCGTCCTCATCGTGAAATAAAGACGGATCAAATCCGCTACTGTTAAGATAGACGGGTTCCGACCAAGGCCCTTGGATCGTAGGCGCCGTCATCACAAAATTATGAACATCCTTGAACGGACGTTTGGTGCTTTTCACATCCGTATAGAGCAGATAAAAAAGGTCATCCGCATAGCTAAGCTGCGGTGCCCAAATGCTGCAATTTTTCGGGTTTCCTCTTAAATCAACCTGATCGGTCAAAATATCTGTGCAATGTTCCCAATGGGCCAAATCTTTGGACTGGTACACCCGTACTCCAGGCAACCACTCAAACGATGACACCACAATATAGTAAGTATCCTCGACTCGTGTAATACACGGATCGGGATTAAAGCCTTTTAATATGGGATTTTGGATCATCATGAGACCTCACTTCTCCTTACTTCCAAAATGTGACTTCATCAAATACCTGTTCCTTGCTCCATACTTCTGTTCCCGTTTCAAAACAATCTGCCCACGGAACACGTTGCTTACGTAACGTAGCAACTTCATCGGGTCCGTTATATTCCTGATAACAGACCGTTTTCTCGTTCGCGACATTGTTCCAATTGTCCCAGCCACGTGGGTCAATATGATCGCCCATTTTACAATCGACAAATACGGTCTTGGCATACTCCCGCCACGGACGCCCCAAAAAAACCGGGGTAATATCAGCTTCTGCGGTTAAGTAGCAATGGTTGAATACATAACCATACGCTTGTCCTTGCGGCGTAGAGGCGGCTGTGACGTAGCTCGTTTGGTTGTCATGATGGCGTAAACTGCGAATCTCGCAATCTTCAAAATACGCGGTAGCCCCACCAAAAATAAAGTCCACCGTCCCCTCTATATAACAATGCTGGTAGAGCTGCCGATAGTGCCTATGATGCTCCTTCAAATGGATTCCACCAAACTGGAGTCGTTCTTTCGGTGCAGGAGGTAGAGGGCCTGTAAATAAAGTATCCTGGTGCCCTTTAAAGGTACAGTTTCTAAAGACCGTTTCATCACAATGAGCGTATACCGCAACGGCCTGCCCAATGGCTTCTCCCTGTCCTGCCGTGTTGGAAATCGTGAGATTTTCCAAGATCAGATGGCTACCACCTAAAAATAAAGTAGGTGTGGCAAAGGTCCCTATTTCCTCACCCGCTTCATCCTGCTCCTTGGCATACCGATCCATTCGAATCTCTACCTGTCCGATGCCTATAATATGAAGATATGAACGGTAAATTCGCACCTCTTCCTCATAAGTACCTGATAAAATAGTTAGCGTTTCCATTTCGTTGGAATCCGACTGCTCCAATACAGCAATCGCCTCCTGAATCGTATGGAAATCGCAAAAGGATTCTTTTCCAACTAGCATGGTTACCCCGATCCTTTCATTTGATTTACAGGTGTTCAGCTAAAAATAACTGCCACGCCGTTCGCATTTCCAACGTCTCCATATGTCCACCGCCCGCAATCACAGGCTGCCAATGCTCAGGGTGACCTGCTTCCTGGTAAGCTTCCAGCAGACCTTTTGCCAAATGCTCGACTCCCTCAATAGGACACATCCGATCATTTTGACCTGTTATACTCATCCGTGGACGAGGTACGATCCGCTTTTGAATATCCAAGGTGGTAAAATGCTTCAACAAGCCAGGGACATAGGAATAGAAACCATGATGATCCAACCCCCTTTTGGCGATTAGCGTATGGGCATCTACCTGTCCACAAATATCAACCGTCACCTGTATCCGTTCATCTAACGCAGCCATCCACCATGCCACGAGTCCACCCATCGACATACCGATTGTTGCGATACGGGAAGCATCAATATCTTCACGCTGGCACATATAATCCACCAAGCGACGGTTATCATACAGCATCATGCCCCACAGCACTTGGCCCTGCCAGAGCATTTCCTTTACCAGCTCGCTCTCGGTTTTGCCCCCACGTTCATTGAAGCCCCACATGTCAATACAGCACACACAGTACCCCATGTCTGTCAGGGTTGTAGCAAACGAGGGCTGCTGCAAGTAAGAGCTGCTATGGATCAGTTCCTTGCGCCCGTTCGTATAATTGCCTCCATGCGAATGGTTAAAAACGACCAATGGGAACGGACCGTTCCCTTGTAAGGGTGCAGCTACATAAGCGGGTACAGACTCGATCCCGTTCAAGTCGAGCAGGAGACACTCCAGTCGGTATCCCTCGCGCTCTTCTTGATTCAGCAGAGTTGCCGTTACAGGGCGATCTGCCGGAAGGTCGCCCAACAATGCTTGCAACTTATCCACGTTGTACCTCCTTTCATGCCCTCCTAATTCATCTTATTTCGTTCAGAAGGTTGTATCGTTACTTGTTCTATCAGCTTTTCGGGCTGAGCTGTATTCTTCGAATGACAACGATTGATTTCAACGTCTTCTCCATTTTCAATGTAAAAGGCAGGACCTTCATGATTCTCAATCGTCACATGTTGAAAACGAATATCCTTCACATTACCTAGATAAAAACCACGGTTGTTCATATCTTCAATCCCTGTCATCATCGCCGGACGACCGGGAATTGCATTTTTAGCCATAGAAATATCAATATTGGAAAATGTAATTTCAGCAATATATTGCTCTGCAAGTCCGTATAAGAATCCAGCAGCCGCATGAACCTGTCGTGCCGTAATATCGGAAAAATGGATTCGTCTAAAGCATGGGGTTTCATTGGTAATCGGATAGGGATTTTTATCCCACACATATTTGTCTTTGCCCCGAGGGCCGCAGAAATAATAAAGGTTCAGAATAAATGGACAAATTACATCTTCCATCACAATGTTGCTGACGCGAATATCCTCGATGGTTCCGCCACGTCCTCGTCTGGATTTCAGACGTATACCCCGATCCGTTTGCTTGAACACGCAATTACTGATCGTAACATTACGAATATCACCACTCATTTCGCTTCCCAGTACGACTGCGCCATGTCCATGTACCATCGTACAGTTGGTAATCGTAATATTTTCACATGGAATTCGCTCTTGTGTATCTTCGGTTCCTGCTTTGATGGCAATACAATCATCGCCCACATCTATATTGCAGTTGCTAATACGAACATTGGAACAGGATTCAGGATTAATGCCATCCGTATTGGGGGAGTCCGCAGGGTTAAGAATGGACAAATTATCAATCGTAACGTTATAGCAAGCGATGGGGTTTACAGTCCAACTGGGGGAATTTTTTAACATAACATCTTTAATGGTAACCCGCTGACAACGGTCAAAACTGATTAATTTGGGTCTCGGATATTGTAACTCCTCTGGATGATTCCGGTGCTTTTCCCACCACGGTTGGCCATTTCCGTCCAGCGTTCCGCTACCTGTAACTGAAATATTCTCAAGGTTCTGTCCATAAATGCATGACGCATGCACTTCCCGCTGAACGCCTTCCCATCTGGATTCTACTACAGGGTAATCAGCCAGTTCCGTACTGAAGGACAGAGTTGCGCCAGGGCTTACATGCAGCTCAATGTTACTTTTCAGAAAGATAGCTCCTGTCAGATACGTCCCAGAAGGAACATAAACGGTTCCTCCTCCAGCATTGCTGGCCGCTTCAATGGCAGCCGCAATCGCTTCTGTAGCCAACGTCGTACCATCCTGAACTGCTCCATAATCTACAATGTTATACAATTGCATTTCGTTCTCTCCTGTCTTTATATTTTGTGGATGTTAGATCCATTTTGTATTGGGAAAGCATAAGCTGCCCCCGGGTTTCAACATCCAAGAAATCATTCAAGGAGTCTGGGGGCAACAGCCATACTCAGCTATTATTTTTTCGTTTTTTTATACGCTTCCTCATACTCAGCAGTAATCCGTGATCCACCGGAGTTTTTCCAGTTTTCTACGGCTGCTTTAAATCCGGCTTCGTCAAGCTCGCCCATAATAAATTTGAAGGAGGCGTCGGTAATGATTTTCTCCAGCTCTGTTCCTTGCTCATTAGCGGTGACTGAATCCAGTGGCACGGTTGGGTCCAGAACAGCAAATTCATTATTTTCACGGACTAATTCATTAGCCAGTTCCTTTTCTGGATTGGCATCTTTTAAGTTATAGGTCACTTCACTTGGTCTGGAGCTTGAAAACGGCTGAACATCTGCTTGCCACAAATCTGTATTCGTAATTTTGAAGGCTCCATCTTTTTCGATTTTATAATGAGTGCCTTCAATACCACCGGTCATATACATATATACATCTTTGTCAATTAAATCATCTACAAATTGCAGCAGTCTCTTCAACTCAGCTTCTGTTTTTACTTCGGATTTTGGAAATGCCAGCAAACCTCCTACCCCGCTTCCTTCAGACCATACATGGTATTTGCCATCTCCATTCGAAATCTTGTTAACCGGTACCAGCTTCAGTCCCTTTTGTAGGCCTTGAGACAAGGTTCTGAGGTTAGAGATATCGATCATGCCTGTATAAATACCTGCTTTACCTTGTGCAAATTGTTGCTGCTGATCCGTTTTAGCGGTTACAGCAAAGTCTTTAGAGAGATATCCATTTTTGTATAATTTATTGGAATACTTTAAGGTCTCCAAATATTGAGGAGTATCAAATTCTGGCGTAAACTTTCCGCTTTCATCTACTTTCCAGCCATTAGGTGTGCCAAAGTAGGAACTTAAAGTTTTGAAGCTGCTGTAGCGTAGATCTGATCTGTCAACAAACCCAGTCGTATCATTTTTTCCATTTCCATCCGGATCATCTTCTGTAAACGCTCTCGCAACTTCATACAACTCATCCAGTGTCGTCGGCACCTTCAGTCCTAAGCGATCCAGCCAATCCTGACGAATGACTAGACCCGCCCGAGCCAGATTCTTCTGGAACGGAACGCCATACAGTACCCCTTCAATGGATGCGGCTTCCCGAACTTCAGGCGGGATCTTCTTCAAATTTTCATAATCATCCAAATACTTTCCTACATCCCAGAATAGCCCTGATTTCAAAGAGCTTCGTACTGAAGAATTTGTCATCATCGTCAGCGTCACCATATCGGCCAATTCGCCGGATGCAAGCGCGGTAGTGATTCTCTCTTCTTTGGAAGCGTCAGGCACCCAATTGAACGTGATTTTAGAATTGGTGTATTCTTCAATTTTGCTTTTGATCGTTTCTGTAGGCGGAGAAGCGGTATGCAATACGTTTAACCAGGTAAATTCCAGTTTGGACTTCGGATCATAGGTTTGGCCGCTTTGATCCTCAGCTCCCTTGTCACCGCAAGCAGCTAAAAAAACACTCATGACCATTAGTACAGCAAGAAGGCCCGATACTCCCTTTTTCGTCGTGATTCCCTTTTTCATCGTGTTTGCTCCTCTTCTGTTTATATATTTATGCCATATCTTCCTCTTTCACCAGAACCTCTCGCTCTATTTTGCTGAACACCTGATGCGTCATCCACATCACGAGATAACCCATAATACTTGCTCCGGCAAAAGTTAGAATTCCTGGGTACAAGCCTAGAATCAATGCAAAAAGCACGACAATGGCTACAAAAAGAACAAGCGTATATTGTAAATACGAAAATCCAATCACTATCGACATTTTGACCTTCAGTCTGATACCTTTCCAATCATAGTGAGCCAGTAGCGGGAAAATGTAGGCCAAAGAGATGAGATACAAAAAGGCTCCAATAAGCGTCACCACACGAACATACCAGGACGAGACATTGACTATATCCACGTAGAGTACGTAACCCACAAGGCTGTAAAGCCCGCCAATGATTGCTGCTTCTTTAAAGCTTTCTCTAAAGTAACGTACAAACGTCGAGAAAATGGCGACTTCCTCATTGCCCCGAATCCACTGCCTTAAAATACTAAGCATAGCAACGGTCGCAGGTCCGACACCTATAAAACCCAAGCCTAGAATCGTCGCAACCGTCCAAAGCAAATTAAGGTAGACCAGGCGCAGCAGGCGCATGCACCATTTGTTCATGTTTTCTACAAACCGTACCATTTTGCATCCTTCCCGTCGTCATTAGTAAACGCCGTCTTCACCAAATTTCTTGGCCAGTCGATTGGAGCCCATAATCAGGATTAAACCTACCACACCTTTAAAAAGTCCTACCGTCGTACTGAAACTTAATTGTCCATTCTTTAAACCCGCAGTATAAATGTAGGTGTCAAAGATTTCGGCAACCTCGCGATTTAATGAGTTCAATAACAGATACATATGCTCAAAGCCCAAATCCAAAGTGCTACCGATTTTCAAAATTAACAATGTAATAATGACCGGGCGAATCGCAGGCAAGGTAACGTGCCATGTCTTTCTCAGGCGTCCAGCTCCGTCCATCTCTGCTGCCTCATACAATTGCGTATCTACCACTGTAATCGCAGATAAATAAATGATGGTAGACCAGCCGAGTTCCTTCCAAATCACTTGCCCGATGTAGACGGTTCGCAGCCATTGGGGAGAAGTTAAGAAGCTGATCTTCTCACCGCCTAGCGCGGCAATCATTTCATTCAGCACCCCACCATCTACGGTTAGGAATACATAAGAAATCGAAACAATGATAACCCATGACATAAAGTGCGGGATGTAGATAATGGTTTGAATAATGTTTTTAAAAAACATCTTCCTAACCTCGTTCAGCATGAGTGCCAAAATGATGGGCAATGGAAAAAAGATTACAATGTTCAATGCGAACAAAACCAGCGTATTGCGAAGCAGCATAAAAAACGTAGGCTCGGTAAACAAACGAATAAAATGCTTCATTCCTACCCATGGACTGCCCGTGATTCCCTGAAAAGCTTGATAATCCTGAAATGCAATCACCAATCCCCCCATAGGAAAATACTTAAAAATAATGAAGTACACCAGTCCGGGTAAAACCATTAAATAGAGCAACTTGTGTTTCTGCATTCGTAAAAGGCTTTCCGTCGTTCTTTTGTTCTTTTTCATTTTCATGTTTGGTGCGGGGACACTTGAAACTTTCATTAGTTCGACCTCCTTCAAACGTTCCTGTATACGTTTTCAAGAGTATGCGATTTTCGGCATTCCGCATATAATCATCAAATGATAGCGTTTACAAAACTGGGTGTGCAGCCTACTTTTCAACCTTATCACCTTAGCTAATGATTACTACACAACCTAATGAGCATCCGCTTATTTCCATGATTAGAGAACACCTCAAGATTTGATTATATACGGAATTCTTTCCTCTTGATAAAGTTGACATGTAAACGATTACGAGGAGGTCAACCACATTGACACAGCCATTACGAAAACAAAAATTACGAAAAAAAGAATCGCTGGGCAGCCGTATTTTCAACATTGTAAACAGTACACTATTGATTCTCATTGCCCTCACTTGTCTCTTACCTTTTTTGAATATCATCGCCAGCTCTTTTGCCTCAACCGAAGAGGTGATAGCCAAGAAGTTCATTTTATTCCCAGTTACTTTTTCCTTGGATGCCTACCGCTATATTCTGTCGACTCCCACCATTTTTAGAGGTCTCGGGGTTTCGGTCGGAGTAACGATCGTCGGTACAGTTGTAAGTATGATATTTACTGCTTTTATGGCTTATGGATTATCCCGAAGATATCTACTTGGCCGCAATACGATTAACTTCATTGTCGTGTTTTCTATGTTGTTTAGTGGGGGGATGATTCCGACATTCCTGGTTGTAAAAAGCATGGGGCTTATCAACTCGTATTGGTCCTTGATTCTTCCCGTGGCCATTAATGCGTTTAACCTGATTATCATGCGTAACTTTTTTCAGGCGCTGCCAGATGATCTGGAGGAATCAGCCAAGATGGACGGGTGCAACGATTTTGGTATCTTCTTTAAAATTATGTTGCCATTAGCCCTGCCTTCTATTGCAACCATCTCTCTATTCTACGCTGTTGCCTACTGGAATACGTATATGCACGCCATTCTCTATATCAATGATTCTGCCAAATGGCCGATTCAAGTCTTGCTACGACAAATTGTAATCGTTTCCAGTGGTATGCAGGCAGAAGGAACTGCTGTAGATGTCATCCCGCCTGCGCAGACGATTAAGATGGCGGTCATTGTCATTGCGACCGTTCCGATGTTAATCGTATATCCATTTGTGCAAAAGCACTTTGTCAAAGGAGCTTTATTAGGCGCGGTAAAAGGCTAATTGGCTTGCTTCATCTTTCGGTAAGCTCCCGGTGTAACCTGTTCTTTTTTCCGAAAAGAGCGGATAAAGTTTTGCGAATTATGATATTGCAGTCGCTCGGCGATTTCTTTAATCGTCATATCTGTCTCAACGAGCCATTTCTTGCCCATTTGTAAGCGGTAGCCCATCAGATATTCACTAAACGTCGTTCCGTATTCTTTTTTGAAAATACTGCTTAAATAATTCGGATTGTAATGAAGTCGGTCTCCAATGAGTTCTAATGATAATTCCTGGTCATATTCAGCACGGATAATAGCAGCAATTTTCTCCGAGAGACAACGGAATTGCTGGTTGGTCTTCTCTTTCATGCTTTTTACCATGGGGAAAATAACTTGCTCTATTAGCATACGTTCTATCTCTTCCGGGTTACGGATGTCCAGCAAACGATGATACAAGGCATGATTGTCTTGCGTCAGCAGCACTTCAATCCCTAATAGTTGCTCCAATTGGATGAGGTTATTCACAAACCGTACCAACAGCACTTCAAAGTTCATGGAATGATTATTTTTTATCATCATTTCCTCTAATAAAGAGTGCACGGTATGATATACCTGCTCTTCGTCCCCTATTCGGATGGCATCAAACAGTTTTGATTCCAATTCCGTAGGATAATGAAGCAGCACCGGACCTGAAATGACCATGGAAATATCTTCATAAAAAATAATCGACTCTTTGCCTAAGTTTAAACGGTGATGCAAAGCTTGCTTGCTCATCTCACAGGCTTCTTTACTTTCTAATAAGTTATCATACACCGTACTAATGCCGATGCTGATGGATACATTCAAATACTCTTTTACGTTTCGAACTAAAAGGGTCGCATCATCTAGGACTTGCTTTCTCATTTCCTGTTCGCTCTTACCTGTCAAAATTAATATGGTGGCCTGAGTGTTATCGTTCAAAATGATGGGAAGCATTCGCTGCTGCTCTGGAATCGTTTCTTCTACGATTTTGTTAATAGCCAGCAGCAAAACATCTTTATCCGAGGGCTCTCGATCTCCCAGATTATCCAGTTGGACTAACAAGGTAATATACATTTGATTCTCGATCTGCGGATAACCCAGGCGTGGCATTTTTCGTGCCAATTCCTCTGCAGAAATACGTTTGCGGAACAGGTTGAGAATCAATTGGGTTTCCAACTGTGGCATTTCGGACTGAATGAGACTTTCCAAGCTTTCCTTCTCGGTTACAATGTTGTCGATGGAATTAATAATCCATTCAATTTCATTTTTAGAAGGTTCATTTTTGAAAGCGAAATTAGGATTTTTAGGCAAGCTTCGTTTTATTTGCTGAAATGGCTTTGTAAAGTAAATGGCAATGAAGTACGCCACTACCACCATTAAGAGCGTTAATACAAGTCCCATCATGATGATTCCGAATTTGGTCGTTTGAAAGGCATCCGCAATTTCTTTCTTATCCAATACCGTTAAGTAAGTCCAATTGTTATAGGCAGATTTGGCGTAAATGACTTGTCGTGCAGGCTGCTGATCCGTTTTCTCCAAAGTTAACATACCTGTGTTGTTCGGCTTCACTGTAGCTTCTGAAATGTGCTGAAGCTGCTGGGTGGACAATAATTGTTCAGCAGGCTGGGTTTCATACATTAAATCGCCTTGTTTATTCAAAATAAAAACAGCCATATGATCCTCGGTTTGAATCGTATGATTTAACGTTTGCAGCGAAATATCCGACAAAGCAATGGCTTGCTTCTTCTTAGAGAATACAGGCAAGGTATTCACAAAACGAATTCCTTTATCTGTTTTAACCCAGAATAGCCCCTTCTCTTGGTGGTCGATATAGGTACTAATCAGCTTTTCTCGTTCCGCTTTCGTCAAATAGGACAGGCTTCCATTGGAGATTCTCCAATTCTGATCCAGACTGATTAGTGAGTATTCCGTTCCTTCTAATCCCATCGTAGCAATATAATTGAGCTGAGTATTCACATTCCGATACGCTATAAAATCTTTTTCTGTAATGGGATTTTTCACAACATCATTAAAGGAACTGGTCGTGCTATACGTATTAAAAGCATATTCAATCGTTTGAATTTTCTGCTCCAGACTATTTCTGATCTGTGCCATGTAGCTTTGCTTGGTATTGGAAACTCTCTCCACAACGGAGCTAATTGTTGTAAAATAGATGTAGCTGCCAAAACTGGCCACCAATCCTACTCCCAAAACCAGAATCGTAATAAAAATAGTGTAGAACATTCTTCCTTTTTTCATTGCGCTCCCCCTCTGGCTCTTTGCTTCACATCAAAATTATAGCGCTTTCATAACAAGGTTTAAATCATTTTTTTCACGTGTGCATTATTTTTTACATCCGTATCATTCCAATTTAAGTCGATTTTGTTTGGTTTGCGGCAGTTAAAAAGAAATTTGGAGGAGTTACTTATGTTACATGTTGTTAGTCCTAAAGAACCGATTATAAAAGGAGAATTTCTGTCAGACACTTCCTTTCTCTCCCTCTATCCCGTAGCAGTTCGTGAAGCTCGTCCTTTTATATTGGTATTACCTGGCGGTGGCTACGAGCATTTGGCCTCACATGAAGGAGAGCCTATAGCTCGGTGGTTGAATGATCTAGGTATTCATGCGGGTGTGCTGGAGTATCAAGTCGGCGATTTCGAGATTACTTCTTTGTTGGAGGATGTAGAACATGCTCTGCAATGGATTCGCCAAACACCGCATGACTGGCTAGTCATTCCTGATCAAGTGGGGCTTATCGGTTTTTCTGCAGGCGGTCACTTGGCCTCCATTGTCTCCACTATAGGGACAGTAAAGCCAGATCTTCTGTTGTTGGGATACCCTGTAATTTCATTTCATGAGCCTTATACACATATCGGAAGCCGTACACATTTTTTAGGTGAACAGCCGACGCCGGAGCAGCTTCAAGCCTTTTCATCCGATCAGCAAGTAACTTCACAGACACCTCCAACTTTGATGTGGACTACAGCTAATGATGGCGCTGTACCAGTAGAAAATAGTCTGTTGTTCGCTTTTTCATTATCCAGAGAACATATTCCGTTTGAACTGCATGTATTTGAGGAAGGAAGACACGGATTGGGACTGTCAGAGGACAACCATGAATGCCATCAATGGCTTAATCTGGCGGAAACTTGGCTTCAAAAACATGGATATGCTCAGGCAAGGCAACAGATGACAACTCGACTGTTTATCGCTGGGGACTCCACTGCAGCTCAAAAAGGGGCTACCGAAAAACCGATGACAGGCTGGGGCGAACACTTGCAAAGCTACTTGGCACCGTCTGTTCATGTGGACAATCGTGCCGTCAATGGACGAAGCACCAAATCTTTTATAGCAGAAGGCCGGTTAGCTGATATTGAAAAAGATATTCAAGCTGGAGATTATCTGTTTATTCAATTTGGACACAACGATGAGAAACAAGAAGACCCCACTCGCTATACCGATCCTGATGGAGAGTATCGTCAAAACTTAATTCAATACATTCAGTCCGCTCGGGAGCGTGGTGGAATTCCAGTGCTATTGACCTCTGTAAGCCGCCGCCGATTCACCGCAGACGGTGAACCTGATCCGTTGGCTGTAGGAGCCTATCCTGCTGCCATGAAAAAAGTAGCCGCGGAAACCAAGACACCCCTGCTCGATATTTTTGAAGCTTCTCAGCAGCTTTATCGTTCAATGGGTGAAAAAGAGTCACAGCAGCTATTTATGCATTTGCCTAAAAAAGCGCATCCTAATTACCCCGCTGGTGTAACAGATAATACCCATTTTTCTGACGAAGGAGCCAAACAGGTCGCCCAGCTTGTAGCGGAAGCCATTCGACAGTGTGCGGAACTGTCTGCATTAAAACAGCGTATCGTAGAAAGGAATCTAGACAGCGATGAGAGGCTTGCACACCAACTTGTAAACTGATTTCAAGAACTAACTAGATACAAACACAAAACGGACTTGGAGCTAATCACTCTGACGTCCGTTTTTTATTCCGTGTGGATCAAAGACTATACAGCTAGGAGAATAGTTCAAAAGTACAGTA
This sequence comes from Paenibacillus sp. 203, assembly GCF_037027525.1. Lineage (NCBI taxonomy): Bacteria > Bacillati > Bacillota > Bacilli > Caryophanales > Paenibacillaceae > Paenibacillus > Paenibacillus sp. 203. Next base: position 23,934 of record NZ_JAXCHD010000010.1, read on the forward strand.
GCTTAAAATAAAATTCTTTAATTGTTATATTTTGTATTTCATAGGACTTTAGAATCGTTTTATTGTATTATTTTGACAACTTTTGTCAAATGGAGTGAGGTCTATAACTTTACATGGTATATTTTAGGAGCTCACATCATACATAAGGAGGATTTTTTTATGAAAACCAAGAAAATATTATTATCAACAGCTATGTCTCTGGGACTTATCGGGAGTATTATCGTCCCTAGCGCGTCCGCATCTGTAGGCCCTTCTCCGGTAATTACGCCTGTCGTAGAAGTTAACGGAGTATACTACAGAACGGCTACGTTGCCACGTAATTATTCCTATGCGTTGTCAAATTACCCAGGAGATACTTATAAAGTGGCGAGCGGAAATGTCACCGTCTCCGCTTCCGGGGTGGTAACCACCACTACTGCAACGAATGCAAGAGTTGAGATTTACGGCGGTAACGGTAAATTGAGAATGGTATACACTGTTAAGGTATCTTAAGATAAAAACGGTAAAAATAGCACTGTCCGTTTATTGGGGCAGTGCTATTTTTATGGACGGGCTGATGTCAACCCCTATTCTCATAGCTATTCAATGTCCTGTTCTTTGAATTCTAAAGATCATGTTTAAACCGAATCCAATTAAAACGAGGCCCGAATGAATAAGAACACCAGTAGTTATACCTAGTGCAATTTTGATACCATCCTTTTTACCATCAGTGAGTGTTCGCTTTGTGATTAATGCAAAATCAATCCCCGGTGACATGACTATGAAAATAAGTAATATCACAAAAGCTAATATGTCATTCATGAATGTGCCTCCATTAATTTAAATTTTGGATACATAATATTAACGCGTTGCTGTTCTTTTTTCAACCACCATAGTCATCCTCCTGCGGTATGTAATGAACAATTTATTATTATGATAAAATTGAGATTAAGTTGAGATTAAGTTTATTAATTTTAGATGTAGCTACTAGATGATCAACACTTTCACCAAGCCATATTCAAACACTAGGATTAGCAAAAAGATCACTGGTGCTTCCCATGACCAGTGATCTTTTTATTTTCAGATCCTTCATAGCTGGCAACTAAGTAAAATTTGCACCAAAAACCTGTTTGATACATATGGATGAATGAACTAATTTTTTAAAGGGGAATGATTTTGTATGTATGGTATTGGCTATAATTCTGGTCCTGTATTTAGACAAAGAATTTCACTACAGCAAGCACAAGAAATAGCCCTTAGAAATGTGCCTGGGCAAGTTGTTCATGTAGGCATGGATTTAGAGAATGGAATTTTCATTTATGAAATTTTCATTTTGACACCACAAAACAAAATATTTGAGGTTGAGGTAGTTGCCAAAACAGGACGGATAATAAAGATTGAAGAAGAAGATGATTTTGATTGATACCTTCGGATTGCAACAACCTTCTTCCAATTCATATTTGAGTCAGAGGAGATGGAGTGAAGAAAAATATCGTGGATGAAGATTCGTGTGGTGTGGCAACGTGGGATTCGAAATTTAGAGAGACGTTACGACGATATTCTAACACTTGATCAAATCCAACAATTTCGTCGAACAGATAATTTCTCGCAAGGGTACAGGACTTTAATATGCTAGCAAAGAAGCAGTCGGTTGGATAACTTCCTTCCGATTGTTTTTTCGCCTATGGGTATTACACGTAGTTGTTTTACATATAACTTATGATTCAACTAATTGAAAACGATAGTTCAATAAACACGATAAGACGGCAGACGATAAACTGGCTGTCGTTTTATCAACTAACGTGCAGTATAGCATAACAAAGTATAGCTTCTGTTATACTGAGAATAACAATTATCTGAAGAGCTTATGTATGATTACCATATCCAAAGAACAATTAATTGAATGCTTTAAATCTGTTCTTCAGCAAGGATTTTGAAAACCAAGTCAACATGGCGGAACACGCCGCATTACTGGTTTGGGTTCATCTGATCCGTTGGATACAGATGATACTATGTGGAAAAAAACCGAACTAAGATCTTAGATTAAAGCTCTCGTTACAAAAGATGTAAAATATCGTCATATTCCAAGGAATTAACATGATACTGTAGATTTAAATTGTAGAATTAAAAAGGGGACAATTTCTAAATAATTAATGGGGATCAGAAATGGATAGCTGATGTAATTATTGGTGATTTAGTACAAACTCGTGTTGGACAAGACAAGTTTAAAGTTATGTATATTATAAGAGGTGTCGGCGATGAAATTAGTTACGGCGGCCATTATTCACAATGATGACGAATTTTTAATCACCAGACGAGGCCCCGACAACAAACATGCTGGTAAGTGGGAATTTCCTGGTGGAAAGCTTGAAATCGATGAAACACTTGAAGAATGTATTAAACGTGAGATCAAAGAAGAACTTGGAATTGATATTGAGGTTGGTCAACAATTTGGAGAGTCTGTTTATTCATATGGTCATGGTTCAATAAAATTAATTGCATTTTGGACAACGTGGGTATCTGGTGAAATTCAATTAATAGATCATGATCAATTACGTTGGGTCAACAAAGAAACAATACTCCAATATGATTTCTTACCTGCAGATTTACCATTTGTGATGCAGCTTAGTAAGGGCGATAAACCTCGACAATAAATTCACGTTAACAAATATGTTAGCAAATTATAATCGCCCCTTATAAATGCTACTTCCCTCCATTTTCTAACCCTCTATAAACAACAAAAAAACCCTTGCTACGCAAGGGTTTTTGAGGAAATGGGCCCTGAGGGACTCGAACCCCCGACCAATCGGTTATGAGCCGACCGCTCTAACCAACTGAGCTAAGGGCCCTCAAAAAAATTTGTATATTCACGTTACATATTCATAACAGCAACGTTAATTAATATACAACATTTTCTTGTGTTTCGTCAATAGTCTTTCGAAAATTTTCTTTTATAAAATTATTTTTGTGGACTTACGGAATAAATCGGACACCATAACGACCTTTGCGCGAGCGGTACACCTCCACTGCGCGGGGATCATTGTAGCCATACATCCAGCCGTCGTGTTCCAACCTTTTTGCCAGACATCCTGCCTGAAATTTAGTCGTGTACAGTCTGCCATAGTAAATCCAATACATCCGAGCTCCCTCTTTTCACATGATGGTAGGAGTAGTGTAACCGGATCGAATTCGATTTACACGGCCTGAGCCATAACAATCTACAATAGTTAGCAATGAGTACGAATCGTTCTAATCATTAGCTCTGTTGTCCCCTATAGCTCATCTTATTTGCCAAAGGAAGCCGGGTCCTGACGCCAAGAACGCAGCAGTTCCATCTCTTCTTCCTGAATGGTTCCTTCACGCAAGGCAACATTCATCAGAGCTGTATAATTGGACAAGCTTTGCAGCTCCACACCTGCTTCTTCAAAAGCTTGAGTCGCTTTGTCTAGCTGGTAGCTGAAAATAGCTAGTACCGCTAACGGCTGAGCGCCTGCTTGTGCTACAGCCTGCGCTGCTTTAATGGAGCTGCCTCCTGTAGAAATGAGATCCTCGATGACCATAACCTTTTGTCCTGCGCTGATGCGGCCTTCAATTTGGTTCTCTTTCCCATGTCCTTTGGCTTTGTCCCTTACATAGGCCATTGGCAGATTTAGCTTTTGCGCCACCCAGGCCGCATGAGGAATCCCTGCTGTAGCTGTCCCTGCAATGACTTCGGTTTCGGGATATTGCTCACGAATGAGGGCAGCAAATGAGTCTGCGATCAGCTCGCGCACCTCCGGGTAGGACATAGTCAGGCGATTGTCGCAGTAAATTGGCGATTTAATGCCGGATGTCCATGTAAAAGGCTGCTGCGGGCGCAATGCCACCGCCTGGATACGTAACAGATGGGATGCAATTTGCTCGGGTATATTATTCAATGTGGTCATACTTGTATCATCTCCTTAATAATGTGTTCCGCTGCGGCGCGTGGGTCTGCTGCTGCGGTGATAGGACGTCCAACGACAATGTAGCTGCTGCCTTGGGCCATGGCTTGTCCAGGTGTAAGCACACGCGATTGATCGCCTGTAGCACTACCTGCCGGGCGTATGCCAGGGGTTATCGTCTTAAATTCTGATCCACATACAGCACGAATGGCAGGCACTTCCAAAGGGGATGCTACCACACCATCCAATCCCGCCTCACGGGTCAGTTGTGCGTAACGAACCACTACATCCTGTACCGTACCAGGAATACCTAACTCCTTATTCATAGTCGTCTGATCCGTGCTGGTCAGCTGTGTGACTGCAATAATGAGCGGCATGGAAAGCGAGCTGTCTGCGGAAATAGCTGCTTCTGCACCAGCTTTAGCGGCTGACATCATATTAACGCCCCCAGCAGCATGTACGTTGAACATATCCACACCTAGGCGGGTAATGCTCTCTGCCCCTCCCCGCACCGTGTTAGGGATATCATGCATTTTCAAATCCAGAAATACGGAGTATCCTCTGGACTTTAGCTGTTCTACAAAAGCTGGCCCTGCACTATAAAACAGTTGCATACCTACTTTTATATAACAGGGAATCCCCTCTAGCTGCCGAATTAACTGCTCAGCCTGTTGTGCATTGGGATAATCTAATGCAACCATCAGCCGTCCTGCCATCTGCTGAAATGCTCCATTCACCGTTCTACATCCCCTTTTCGCGTCAATTCGGGTACATTTGCCCGTGATAAAGGACATCCGTCAGCCGAAGCTGATGAATGTCCTTCCCTGTGCTACTTATTTCCTCACATCTATTCGTAACGCATTATTTGCTCAGGACTGGCATGGATTCGGATGTGAAATTGATCGTTTCCAGCATTCTTAGCAAAGCGCGTACTGTATCCAATGAGGTCATGCAGACGATGCCATTCTCAACTGCTTCACGGCGGATACGGAATCCATCACGCTCTGGCGTTTTGCCTTTGGTCAGCGTATTGAAGACAAAGTTGGCTTCACCCGTACGGATCATATCCAGGATGTTTGGGTTCCCTTCGCTCAGCTTGTTGATCGTGTTCACTGGAATGTTGGCCTGCTTCATAGCAGCCGCCGTTCCACCTGTTGCAATAATTTTATAGCCCAGTCTGTAAAAGCCCTGCATCAACTCGACAGCTTCTTCCTTGTCCTTATCCGCCACTGTAATGATGATCGCCCCAGTGGATGGAATTTTCATACCAGCCCCCACAAGTCCTTTGTACAGGGCTTTGGCATACTGAATGTCGCGTCCCATAACTTCACCTGTCGATTTCATTTCCGGGCCCAGCGTCGGCTCTACACGGCGCAGTTTGGCAAAGGAGAATACCGGAACCTTAACCGAGACATAATTACTCTCAGGCCATAGACCTTCTGAATAGCCTGCATCTTTAAGCTTACCGCCCAAAATAGCCTGTGTAGCCAGATTCGCCATCGGGATATTTGTTACTTTACTCAAGAAAGGAACTGTCCGCGAGGAGCGAGGATTAACCTCGATCACGTACACCTCATCTTGATGAATAACAAACTGGATATTTACCAGACCGATCGTTTTCAATTCCTTAGCGATGCTGATTGTAATTTCCACAATTTTTTGTTTCAGCTCGGCAGACAAGTGCTGTGGTGGATACACCGCGATCGAGTCACCTGAGTGAACCCCGGCCCGTTCTACATGCTCCATAATGCCTGGTACCAATACTGTCTCGCCGTCGCAGATGGCGTCGACCTCAACTTCTTTACCCAGCATATAACGGTCGATGAGCACCGGATGCTCTGGATTGATTTTAACCGCTTCTTCCATGTACCGCAGCAATTCCGTATCTGAGTACACGATTTCCATAGCGCGCCCGCCCAAGACGTAGGATGGCCGTACCAAAACCGGATAGCCTAGCGCCTGTGCGGTTCCTACTGCTTCATCTACCGATGTGACCGTGTTGCCTTTAGGCTGTGCGATAGCCAAACGAGATAAAAGTTGCTCGAACTTTTTCCGGTCTTCCGCTTCATCGATACTTTCCAGACTCGTACCCAAAATATTCACGCCTGCCGCACTCAGCGGAGCTGCGAGATTAATGGCCGTTTGACCACCGAACTGGACGATAACCCCAATCGGTTTTTCCTGCTCGATGACATTCATGACATCTTCGAAAAAGAGCGGTTCAAAGTAGAGGCGGTCGGATGTGTTAAAGTCCGTAGATACCGTCTCCGGGTTGTTATTGATAATCACTGCTTCGTAGCCCGCTTTTTGAATAGCCCATACCGCATGTACGGTGGAGTAATCAAATTCAATCCCTTGCCCGATCCGAATCGGTCCAGAGCCGAGTACGATAACTTTCTCTTTGCTAGATGGAATCACTTCATTTTCCACCTCGTAAGAGGAGTAGTAGTACGGAGTTGTGGCTTCAAACTCGGCTGCGCACGTATCTACCATTTTGTAGACCGGACGCAGGTTTTGAGCTAGACGAAATTCACGTACCTCACGCTCGGTTATCATACTGTCGTTTTGGCCCATACTGCGAATCTCGGCGATCGAGCGGTCGGTAAAACCTTTACGTTTGGCCTGATAGAGTGTTTCGTAGGTCAGCTCAGACTCTCCAGCGATGATGGCTTCGAACTTGACGATTCCCTCTACCTTATCGAGGAACCACCAGTCAATTTTCGTCAAATCTTGAATCTCCTGCTGCTGCCAGCCGCGACGGAACGCCTCGGCTACCAAGAACAACCGCTCATCATCTGCTTTAATCAGGCGATCCTGGAGTACGTCATCAGACAGCTGTTCGGCTCCCTTAAGATGCAGACGGTGTACACCGATTTCCAACGACCGTACCGCTTTATGGATGGATTCCTCGAATGTGCGTCCGATGGCCATGACTTCACCCGTTGCTTTCATTTGCGTGCCCAGCTTGCGGTTGGCAGAAATGAATTTGTCAAATGGCCAGCGTGGTATTTTGCTCACGATGTAATCCAGTGTTGGCTCAAAGCAAGCATACGTTTGTCCCGTTACCGGATTCACAATTTCATCCAACGTGTAGCCCAGTGCGATTTTGGCAGCCATTTTAGCAATCGGATATCCGGTTGCCTTGGAAGCCAGTGCCGAGGAGCGACTTACGCGCGGGTTTACTTCAATTACATAGTATTGATAGCTGTGCGGATCAAGCGCAAACTGTACATTACAGCCGCCTTCGATATTGAGGGCGCGGATAATTTTCAGAGAAGCGGAGCGCAGCATCTGGTATTCGCGATCTGACAGCGTCTGACTCGGAGCTACGACGATACTGTCGCCAGTATGCACGCCGACTGGATCAAAGTTCTCCATATTACAGACAACGATGCAGTTATCATTGCCGTCACGCATGACCTCATATTCGACTTCCTTCATACCTGCGATACTCTTTTCCACCAAACATTGTCCGATTGGACTGTATCTCAACCCAGAACTGACGGTTTCACGCAGTTCTTCTTCTGTAGAGCAGATACCACCGCCTGTTCCCCCTAGCGTATAAGCCGGGCGAACGATAATTGGATAACCGATTTCGTTAGCAAATTCTAATGATTCTTCCAAGGTTGTTACAATTACACTCTCCGGTACAGGTTGTTCCAACTCGCGCATCAAATCACGGAACAGATCACGATCTTCGGCTTTTTCTATAGAATTCAGTTGAGTTCCCAGCAGCTTGACGTTTTCACGCTCCAGCACTCCGGCGCGAGCCAGTTCCACTGCCATATTCAGACCTGTCTGTCCTCCCAGCGTAGGAAGCAGCCCATCTGGACGCTCTTGACGGATAATCTGTGTTACAAAATCAAGTGTAATCGGCTCGATGTATACTTTGTCTGCCATGTTGGTGTCTGTCATGATGGTTGCCGGATTACTGTTGATCAGTACTACCTCGACGCCTTCTTCTTTGAGCGCTTGACAAGCTTGTGTACCAGCGTAATCAAATTCTGCTGCCTGACCAATGACGATAGGACCGGAACCGATCACAAGTATTTTTTTAAGTTCTGTATTTTTCGGCATATTAGCGCTCTCCTCTCACTGCGGCGGCGATAGCAGCCTGACGCGGTTGCTTTGGATGATTTCTTTTGTGCTCACGGATCATGTCCAGAAAGCGGTCAAACAGGTAGCCATTATCGTAAGGTCCTGGTGCAGCCTCTGGATGATATTGCACCGAAAACGCGGGATACTTGGTATGTTTAAGACCTTCAATCGTTTTATCGTTGTTATTAATATGCGTCACTTCAAGCTCAGTACCTTGGATCGAATCCTCATTCACCGTGTAGCCGTGATTTTGTGATGTGATAAAGCAGCGTCCGCTCTCCAGTTCTTTCACCGGATGGTTACCACCGCGATGTCCGAATTTCAGCTTTTCCGTATCCGCGCCGGAAGCTAAAGCGAACAACTGGTGTCCCAAGCAAATTCCGAAAATTGGGTATTCCCCTAACAGTTCAGCTACCGTACGAACGGCATGGGGTACGTCTTTTGGGTCTCCAGGGCCGTTAGACAGCTGGATACCGTCCGGGTCCAAGCGACGAATTTCCTCAGCCGTCGTATCATGTGGAACGACAACTACATCGCAGTCCCGTTTGTTCAGTTCGCGCAAAATGCCGCTTTTGGCACCGTAGTCAATCAATACGATCCGCTCTCCGTTGCCAGGACTGCTGTACGGATGAGGTGTGGAAGTCATAGGAACCTGATTGCGCAGTTCTTCAATGGTCAAGTCAGACATCATTTCTTTCAGTTCTTCCAGCGGCTGGGAACCAGTCGTCAAAATGCCCTTCATCGTGCCGTGATGGCGAATAATCCGGGTAAGCATGCGGGTGTCGATATCGCTAATGCCAATGATGCCATATTCCTTCAGCAAATCGCCCACGCTGTATTGAGCACGCCAGTTACTTGGCGCTGCCTCGTAATGTCTAACAGCAAAGCCATGGACATAAGGCCGTACCGATTCAAAGTCATCACGAGTAATTCCATAGTTGCCAATCAGCGGGTAAGTCATCGTTACGATTTGTCCGCAGTAAGAGGGATCAGTCAGCACCTCTTGATAGCCTGTAATCCCTGTGTTGAAAACGACCTCGCCTGTTTTATCACCTTCCGCACCAAATGATGTGCCTGTAAACAGCGTGCCGTCCTGAAGTAACAATCTTGCCTGCATCCCGTCTCACTCCTCTATATTGTTTCCTGCTATAAGGTTCTATTTTTTTTAGTGGTTTCTATTTATTTTGCTTCGTCAGCAGACCATACCAGTTTGCCGTCTACCCAAGTTTTCACAGGCCAGCCTTTGAGCTTCCAGCCTGTAAAAGGAGTGTTGCGTCCTTTGCTGGCAAACGTTTGCGGATCAACTGCCTGCTCCTGCTCCAGATCAATCATGGTCAGGTCAGCTGGAGCTCCTTCTTCCAGGCGTCCCGTATCCAGGCGGAAGACACGCGCTGGATCAGCAGTCATACGACGCACCAGAAAGTCCAGCGTCCACTGTCCGGTAGCTACGAATTTCGTGTACAACAGCGGGAAGGCCGTCTCAAATCCAACGATCCCGAATGGCGCCAGCTCCATACCTCTTGCCTTCTCTTCCTCACTGTGCGCTGCATGGTCGGTTACGACGATGTCAATCGTGCCGTCTTCCAGTCCCTCGATGCATGCCTGCACATCACGTGGGGAGCGTAGCGGAGGATTCATTTTCCAGTTCGCATCCAGCCCAGGAATGTCCTCATCTGACAATACCAAGTGGTGCGGGCATACCTCAGCCGTTACCTTGATACCAAAAGATTTCGCGTGGCGGATTAACCGCACTGACTGCTCTGTGCTGACATGGCATACATGATAGTGTGCCCCGGTTGCCTCGGATAACAAAATGTCGCGTCCGACGTGAATGGCTTCGGATTCGTTCGGAATGCCTTTAAGTCCGTGGCGCTTGGCAAATTCGCCGTCCGTCACTGCCGCTCCTTCAACAAGCGTGTTATCTTCACAGTGTGCAATAACCGGCATATCCAGTGCCTTGGCCCGCGCCATGGCGTCCTTCATCATTTGCGCGCTTTGCACCCCGACACCATCGTCAGTAAAGCCGATTGCACCTGCTGCTTTGAGCGCTTCAAAATCTGTCAGCTCACGACCCAGTTCGTTTTTCGTAATGGCTGCGTAAGGAAGAACCTTGGCAAACCCGGCTTCCTGTCCCTTTTTCAATACCAGCTGGACTGTGTCAACATTGTCCGTCACTGGACGTGTGTTTGGCATGCAGGCAATCGTCGTAAATCCGCCTTTCACCGCCGCACGGCTGCCCGTTTCAATTGTTTCTTTATATTCAAAGCCAGGTTCTCTCAGATGCACATGCATGTCGATTAAACCGGGGATGACCAGTTTTCCCTGGGCGTCGATCTTTTCGATTTCGCGCTCCTGCCCAGATGCCCCTTCTTCCATAAGTAGGCTGACTCCAGCATCCGCATTTGCAATAGCCAAAATCTTTCCGTCGGCGATTAGGATGGATTTCAATTCAGCCTCGCCCTGCTCGTTCAATACGCTTGCATTCATAATTAATTGTTTCATCTGAAATATTCCTCCGCTCAGTTTTCTGCAACTTTTCCTACGATCCTACTGACAGTTTCTACAGCTTCATTGCCCGTTCCATAACCGCCATGCGGATCGGAACCCCGTTTGCCATTTGTGGAAAAATTCGTGATTGTTCGCTTTCCACAACCGCACTATCAATTTCCACGTTCCGATTCACTGGAGCTGGATGCATGATAATTGTTCCGGGCTTCAGGTTCGCTGCTCTTTTCTCTGTCAAACCGTACTGCTCTCGGTACTCATCCGCTGACCGCAACATCCCTTCGGCATGCCGTTCCAGCTGTACCCGAAGCATCATGACCACGTCCGCCTGTAGTGCCTCTTGCATCGGAACATAAGGCGCGTACGCCGCAAGATCAGGTGCTTGCATATTATCAGGAGCGCAGAAGCTAACCTTGGCTCCGAATTTTTGCAAGGCCCACAGATTCGAGCGAGCGACACGGCTGTGCAGAATGTCTCCTATGATGGATACTCTCAAGCCTTTAAGCTCACCGAAAGTTTTGCGCATGGTGTACAGGTCCAGTAGAGCCTGCGTTGGATGCTCATTGTTGCCGTCCCCTGCATTAACCAGTGGAACACTGACCTTCTCAGCGAGCTCTTGCAGCACCCCGGCTGGCTTTAACCGGATGACTCCTGCATCAATGCCCATGGATTCGAGCGTACGTACTGTATCGTAAATGGACTCCCCTTTTTCCACACTGGAAGCCGCAGCGGAAAAGTTCAAAACCTGAGCGCCCAGCCGCTTCTCTGCCATCTCAAAAGAAAAGCGGGTGCGAGTGCTGTTTTCAAAAAACATGTTGGCCGCAAAGCGTGATTGCAGTACTGGAACCAGTTTTTCTGGTTGAGATTCCCAATAATGAGCACGATCCAGAATGGACTCGATTTCATTTCGGCTAAGTTCCTTTAACCCGAGCAGGCTACGTTCTTTAAGTTGACTGGCTGTTGTGATCATAGCTGTTCCCCCCGGTTCTGAATGATTGTCACTTCGTCCTTACCGTCCGTCTCTTGAAGGGCTACTACGATTTCCTCAGATTTGGAGGTCGGGATGTTCTTGCCGATGTAATCCGGACGAATCGGAAGCTCACGGTGTCCGCGATCTGCTAGCACTGCCAGCTGAATCATTTGCGGTCGTCCGCAGTGCATCAATGCATCCATCGCCGCGCGGATGGTGCGGCCTGTGTACAGCACATCGTCAAAGAGAATGACTTTCTTATCATGAACCGATACGTCAGCAGGATTCATCAAAAGCTCTTTTCCATTTCCTTTAGCTTCGGCTACACTGCTTCGGTCATCCCGGTAGGCTGTGACATCCAGCTCTCCCCATGGAATTGGTGCGCCTTCAATCTCAGCAATTTTTTCAGCCAGTCGTTGCGCCAGATGAACTCCGCGTGTTCGAATACCTACTAGCACACAATCGTCAATACCTTTGTTTTTCTCCAAAATTTCATGTGCAATCCGTGTCAATGCCCGACGAATCGCAATTTCATCCATTAGTACATGTGTTTCATTACTCATGCTTCCAGCCTCCTCAGGTGATGTTCCCTTCAGACCTGGTCCCGTGTTCGGATACAAAAAAGACTCCTTGCCCAAGTTTGGCAAGGAGTCTCGTATGAACAGTCTTCCACTGTTCTCCGATCTCTCGGACACACTGAAGACATACCGCCGCAGCGGATGCACTGATCAGTGATCCATTCACGTTACCTTGCCAGCCTCACGGGACTGATTTAAAGGTGCTATTCAGGATTTCCTTTGTCCTGCTTCTCATAGTGTGAGATGGTTAGCCATCTCTTGGACAAAGTTCATCGCAACTACAAGAAGTATGACAGATTGAAAATCGTGTGTCAACACCCGTTCAACCGGAACCACCGGAAGCACTCTAATAATTATACAACTTCATTGTATAATTATCCATAGTTGTTTTTACCCATACCTTATCCCACAATAAAAAAAACCGCCATTTAGGCGGTTTAACTTAATAATTTATTCAGGTTTGTGAATAGGAATGCAAATTGTCATTGTTTTAGCGACTACGCAGGGACGCTAAAACATCCTCCATATCAGGAGGGATCGGTCTGTTGAATTCCATGTACTCTCCAGTGGATGGATGCTTAAAGCCCAGTACCGCCGCATGCAGCGCCTGACCATCCATACGAACCCCTTTGCTGCGCCCATACATAGGGTCGCCAACCAATGGGTGTCCAATAAATTTCATGTGAACACGAATTTGGTGTGTGCGTCCTGTTTCCAATTGAAGTTCAAGCAGGGTATAATCTCCCAATCGTTCAATGACGAGAAAATGGGTGACTGCGTGCTTGCTGTTACGTTCCGTCACTGTGAACAATTTGCGATCACCGGAATCGCGGCCAATCGGAGCATCTACCGTTCCCTGATCGTGGCTCAAATGACCGTGAACTAAGGCTATATATTTCCGAGTCACACTATGGTCCTTAAGCTGTGCTGCAAGTGATGCGTGAGCCTGATCATTTTTAGCCGCCATCAGCAGTCCTGATGTATCCTTATCAATACGGTGAACAATACCAGGACGTAATTCCCCGTTGATGCCGGAAAGATCGTGACAGTGGTACATCAGTGCGTTAACCAATGTTCCCGAAGAGTGTCCCGGTGCAGGATGCACGACCAGACCACGTTGCTTGTTAATAACAATAACGTCCGAGTCCTCGTAAACGACATCCAACGGAATATTTTCCGGTACAATATCTACACTTTCTGGCTCCGGTACCGATAATACAATACGATCTCCTTCAGCCAGCTTGTAGTTCGCCTTGATCGCCGTACCGTTCACCAGCACGCGACCGTTTCCGATCCACAGCTGTATCTGAGAACGAGACACTTCCTTCATTTCTTCGGCGATATATTTGTCTATACGCGTTTTGGCATCCCCGGAATCGGCCGTCCATTCCAGAGATTCACCCTCCAGTTCGTCCTCATAAGACAGACCTGCGGCTTCGCCGTTTTCATTCACTTCGCTCATGCTATGACTTCCCTTCAATGCTATCATTGCCATTTCCTTTTTCCCGACGCGATTCCAGCAATGTATCCAAAATAATCAGTGCTACACCGATGACAATTGCCGAATCTGCCACATTAAAAATGGGGAACGTATAGCTTCCAAAATTAAATTGTGCAAAATCAACTACTTCCCCTGAAATAGCTCGATCCAAAAAGTTACCGACTGCTCCCCCCAGCACCAAACTTAGCGCAACAGGAAGTAGCTTTTGTCCAGCCTTGACTGTTTTTCGCAGGTACCAGACGATACCAATCACCACTACAATTGTAATCACGATAAAAAGCCAACGTTGACCTTCCAAAATTCCAAAAGCGGCTCCACGATTTCGATGGGAGGTGATTAAAAAGAAATTGCCGATGACTGGTATTTGTTCGTACAATTCCATCCGCGTAGCCACCAAATATTTGACTCCCTGATCAATCAAAAAAATAATTAGCGCAATACCAAAATAAATCACAGTCCTTCGTCACTCCGATCCGCTTATATCCGTTGTTGAACCCATTTATTGTAGCATAAGCATTCTCAGATCGTCCACGAATCCCGCAAGCTTCAAATACAGATCATCCATAAAATGAACTCCTTCGCATTTGATTAGAATTTCCTATGTAAAAGAGGTCTTCCCGGTGCAAACTACATGGAGCATACTCGACACAACGCATGCGCATGTAAACCTAGAACAAGGAGAGGATTCCATGTCCCCATTGACGGAGCAACAATTGCAGGGCTTGCGTAACGAACTGCTGGAACGCAAAAAAGAAATTGAGCATCGTTTGCAAAACAACGACCATTACGGACTCGGCGATTCCCAACGCGACCAAACCGGCGAGCTTTCTCCTATTGATAACCACCCAGGAGACCTGGCTACCGAAACCTACGAGCGAGCCAAGGATATTTCCTTACTGGAACACGACGAATTCCAATTAGAACGCATCGAATCAGCTCTGATGGCCATGGAAAAGGGGACGTATGGCATTTGTGCCGCCAGCGGTAAACCCATTCCCTATGAGCGCCTACTGGCTGTTCCCTATACCATTTACTGTAAAGAGTACAGTCCCGAAACAGAAGTGTCTAACCGCCGCCCAGTAGAGGAAGAATTTCTCGCTCCCTCGTTCGGCAGAACGAGTCTGGATGAGCGTGATGATCAAAACGGCTTCGACGGTGAAGATGCTTGGCAGATCGTCGAAAATTGGGGTACATCTAACACACCAGCCATGGCCGAAAGTGGAGAAATCCACAGTTATGATGATATGGAAATTGAAGCAGGTGATGATAATATGGGCTTCGTAGAGCCATACGAAAGCTTTATTGCTACTGACATTTATGGACAAAATGTATCTGTTATTCGCAGCTCCATTTATCAGCGTTATATAGAAGATGGTGAGGGCGAAGGTCTACTGGAGCCAGATACGCACGAAGACGAATCGTGAACTTCAAAGTGGAGATCGCTGCCTAATAGGTGGTAAGCTCCAATTGTCGCTGTACGATCCGTACAATATCAGCGATATAATCACCGATAATCGGCAAATTCAACGCTCCGAGCACTTGCAGCACATAAATAATGGTAGCGGCAAAAAAAGTAAAACCTAGCGCGATGCCGATTCCCCGGGAAACGCCTGATATTAGATTTAGCCAGAGTAATCGCCAAGGCTTATTCAGCAGCAAAGCGTAATCTGCAATTCGTGTCCGTTCCATCTGCTCTGACACAGCACGTATCAGCTTTTCAACACGACTTAATTGCTCTGCCTGATTACCTGTTTTGCTTTTATCTGCGGCTATGGCAGCCCCTTCTCCGTTTACCCCTCGGAGACTCCTTCCCTGTCTACGCCTTGATCGTGCCGTCATATGCACAATCCCCCTTTTCCCATGGCTGCCCTGAACGCAGCAAACGAGCCGAAGCACGTAACGGAGAAAACCCGTTTCCGATGCTTAGGCTCGTTTTTATATGCTGCCTGTTATTGTATTATGGGACAGGGGGCTTGTAATTATTCCCCAATATGAACGCCGATGGTTTTACCGTTCACTTCCACATGTTCTGCCGGTTCGGCTTGACCAAATGTCACAGTAGTAACCAATACGTTCTCACGCAACACAGAGTCGAAGCTTTCGATGGCCAGACGCAGCTCATTATCTACATCCAACGTCAACGCCACATACTTTTCAATCGGCAGATCCAGTTTTTTACGATAATCCTGTACCGCACGAACCACTTCACGTACCCAGCCCTCTTGCTCCAGCTCCGGTGTAATGTCTGTGTTTAACGCTACCGTTAAGCCATAACCGGAAGCAGAAGCGAAGCCTTCTTTCGCTTTTTTCTCCACCAGCAATTCTTCGGCCGTAACTTGCAGTTCTTCACCTTCTGGAGAAGCGACGTTTAACACTCCTTTTTCTACAACAGAACGGGTATCCTCAGCAGACATTCCTTTGAAAAAGTTTTGTAGGAAACCGACATTTTTGCCGTATTTCTTGCCTGCTACTTTCAAATTCAGTTTCAGTGTAAAATCTACAAAGCCGCTATCGTCCGTCTCCACATGAATATGCTTCACGTTAATCTCATCTTTGATGATTTCCTCATAGCCACTCAGTTCAAAGTCCTGATCCATGGACAGAATCAACTCGGACAACGGTTGACGCGTTTTCAAACCCGTTTCGTTGCGGACGTTACGCGCCAATTCAACGACACGGCGTGCCGTTTCCATATCTCGTTCCAGTTCCAAATCGATCAAGGACTCATTGGCAGTCGGATAATTATCCAGATGAACACTTTCCCCGTTGCTTAGGTTGAGGTAAATATCCTCTGCAAGCAGTGGTGTAAACGGCGCAAGTAGTTTGGCAGTCGTTAACAGCACTTCGGTCAGTGTACGGTATGCATCCAGCTTATCTTCTGTAAGACCATTGCCCCAGAATCGGTCGCGTGAACGACGGATATACCAGTTGCTCAGCTCATCTACAAAGGACTCAATCGCTTTGGATGAATTCAGGAAGTCATTTACAGCCAGCGCTTTGTCCACTACCAAAATGAGGCTGTTCAGACGGGACAAAATCCAACGATCCAACTTATGGGCCGATGGTTTGAACGGATGCTGTGCCGGATCAAATCCGTCGATATCTGCATACAAGGTCAGAAAAGCGTGTGTATTGACAAGCGTATCGACGAGCTTCGATTTAGCTTCGCCTACAATGCCTTTGGAGAAACGTTTGCTATTCCATGGTGCACTATCGGACAGCAATGCCCAACGGAAAGCATCTGTACCGTACTCGTCAATCACTTCCCACGGATCAATAACATTACCCTTGGATTTAGACATTTTCTGCCCTTGCTCATCCAGTACATGGCCTGTCGCCATGACAGCTTTATAAGGAGCTTTGCCAGTCAGCATAGTCGAAACCGCAAGCAAGCTATAGAACCATCCACGAGTCTGGTCAATTCCTTCACAGATCATATCTGCCGGAAATTGCTGCTCAAACGTTTCATTATTCTCAAAAGGATAATGATGCTGCGCAAACGGCATGGAGCCGCTATCAAACCATACGTCGATTACTTCCGGTGTACGAGTCATTTCGTATTTACCGCATTGGCTACGAACCTTGATATCATCTACATATGGTTTGTGCAGCTCGATATCCGCTGGTACGTCGCCGATCGCACGTTCCCTCAACTCAGCAATACTATGCGGAGCGAACTGTTCTCCAGTTTCCTCACAAACCCAGATGTTCAGTGGTGTACCCCAATAACGATCGCGACTGATGTTCCAATCCACCAGTTCTTCCAAGAACTTGCCGAAACGTCCTTCACGTATATGACCCGGGTACCATTCGACTTCGCTGTTGTTAGCAATCAGTTGATCCTTAATCGCAGTTGTTTTGATAAACCAGCTGTCCATAGCATAGTACAATAATGGAGTGTCGCAGCGCCAGCAGAACGGATAGCTATGCTCGTATTTTTCCTTGCTGTACAGCAAGCCTTTTTCGGACAGCATTTTAACAATATCTACATCACAGTCTTTAACAAAACGGCCTGCAAAATCAGTGATTTCCTCTACATAGTTACCTTGAAGATCCACCACGTTGATAAATTCAACACCATTTTCACGGCATACCCGGTAATCATCCTCACCATGCGCCGGAGCCATATGAACGATACCTGTACCGCTGGAGTCTGTTACGAACTTCGCACCCAGAATCTGATTACCCTTTTCAACCTGAAAATACGTAAATGGCGGGGTATACGTTTGGTCAACCAGTTCTGAACCGGATAGCGTGCCAATCACTTCATGTTCGCCTTTAATTACGTCCTCAACCAGATTTTTAGCAACGATGTATACACCGTCTTCCTGCTTCACACGTGCATATTCCAGTTCAGGGTTGACGGCGAGCGCCACGTGACTCGGCAAGGTCCAAGGCGTTGTCGTCCAAGCCAGTACATATTCACCACTGCTATGCAGCTTGAATTTAGCCGTGGCGCTCAGATCCTTCACATCTTTGTAGCCCTGCGCTACTTCATGAGAACTTAGCGTCGTTTGACAATCCGGGCAATACGGACTCACACGATGACCACGATACAGCAGATCTTTTTCATGAATCGTCGCCAAAATGTTCCATACACTCTCGATATAGTTATTATCCAATGTAATGTACGGGTTATCGAGGTCTGTCCAGTAACCGATCGCTTCGGTTAGATCACGCCATTGTTGCTCGTACTCAAACACGCTCGCCTTACATTTTTTAATAAACTTTTCAACACCGTATTCTTCAATTTCAGGTTTGTGGGAGATTCCCAGCTGCTTTTGTACACCCAATTCTACCGGCAAGCCATGCGTGTCCCAGCCTGCCTTACGTACGACGCGGTATCCCTTCATTGTCTGATAGCGACCGACGAAATCCTTAATTACACGGCCCAGCACGTGACCGATATGCGGTTTACCGTTAGCTGTTGGTGGGCCTTCATAAAACACAAAATTTGGCTTTCCTTCACGATTTGTGATGGATTTACGGAATGTGTCCTCCTGCTTCCATTTGCTCAGGATGCGTAGGTCACGAGACCGTGCTTTTTCTTTAACATCCACTCTGTTCATACTGTCATACTCCCTCTCTGCTCATCATTGATTTCTCTAGCATTTCCTAAAAAAAGCAACAAAAAAAGCCCCATCCCTGTAAAGGGACGAGACTGTGCTCGCGTTACCACCCTGATTCCGTAAAAACAGACCATTAAAAATACAGTCTCATTACGGCTCTCTGAGCCCCACTCAACTACAGCAGGGCGCCATTATAACGCATGGCAAACGGTGATTGCTTACACACGCCATAAATCTTAAGCGCTTCAGCTCACTTCTCCGGGAGGATCTTCGGTCATGTTCTGAACGTTGGCTTGCACCGGAAGGCCAACTCTCTGAGGGACAAATCATGACGTACTCGTTCCCATCAACGAATTAAACATGTTAAATTCATCGAAATCAGCAACATCGTTGCCTTGAATAACAATCATCAGCCGACAGACGGATAATCATTGAATTCAGTATAGTATTTACAGTTATAGCCTGTTTAAAGATAAAAGTCAACCCTAACTAAGCCTAATAAAAGCTTGTCAGAAATGAAATTAGTAAATTTCTTTCATCTCACGCTCGCGCTCCAGTACTTCGCGTTCCCGGTTTTCAAGTGCTTCCCAGCCGTCTTGGCTTAACAAGTCAAGCTGTGCTTCCACCAGTGTACGAAACCGTGCTCGGTAAATCGATGCCTGCTTCTTCAGTTCTTCAACCTCCAACGCGATCTTGCGGGATTTGGACAATGCTTCGTTCACAATACGGTCCGCATTTTTTTCCGCTTCCTTCACGATCAGTTGGGATTCTTTCTTGGCGTTGTTACGAACTTCATCAGCCGCTTCCTGCGCTACGATAATCGTCTTACTCAGCGTATCCTCAATCGTCGCGAAATGATCGAGCTTCTCCTGTACGTTCAACAACTCGGTGCTCAGTTCTTTATTTTCACGAATAACGCCCTCGTAATCTTTGATCACCTGATCCAAAAATTCATTAACCTGATCCTCATCATAACCGCGAAGCCGGCGGGCAAATTCCTTGTTATGTATATCCAATGGCGTTAATGGCATGCCGTCCACCTCCTATAAGATTGACAAAAAATACATTTTCCGCGTCACGACGCTCACTATCATCTATCGGTCATCATACCCCGTTTTGTGAATACTGTACAGAGCAAAATCGTTCCAGTTCTTCGCTATAGCTTAATTCTTTCGACAGAAAGCTCGCGATTCCTGCCTACAGCTATACAAACTTACCAATTTTGACACGGAATCTTCCCTTTTTTGTCATCCCGTCTGTTTCAAGCACTTTGAAACGCCCAAAACCCTGCATGGAAATAACGTCCCCCGCTTTAAGTGGAGTGGATGGATTCTCCTCCACCTTCCAATTTACCCGGCACCGCCCCGCCCGAATCGGTGTTAATATTTTACTTCGGCTTAGCTTGTACACATCGCTGGCAATACCGTCCAGGCGCAAAGAAGCGACCGTCAGATCTAGCGCATCTAATGCAACTTCCTTCGTTCGCAGACTCGCTACAGGCAACAGTTCTGTCCATACATGAACACGATGTACCTGCTGTAAATGCATCGTCATAAAATCACCAATCTCTGAAGCTACCAATACATGGCACCCATCATCCAGTACATGAATGTCCCCGATTTTCCCACGTTTGATTCCAAGCCCAAGTAGGGCACCTAGATAATCACCGTGCTCAAGGGTACCTATTTTATGGTCGTCAGATGTGATGGAAAGGACCTGAATCCCCATCTCCTCACCGTCCAAATACGAATAATCGGGCGCAATCAGCGCCCGCTTTCGTTCCGAAGCCATGTATCCGCCATCTACCCTAATCGTGACCTTATCTTCCTTCGAAGCAAGTGTCTCCAATATGTACTGTTGGCGCGGGTCCAAAAAATCAGTCAGCTTCTGCTCATGATAAGCTCCCGCATGACTGATCCATTCGGAAGCGCGATCCACATAGTCCCGTTCATCCGGGTGAAAATGCTCATAAATCTCAGTTCGCATAACTCCTCCTAGACGAAATTACCAATTAAAGAAATCAAGCCGTATGACGCAAAACGCAGAGCAATCAGCGCAACGATGGGCGAAATATCAATCATCCCGAAGATTGGCGGTATAAATCTGCGAAAAGGAGACAAATACGGCTCCACAAACTTGGCAAGTAAATCACCAATTACACTCTCTCTGGCATTAGGAAGCCATGACAGCAGAACATATGCAATGATCATGTACGAATAAATCTGAAATAGCCAGTAAATTACCTCGATCAAGAAAAGTTCACCTCATTCTATTAAGTTCTTGTTCAGTGTCAGCCAGTATTTCTGTAATAGAGCCTTGAATCTCAACCGTATCTGGTGTACACAGAAAAATATTATTCCCGACCTTGGAAATACCACCACCCAGTGCATACACAGTACCACTCAAAAAATCAATAATGCGCAGCGCCTGATCCTTGCGAATTCGTTGCAAATTAACTACGACGGTACGATGGGAACGGATATGGTCGGCAATTTCCTGTGCTTCATCATAAGAACGCGGCTCATACAGGACAACTTTCACATTTTTCTGTGAATGGATGCTGACAACATTAGTGCCCTTCTGGTTCTTACGTTTATCAAAGCTTGGGGTTTCAATTTCTTGATCTTCCGGCGTATTCATAACCTCTCGCTCTATAACTTCCTCTTCTTCCTGAAGCCCCAGAAAGTTCATGAACTTATTCATTACGCCCAATGGAAATCCTCCTCTCGTCCGACCAGTACGGAACCAAGCCGCAGCCAGGTCGCTCCCTCTTCAACTGCCACTTCAAAATCATTGGACATCCCCATTGACAAGTGAACGATGGGTTCTCTGGTCAAGGCTTGTCCATTTAACGTATCCCGTAATTCACGCAATCCCCGAAACACAGGCCGAGTTTTTTCCGGGTCTTCTTCATGAGGAGCCATCGTCATCAAGCCAATCACGTCCACATGCTCCAACTCGCGAATTTGTTCCAAGAAGGGGGCAACCGCCTCAGAGGACAAGCCATATTTGGACATTTCTCCAGAAATATTGACTTGCACAAAAGCTTTAACTCGCAATCCCAGAGCGGCTGCTTTCTTGTCCAATTCCTGAGCGAGCGATAAGCGGTCAAGCGAATGTATAAATTTAAATTTTCCAATCACATCTTTAACCTTATTCGTTTGGAGATGACCAATAAAATGCCACGTTCCCCGGTCACCCAACTTGCTCCATTTATCAGCAGCATCCTGCCAGCGATTTTCGCCCACATGCTCCAAGTTGCTATCCAATACTGATGTCATTGCCACTGCCGAAACATATTTCGTGACAGCGATCACATTAACTTCATCACGCGAACGCCCGCTTCGGGCACATGCCGCTTCTACACGAGCATTCACTTCTTTAATTCGTTCCTCCAAAGACACGGGAGGACTCACCTCTCTTCCAGACCAATCCAACTCGCCATTCTTCCTGTGACGCCGCCTTCTTTGCGATATGAAAAAAACAAATCGCTACGGCTACTCGTGCATAAGATAGTACATTCGATATGGCTCGGCAATATTCCTGCTTTCATCATAATGTGTCGATTGCATTGTTTCAAGTCAAGTAGTGTTTTTCCGTCGGTTAAGGGGAAGTAAACAGAACCTTCCCATTTATCATTACCCGGGCAATCATGCTCCAAAACCTGAATTTGGCTCATCACGTACTCATCCACCTCATAGGATTCAGAACCAATAGAAGGACCGATAGCTGCTAGTATATCAGACGGCTGAGATCCATATTCGTTCTGCATGGTCTGTACCATTTTCAATGCAATTTCCGCAACGGTTCCCTTCCAGCCTGCATGCGCCAACCCAATCACACGGCGCACTGGATCACAAAAAAATAATGGTACACAGTCTGCATAAAAGGACGTCAGCAAAATGCCAGGTACATTCGTCAAAAGTCCATCTGTGTCCTGAAAAGCGGATGCACGATCCCTAAAGCCCCGCCCGCGATCAGCAGCCTTGACGACAGCAACATGATGACCATGAACCTGCTCACCGCACGTCCATGCTTCAGCAGAAAAACCAAGCTGCTCAGCAATGAGCTGCCGATTACGAATGACTTTCTCGGGGTCATCCCCTACATGAAACGCACAGTTCAGACTAGCGTAGGGCACCTCACTGACACCGCCATGACGACCTGTAAAACCCGCTGTTAATCCCTGAACCTGTCGCTCCCAAGATTGAATATATAACAACTCTGGTACGGGACGCCCGCCATCTTGCATTGGCTTTGCCCCCGTAGCCTCGGTATTCACTACAAATGGTTCCATTCATTCTCACCTCTACTGCCCAGTGTACCAAAAAGCCGCCGCCGTGTCTTCACAACACACTAAAATACGTAGATCTGCAAGTTCAGAAGCCCCTTCGGTCACTCCGCTCTTGACGTTCGATATACAACTTTTCTTCCCCTTCACCCGGCGGCTCTTGCAATCCTTCCAGTCGTACAAGCACAACATCCGAACCAATTTTCACAATGTTGCGCCACGGAATGACCAACTCGCTTCCGCCTCCAAACCAGCCCATAAAACGACTGCTGCCTGGAACCACAATGGCTTCAATTTTCCCCTGCCGCACGTCAATCTCCAAATCACTGATTTGTCCCAGGCGTCGTCCATCTACAATGTTAATGACATCCTTGGTTTGAAACTCGGAAATTTTCATTGCTCTTACTGACGTTTCCGGTGCACTCACACACATCACATCCTTTATTTCACTATATGAGCGGAAGAGCCCAAAAAATGTCCTGTAAACGCAAAAACGATCCAAGTAGGATCGTTTTTATCGTTGGATCATTCAAGCATTCATTTCATTAGGACTTTACATGTTTTTGCATTTGCTGTATAGCCGACTTCTCTAATCTTGAAACCTGGGCTTGAGAGATACCGATTTCGTCGGCAACCTCCATTTGCGTCTTTCCTTCATAAAAACGCATAGACAATATCATCTTTTCACGCTGGCCCAGGCGATGCATCGCTTCCCGCAGAGCGATTTCCTCAATCCATGAGACGTCTTTATTTCTGTCATCACTGATCTGATCCATCACATAGATTGGGTCGCCCCCGTCGTGATATATCGGCTCGAACAGCGAAACCGGATCCTGAATCGCATCCAACGCGAACACAACGTCTTCTTTAGGCACATTCAGTGCCTCTGAAATTTCAAAAATCGTTGGTTCTCGCGAGTTCAGATTCGTCAGACTGTCCCGCACCTGAAGCGCCTTATATGCAATATCCCGTAACGAACGAGACACACGGATCGGATTGTTATCCCGCAAATAACGGCGGATCTCTCCGATAATCATCGGCACCGCATAAGTGGAGAACTTTACGTTTTGCGAAAGGTCAAAATTATCAATCGCCTTCATTAGGCCGATACATCCTACCTGAAACAAATCGTCCACAAACTCTCCCCGATTGTTAAATCGTTGAATCACACTCAGGACGAGCCGGAGATTGCCGTTGACCAATTTTTCTCTGGCTGATCGTTCATTATTTTGCTGAAGTGATGTGAACAACTCGCGCATTTCTGCATTGGTTAATACCGGCAGTTTGGCGGTATCCACACCGCAAATTTCCACTTTGTTTCGGGTCATCGTGTCTTACCTCCCAAGGAGCAACATTAATGTACATTATCTCCTGAGGGCATTTTTTTATTCGCCGTTTCCATCGCTTCCGGATATACCCATGCATTATACCATTTTATTAAATTCTTTTCGTAAGCGCTTTATAATTCGCTTTTCCAGACGCGAAATATACGATTGCGAGATACCCAACAGGTCAGCAACATCCTTCTGTGTCTTCTCCTCTCCGTCTTGTAAGCCGAAGCGCAGCTCCATAATCAAACGCTCTCGATCCGTCAATTTATCCAGTGCCTTATGCAATAATTTACGGTCCACCTGCTCCTCAATATTACGGTAAATGGTATCATTTTCCGTGCCCATCACATCAGAAAGCAACAATTCATTACCGTCCCAATCTATATTCAGAGGCTCATCAAAAGAAACTTCCGTTCTCGTTTTACTATTGCGACGCAAATACATCAAAATCTCATTCTCAATGCATCGAGAAGCGTATGTGGCAAGTTTGATTTTCTTCTCCGGATCAAAAGTGTTAACCGCTTTGATTAGTCCAATAGCACCGATGGATACGAGATCCTCAATGTTGATGCCCGTATTCTCAAATTTACGGGCAATATATACGACTAACCGCAAATTTCTTTCGATTAGCATCGACCGTACTGCCGCATCTCCAGAAGAAAGTTTTCCCAGCAAATATTCTTCTTCGTCTCTCGTCAGCGGTGGGGGGAGCGCCTCGCTGCCGCCAATATAATAAATTTCTTCACTTTTTAGCCCAAATAAAAATAAAATACGATAATATTGCAATTGCAATGCTAACCTAATTTTCATCTTCAATTTCATCTGTTCCCGCATATCATTCTCCCCCTTTTGAAAATAGTGCAATTCCAGCTGTGCTCCGCCCATTTCACCATTGGATATTTCTCGTCGCCTTCAGACATCATTTTGTGTTTATGCACTGTCATCCTGATTCTGTAAAATGCTCACCAATATGTGCATCTTGTTTCTGGTTGGTATCAGCACTGCCCTCTTCTTGTGCCGTCACATCCGGGTGGATGATGGCGCGATACTTACCCTCTGCCGACAATGTCCCCCCGTCCAAGCCAATCAACACTCGATGATGTACAAAATGAACCCCATTCATCATCACCTCTACCCGGTCTGGTTTAAGGGCGAGCATAAAGGAATGATTGCGGTTAATTCCACGATAGGGGACGAGCCGAACACGATCCTGCCAGCTAAACGATTCGTCCCCCAGTTCCATCACCAGTTGGTCAGCATTACCCTCAGAACATTTTCGGAGCCAGGAGGCGGGCAAATGCGATTCCCACAAGGCCGCCTCCATGACCATCACCGGGGTTCGGGTCAAAGGATCATAAAGCTGATTACCTGTATCCAACAAGCCTGTACACTCAATATGATCCTGCCCAATCCATACCTGCACTTGTCCCAAAAACCCACTCATCCTTTCTGTGCGCTGCTTTGAGGACTGCACAATACGAAAGAAAAGCATCACTCCGCCAAATGCGCATAAAATAAACCAGAATGCGATTTTGAGTTCAAAGGACATTCCACCCGAAGCGGTATACCAGATGCCGTTAAACAATTCCCCCGTATTTTGGAGAAAATAATGCATCCCCAAAATGCCACCTGCAGCTACAAAATTGATCATGTAAAAAGCACCCATTGTACGAAGATACTTTTGCATGCTGCCAAATCCAAAAGCCACCAGCAGCATTATGACCGATAATGCCAGTTTGATCAGGAATGTAAATAAAAAGGACAGTTCCGGCACAAACATCATGACCACATACATTGCGCCGATTCCAGCTGAAGTCAACAACCTCCACCACACTGGACGGATTTTTCTCATCCAGGCGGTGACCATCAGCAACACAGCATCAATGAACAAATTGGCCAAAAAAATCAAGTCGATATAAACAACCAAGGCTTCACCCGCCCAGCGTTTGCAGGATAGGATTAAGTATAGTAGTCATGCTGTTCAAAGTCTGTCTAACGGTGGGGACGGTGACCGACTAATTTTGTCGGAAAGAGGAGAAGCGCCTGAACTGCAAGACACGGAAAACAGAAAGAAGCCCGCATCTCCAGGGAGAATGCGGGCAATCCGAATTGAAACTAGTTATCGTTATTATTATTGCGCGAACGGTTACGTAAGAATGTAGGAATGTCTAATTGGTCACTGCTTTGAGTGTTACCAAATGGACGCAAGTTAGGAGAGCCTTTTTCCGCCGATTCGGAAGTAGCCGGGTTGGCTGCCGGTTTACGTCCCGGTGCCGGTTGACTTGGCTTGCCTTCAAAGCCAGTGGCAATGACGGTAACCTTGATCTCTTCTTTCAACTCTTCGTCAATGATAGCACCGAAAATCATGTTTACTTCCGGATCGGAAGCCGATGTTACAATTTCAGCTGCTTCATTAACCTCATACAAGGACAGGTTGTTGCCGCCAGTGATGTTCATAATCACACCACGAGCACCTTCAATGGATGTCTCCAACAACGGGCTCATGATAGCCTTGCGTGCTGCTTCAGCCGCACGATTTTCACCAGTTGCTTCGCCAATCCCCATCAAAGCGGAGCCACGCTCCGTCATGATCGTCTTAACGTCAGCAAAGTCGAGGTTAATTAGACCCGGTACAGCGATCAAATCTGAAATACCTTGAACCGCCTGACGCAGAACATTGTCTGCTTCACGGAATGCTTCCAACATTGGGGTTTTCTTGTCCACAATTTCAAGCAAACGGTCATTCGGGATTACAATCAAAGTGTCTACTTTTTCTTTTAATCCTTCAATACCAAGTTCAGCTTGATTGGAACGCTTACGACCTTCAAACGTGAATGGTCGGGTTACCACGCCTACAGTCAGCGCGCCGCATTCCTTGGCAATTTCAGCAATGACAGGAGCCGCTCCGGTTCCAGTACCGCCACCCATTCCCGCCGTTACGAATACCATATCCGCACCTTTGAGCGTATTCATAATGAGCTCACGCGACTCTTCAGCCGCTTTTTTACCCACATCAGGGTTAGCGCCGGCACCCAGACCGCGGGTCAGCTTATCCCCAATTTGAAGCTTATGCTCAGACTTTGCTAAATGAAGTGCCTGGGCATCTGTATTGACTGTAATGAACTCCACACCCTGAACACCATTTTCGATCATTCGGTTAACCGCATTGCTGCCGCCGCCTCCGACGCCGATCACTTTAATTTGAGCCAAGCTCTCCATTTCAAAATCAAATTCCAACATACTATTCCATCTCCCCCTCAATGTGCATGGATGGCCCGTCCATGATTGGCATAATTAGCAATGAACGTTATATAAATTCACTGAACATATTTTTTAAGCGTTCAATCAACCCCTGCTTTTGCTCGCCTTCCGTAGCGGGACTACTACTACTTTTGGTTCGGTTAGTCGGCTTCTTGGTACTTCCGCCACTGTTGCTAACGCTAGTCGATCTTCCGCGATAGTAACGAATAGCATTATGCAAGATTCCAACTCCGCTCGTGTAGCCCGGATCCCTTACACCGATAAAATCAGGTACGGCGATCCTTACGGAAGCGGCCAGTTCGCTTTGTGCCACCTGAAGTACACCAGGCATGGAGACGGTGCCTCCGGTAAGTATATAACCTCCCGGAAGCTCTGTGTAACCCAAGCGCTTAACTTCCGCCTGAATGAGTTGAAAAATTTCCTGCACTCTCGGCTCAATAATAGCAGCCAAATCCTGCTGGTTGAATTCCTTATCCACATTACTGCCGATACGCGTCACTTTAAAGACGACATCGGCTGCCGCATCATCATACCATGCGCAGCCGTATTTAAGCTTTACCTTTTCGGCTTGATCGGTAAGGGTTCTCAGTCCGTAGGCAATATCATTGGTTACAAATTCTCCACCAATCGGAAGTGTTGATGTGGCAACAATCGTTCCTTCCTGGAAAATGGCAACATTCGTAGATCCTGCACCAATATCCACCAGCACTGAACCCATCACCTTTTCATCCTTCGAAAGAGACAATTGTCCGGCTCCAAGAGGCAGCAAGACCAGATCTTTAATCCTCAAGCCGGCTTTCTCAACGCAGCGCAACAGATTATGTATCGGGGTCTTGCCTCCAGTAACAATCGTAGCCTCTACTTCGAGACGAACTCCAATCATACCGCGAGGGTCCTGAATGCCTTCAAGGCCATCCACGACATACTGCTTGGCTACCACGTCAATAATTTCTCTCTCCGGTGGTACGGCAATAACCTCAGCTGCCTTCAGTACACGCTCAATGTCCTCCTCACCGATTTCACGGTCCTCGTTGGACACGGCTACTACGCCATGACTATTTTGCAGGCCAATATGATTGCCTGAAATCCCCACATACACTTCTGTTATTTGAATACCAACCATGCGTTCTGCGTGATCCACGGCGTTACGGATTGATTGCACGGTTTGATCAATGTCTACAATTGCACCTTTGCGAATCCCTTCCGAGTCGGCAGATCCAACTCCAATAATATTAAAGGTTCCATTATTCATTTCCCCAATAATAGCCCGAACTTTGGATGTACCGATGTCCAAACTAACAATGATGTCATTGTTGCTCAAGTCTGTGGCACCTCCTGACTCCAAAATGAATTTCGTTCTTTAAACACACTCTGTACATATTCAACAAACTCCATGCTTTCCCTCTTTTTTCTACAAATTTTTTAGAAGCCAATTTATGGTTGCAGTCACATAAAAATTTGAAGAAAAAAGAAGGAGGCAAGTCTATTACCCATAAAATCAATTCTAGCATTTTTTCACATCACTGAGTAGTATCTTTTTCTTGGCCCTCTTCACTCGTATCCGGTTTGAACGGAACGTAGGAATCCGCCTCCAACATGGTGATCAAACCTGGATCTTCTGTTTCTAGCACCTGGTTCAAATAGCTGATTTTAGAATTCAGTAGAGAAACAGTTGTAATAACCTCAAACTGGGAACGCGTGTACATTTTGATGCGATCCGGAAAAGAAGGAATCGGTGCGGGAATGATTTCCGAAATATCGGCTGTCCATTCCCCCGGAATGCGCGATAAAGCATCACACAGCTTCGCTTTGTACGGATCATCAGATTTCCATTTGGTCAAAATAGGCTTCTCAACAGCTATTCCGCTACTTCCCACGCTCACGCTTGTCCCATTCGCTAGAATAGCACGAAGGCTCCCGTCACTCTGCAACTCGTAAGCGACCGTAGCAAACTCTTTAATGTGAATAGCAATAATACCCGGAAACTGCTTGTCCACTGTGACTTGCTGTATCGATTGAATTTCCCGCAGCTTCTCAGAGATGTCGGATGAACTGACTCCGAAATACTGGTCTCCAACAGCCAGACCGCTTCGATTAAGAAGCTGATCTCGGGTCGAAAATACATTACCATCAAAACGAATTTCAGAAACCCGACTCAACGAAGAACGGAAAAAGAGAACAGCGAGCAGTACGATAAACAACAAAATGAGAAGAATAGCAATCTTCCGGCTTGTTCTTTTTTTCGTTCTGTTCTTTTTAAGAACAGGTATTTGAGCATTTGGCATAGCTTCTCTCCACAAAAGCCTTTTGTCCCCCCGTTAACGGAGGGACATTACAGGCATTAATTTACGAAATCCAGTTGCTCCGGCACCGGAGACTGACGGCTCATTCGGGCACCCAATCCCTGGAAAAGACGTTCGATCCGGTCATACCCTCTGTCAATATGATGAACCTGCTCGACAATAGTACGTCCTTGAGCCGCTAGACCCGCTATGACCAGCGCTGCTCCTGCCCGCAGATCGGTAGCCTCTACCGTAGCCCCGTACAGACGAGAAACTCCTCTTATAAAAGCAGCATTTGCATCAACCGTAATATCAGCACCCATTACATTTAGTTCATCCACATGTTTGAATCGGCTTTCGAAGACGGTCTCTTTCATGACACTAAATCCGTCCGCCAAAGAAAGCAAAACCATGACCTGTGATTGCAAATCCGTCGGAAAAGACGGGTAAGGGGAGGTAACGATCCTCTCCACTGCTTTGGGACGACTCATACAACTTACGGTCATTATATCATTCAAGATGCCGATTTGAACACCAGCCCGCCTGAGGACGTGAATCAGAGCAGACAAGTGGGATGGATTGCAGTGGGTCAGCGACACACTTCCTCGTGTAGCTGCAGCTGCAATCATAACCGTTCCAGCTACTATGCGGTCAGGAATGACCTCATACGTACACGGATTGAGACGACTGACCCCCGTGATTGTAATCGTGTCGGTTCCAGCACCAATAATGCGGGCTCCCATGGCATTCAAGAAGTTTTGTAGATCCTGAATCTCCGGTTCCCTCGCTGCATTGGTGATCGTTGTTCGTCCTTCAGCCAACGCAGCGGCCATCATAATATTTTCCGTTGCACCTACACTCGGGAAATCCATGTGGATGTCCGAGCCGATTAGCTTGTGGGCTCGAAACGTAATTTGCTCGTCTTTTTCCTCTATCTCTGCGCCAAGAGCTTTTAAGCCCTCTAGGTGAAGATCAATTTTGCGCTCGCCTATGGCGCAGCCTCCGGGCTGGTAAATGGAAACCTCTCCATATCTGGCGAGCAGCGGTCCCATCAGAAAGATAGATGAGCGCATTTGCTTCATCAAATCTTCCGGAATTTGGAACGTTCGGACGGACGACGTATCCACGTATACCGTTTCCTTTTCATGTCGGCATGTACAGCCGAGTCTTTCAAGGATGTGCAGCATGACCTTAATGTCTAAAAGATGGGGCACATTCCGAATTTCTACCTTACCTTGTGCAAGTAAGCTCGCTGCAAGAATAGGTAGTGCCGCATTTTTTGCCCCATGGATACGTATGGTGCCTGACAGGGGACGGCCTCCCTCAATCACCAATTTGTCCAATGTATCACCTCCGAGTTTACCGCTCACCCACTACGAAAACCTCCGGAACTAGCTTGATGCCGGTTTGAGATGATATTGTACTTTGAATATGCTTCATTAGGGTAAGCACGTCCTCTGCTGTCGCTTGACCGGTATTTACAATGAAATTGGCATGCTGTACAGATACCTCAGCGCCTCCCGCCTTCAAGCCCTTGAGACCTGCGCTCTCAATAAGACGAGCAGCATAGTCACCTGGAGGATTACGGAACACGCTTCCTGCACAAGCTAACTGTAGCGGCTGGGTCAGCCGACGGCGGTCTTTAAAAGCCGCAAGCGCTGCTGAAATTTCCTCCCGATCGCCCCGCTTCATCCGAAACACTGCCTCTGTCACCATTCCACGTTGCTCATGCAACACGGAATGACGATAGCTGAAATGCATATTGTCAGCATCGTACACAGCCAATTCCCCTGTATCCAGCACAATCTCAGCGGACTGGAATATTTGTGACACATCAGACCCATGGGCACCGGCGTTCATGTAGACAGCCCCACCGACTGATCCTGGGATACCACCAGCAAATTCAAGACCGGACAGGCCCTGCTTGCTGGCCATAACGCACAGTTTGACCAGTGAAACGCCTCCTCCAGCAACGATCTGTTCATCCTCAAAATGAACATAATCAAATCCTGGCCCCAGCTTGATCACAAGTCCCCGTATCCCTTTGTCAGAGACGAGCATGTTGGAGCCCCGCCCCAACTGCATCCAGGGAATTCCGTGCTCGCTAGCTAGCTTCAAAACTCTTGCCAGCTGCTCTTTGGTATCCGGGATGACAAGTGCATCCGCAGGGCCTCCAATCTTCCATGTCGTATATTTGGACAGCGGCTCATGCTCCAGCACTTTTCCGATATCATGCTCCGCTAATAATGGCATCCATTGCTGCATTGTACTGAAACCTCCTTGTTGCTTGCCCCGCATGGTTATAAGGCTCTCACCTGACAACCGGCAGCCTGAGTGATGGTCACAATCTATAGGGTATCCTATGTAAATACCATCCGGTGTGTGACAACCGCCCAATTCTGCGCTGCAGACTACCTTTTATGGGCAAGACGTTCCATTTCTTTTACTAAAATATCTGCTGAGTCAGGCTTGCCGAGCGCAGACGCCGACTCTGCCATGCGACTTCGCCGTGCCTCATCCTTCATAATTCCCGCTATAGATTGAAATAGGGCCGGGCCACTCAGTTCCTTTTCTACAATCATGACGGATGCGCCTGTCTTTTCAAGTGTACGAGCATTAGCCTCCTGATGGTTATTCGTCACATTAGGTGATGGGATCAGAATGGACGGAATGCCCAACGATGTGATCTCTGCCAAGAAGGACGCACCTGCGCGATTAACAATTAATGAGGTACAAGCCAGCACCTCTGGCATATTGTGAATATAGGGAAGCACATGTAGATGATTGGGCAATGAGCCGATCTGATTCCGTATGCTACCCAGCGTTTGCTCATAATAAGATTCACCGGTTACATATACAAAATGGACGTCTTTCAGTTGCGAAAGTTGCGGAGCCATTGCAATCATGGCGTCATTAATGGCCTTCGCTCCCCTGCTGCCACCGACCACAAGGACGACCGAACTGTTCATCGGAACCCCAATTGTAGCAAATCCCCGATCCCGGTTAGCCAAACGAACTGTTGTAGCACGCGGGTTCCCAGTGTACAGTACATTTTTAGCTTTGGGGAAAGCTCCTTCTGAGCCTTCAAAGCTAACAGCCACTGTATCCACATAGCGACTCAGAAATGTATTAGTCAACCCTGGAATTGCATTTTGCTCATGAATAATGCTGGGAATTCCCAACTTGGAAGCTGCATAAACGACGGGTCCGCATACATATCCCCCAGTGCCAATAACGACATCTGGCTTAAATTTCTTTAATAATGCTTTGGATCTGCGAACCCCTTTGAAAAAGCGCATGATCGTCTTTATATTTTCCACAGACAAGCTGCGACGAAATCCTGTGATATCAATAGCCTCAAATGGAATTTTTTCCTGAGGAACCAACTTGCTTTCGAGTCCTCGTTGACCGCCAATATATAAAAATTCAGCGTCCGGATCAATCTCTTCGCACTGTCTGGCTACGGCCAGCGCCGGATAAATATGCCCTCCGGTGCCGCCGCCGCTCAACACGACGCGCATAAACGTTCACCTCGCATAACGTGATAAATTTAGTAAAATGCCCAGAGCTGTTAGCATTAAGGTCAGAGAAGAACCTCCATAGCTGATTAAGGGCAGTGTTATTCCTGTCACCGGCATTAAACCGATAACGACACCAATATTAATGACGACCTGTACGGCGACCATTGCGACAATACCCACCGCAAGCAAACTGCCATAGGTATCGGGAATGGTTATAGCGACACGCATTCCTCTCCATACGAGAACCAAAAAGAGCCCCAGCACCGTCATTCCACCGATAAAGCCAAGCTCCTCCGCCAAAATGGAAAAAATAAAATCAGTTTGCGGCTCAGGAACGTAGCTATATTTTTGTCGACTCATGCCGAGTCCCAAGCCCGCCAGCCCGCCAGGACCAATCGCATATAGCGATTGAATAATTTGATAGCCTGCGCCAAGCGGATCGGACCAAGGGTCCAGAAAAGCGGTGATGCGCTGGAGTCGATAAGGCGCAGCTGCAATCAGTGCAGCAAACCCTGCTGCTCCCGACAGAGCCAGCAGACCGAGATGCTTCATACGCGCGCCTGCCGTAAATACGATGAGCATGGACGCTCCCATCATTACCGTGCCTGTGCCCAAATCGGGCTGGAGCATAATAAGCCCAAAAGCCAGTCCCATGAGTCCAAGCGGGGGCAACAGGCCGCGCGTAAAAGAGCTAATATCATAGTCAGGACGACTGAGCCAACGAGCGAGAAAAAGAATCATACCTAGCTTCATAAACTCGGAAGGCTGAATGCCGAAAGAGCTAATACCGAGCCAGCTTCGTGCCCCGCCTCTTACTACACCAATGCCGGGAATTAATACGGCAACCAGTAGCGCTAGACAGATCAACAACACGACCTTGGCATATTTCTGCCAGATCCGGTAGTCCGTTCTGGCAGTAAAGTACATCGCTACAAGGCCGAGCCCTGCAAACAGCAATTGCCGCTTTACAAAATAGTAGGAGTCCCCGTACTCGTGAAAAGCGAGGACGGCGCCCGCACTGTATACCATAACCATGCCGATGGCTAATAAGCTTACAATACAAACGAAAAGCCATAGATCCGGCGCTGGACGAGATTGCTTCATCAGGAGGCCACCCCTTGCATAAAAGTAGGGGCTTATCCAACCCCCCTACTTACAATTTATGCGCCGCCTCTTTAAAAATACGTCCACGCTCTTCATAGGATCGGAACATATCCCAGCTTGCACAGGCGGGTGAGAGTAATACTACATCTCCCATCTCAGCAAATTCAGCAGCCTTGTTCACAGCCTCCACGAGCGTAGCGGCGGCATCCTCCCCATTATCGACGACCTTGACATGCTCTATTCCGGCCTGCTGGGCCCGCTCAGCCAGCTTATGCCGTGTCTCACCCAAGAGCACAACGGCTTTCACACCTTCCTGCAAGGAAGGTACGAGCTCTGTATAATCAGAGCCGCGATCCAATCCTCCGGCAATGAGTACAATCGGTTGCTTAAAGGAAGATAAGGCCATCATTGTTGCTTTCGAATTGGTTGCTTTGGAGTTATTGTAATAAGCTACACCAGCGTGTTCTAAAACATATTCAAGCCGATGTTCGACGCCGCGAAAAGTACTTAATGGTTCCGCCAAATTCGCTGGTTCTGCGCCTGCAGCAATGGCGATTGCGCAAGCAGCAAGAGCATTTTCTACGTTAAAACGACCCGGAAGTCCAATCTCAGCTACGCCTATAATGGGATGCAGCACACCATTTCCATCGCGGTATACGATGCTACGTTCAATATCATCCGTCACATCCGGTATGTATGGCGGGTCAGCGAACAACCCTTCCTGCAAACGTTCTGTCATAGAGAACGGAAGCAGCTTCGCTTTTATATAGGGTACGAGCTCCCGGCAGACGGGGTCATCCCAGTTCACCACCGCAGTATCCGCTGCCGTTTGATTGGCAAATAGACGCGCCTTGGATGCAACGTAGTCCTCCATGCCTCCGTGGTAGTCCAAATGGGTCTCAGCTACATTGAGCAGGCAGGCCACAGTGGGCTTGAAATCTTTTGTTCCTTTTAACTGAAAGCTGCTCAGCTCCACAACCATCCACTCGTCCGACTTGGCATCCACAGCCGCCTCACATACGGGCGTACCGATATTACCAGCCACGATTGGATTCATGCCGGATGCTTCCAACAGCTTGCCTACCCAAGTGGTCGTGGTCGTCTTTCCGTTGGAGCCAGTAATTCCGATGATCGGAGCTTTACATAGATGGTAGGCGACCTCAACCTCGGTCACGACCTCAATGCCGAGCTCGACAGCTTTCTGTACAGGAGGGGCCGTATAAGGAATCCCTGGATTTTTGACAACTAGCTTCACTCCAGGATGAATTAGCCCTTCTGGGTGACCCCCACATAAAACGGAAATTCCCAAAGCCTCTAATTCAGAAGCTTCGGGACATTGTTCCCTATCCTTTTTATCATTGACTGTCAGCTTGGCTCCGGCCTGGTGCAGCACCTTGGCAACTTGCACGCCGCTTTTAGCCAGACCGATAATGACAACTTCCTGATCTCTGTATGCGTCTGGATGGTTCATTTGTCTACAACCCCTTGTTGAGATAAAGTCCGAGTCCTGCCAACAGCAGTCCTACAGCCCAGAATGTAATAACTACGCGCCATTCGGACCAGCCGGACAGCTCGAAATGATGATGAATCGGGCTCATTTTGAAAATACGCTTGCCACGTGTTTTAAAGGAAGCTACTTGCAAGACTACGGACAGCATTTCAATTACGAATACACCACCGATAATGAGGAACAAAATTTCGCTTTTCGTAACGATGGCAATGGCACCTATGGCGCCGCCGATTCCCAGCGAGCCTGTATCACCCATAAACACCTTGGCAGGATGAGCATTATATACGAGAAATCCGAGTACAGCGCCAATCATAGCCGCTGAGCATACTGCTGCCGGAAGCGAGGTTGCCTGAATCGCGACAATGGCATAAGCAGCAAAGGCAATGGCAC
This sequence comes from Paenibacillus sp. 203, assembly GCF_037027525.1. Taxonomy (NCBI): domain Bacteria; kingdom Bacillati; phylum Bacillota; class Bacilli; order Caryophanales; family Paenibacillaceae; genus Paenibacillus; species Paenibacillus sp. 203. Next base: position 60,247 of record NZ_JAXCHD010000010.1, read on the forward strand.
TTGTACCGGACAGCAGCCCGTCCAGCCCATCCGTGAAATTGACAGCATTGCTAATCGCCAGCATCATGATAATGATGAACGGATAATAAAACCAGCCGCCCCAATCAAATGACCATGACGTTCCAGGGATGCCGATCGCAGTACTATGATCATTGCTAAGCAGAAGCCAGCACATGATCGCACCGAACAATAATTGCCCAAACAGCTTTTGACGCGCCGTCAGACCTAACGAGCGTTTGAATACAATTTTGATATAGTCGTCCAAAAAGCCGATCAGCCCAAAACCGAGCGTAGCAACCAACAGAACGTAAAAGTCCGTATTTTTGATAGCTGAAAACTTAAGAAAGGTCAGCGTAAAAGCCACCAGAATCACGATACCGCCCATTGTAGGCGTACCTATCTTTTTAAGATGGCTTTGTGGCCCGTCATCCCGGACCTGCTGGCCGAATTTCATTCGCCGCAGCAGCGGAATGAGCAGTGGAGCGGCAATGACCGCCAGTATAAACGATACGACGATCGTCAGCAGTAATAATTGAATATCCATGGGAGTCTCCCTCTCGTCAACATCAGTTCTGTAGCGGACCGTTTTTCAGCGCATCCACAATTTCTTCTAGTCGCATCCCTCTGGATGCCTTAACCAGCACAATATCATTGGCGTGGAGATGAACCTGCAAATGCTGGATCAGCTCTTGCTTATCTGTATAAGCGTGCACGTTAGCAGTTGGCATCAACCCTTGCGCACCCTGCGCAATCGAAGTGCCTAACGCACCGTAGGTATACAGTACCTCTACGTCGTGCTTTGCCGCGAAAATTCCAATCTCCTCATGGAATTGCTTTTCCTCAGGTCCCAGCTCCAGCATGTCACCAAGCACGGCGACTTTACGTCCGTCCGTTTTATACGCAGACAACGTCTGAATGGCAGCCTTCATTGAAGCCGGGCTGGCATTATAAGCGTCGTTTAGCACGGTAAGTCCATTAGGACAGTTCACGACCTCAATGCGCATGCCCGTCAGTTTTAAAGACGATAACCCTTTACGTATATGGTCTGCATCGACATTGAAATGACGCGCTACCGCCAGTGCTGCCAAACCATTTACAACATTGTGCTGTCCAAGCAAGGGAAGCCGGAAAGCCTCTTTGCCAGATTGGGCTGTTATGAATAAGCTACCTTCTCCATCCGAAGTGATTTCAGTCGGATAGTCATCATTGCCTGTAGCTAGCCCGAACGTAAACAATTTCAAACCTTCAGGCTTGACCGTTTCAGACTCCGCCAACACTTGTGAAAGCAGTGGTTCATCCCCATTGTAGATCAGCAAACCACCAGGCTTAAGGCCACTTGTAATCTCCAACTTTGCACGAGCGATTTCCGTTCGAGAACCAAGCTGCAGCAAGTGCGATTCGCCTATGTTCGTTATGATAGCTACATCTGGTTGAGCGATATTAGCCAGCAGACGAATCTCTCCGCGCCCACTCATGCCCATCTCCAGAATGAGAATATCTGTATCCTGCGGCATGGAAAGTACCGTTAAAGGCAAACCGATATGATTGTTATAATTCCCTTCGGTTTTGTGTACTTTAAAAGTCGTACCCAGCAGAGCGTTTACGATGTCTTTCGTTGTCGTCTTGCCGTTGCTTCCCGTGATCCCAACGACAGAAACGCCAATTTCGCGTAAGTATGCAGCTGCTAGAAGCTGAAGGGCTTCTAACGTATCCTCTACCTCAATAGCGTTCTCAGCCGGAGGTGCTCCATGATCCTTTTGCCATAAAAATGCAGCTGCACCTGCCTCGCTTACGATCTGCTGCACATAATTATGTCCATCAAACCGTTCGCCCACGAGTGGAACAAACAACCCTTGGCTCTGCGGCCTGCGAGAATCTGTAAAAACGCCTTCGACCATCTGTTCGGCGTCCGCTTCTCCATGAAGTGTTCCTCCACACATAGATGCAATCTGACCGATTGTTCTTTTCATCACTTGGATAAACCCCTTATCGCTTCTTTGGCTACGATGCGATCATCGAATTCATGCACCGTTTTTCCGATCAACTGGTAAGTCTCATGACCTTTTCCCGCAATCAATACTACATCGTCAGGGCTTGCCATTTCAACAGCTTTATGAATTGCAGTTCTGCGATCCACGATCAATTCGTATCGTTCTGCGGGTACACCTTCGTCAATCAACCCTTGTTCGATGTCTTTCAAAATCACTTTCGGGTCCTCTGTTCGCGGATTATCGGAAGTAATAAACGAATGATCGGTGTAACGCGCAGCAATTTTCCCCATCAACGGACGTTTTGTACGATCCCGGTCACCGCCGCATCCAAATACACACCATACTTTACCGACCGCAAATTCCTTTACGGTGCGAAGAACATTTTCTAATCCGTCCGGTGTATGGGCATAATCTACAATAACAGCAAAGGGCTGACCCGCATCTACAGGCTCTACCCGCCCATCTACGCCTGCGATAGACTCTAGACTGCGCTTGATATCCACTAGCGAGATTCCTTCCAGCAAAGCAGCGGTAATGGCCGCCAGTGCGTTGTACACATTGAACTTGCCCACCATTCGAAGCTCAATATCGGTATCTCCTTTAAAAGTAGACACATGGAAGGAGGTTCCCTTGGAACCTATAGTGATACGAGATGCCTGCACATCAGACTCCTTTTCTACGCCGTATGTAATCACTTGGGCCGCAGTTTGAGCCTGCAAATAGGAAGAAGCCGGATCGTCTGCATTCAGAACAGCATATTTGCTATCTGATGCATCCCGCGAGAAAGCATTTCCCAACCTAGAGAACAAAAGTCCTTTTGCAGCACGGTACTCCTCCATTGTGTTGTGGTAGTCCAGGTGGTCCTGCGTCAGGTTTGTAAATATAGCGGTGCGAAAATCAGTTCCTTTGACGCGGCCCTGCTCCAACGCATGTGAGGATACTTCCATGACACAGCATTGAACCCCCTGCTCTGCCATATTTCCGAGATAACGTTGCAGTTCCACCGCTTCGGGCGTAGTGCCAGACATTGGGTAAGACTGACCTCCGTAACGCATTTGAATCGTACCAATCAGTCCGGTGTTCACCCCGGCATCCTTCATGATCTTTTCAATCAGATAAGTTATCGTTGTTTTACCGTTGGTTCCGGTTATGCCGATCATGCGCATACGTCGGCTCGGTGAATCAAACATATAATCCGCCAAAACCGCCATGGCATGTCGTGCATCCTTAACTACAAGTTGCGGAACAGGTACATCCAGTTCCCGTTCAACGACCAATGCTGCCGCCCCGGACGCAATTGCCTGCTCAGCATAGTCATGTCCGTCCACTGTAAAACCTGGCAAACATAGAAATAAATCTCCCTGTTGCACTCGACGTGAATCCGCCCCGATTCCTCGGCAATCCACTGTACCGTCACCCACCACACGGGAGACGGCCAGCAGTGAAGCCAATTGTTGAAGCTGCATCTTTCATTCCTCCATTGCTCTCTCGTTATTCATAGTATGGTATAAAATGAACCTATCAATCCCCCATGTAAATACGGATCGTTGATCCCCGCTCCAATCTGGAGCCCGGCTTCGGCGCCTGACTCACGACCGTCTTGCCTGACCCAGATTTCACGAGCATAAAGTTCATATTCATATCTTCGTACAAATCAGCTGCAGTAGCACCTACCAGATCAGGTACCGTTTCGATCGGATTTTCTCCATACTTGTACTCTTTGGCAATTTGATTGGTGCGAGGCGGTATTTTCAAGGCAATCAGCGCGTCCTTTAAAATATTTTGCACGATTGGCGCAGCAACCACCCCGCCGAATTGAATGCCTTTCGGGTTATCGACAGCGGTATAAACGACGATTTGCGGATCATCCGCCGGTGCAAAACCAATAAAGGATACAATATGCTCCGAGGAAGAATAACGCCCGTTAATCACCTTTTGTGCTGTCCCCGTTTTACCTCCCACCCGGTAGCCTTCAATGAAAGCAGGACGACCTGTACCTTTAGCAACGACGCTTTCCAGCGCTTCCCTTACCTGTAGGGAGGTTTCCTCTGAAATAACCCTACGTACCAGTTCTGGCTCTACTTTTTCCAGCACTTTTCCGGTTCCCGGCTGAACCCAACCTTTTGTAATGTGAGGCTTATAAAGATTACCGCCATTAATTGCCGCTGATACAGCCGTAACCTGCTGGATCGGAGTAACAGACACCCCTTGACCAAAAGCGGTTGTAGCCAGCTCTACAGGACCGACCTGAGGTAGTTTGAACAAAATACCGTTGCCCTCACCAATCATGTCGATCCCCGTTTTGCTGCCGAAGCCAAAATTGCGAATGTATTTGAACAGTGTTTCTTTACCTAATCGCTGCCCCAATGTTACAAAACCAGGGTTGCAAGAATTCTCCACCACTTGAAGGAAAGTTTGGCTTCCATGTCCGCCTTTCTTCCAGCAACGCAGGCGTGCTCCACCGACTTCAATATATCCCGGATCAAAAAAAAGGTCATTTTTGAGATTAACCTTCTTTTCTTCCAAGGCAGCAGCCAGTGTAATAATTTTGAAAGTAGACCCAGGTTCATATGTCATCCAGATAGGCAGATTTCGATTATAGATTTCAGGCGCATATTGCTTGTATTGCGCTGGCTCATAGCTTGGTCGTCCAGCCATGCCTAATATTTCACCCGTCTTAGGGTTCATAGCTATAGACAATGCGGACTTCGCCTGAAATTTGACCATGGCTTGGTCAAGCTCCCGTTCCATAATGGACTGCACAGACTTATCAATGGTTAATTGTAAATTCAGTCCATCCTTCGGTTCAATGTATTTTTCAGAAGAACCAGGCATTAGACGACCACCTGCATCCGATAAATAAGCAATGCTTCCGTCGATTCCCCGAAGCTTACTGTTTTGCTGCTTCTCTACGCCTGTCAGCCCTTGATTATCAATTCCTGTAAACCCAAGAATATGAGCCGCTAGATCACCATAAGGATAATAACGTTTGTTGTCTTCAGCAACAACGATACCCGGCAGCTTCAAATCACGAATTTGCTGCGCTTTCTCCATCGTAATTTTTCGTCCGCCGGGCTGAAGTTTTTGGCTTGCTGTTCGTTTGGTAATCAGCTTGAGCACTTTATCCTCACTCATATCCAGCAAGGGTGCCAGCCTGCGTGCCGTTTCTTCCGGCTTCTTAATTTGTACTGGTATCGCCATGACTGTCGGCGAACTGACATTATAGGTCAGCGCCGTACCCTGCCGATCCAAAATTTCGCCACGCTTGGCGGCAAATGGAATATTGCGGCGCCACGAATCCTCAGCCTTGGCCGAGAGCTCGCCTCCTTTACCCAATTGAACATAGGCGAGCCGGATCAACAAGGCCGCAAACAGTACAAATAATCCCATTAGCCCCCATACCAGCCTCCGCCGCATGGTCACGTTAGATTTTTTCAAACGCGCTCCCTCCGTTCCTCAAATACTCATGACATGTCTTACCTCATGAATATTCAAAAGAACGGACATTAGAACAAGCTATCAGTTATCCTCGCCTTTAATCGCAGCAGCACTTTCCTCATCTGCAACAGCAGATATTCCTCCGTTAGGAGCTCCCGAGTCTGTTCCAGCATCAGCAGTAGTACCGGAATCGGTTTTAGTATCGACCTCCGTTTTTGTTGCGCTGCCGATCTGGTTAGCTGCAACTCCATTGGTCGAGTCCTGTGTTTCCTCCGGTTTCACTCCGGTCACCGTTTCTTTGGCCGGCTGAAGCGTCACGCTGACGATCCGCTTTCCATTTGACATTTGCGCCTTTTGAGAGACAACATAACCTTCGCCGCTTACCTGCACACCAACCTTCATAAGGGTCAGAACTTGAAGTGTGTCACGCAACGAAACACCTGTAAAATCAGGAATAGTCATGTTGGCACTATCCTCAGTCAGCAAGTAAATGCGTTGTCCGGGTTTCATTTTGACGCCTGCTTCAGGATACTGGCGAACAATTTTGGAGCCTTTGCCTACCGTTTCATAGGCAATTCCCTGTTTGAGCAATGCATTTTGCGCATCCTTCTTCACCTGACCAGTTAATGTTGGTACCGTTGGCAAATTCACTGTTTTTACAACAGCGCCACCTGATTTATTCGTTTTAGTTCCCGTTTTGGGAACTCCCATATATAGCAGCGATTGGGATACGATTTTTTTAAATACAGGCGCTGCTGCTGTACCGCCGCCTACTGATTTGTTGGGTTCGTCCATAACAACCAAAACAGCTATTTTCGGATCATTTACCGGTGCAAAACCTATAAAGGACACGACATCCTTCGAATGGTCATATACTTTTCCGACGACCTTCGTCGCTGTACCTGTTTTACCAGCTACACGATATCCGTCAATATAAGCAAGGCGTCCCGTACCAATTTCTTGGTCAGATACAACCTGCTCTAGATAGCTGCTTGTCTGGACTGCCGATTCCCGAGTAATCACTTGGCGGACTTCCTTCGGTTGAATCGTCTGAACTTCGCCTGTATCTGGGTTGATGATTTCCTTCACCAGATGAGGCTGCATCAGCTTCCCACCGTTAGCAATTGCCGAGATGGCAGCTACCTGCTGGATTGGCGTCACCTGAACACGTCCGTGTCCATATGAAGCGGTTGCGACCTCGGATTTGTACTGGGTATGGAACGTAATAGCTCCGGTAGACTCACTTGGAAGATCAATGCCCGTTTTCACGCCGAATCCAAAGTTATTAATATATTTCTTCAGTCTCTCGCCACCCAACTTATCCAAACCCAGATGGACGAAACCAACATTACTTGAGCGCTTGACTCCCTGCAGATAGGTTAACGTTCCCCAGTTGCGGCTTACATCACGAATATCCCAGCCTCCGACCCGAATCATACCAGATTGGTAAGATTCATTTGGATTGAACACCTTTTCTTGAACCGCAGCTGCCAAGGTTACAATCTTAAACGTGGAGCCAGGCTCGTAGATAGATTGAGTAGCATTATTACGGAAATATTCCAAGGGTGTACTCCCATATGTATTGGGATTAAAATTCGGATAAGTTGCCATACCAAGAACATCCATCGTCTGGGGATCAGCAGCTACTACAGTCATCGTTTTCGGGTTGTATTTTGCAATAGCTTCCTGCATGGCATCCTCTATATAATACTGAATCGTATCGTCAATCGTCAGCTTTAAATTTTTACCATTTTGTGCCGGCTCATAGACACTTTCCGATCCTTGAAGAGGAACTCCTTTCCGATCCCGCTGATACAGAAGCTTTCCAGCCGTCCCCGAGAGCTCTTTATTATAATAAGCTTCCAACCCCATACCTGCTGTGCCATCTTTTCTTTGATAGCCAAGAACATGGGAAGCCAGCTTATTTTCCGGATAATAGCGTTTGGATTCTTGAACGGTGTCCACAGCTCCAATTACTTCATACTTATCCTTCAAATACTCTTTGAACGTATCCACTTGCGCCTTGATCTCAGGGTCTACCTTCCAGCCCCCATTACGAATCTCGCGATTTTTTAAGTAGTTCCCCTTTTTATCCTTTGCAGAAAGATGTCCTCTAAGCTCATCCTCAGGCGTTTTGAGTAACTGGTGCAGCTTAACTACAACCTCATTCTCCAAATCATACTCCTGAATGATGCTAGGATTGACAACTACCGTATAAGCCGGTGCATCCGTAGCCAATACGTTTCCTTTACGGTCCGTAATGGTTCCACGCTTGGGCTGAATCACCTGATCTCTTTCTACTTGATTAACTACCAGGTTATGCCAGTACTCCCCGCTCACAACTTGAATCCAAAATACCTTAAGTAGCAGAACAAGAAAAAAGAGGGTAATACATCCCCCTATTAGCAGTGTGCGAAGCTTTATTCTTTTGACCATAGCTCAAACCTCTCTGCAAAAAAATGTACATCAGAGCATAGCTTGATGCTATGCCCTTAACTATTTGGCAGCCTGCTTTTCCACACGAATGGGCTCTCTTGTTGGTTCGATATATCCCTGTTGCTTTGCAGTCGGCACGATCTGATTTTCCAGACGCTCCTTTTGCATCTTCAGTTGGGCGATATTGGTCTGTAATTTGGTAATGTCCTTGCTTGCCGTATTAATCGAATAATTGATTTGATAAATGTGAGCGTACCTGCTAATCAACATACCAGCAATGACAATGCACGCTACAAGTGTCAATAGATACAGCAGCTTTTCTCGAATCGGCAGCTCTCTGCGGCGTGTAACGACTTTAGTGGTCTCGCGATACCGTTGTTGCTGAACCTGTTCCTGACGGGCTTTTTCTTTTACAGCCAAATTACCGCGTGTATAAGCCATGTCGCCTCTCCTTCTCCATTAAATTTACAATTTTTCGGCAACTCTCAGCTTCGCTGACCGGGACCGTGGATTAAGCTCCAATTCCTGCTCCGACGCCACAATTGGCTTACGGTTCACCAGCTTCAGATCGCCTTCCATTTTGTCCTCCAAAATAGGCAAATCAGATGGATAGATGCTTTTCGCCAAATACTCCTTGAAAATATGCTTGCATATCCGATCCTCCAGAGAATGGAATGTAATAACCGAAATTCTGCCTCCTGGAGCCAGACATCTTACTGCCTGATGCAAAGTATCTTCCAGTGCACCCAACTCATCATTCACAGCAATCCGCAAAGCCTGGAAACTGCGTTTAGCCGGATGTCCCCCGGTTCTGCGTGCCGCAGCCGGAATTCCTTCTTTGATAATATCGACAAGTTCCCCTGTTGTGTGAATAGGCTTGTTCAATCGACGTTCAATCATGATCTTTGCGATCCGCCGTGAAAACTTCTCTTCTCCGTAATGAAACAAAATACGCGCAATCTCTGCTTCCGACCATTCATTGACAATTTCGTAAGCCGTAAGCGAGCTACTCTGATCCATCCGCATATCAAGCGGCGCATCATGATTGTAGCTAAATCCCCGTTCCCCCTCATCGAACTGGGGCGAGGACACACCCAGATCGAACAAAATACCCTGGACCTGCGGGACGCCGTCTTTCTCGGGCAATCCCAATTCGGTCAGCTTGTCCTGCAAGTGGCGAAAGTTGGATTTCACTAATGAAATCTTGCCTTCATAGGCTGACAGCTTCTCTCGCGCATTGTTCAATGCCCAGTCGTCCTGATCAAAGGCAATGAGCCTTCCCTCAGGGCCAAGCTGTGATGCAATGACGGAACTGTGTCCTGCCCCTCCCAACGTGCAGTCCACATAAATCCCGTCCTGCCTGATGTTTAGTGCCTGTGTTGCTTCTTCTTTGAGTACGGTAATGTGGTGAAACAAACGGCTGACCTCCTAAATTACAATTCAAAGTTGAAATCAACCAATTTCTCAGCAATGTCGTTAAATGCTTCTTCTGATTGGTTGAAATATTGCTCCCAAGTGTGCTTGCTCCAAATCTCTACACGGGTGGACACTCCCAATACGACGCACTCTTTAGTGAGCTTGGCGTATTCGCACAAATTCCCCGGTAAATTTACCCTGCCCTGTTTGTCCAATTCGCATTCAGTCGCCCCCGAGAAAAAAAAACGGGTAAACGCCCGCGCATCGGCCTTCATCAGAGGCAGTGCTTTAAGTTTTTTCTCCATGACAGCCCACTCATCCATGGGATACACGAAGAGGCATTGGTCCAACCCGCGGGTAACCACGAACGAGGCACCGAGAAGTTCACGAAACTTGGCCGGTACAGTAAGCCGGCCCTTCTCATCAATGCTATGTTGGAACTCCCCCATAAACATTGGTTTCGTCACCCCTTACCCTATTCTCCCACTTTGGCCCACTTTCCACCACCTAAGCATAATAGATTCGCTTTAAAAAATCAAAGACCTCTTTTTCATTACCAAAAAGTGATAGAAGCCGGATCCATACCATTATGTCTGTTATTGTAGCCCCGCGTCACAAGATGCAAAAAAGCCCTTTATCCCATGAAGCCGTCCCCCGACAATATGCATCAGGTTTCGAAACAACACGGAATAAAGGGCTTATTCTCTGTCCATTATGTCAACCTAAACAAATACTTGCATTAAACACGCAACACTTTGCAGCGAAAATCGTGATGGAAAAATCCGATTACGCGTTCCAGCTGTCCAAATAGATCTTTTGTTCTTCAGTTAACGTGTCAATTTGGATTCCCAGACTATCAAGCTTGAATCGAGCTACCTGCTCATCAATTTCATAAGGTACATTAATAACGGCTTTGCCTAGTTCATTGTAACGATCATTCACATATTTCAAGCCAAGCGCCTGAAGCGCAAATGTCGTATCCATAATTTCCGCAGGATGTCCATCAGCAGCAGCCAGATTCACGAGGCGTCCTTCTGCCAGCAAATACATTTTACGTCCATCTTTAAAGCGATATTCCTCGATATTGCGACGCACCGTACGAATGGATTCGGAACGTTTAGCAAGCTCAGGCTTACTAACCTCCACATCAAAATGCCCTGCGTTACACAGCACAGCTCCATCCTTCATCACATCAAAGTGTTCTCCTGTAATTACAGCCTTATTTCCAGTTACTGTAATAAAGAAGTCACCCAGTTTGGCAGCCTCTACCATCGGCAAGACATGGAAACCATCCATATGGGCTTCTACTGCCTTGATCGGATCAACTTCGGTTACAACAACGTTGGCTCCCAGCCCTTTCGCACGCATTGCAACTCCTTTGCCACACCAGCCATAACCTACCACAACCACTGTACTTCCTGCTACAACCAGATTAGTCGTACGAATAATGCCGTCGAAAGCTGACTGTCCTGTACCATAGCGGTTATCAAACAAATATTTGCAGTAAGCATCATTAACAGCCACCATCGGAAAGTGAAGTTGCCCTTCTTTTTCCAAAGCCTTCAAACGAATAATGCCAGTAGTTGTCTCCTCTGCTCCCCCACGGATCGTAGAAATCAGGTCAGGCCGTTCGGATTGCAACAGAGTAACCAAGTCACCACCATCATCTATAATGAGATCGGGCTTTGTTTCCAGTGCCTTGATTTGCAAATTCTTGAATTCTTCTGGGTCTGGATTGTATTTAGCTAATACTGTAACGCCATCTTCAACTAATGCGGCGCAAACATCATCTTGTGTAGACAATGGATTACTCCCCGTAATAGTTACCTGAGCTCCACCTGCTTGTACCACTTTAGCCAGGTAAGCCGTTTTGGCCTCCAAATGTAGACAGATGGTTACCTTCAGACCAGCAAAAGGCTGCTCTTGCTCAAATTGTTGACGTATACGGTTCAATACCGGCATATGGGCTTCTACCCAATCAATTTTCAAATGACCTTCAGGGGCCAATTTAAGATCGTGAACTATGCTATTTTGTAGAGAATGGGAAGTCATACTTTGTTTCCTCCTTCATATTGGTTAAATTTGCTTCATGATAAATCCTATATAAAATAACAATCATACATAAATCACACGATGCGTACCTGTCAGATCCAATGGTACATTCATAATCGTATCAATCAAGCTGAGACCATGACGGTTTAGAAAATGATAGATCGTATACGCCCGCTCCTGCGGCTGTCCAAATGGAAAAAGCGACCATTCGATGCGATCCCACTGACGAAGTGCTGTTTCATTTTGCCGAAGCAACGCTTCCTGAACTTTTGCTTCCAGATAGGCGATCTGTGCCAGAATCTTCTCGCGGTTGGTTTCTCCGAGCCGTAGCAAACCTTTTTCAATCAAACCTGTCTGCTGCACAAGTGGTTTGTACATGCGGACAAAAGCTTCCTTAGCCCCGGAAAACTGATCCTGCATTCCAAGCTGATCTTGAGTGGCAATCCATTGCTTTTTCCGTTCCTCAAGTCCGTCTCTAACTTGACCAAAACTTAATTCATACTTAAGCATATGCTTCTCCACACCTGGCTCTACCAACGTAAAAGACATTCGTGGCAGCAGTATCGGCATCTGCATCTCCAACACCCCGAAAGCATCCCGTGTAATCGCCCAGTAAGCAATCTCACCTAGACCCAGCACAGATGCCAGCACCGGAAACAGTGAATCCTGCATTAGAGGACGAGTTAGCACATTGTTACTAAAACGTTCGGGATGTCTATCTATCTCTTCAAGCAGTTCATCCACAGTAAACGCCACCAGACCGTGTCGATCCGTGAATAGTCCAGCTTTTTTGAAAAGCAACAGGCGTTCATCTTCATGGATATAAAAGAGATTCGCGCCACCTTCATGCACATCGGCTTGTAAATGATATCCATAATCTACGATCCGTGTGGCTGCCGTCCGATAAGCCTGCTCCAACTCATCATTGTGCTGAACCAGCCGCTTAAAAACGGATGCTTCCAGCTTGCGTAGCGAAGGATCTGCTGAATCCAAGAGTACTAATCCATAGGTGCCGAACAAAAGGCCCAGCAACTTGGCAAAGGCTTCACTCAGTCCATATGAATCCGTTATCCCGTTCTCAATCATGCGCATTATATCAGCCTTATGTTCTGAATCTGGCAAGCTTTGCTCTATATCCGCTATCGCTTGCTTCCATTCAAAAGCGTCAACTTTAATGGCACTAACCGAAGAACGGCGTTCAGGTTGCTTATTCAGCTTGATTTTGACGGCTTGTGGGTCATTTGCCATTACGTATGTATGATTGACCTCGTCCCAGTCATGATCTTCGCCAGCAATCCAGAAGACGGGAATAACCGGACGTCCAAGCCGTTCCTCTGCTTCTCTCGCCGCCTTAATGAGGGTAGCGGCTTTGTAAATGACCAGCATCGGACCTGTGAACAGTCCGCTTTGTTGCCCGCCAGCTACTACTAAGGCATCTGGACTTTCCAGACGGTCCAATGAAGCACGAACCGCCTCATACGAATTGTATTTCTCATTGTATATACGAAGACATGCTACGACATCCTTACGGTTTAATCGCAGATGCCCCGCCTTATCCAGCCACTTCGCCCGTTGGGCATAAGCATCGGCGTGCAGCACATTATATTCATACAAGTCGCTTGCGCGTCCTGTACCCTGTATATAATCTTCTGCCAAAGCCGACCCTCCGCGAAGCGTTTCCGGAATTATTTTCATGGGTCTGCCTCCTGTCTCCACCAAAACCTTACTGCTTGATTGTACCGAAAGCCCATGTCCACGTCAAAGCTTCCTACAAAAAAAACCGCCGAATAACTCGGCGGTTGGTGCATAAAACAAGATCAGGCGTAAGGCTCAGCTACAAAATGTCCTTTAGACACTTCGATGAGCGTGGCATTTTCCAGGTTATAAGCCCCTGTCTTACTGCCAGATGCATCATGAATCGGGCCTGCTTGGTCGCCTGGCATAATAATCCGTTTTTTGTTGGCTTCTACTTCTGGATCAGGAAGTGGGATCGCCGACAAAAGCATTTTCGTATAAGGATGGATCGGATTTGCATACAACTCAGCACTTTCTGCAAGCTCAACCATTCTACCCATATACATTACAGCTACCCGATCACTGATGTGCTTGACCATCGACAGATCATGCGCAATGAATAGGTATGTCAGACCCAAACGTTCTTGAAGCTCTTTTAACAAGTTGACAACCTGAGCCTGAATAGATACGTCAAGAGCTGAAATCGGCTCATCACAAATGATGAATTTAGGATTAACAGCCAGTGCACGTGCAATACCGATCCGTTGACGTTGACCACCAGAAAACTCATGCGGATAGCGTGTTGCATGGTCAGGGTTCAAACCAACCAGATCAAGTAACTCCTCAATCCGTTTCTTACGTTCTGCACGGCTACCCGCCATATTGTGAATATCCAGTGCCTCACCAATAATATCAGAAACGGTAAAACGCGGGTTCAATGATGCATACGGATCTTGAAAGATCATCTGCATATCACGGCGCATTGCTTTCATTTTACTTGGTGATAATTTGTAAATATCCGTACCGTTAAAACGTACGCTACCTGCTGTAGGTTCATACAAGCGCAAAATCGTACGACCCGCTGTAGACTTACCACAGCCGGATTCGCCAACCATACCCAGCGTTTCACCCTCGCGAATATAGAAATTCAGGTTGTCCACCGCTTTGAGCACACGGTTTTTGCCAACATTAAAATACTTTTTAAGACCTTCAACCTCAATTAAATTGTTGCTACTCACCATGATCTCACCTCCTATTTCTTCAACTTCGGATCAAGCGCATCACGCAAGCCGTCGCCAAAAAGGTTGAACGCAAGCATAATCAAACTGATCAAACCTGCTGGAAAAAGCATCCGCCACGGGTAATACATCCACCCGGTCAGAGCTGATTCAATCATTGAACCCAGCGATGCCTGAGGAGCCTGTACCCCTAATCCAAGGAAGCTCAGGAATGCCTCAGAGAAAATAGCACTTGGAACTGTCAAAGTCAGTGTGACAATGATCGGTCCTACCGCATTAGGCAACAAGTGACGGAACAGCAAACGACCAGCACCTGCACCCATTGAACGGGAAGCGAGTACGAATTCTCGGTTTTTAAGTTGTAACATCTCACCACGTACAATCCACGACATGTTAATCCACCCCGTTACACAGAGCGCAATAATAATTGTAGTGATACTTGGCTCCAGCACAACCAGCAACAGGATCGTAACAAGCAAGTAAGGAATGGAGTACAAGATTTCAGAAAATTTATTCATGATTTCATCAACGCGGCCACCAAAGTAACCCATAATTCCACCATAAATAACTCCAATCATCAAGTCAATCATTGCAGCAGCCAAACCAATAATCAAGGAAATCCGAGCTCCCATCCAAGTACGTACAAACATATCACGCCCCAGATCATCTGTTCCGAACCAATGTTCCGCCGAAGGAGGAAGATTGGTGCTCAACAAATCATTCGTGCGGTCATCGTATGGGGACAGCATCGGACCAACGATTGAAGCAAGCACAATGAGAACCAAAACACTCAAGCTTGTCATAGCCAGTTTGTTTTTACGAAGTCGCTCCCAAGCATCTCGCCAAGCGGATAAGCTTTCGCGCTGAATAACTTCAGACTGCTTTTCATCCGCCCCGACCTTCTGGAAATCTTCCGGTTTCACCTGAAGCTTATCCAAGTTCACAGCATTATCTTTAACAGACATAAAGTTATCCCTCCTTCCCGCCAGTAAGCTTAATCCGCGGATCAATAAATCCATATGCAATATCTGTAATAAAACGCGCCACCATCAGCAAAATACCGTAAAAAATAGTAACTCCCATAATCATGGTATAATCGCGGGTCGTAATACTATCTACGAATACCTTACCAATACCGCCAATCCCGAAGATACGTTCAATAACAACTGAACCCGTAATAATATTGGCCGTCATTGGTCCCACATAGGTAACAACCGGCAGAATAGCATTACGCACAACGTGTTTGAACATAATAGTAATGGATTTCAAGCCTTTAGCCTTGGCAGTCTTAATGTAATCCGCATGAAGCACTTCCAGCATGCTAGAACGCGTTAGTCGAGCGATAAACGCAATAGGGGAAGCAGATAGAGCTGCAACAGGCAGAACGTAGTCCATCGGACCGTCAAAGCCCATAACATTAAACCAACCTAACTGTTGAGCGAAGAAAAATTGAATCAAGGATGCCAGAACGAAGCTGGGAACCGCAATCCCCATGATAGCCAATACCATTGCAACGTTATCTATTAGCCTACGATGATACAAAGCTGCTAGCATACCTAGCAAGAGACCGACAATTATCGACACGATTATGGCAACAAAACCCAGTTTAAGGGAAACCGTAAACGTTTGTCCGATAATGTCAGTTACACTTTGATTCAGCTTTTTCATAGAAATACCAAAATCACCTGAAGCAATATCACCTAAGTATTTAAAATATTGGACATATACAGGCTTATCCAGCCCATATTGTTCCATTAACCGGGCTTGAATCTCAGGAGAAGTCGCTTTTTCACTCATGAAGGGGTTACCCGGAATTGCTTTCATGAGAAAAAACGTCGCAGAGATCAGAATGAACAAAGATAGCAGCATGTAGAAAAATTTACTGATCAAATAACGCGTCATTGCCCGTTTACACCCCCCATAAATTTTTTTCGACACCATTCGATTTTATCGAAATAGAATTGGACTGTCCAATCTACTTATTTGCATGGTTACATGATGATGGAAAAGACCATGACACACAAAAAAAACGGGATATATATGGTTCTATCCACATATATATCCCGAAGTAACTATCAAACTTCAGAATCGAGCTTCAGTTACTGTGTAATATACGCTCTTGTGAAATCAACTGCTCCACTAAAGTCAAGCCCAATGTCTTTTACATTCGGTTTTGTTAAAGAAACATTTGAGTAGTAGTAGATCGGAAGCATTACCATATCATCTTGAACCAGAATTTTCTCCGCTTTCGCAAAATCTTCCATGCGTTTTGCTGGATCAGTTTCTTTCTTAGCTGCTTCAATCAAAGCATCATATGCCGGGTTAGCATAACCTGCATTGTTGTTGCCGTTGCCTGTTGTCCACATATCCAGGAATGTCATTGGATCATTATAGTCAGCAGACCATCCACCACGAGCGATTTGGAAATTCAGCTTGTTACGTGTTTGGATAAATACGCCCCACTCTTGGTTTTGGGTTTTGATGTCAACGCCAAGGTTTTTCTTCCACATATCAGCAACTGCCAAAGCAATCTTTTGGTGACCCTCACTGGAGTTATACAGCAATGTTACCGGAGGAAGTGTAGTTACGCCTTCTTCCTTCATACCTTCTTGAAGCAATTTTTTCGCTTCAGTGAAGTCTTCTTTGAAGTAATCATCTTTATTCTCAGTACGGAATTCTTGAGATACTCCTTTGATACCTGGAGGTACAAAGCCGTATGCAGGAATTTGACCGCCCAATGTTACTCTTTCAACGATTGGTTGACGTTCAATAGCCATCGCAAACGCTTTACGGATTTTAACATTGTTAAATGGTTTTTCTGTTACATTAAACAAATAGTAATACGTACTAGCAATCCCTTTAGCCTCAAATTCATTCGGCAGTTCTTTTTTCACAGCCGGAATTTGGTCGGTAGGAATTTCACCGTTTGGCATACCTGCGTAATCGAGTTGTCCACTTCTATAAGAAGCCAGCTCTGTTGCACCGCTATTTACAAGGGACATCGTAATTTTGTTCAGCTTGATATCATCTTTACCCCAATAGTTTTCACTCTTGGTTACTTCGATCTTTTGACCGCTGTCCCAAGTCGTTAATGTGTAAGGTCCGTTAGTGATCATGCTATCTTTCTTAACAGCCCACTTATCATTACCTTTAACAGAAGGATTTACAGGATAGAAAGTGTAGAAAGAAGTCAATCCCAAGAAGTAAGGAGTTGGGTGCTCCAGCTCTACTTGCAATGTATGATCGTCAACAGCTTTAACACCTACATCTTTAAAGTCTGTAACTTTAGTGCCTTTAAAAGTTTTCGAAGTGCTCAGGTTGTAACCCTCAGCATTTTTGATATAGTACAATTGGTAAGCATATGGAGGTGCAGGAGCCGTGGAAGGATCCAATACCCGTTGCCAAGCAAATACGAAGTCGCTTGCTTTGACTGGGTCGCCATTACTCCATTTTGCAGTATCACGAAGCTTGAACGTATAGGTTTTGCCGTCATCGGAAATTTTCCAAGATTCAGCTACGCCAGGGATTTCTTTGCCGTCAGGACCCATACGTACGAGACCTTCATACAAAGTTTTCAGAACCGTGTTAGTTTGACTATCCTGAGCTTGTGCCGGATCGAAGGTTGGCGGTTCGGAAAGAAGGTTAATGCGCAAAATTTGCTTGTCGGCCGCAGCCGGCGTAGTCGAGGTGTTTTCTTGTGCGCCCTTACCATTGGTATCGTTCTTGCCGCCGCAACCTGCGAGCAGTGCGCCAACTGCAAGAATGAGTGTCAAAAGGACTAAAAAGCTTTTCCTTTTCATCTAGCGTTTTCCCCCTAGTTCTAAAGTGGTATATGTTTATAGATTATACAACCAGCGGTCAAAAAAATCTACATTACATTTCTTCAAATTGAGCTTTTTTTTCAAAAAAACATGATTAATTCATATTTTTTCACCTTTTCATGTCACCTTATATCACATGGCGTTGAATATATTCTTAAATATACCAACTACAGTCAGCAAAATATACGCCAATGTCATCCCCATAAAAGTTAGTCTCCAGACCGCTCTACATAATCTTTTACCATCAACCTTCCCTTTTATTCGATTTTGAGCTCCTCCAATTAAACCCAAGGCCAGTAATAGGAGAAGTAGAATCAAATAAAAACCGAATCGAGATGTAAAAATGACGTTAAAGAGTGCTGCGACGGAAAATATCAGAAAAAACGTGGTAATATCCATAGAAGTAAGTAACGATTTCTTTTTTTCCATTTTAAGAATGTAGCGACAAACCGCAAACACGATCAAAAACGGAAAAAAGGGAAGAATACTGAAAGTGATAATAGTACCTTGTATAAGACTCAACTGATCACCCCTCTTTTAGCCGCATGCCTTCAATTAATTGCCACAATAACTCATGAGTTGGTGCAGTAACTCCAGCCCGATCTGCCATCTGCACCAGTTGTCCGTTAATTGAAGCAACTTCCGTCATGGACTGTGCAAGTACATCAGCTAGCATGGACGAGTGATTCTCTGCCGTTGCCCGGCATACATTCATAATTTGCTCCCACCATGCGTTTTCCCAGTGGATACCATGAGCTTCATACACTTGAATGCCTTCATCGTACAGCCTGCGCATCATATGTATTCGAATAGGGTCCGAAAGCAGCTCGCCATTACGAACTCGCCATAACGCCGTCAGCGGATTGATCACAGCATTGATCAACAACTTGCGATACATACCGTTCTCGATTTCTTTCGACAAGCAAGCGTCAAATCCTGCTGCAACCAGGCGATTTAGCACACATTGATTAAAATTATTGTTCTTCGACTCCTCCTCTTCCTCCGAACATCCTATTTCAGTAACACCCGATCCTGCATGTATAATAGATGCTACTCCCTGCCTCTTGGCTCCTTCAGTCGTCACAGCAGGGTATATTACAGCTTTAGGCCAAGCCTTTCTAATGCGTTCTATATGGCCGATTCCATTCTGCAAGCAGACAATTCCTGTATCTCTATCCATTTGAGCTGCAGGCTGGATCTGTTCTAATACTTCCTCAATCGCCCCCTGTTTGGTCATAAGCATTATCCATCGTGCCGGAGCCTGTGAATTTAACCGTTGCCAATCTGCCAATGGCGCTACCTTCAATTTATTTCCGGACACATGTACTGCCGTCTGTCCCTCCTTACCAAACACAGTAATCCCTTCACGAGCAATGATGCGTGCCTGCTCAAGTGTACGCGTCCACAGCCTTACTTTTGTACCTGAGGCAGACAACCTCCCGGCAAACAACAATCCCAGCGAACCCGCTCCAATAATATCAATCACCTTTGTATCGTCTCGCTTCCATCTTTTTTTCTACTATATCATATGCACTCTAGAGAAATACAAAAAACGCCAACTACAGCAAAGCGCTAGTTGACGTTTTATTTCAATATTGCAGAAGTAATCTTGTTACTCAATGCGCTCCAGATTCCCATTGGCGTCCATTTTGAATCTGGATTTAAGCTCTTCCTCATCATCAGTGATTAAAGCCAAGCGCCGAGCCCGGTCCATAATCTGAATCAGAGCTTTATAATCATCATTCACAACACGATAGTCGGTTTGCACCTCATTCACTTCTTTGGACAGCCGGTCATTAATGGAGCGAAGCTGATTCAATTCTTCTTCCTTTTCCCGTAAATCTTTCTCCAGCATCTTAATCTGCCGATTCGTTTCCTGGACAGATCCCTTCCATTGACGCAAGAAGCGAATTACTGCATCAATAGATAACGTATCCTCACTCGTACCATCCGTTCTGTACCCACCTTCGACTGTATCAAGCGAGGCAAAAGCCGCAACCTGTGATACACCTACCGGGTTCTGCTTACGGATATAACTGCGCTTCTGGCGCTGTGCTTTGGCAATGCTAATCGCTTCATCATAACGTTTGCGCACGCAGCTGTTCCAACGAAAACCGCATGCTGCAGAGGTTCTTCCGATTTTTTGTCCAACCTCCTCAAACGCAGAGAGCTGCGTCCCACCTTCACGGATATGCCGCAATGTCACCTCCGCCAATATCAAGTCATCTTCCACACTCCATGCATCTTGTCTTATTGCAGTCATGCCTCTAGCCCTCCTAACAACATCCTGAAATAACCGTCTTCATGAACCGATCTTGCCGGTATTTGAATAGGGTATAAAAGCTGTTTATTCATTCCTATGCCTCTCGTAGAGTTCATAGAATCTATTTGATACTAAATTGTATTTCCATTTCTGCAAGAACTCATACGTGAACGTAAACAGTTTCGGGTTTCAAGCATGCTCAGACTGCTGTACAATAAAATGAATGGTTAAAGAAACAGAAAGGATCATATACATTACCATTAGTTTTTTTCGGGAATACATAAAAGGGGAAACCAAATGAATAAACGAGTAAAAATCACAATCAGCACCCTGCTGACCACTATCATGATGCTAACTTTCATATATGTACGTCCTACTCTGGCCGCTCCCTCCCATGAAGAAAATCAGATTTTACAAGATAGCCTGTCGATTGTAGAGATAGACCATGAAATTGAGCGAATCAGTCAAGAGCAGCAGACTCTTTTGCAGCGTCAGCGGGAATTGCGAAGTAATCTCACCGTTCAGCAAGAGCAAATGACCGTACAACGGAAGCGTGCAGGTTCTGTGCTGCGATCGTATTATATGGGAGAAAGGGACAAGCTGTTGAGTGTAGTGCTAGGGGCGAAAAGTATAAGGCAACTTCTCTCTCTGTACGATTACTACTTATTATTAATTAGTCACGATCAGGATGTGCTTCATGAATACGAATCCAATTATCAATCTATGCGAAAAACAGAACAACAAGTCACCCAAGCCTCAATGGAATTGGAGACAGTCAAAACAAACTTACTGGCACAACGCAAACGCATTATCCTGCTTCAGTCGCGTGTAAATGACGGCGTTAACGCCAGTAATGACCCGGATACTCTACGCAAGCTTATTGGCGAAATGACAGCTTATTGGGAGAATGTAGGTGTCTACGAGGTAAATAAGCACTTTAAAGCATTAGCTCAAGCTATGCAGGATTTACCGCAATTCATTCAACAACAACAAGGTGCTATGGTTACAAATGGAAAAGTGATTACGATAAGCATTCGCGAAGAGGACTTTAACCGTTTTTTAAAGTCAGAAAATGAATTGTTTAATCACTTCAACTTTACATTTGCACAGGATCGAATTATGGTAGAAGGTCAGCAGGGAACGATGAAATTAAGAGTAGAAGGTCACTACACGGTAGAAAATGAATCGAAAAATGCAATTTTATTTCATGTAGATCGATTGGTATTTAATGGTCTGGAACTACCTGATACGACCCGCAACAAGCTGGAAAAAGATTTTGATCTAGGTTTCTACCCACAGCAGCTTATTTCCTATGTCAAAGCCACAGAAGTACGCACTTTAGCAGGAATGCTTGAAGTTAAGCTCGAATTAAACTTTAAATAAGCTTTTGCTCACTTTCATTGTTCTGAATTTTTACGTGTACAAACAAGAGACCCCGGGATATTCCCGAGGTCTTTATTATTGTCATAACGATAGGAATTTTATAGCAGATCGGCTGCCAACTGCGCAAGCTTGGAGCGTTCTCCTTTTTCCAACATGATATGCCCACTAATCCCTTCTTGCTTAAACCGCTCCACCACATAGGTTAGACCGTTACTGGCTGCATCCAGATAAGGGTGATCAATCTGCTCCGGATCTCCCATCAAAATGATCTTGCTCCCCTCACCCACCCGGGACACAATCGTTTTGATCTCATGTCGGGATAAGTTTTGCGCCTCATCGACTATAATAAATTGCCCAGGTATCGAACGCCCGCGAATATAAGTAAGTGCCTCCACCTGAATACTGCCCAAGCCCATCAAAATTTTGTCGATATCACCTGATTTTTTGGCATCAAACAGATACTCTAGATTGTCGTAGATTGGTTGCATCCACGGGCGAAGTTTTTCATCCTTTTCTCCCGGTAAATAACCAATATCCTTACCCATAGGAACAACAGGCCGAGCAATCAGCAGTTTCTTGAAGCGATGTTCATCCTCTACCTTAAGCAAGCCTGCCGCCAGCGCCAGCAGCGTTTTGCCCGTACCCGCTTTTCCTGTAATGGTCACGAGGGGGATATCGTCATTAAGCAAAAGCTCCAATGCCATCCGCTGTTGAGCATTACGTGCGCTGATTCCCCACACCGATTCGTTACTTAAGTACAGCGGCTCTAATCGCTCTGCCTCCTGATTTACTTTCAGCAAAGCTGATTTTCCAGTTCCCATTTCATCTTTCAGAATGACAAATTCATGTGGATACAGCGTATAAGGTAGTTCCAGTGGTTTGATTGGTAAAAAACGGTTAGAGTAAAATTCATCTATGATGGACGGGTGCACCTGTATTGCCGAGTATCCGGGATATAGCTCACTTAGATCGCCTGTTCTATCGGATAGGTAGTCTTCGGTCAGCAGTCCCAATACATCTGCCTTGATCCTGACCAGCACATCTTTACTGACCAAAACGACCGAACGTGGTTCAGGCTGCTCCTGCTCTTCCAGATGATAATTCAAGGCGACCGCCAAAATCCGGTTATCGTTCGAAACCTCCCCGAACATCTCCTGAACTTTCAAAAAACTTCGGTGGTTTAACTCAACCTTAAGCCTTCCACCTTGGGGAAGTGGAACGCCACTATGCAGATGACCCACTTCTCTCAACCCGTCCAACAATCGCGATACATTGCGGGCATTCCGTCCAATCTCATCCGCGTTGCGTTTTTTGGAGTCGATTTCTTCCAGAACTACAGCTGGAATAACAACTTCATGTTCTTTGAAGGTAAAGATGGCTTTCGGATCATGCAGCAGCACATTCGTATCCAGCACAAAAATTTTCTTCATTAAATCCCCTCCAAAGCGGCGTGGACAATCTCGTGTTTCATACCTATACCTATTCACCGGGTACCTAATACTTGCTGATTCCCTGAAAAAAGAACCCCAAAGCAGCATAAAACAACGAAAAGTTGTAAGTGAAGATAGCCTCTGAGCCTGTCCATTTTTGAAATTAGACACAAAAGGCCCAGTGATTGCTCACTGGACCTAGACTTGGTTCACTATAACTTTAGACATACCTCAACCCCCTTATGTTATATAAGAGCTTTACTCGCTGCGAGTATAACATAAGTAGGAAGAAAGATACATACTCAGGAATTGGAAGAAGCTGCGGTATTGTCGCTTGCTTTTTTAGCTAATTCCTCTTGTAGCGCTTGCTTGGCCAAATCGAGCTGTTGCTCATCAATGTACACATACGGGCTACGCCACGTTCCTGCTACCGGATTGTATTTCACATTTTGCTTGGAAATATTCCAATAGGTTTGTACGATATTTTTCATTTGCTGTGACTCGATATCTGTCATCATATTCTTATCAACCGATTTAATAATTGCACTAAACTTGGTCAAAGCGTTAAAGGATTGCATTTGGTCAATTAGGGAATGAAGCACCTGATTTTGTCGACGATTACGATCAAAATCGTCAGATTCAGCTGTTCTCGGACGACAATTCGATTTGCGGTAGCGAACAAAATCAAGAGCCTGATCACCGTTCAAATGCTTGGCTCCAACTGTCAGGTTAATATCGGTACCATCTGCACGGTCACGATAACACATGTTTTTATCAACCGTCACATCTACGCCACCCAAATTATCTACTACATCTCTAAAGCCCTGGAAGTTAATAACCGTCACATAATCAATATCAATGTTTAAATATTTGCCAATCATCTTCTTCATTTGTTCTTCAGCAACTTCGCCAGATTCTTTCTCTCTAGCCTTAAACACCGGATAATACTCATTCAACTTGCGAGGTTTATATCCATCCATTTCTAGACGCGTATCGCGCGGTAAGGACACGATGGTAGACGATTTAGTGTTGGGGTTCAATGTAGCTACCATAATAACGTCGGACAAATAAGTCGGATGATCAGGGCGGTAATCGGTTCCTAGCAATAAGATAGTCAAAGGCTTAGCTTCTGCCAATTGTGTTTTGGGTACTTCCTTGTTGATCCCCGTATCCAAAACTTCTTCTACCTGATTGTAAAGATAGTAGGTATAACCACCTGCTGCCAAAATACCTATAATAAGCAGAAACAAGACAAACTTCATAAACGATCTGAAAAAGTTTTTTTTCTTTTTCGTTTTTTTCGGTTTGGCGGACTTTTTCCCGCTTTGTGTCCGGGGAGGCAATCCGTTCGAAAGATTACTCATGCTTCAACACCTTTTCCTGCGTTTTGAGAAATATAGCTTTCTCCAAGTTTACAATCCTAAAACACACACAGCGGCGCATCCCGTTCCCGGGCGTCGCCGCTGTGGCCAAAGACCAATCCAATCAATTACATATTTGCTTGTGCTGTTTTACGTTGTTTCTCCGCACGCTCGCGTTCACCTTTGTTCAAGATCTTTTTACGCAAACGGATAGCGTTAGGTGTAATTTCGCAATACTCATCATCATTCAGATATTCGAGCGCCTGCTCCAAAGAGAAAATAACAGGTGTTTTCAGTTTAACTGTATCGTCTTTTGTTGCTGAACGAACGTTTGTCAGTTGTTTTTCTTTACAAATGTTAACGACAATGTCGTTATCACGTGTGTGCTCCCCAACGATCATACCCTCATAGATTTCAGTACCTGGCTCCAGGAACAAAATACCGCGATCTTCCACGCCCAGCATACCATAAAATGTAGAGCTGCCGTTTTCCGTTGACACAAGTACACCCTGATGACGTCCACCTACTTGACCGCCAACAAATGGTCCATAGCTGTCAAACGCATGGTTCATTACGCCATAACCACGAGTCAAAGTCAGGAAGTTTGTAGTGTAGCCGATTAGACCACGTGCAGGGATCAAGAATTCCAAGCGAACCTGTCCGGTGCCGTTATTAATCATGTTAACCATTTCGGCTTTACGGGAGCCCAAACTTTCCATAACCGCACCCATGCTTTCTTCCGGAATATCAATAAGGAGACGTTCGATTGGCTCCATTTTCTTACCGTCAATTTCCTTGACGATAACTTCCGGCTTGGACACTTGCAGTTCGTAACCTTCACGACGCATGTTTTCAATCAGGATACCTAGATGCAACTCACCACGTCCGGATACAATAAAGGCGTCTGGGCTATCTGTTTCATCAACACGTAAGCTGACATCCGTTTCGAGTTCTTTCAGAAGACGCTCACGCAATTTACGGGATGTTACCCACTTACCATCGCGACCTGCGAATGGGCTGTTGTTAACCAGGAAGGTCATTTGCAGTGTTGGTTCATCAATCTTCAGTACAGGCAATGCTTCAGGATGATTTGGATCAGCAATGGTTTCACCGATGTTGATATCTTTAATTCCCGCAATCGCCACAATGTCACCAGCGCCCGCTTGGTCAGTTTCAATACGTTTCAGACCTTGGAAGCCAAACAGCTTCTCAATACGCGCTGATTTACTGCTACCATCACGCTGCATAACTGTGACTGCTTGCCCCTGCTTGATGATACCGCGGTTTACACGACCTACTGCAATTCGGCCAAGGTATTCGTTATAGTCCATCAGTGTTACGAGGAATTGAAGAGGCTCATCTACTTTCTCAGTTGGAGCCGGAATGTGCTCTACAACTGTTTCGTACAATGCTTGCATGTTATCGTCTTGCTTTTCAGCATCCATGCTGGATGTACCGTTCAGCGCCGAAGCGTACACAACAGGGAATTCCAATTGCTCGTCATTCGCCCCCAGCTCGATGAACAGATCCAGTACTTCGTCAATAACTTCTGCCGGACGAGCTGCCGGACGGTCAATTTTGTTTACTACAACGATTGGCGTCAGATTTTGCTCCAGCGCTTTACGCAGTACGAATTTCGTTTGCGGCATGCAACCTTCGTAAGCATCAACGACGAGCAAAACACCGTCAACCATTTTCATAATCCGTTCCACTTCGCCACCAAAGTCGGCGTGTCCCGGTGTATCTACAATGTTAATCAGATAATCTTTGTAAGTGATAGCTGTATTTTTAGCCAAAATCGTAATACCGCGTTCACGCTCCAGATCGTTGGAGTCCATGGCGCGCTCCTGAACAGCCTCGTGTTCTCTAAATGTTCCGGACTGTTGAAGCAGCTTGTCGACAAGCGTCGTTTTTCCGTGGTCGACGTGGGCAATAATCGCAATATTGCGAATGTTTTCTCTAGCATGCATGGTTTGTATCCATATCCTTTCCGTATATCAAAATAGTGTCTCTATCCTGAAGCAGTGCTGATTCAAGGCTAACAATCGTTCTTTAGGCCCACTCCCTGCCAGCCTTCTATATGTTTCAGGCTTTGTACAGACAGCTTCTCTCTCCGATTCGCGTGAAAACCTTAAAATAAGCGTCAGAAATCATTCCGACGCTCTTATCATATCCATTATATTATAGTTGAAATATGTCATAAAGCAAGACATTATTGCCCGTTCCGTAATTTACCGCCATAAAATCTCACAGCTTGTCGTTTTACCTTTTGCGTTTGCCACGGTTGTTTAGGACCAACCAGATTCCAGCGCCAATCATTAAAACTGCAATAACATATATGATACCCGTTCTTAGGGAGGTAATAACCAATAAAAGCACCGATACCAAGCCCAATATTACGCCCCCTGTATATACATTGCGAGAAAGCGAAATATCATTAATGGCGTACTCCCATAATCCAATCGCCACACCTAGAAGTAACAAAGGCCATAAATAGGCCATTAAATGCCAGCCCCAAATATTGCAGAGCAAAAATAAGAAGCCATAAACCGACAAAATCCCTGCCGGCAGCAACATAAAGGGTGAAACTTTACGCTTCATGTACATTGCATGCAGTACGATTCCAGGTATTAAAAACAGCAAAGGCCAAAAGTTTCGTCCCAAAAAGGAGAACGCTCCCAGTTTCCCCAACAAAATAATCAGTCCTACGACAACAATGCCCACTCCGATCATACGCTCTTTTCCGGAATTCATCGTGGTCTCCTTTGTTTGCTGAATTTGTTTTTAGGTCTCTTAATGTGATTGTTTTTAAGTATATTTTTGTGAGTATAGAGTCTTCACAAAAACCGAGTAAACCTGGCATTCGCAAAAACTCTATGTCTATTTTAGCCGATGTTTTCCAAAAAAACTACGTTCAAATATGGCGAGCTCGTAACTGACGATATATACCTGCAACGACAACTGCTGTTGCCAAGAGTCCCGGTAACCATGCATGTATAAGCTCTCCCGTACCTGCTAACCATACACCCAATCGGGGATCACGCAGTAGCATTTCTCCTGCCGTAAAAGCCAGGATTGCAGATCCGAGCAAAACAAGTACAGGGAACCGATGAAGCCAGATCGCAATCACGTTGCTGCCCCAGACGACAATCGGAATACTAATCGCAATCCCAATGACAATAATGGCGATATCCCCATCTGCTAGGGCTGCAATAGCTAACACGTTATCTAGACTCATCACAAAGTCCGCTACCAGAATCACCTGTATAGCCTTCCATATGGTTGTTTCTGCTCTTACTCCCACATGATCCTCATTCTCATAAAGCAGCTTAAACGCAATCCATAACAGAAGTAGACCGCCTGCCGCCTGAATAAAGGGTATGCCCAGCAAAATGACAGCTACAAAAGTCAAAACACAGCGCAGGAGGACTGCACCGACTGCCCCCCACCATATAGCTTGACTCCGCTGCCTTGCAGGCAAGTTTTTGCTCGCCATGGCTATAACAACTGCATTATCACCGCTTAACACCAAATTAATCATTAATATTTTCAACAGCAAAATGATATGCTCCATGTGTACAAACACCCCCATCCTACTTGTATGCGAAATAGGACGAGGCTATGCTTATAAGCCTTGACAAATAAGTCATCATTTATTAAAAATTGATGTCAAATTTGTTGAGCAAAGACCTTGAAATCAATAACAAACAGCAATATAATGAATCGTATTTCCGAAAAACGGGTATTAAAATAAACAACATACAATGATTTTAGGATGTTTAATCAGGGAGATGAGAACGATTGATATGTCCGGACTTCAGTTCTTTTGGCTACTGCTTAATGTGATATTTATTGACCTTCTGCTCGCAGGAGATAATGCGATTGTAATTGGACTTGCCGCCAGAAAGCTGCCTCCTGCAACGCAAAAAAAAGCGATACTGTACGGTACCGGTGGTGCCCTGCTCATTCGCATAGCAGCCACCATTGTGGTACTCTGGCTGCTTCAAGTACCATGGTTGTTACTCATCGGGGGTGTCATGTTAGTCTGGATCGCGTATAAGTTGCTCGTAGACCAGGAGGACCATACCGAAGTCAAAGCGGGAACAACGTTATGGGGTGCTATCCGCACGATTGTTGTTGCCGATGCGGCTATGGGTCTGGACAACGTGATTGCTGTTGCTGGCGCGGCCCAGCAGCATTTGCTCCTTGTAGTGCTAGGACTATTAATCAGCGTACCGATCGTTGTATGGGGAAGCACTCTTTTTATCAAGTTGATCAATAAATTCCCTTGGATTATTTATTTAGGATCGGCTGTGCTTGGTTATACAGCCTCTAATATGATTACTGAAGAACGTAAGCTGGAACCCTACTTTACTGAGCACCCTGCGCTGCGTATCTTGTTTATTACCGCAGTCATGGCAGGTATTTTGCTCACAGGATATCTTCAAAATCGCAGAGCAGTGTCCAGTCGAGAAAAAGCCGTCTAAAATGATTCAAAAACTGTTTTAATTAAAATAAAAAGGCAGACCCAAAATAGCTGGCGGGTCTGCCTTTTTGTTTAAAACCAATCTTCCTGTATAACTTCCTCTTTGCGCCCCTCTATAGCTCCGCCTGCCTCCAGGACAAGCGTCTCTGTTGTAGCCACAGCCTGTTCAATCAACACATTTAAATCCCGAATAGAGGCTTCAATCTTTTGAACAACCCACAAATTTGGATTGGTCGTTGGGGATTTAGGAACAAACAATGTGCAGCAATCCTCATAGGGGAGTATCGATAGATCGTAGGTGCCAATCTGCTTTGCGATTTCCGTGATCTCCTGTTTATCCATCATTACGAGAGGTCGCAGCAATGGTAATTCTGTCGAGCGGCCAATCACATTCATGCTGGATAACGTTTGACTAGCGACTTGCCCCAGACTGTCGCCTGTCACGAGTGCCAGTGCTCCTTCACGCTCAGCCAGCATCGTTGCAATTCGCAGCATAGACCGTCTCATTAGCGTAATAATCAGATTATCCTGTCCAGTGCGCGTAAAGGCCGTCTGCACCTCTGTAAACGGTACAAGGTGGATTTTGATCCGACCCGCATAGCCTGCTAATACCCTTGCCAAATCAATAACCTTTTCTTTCGCACGTTCACTTGTAAATGGATAGCTATAAAAATGTACACATTCGATTTCCAATCCTCTACGCATGGAAGACCATCCTGCTACCGGGCTGTCAATTCCACCAGACAGCAGCAGCATAGCTTTACCGTTCGTTCCTAACGGAAAGCCCCCTACAGCCATAATAACATCGCTGAATATATAGGCCGCCTGCTCTCTAACCTCCACACGTAACTCAATATCTGGTTGATGTACATCGACCCTCAACGCTTGAAACTCTCGCAATATAGGAGAACCAATTAAATGATTCATCTCTTGTGAGGAATGAGCAAACTCCTTCCATACTCTGCGGGCATTTACCTTAAACGTCGTTCCCTCGGTCACATTCAGCTCACGCATCAAAGCTACAGCGGTCTCAATGATAGCACCCAGCTCGACAGGAGCCATTTTGACAGGACTTATTGTCGTGATGCCAAACACTTTTTGTAACACCTGAATGATCTGTTCATAAGGCTCTCCTCCAAGAACCACATAAATTCGTCCAAATTCCTTCCGCAAAGAAGCACCGGGAAAGGGTTTAAGCAGCAGCTTCACGTGATTCAGTACTGCCTTTTCAAAACGAGTCCGATTCTTCCCTTTTAATGTAAATTCACCGAAGCGAAGTAACAGCATATCATAGTGCATTTTAACGTTTCCACCTTTCAAGGGATTCCAGCTTGGCCACAGCCTGTCGCAGTGCAAGTATAAGCTCATCGATATCCTGTTCCGTATGTTCATCACCAAAGCTGATACGAATGCCGCCAGACGCTTCCGCCTCATTGCATCCCATCGCCAGCAGCACCCGACTGGGTTCAGCCAATTTCGAAGAGCAAGCCGATTTGGTGGATACTACCACACCCAGTTGCTCCAGCGTATGCAGCATTACCTCGGCTTTCATGCCCGGATATGAAAAGTGGACAATATGCGGCGCTTCTTCCCCGCTGTTCAGCCGCAGTTGAGGGAGTGTCTTCACTTCTGCGACCACCCGTTCTCTCCACTCGGTCATACGGCGTGCTGCCTCTACTCGCCGTTCGCCCGCCAACCGTATCGCCTTAGACATACCGACAAGCAGCGGTACATTTTCCGTACCTGCACGAAAACCCTGCTCCTGAGAGCCGCCACTATGCAGTGGGAAAAGCTCTACACCTTCCCGAACGAATAGTAGTCCAGCACCTTTGGGTCCACGCAACTTATGCGCAGAGAGACTGTACAGATCAGCCTGCCATCCCCGGATATCAACCGGTAGCTTTCCAAACCCCTGTACACCGTCAATATGAAATAGAACGCGAGGGAACTGTTTCTTCAGCGCAACTCCGATATCATGCAACGGTTGCACCCTTCCCGTCTCATTATTGACATGCATGATACTGACTAAAATCGTATCTTTACGGACAGCGGCACAAACCTGTTCGGCGCTCACATGCCCTTCTGCATCGACAGGTAAAAATGTAACCTCAAAGCCCAGATTTGTCAGTTGTCTGCAGGCTTCATACACAGACGGGTGCTCTGTCGATACAGTAACAATATGCTTGCCTCTGGTCTGATACTGCAAAGCTGCTCCCTTGATAGCAAGATTGTTGCTTTCCGTTGCCCCAGATGTGAAGACAATCTCTGATGGATACACTTCCAAAGCCGCAGCACATACTTCGCGCGAACGCTTAAGCAACTTATCCGCATCCTCTCCATATCGATGCATCGAGGATGGATTTCCGTAGTGGCGTCTCATAACCTCGGCAACTGTTGTAATCACCTCTTCAAAAGGCGGAGTTGTCGCGGCATAATCAAAATATTTCATTGCACTCCCCTTTTCCGCTCTATAACTGCTGCAACAAAAAAAGACCAAAACAGGGAAAGGCCGCTACATTATAGCGACACCCTTTCCCCATATTGATCCTGTCTGCGGACCTAATCTAATTGAAATTACGCACTTTTTTCGTTGTAAGCTATAGGGCTTAGATCGTATATTTTTCACGTGCATTTTGAATTTTGGTAATATATCTTTGCGTTTCCACCGGAAGCTTTTCCAGTACAGCCATTAACTGTTCATCACTATTTACACCAAGCCGCTGCACCCGTCCGGGACCTGCATTATATGCAGCCAGCGCCATATTTTCTTGTCCGTTAAATCGTTTAATCTGGTAGGACAAATAACGAACACCGGCATCAATATTTTGAACAGGATCATATGGGTCGCTGACTCCCAGGCCTTGAGCCGTAGCATCCATAAGCTGCATAAGCCCTTTGGCTCCAGCCGAAGAGGTCACCGACGGATTAAATGAAGATTCCGTATCAATAACCGCTTTAATCAACGCTACTGGAACGCCGTATTTCTGGCTAGCCTCGTTAATCAAATCATCATATGCTGTAGGTGTTGTGGGTCCGTCTGTTGCTGTGCTGGAAGGAGCGGGGTACAATGACGAAGCCGTCCCCCTCGAAGGTCCCAATTGAAGCCATAGCAAACCGTTTTCGTCTCTGGTAACATCACTTGAATTTTCTCGTGTCACAGCACCATCTGTTTCCAACTGACCTACTTGTTCCAGTAATCCGGAAAAAGCGTCCGTTGTACCCGTCTGGGTTGTAGCACTCATATTATTTAACAGCTGCATGTCTAACATGGACTTGGACACGCGCGGATCAATTTGCATGTGGTGTTCCCAACTTTCTATAGTTGTTATATCCCAAATAGCTTGTCATTACTGCTATGATACAACTTTTTACTATGTACTTCCATACCTTTTAATGAAAAAAAGCTCCGTTTCTGTCGAAAAGACAGCGGAGCTTTATAGATCAGCTTTAATGTAATTATATCACTAAGATGATTTTTCTCGGATATACAAAAGAAAACTGAGCTTGTTCTCCAGTAGGGTCAACGAACGAACGGGATAAAAGCAAAATAACTCAATGTCGCTAGCGCCCCCAGACCAATCGACCAAATGCCGGTCGTTTTGCTGCCATTCACATAAGCAAAAAAACCTAAAACTGCAGCAATAGGCCCCAGCACAATTGACCACATAAACAATGAGGCAATTCCTGCAGCTAGCCCAATATAGCCAGAAATACGACCACTATTGTTTATAACCTGCTCTTGACCCTTAACCTCATGTCGAGTCACAGCTGAGCCGGGAGCAACCTCTGCTGCATATTCCTCACGATCATTACGGCGCTTGGCAGATCGTTCATGAATGTGACGGGGGTAATCTACACGTTCGCGGCTAACATGCTCTTTACTCTGATGCTTGTCATTTTCATGATCTTCCATAATAAACTGCACCTCCAAATGCGAAATGAATCGCGTAATAAAATTTACACGGACTTCGGCTTAAAAGTGTGGCAACAGGTTGCGGCTGACGTGGCAGCCTTATCACGTTCTTCTGAACTGAAGCTTTCTCCCGCATATTCTTCTTTAAATTTCTTACCGGCATGACCATCAACTTCAATCATGATCAAATCCGCCTTGCAAAAGTTGTTTTCTCCCCAATAATGGCAATTGGCTACGCTACACTTAACGATTGGCTTGGCCTCTTGGCTCATGATCATCACCTCGGATTCATTGTCCCCCCGTCCCCCTGCACCTATGCGTTCATGGTATATGGCAGTTGGTGACATACGAAAAAAGCCGCTTCCTTCACCTCCTCCAAAATGGCAGGAAGCAAGTAGAAAACGGCTTGCTTGTCTTGTTTTAGTTTTTGATTAGAAATGATCTTCCCCGTTGAATGCTTTAGGCATGAGTACGTCGAGTCTGCATCCGGCGCTGAGTCAAATAGTCACTTTCATAATAAGTCAGATCATCACGCAATTCTTCAAAATTTTTCGTAATGTCCATGATCACTTCGCGAGCGGCTGGCACTGGCGTTTTACGGAAACGAATAGCATCTTGTCCTGTATACGCATAGCGTCCATCCTCTGCGTAAGATTCATTTTTGGGATAAAAAAAGCTGTTCACGCAGTCATGGTAAACGTTATACAATGCCTTTTCCGCAAAATCGACGTCAAAATTGGCACGGCGTAAAGCCACACCCAGCTTTTCATAAGATACTTCGGAAAAAACAAGGACATGACGGAGATCCGACAAAAGGCCTTTGTAAAAAAGCACGGACTCCTCATTGCCATCTGCAGCAAGTTGTGGCAGAGCATGCTCATTGAGGAATGTTTCCACCCGTTTCACGGCAGTTTTCAGTCTCTCCTGCGCCGACTCACATAATTTTTGTACGTTGACTGCTGACATCAAGGCAGCTCCCCCTTATTTGTTGCTTGTTCATCAATTTGATTACCCGAAAATAGTCCCTTCTAACCGAAAGAGCTGTAATTTTCAGTATTTATCCTACCACAAATGAGCATTGAAAGGTATAAAAACATGCCAACCTCCTCACGCTAAACCATAAATTTATGAATACTCAAGGAGGACGGTCCCATGTCTCGGCGAAAATGGTTAAAACCCCTGCTCGGAGCAGCTGCCGGGGTGCTTCTCATCACACTGATGCTGCCTTCCCGTGATCACCGCCATACACCGCAGCCGGAATATACGGCCAAGATGGTGCCACAGCAAGAGAAGCAGCTCAAAAAAGGAATGTTGGCTTTGGACCTGTCCGCTACGGATACCCTCACACGCATGGATGCAAGGCAGGATATTCAATACGTGATGCGGGAGCTTGATGGTAAAACTGCTGATCAGAAAAGGCAGTTTACCCGCACGCTTCAGCAATCACACAGTCATCTTCATACGTTACAGTGGATTCACACACGCGACGGGAACACGAACACATATACGGGCAGTAAATCACAAACTCGTCTGCTGAGTCATCCCCAAATTAAAAGCAGCTTGGCCGCGGCTCGTCGTTCCGTCATGCAAAATAAATCCTACGAATCTGCTGCATTTCAGGCTGAAGGCGGTAAATATTTTGTCATGGCAGAACCATCGGCTGACGGAACATGTGGCGTTGCTGCCCTAGTCAGTCAGCAAGTATTGCGAGACGTGGAGAAGCATCAGCAGAAGAATTTGCGTTTGATTCCCTATCCAAAAGAAGGCAGCTACAAAATCGAATCCGTACATCCCGACACATTGCACGATATTACTGTCAAGACGGGCCACGACAACGAAAATGCAAGCCATTATTTCGAAAACGAAATTGTCGTTCGCTTCCGTCATAATCCTGATTCCCGACAACTGCAGGAAATTGCAGCAGATTTACACTGTGCGCCAGGCCGCAAGCTTGGTTATACCTATGTATTTCATTCGGATAAGATGAACTTCAAGGAGCTAAAGGAATATTTTTCGAGAAAGTGGAATCCGCTTTATACTGAGCCTCACTATATGTATCTAACCAATGAGAAAACACCTATCCAAGCGGACAGCTCTATCCCCAATGATCTGCTCTTTTCCCGCTATCAATGGAATCTGCCGGCTACGGAAACCAACCGGGGTTGGAAATTAAGCAAAGGCAGCAAGGACGTAATTGTTGCTGTCATAGATACGGGAGTAGATTTGGATCACCCTGACCTAAAAGGTCAAATCCTTTCAGGTCATAACGTGGTAAACCCGTCTGAAAAACCTTATGATGACGTCGGTCACGGAACGCACGTCGCTGGCATCATTTCTGCCCTCGTGAATAATGGTGAGGGGGTCGCTGGCATGACATGGTACAACAAAGTCATGCCGATTAAGGTTCTTGACCAATCTGGCTCCGGTACGACTTACTCGGTTGCAGAAGGTATTATATGGGCAGCTGATCATGGGGCCAAGGTCATCAATTTGAGTCTGGGCAATTACGCACAAGCTGAATTTTTGCATGATGCGATCAAATACGCCTATGATAAAGATGTCGTATTAGTTGCAGCTACAGGTAATGACAATACGGAACGACCTGGCTATCCAGCAGCGTATCCAGAAGTATTTGCCGTTTCCGCTACAGATTCTTCTATGCACCGTGCATCCTTTTCTAACTATGGAGATTATGTAGACGTCATGGCTCCAGGTGCAAGTATCGCCAGTACGTACCCAGGAAATCAATATGCTGCACTGTCAGGCACTTCCATGGCCAGTCCCCATGTATCAGCGCTTGCTGCACTGATTCGATCCATTAACCCCGATCTGACCAACAAAGAGGTAATGGAATTAATGAGAAGCAGCGTAATTGACTTGGGCACACCAGGGCATGACAAATATTTCGGGTATGGTCAAATTGACGTGTATAAAGCGTTGAAAGCAGCACAACGTCCATATGTTCCTTTGCAATTCTATCCACAGCATTTAAGTGACAAGTTAAAATCTATATTAAAGAAACTGGAAACGTAAGATTCCTATTAGAAAAAAGCAGCCATGTATGAAGTGACCCCTTAAAGTTAGACAACTATTTTTATGCAACCAGTTGGGCATGAGCTCGGTATTGTACCGGGCTCATACCTTTTAATTTTGACTTGATGCGCTTGTGATTGTAGTAATTAATGTACTGCTCTAGTTCTTGCTTGAAGTGATCTACACTTTCAAACTTATTTAGATAAAGAAACTCCGACTTCATGATGCCAAAGAAGTTTTCCATTACAGCGTTATCGTAACAATTTCCTTTACGAGACATGCTCTGGGTAATTCCTTGTTTCTTTAAAGCGTGTTGATACTGCTTCATCTGGTAGTGCCAACCTTGATCCGAATGCAGGAGCAGTTTATCCTTTTCGGATAAGCGTTTAAATGCCTCATTCAGCATCTCGGAGACTAAGGAATAAGTGGGGCGAGCCCCTACTGTGTAGGTGATTATTTCACCGTTAAACAAGTCTAAAACAGGGGATACATAAAGCTTTTCTCCAAACAGCTTAAATTCCGTAATATCGGTAACCCATTTCTCGTTTGGCTTGCCTGAATGAAAATTACGATCGAGTACATGGGGTGCAACTTTACCCACTGATCCCTTATAGGAACGATATTTCTTCATACGCACTACCGATTTCAAGCCTAATTCGACCATAATACGCTGCACTTTCTTATGATTAACTCGGCGCCCCCGATTAAATAGTTCGTCACGGATACGACGATAGCCATAGCGCCCCTGATGTTCCTCGTAAATAGATTGGATAAGGAGTTTCAGACCCGCGTCTGGATCTGGCTTACCCAACTGTTTGACCCAATAATAAAAGGTGCTACGTTTGACTTCTGCGAGCTTTAGTAATGCAACCACCGGGAACTCATGCCTTAATTCATAGACGACTTGTGCTTTGTCTTGTTTGGTGATTTTTCCTTGTTTTGAACTAAGGCATTCAACTTTTTTAAATAGGCGTTTTCCATACGCAAACGTTCTAATTCAGCTTGTAGAGCCTCCATTGAATCCTTGGCAGGTTCTTGCTTCTTTGTGAGGTTTTTATTCTTATCTGTCATGCGTGGACGCCCCTTTTTCTTTGAATTCAGGGCGTCTATTCCATGTTCATTGAATTGACTACGCCATTTCCTAATGACTCCAGGTGAAGAAATTTTGAAAATGACAGCTGCTTCATTCGGAGACGTCCCATTCTCGTTCATATAGTTGAGTACGTCTAGTTTATATGCCGTGGAGTAAGCTGTATAGGTTTTTTCAAAAGCTTTTACCCCGTGAGATTCGTATTGCCTAATCCACATACGTAAAGCTTCATGATTCATCCCTAATGATTGTGCAATGCTTTTGACTCCCTCAGTACCACGCTGATACCTACGAATGGCCTCCAATTTCTCATCTAAACTGAATTTAGGCAAAAAACTGCACCTCCATTGTTAGTCGTGTCTAACAAATGGGGTGCAGTTCAGTTGCTGGCTGCTTTTTTTGTTAACTACGTCTAGGCTGCGTTCGGTACGAACTTAACCAATAACGACAAACGAGGATACGCCAGCAGGTACGGATCTAACGCGGAATAATACTCCATCATCTCTAAAAGTACGCAGAATATAAGGCTGGTTCGTAGGTGTGCGGACTCTGCTGAATCGGGCAGTACCAAAGCGGTCGAAGCCTGCAGCTTGCACAAAGGTTCCATCTAAACGGCGCAGTGTTGCGAAAAATCCAGACGTGTTAAAAGGCACACCATCATTGTTAGCCCAAATGACTGTAAAACGGCGCAGAGTTTGTGTAGGGCTCACATTGCGATATCTCGTAACAGGAACCTTTCTGCCCGTAGATTTCAATGTTTGCGGAGGACGAATGGCCACTTCAAATCAACTCCTTTGTTGTGATGAGATAGTAAATGCACACAAAGGAGTTTTGGATTGTGTTATAAACTACGACTTCTTATAAATAGGTATATACCGAACTCAAAATGACACTCCATGTACATTATCGTTCGATTCGGGACCTCATCATGCCCAATCGCGCCGTAGCGTAAAGAGGTCTTTTAACGCGTCTGTAGACAGCTCAGTAATCCAGCCCTCGGTACTGGTTATGATCTGGTCGCTAAGCTGCTGCTTGCTTTCCAGCATTTCATCAATGCGTTCCTCCAGCGTGCCCAACGAGATAAATTTGTGCACCTGTACATCCTTCGTTTGTCCCATCCGGTAGGCTCGGTCTGTGGCTTGATTTTCAACAGCTGGGTTCCACCAGCGATCAAAGTGAAAGACGTGGTTGGCGGCCGTTAGATTCAGACCTACCCCTCCGGCTTTGAGCGACAAAATAAACACGGATGGCTGCTCGGCAGGGGGGAGCGTGTGAGATTGGAATTGATCAATCATTCGGTCACGGGCCGTTTTGGATGTGCTGCCGTTCAGATAGAGCACAGGCTCTTGCAGCTCCTGAGCGAGTACCCGCTGGAGCATCTGCCCCATACCAATATACTGTGTAAAAATAAGGCAGCGCTCGCCCTCCTCCCGCAGTTCCTTGACCATAGCCAGAATGCGCTCCAGCTTGGATGAACGGCTAATGACCGCTTCAAGATCGGACTGACTATAACCGGAATCCGCGGTATCTGGGAGCGCCTCCTTCGTTAAGAGGGCAGGATGGTCACAAAGCTGCTTCAACTGGGTAAGGGCGGATAAAATGGCCCCTTTCCGTTCAATCCCTTCCAGCTTCTGCATCCGTTCCATCAACTCTTTGACAATCTGGTCATAGAGCGCGCCCTGCTCCGAGGTCAGATGAATGTACGTTTTCATCTCATTCTTGTCAGGCAAATCAAGCTGTATAGCTGGGTCCTTCTTCTTGCGTCGCAGCATGAAGGGCTGAACCAGCTTTTGCAAATCTAACGTGCGCTGCTCGTTATGTTCCTTCTCAATAGCATTAATGAAGCGATTGCTAAAGGCGCGTGAGCTACCCAGATAACCTGGGTTGATAAAATCATAAATGGACCATAGCTCGGACAACCGATTTTCAATAGGTGTCCCGGTCAACGCGATCCGATGACGTGCAGGAAAGCTGCGCACGGCTGTGGATTGCTTGGTTTGCGCATTTTTAATGTTTTGCGCTTCATCCAGGCAGACTGAATCCCAAGTCATGCTTTGTAGCAGCTCTTGATCCAGGGTTGCCGTAGCGAAGGAGGTCAGGATGACATCGGCCTGCTCGACTTCTTCGCGGAACAAGTCTCCCTGCTCCCGCTTGCTTCCATAGTGCAGCATCACCCTCAGCGAAGGGGCGAAGCGGCTGAGTTCCTTCTGCCAGTTGCCCAGCACCGAAGTCGGGCAAATCAGCAGCGAGCTGGAACGGACGCCCGTCTCGGCGGCAATATCCTGTAGGTGCAGTAAATAAGTAATAAACTGCACTGTTTTACCGAGCCCCATGTCATCGGCGAGACAGGCACCCAGTCCAAAACGCCGTAAAAAGGCAAGCCATGCATACCCGTCCCGCTGATACGTCCGCAGCTCGGCTTGCAGCCCGTCCGGCACGTCCAATGCAGGCCATTCCGACTGCCGTCCGAGCTGGCTGATCAGCTTCAGCAGATGGGCATTCAGCTCGACTTCCAGTCGAAAGCGTGCCGCATCTTCCGGCTGCTCGCCCGAGGCGTCTCCTTCAGGCTCGTCGGCGTTGCCGAGCAGATGTAGCTGCAGGATGTCCTGAAAGGACAATCCCTGAGCGCTGTCGATCCCGGCCATGGCCCGGCGGATCTGCGCCAGCAGCGCGGGGTCGAGCGCGATCCATTGCCCGCGGAAGCGCACCAAGCGCTCGTTGCGAGCGACCAGCTCGGCGAATTCCGACTCGCTCAGATCGGCATCGCCAATGGCAACACGCCAATCGAACTGGACAATCGAGTCCAGTCCGAACAGCGAGCTGCCCTTCGTGCGCTCTCCCGCCCCTTCGCCTGGGCGTACCTTGGCCCGCAGCTTCGGCTTCTTGCGGGTAGCTGCCTCCCACCAAGCCGGGAGCAGCACTTGCCAACCGCTTTCTAGCAGACGTTGGCTGTCGGTCGTCAGAAATTGCCACGCCGCTTCGTCGGAGAGCGGGCGATTCAGCACGTCATCGCGGCTTCCGGCACGCTGCCCGGCAGGCAAAATCGAGGTCAAGCGTTCTAGCCACCCGGCTGAGCGCTCACGGACATGTGCTGTCCAGGCATCGGGCCATGAGCCGGATGCGTACCCATCATCGGCGAGCTGTACAGACACCAGCAACGCTGGGTCTTGCTTGTCCTGCAACACAAGCTTGAGCTGCCAGGACGGTTCATCGTCCTCCAGCTCTGGCTCCAGCAGTTGCAGAAGCGGCCGAAATGGCGCGGTATCGGCTTTCCAGCCGATGGCGATGAGCCAGGCCCGCGCGTCTAGACCCGCCGCGGCCGAGCGGTTGGGAGCGAAGAGAATCGGATATTCTCTTCGCAAATCGGCGGCTTCCGCTTCGGTGCCGTACCAGCGCTGAAATACGGCAGCCGAGAACGCCGCTATCAGCCCATCCTGCTCGTCCTTCTCCAAGCTGCCTAGCAAAGCAAGCTCTGCCGGTTGGATGTTTTCCAGTGCTTCCGCATCCCACATCCATTGCAGCTTCCCTGCCTGGAATGCCGTGAAGCTGGGCACATATGCTTTCGCTTCAATACAGTGAGCAAGTAAAGGGATCAGCCGAAGCCACGGGGCATGGGCCTCGTCCCAGATCCATTCGATATGCTTTAGAAGCTCGCGCTCTGCCAGAAAAGGAATCACCTGCTCCGAAGGCAGCAGGATAATATCCGTGTCTTGAACATGTTGAATCTCCAGCTCGGTGCCATAAAACGAAGCCTCATGCCAAGCAAACAAACGCTGCTTCAGAATTTGGCCGGAAATGCTATAGTTCATGGAGGAATCGCCATAGATCAGCGCGTCTCCATAGGTAGTTAATTGGATATGCACGGTAATCGTTTCGGTATATTGACTCATGATAACAATTTCCCTTTCCGCAATTCCTCCTGTAGCGCCCGCAGGCGGCTATGACGGCTGGTGAAGGTCGTGAAGAACAGCTCCCAGCGTGATTCTTGCTTCATTTTCTTGTACAGCTTGAACAGTCGCTTTAACAGCTTGACTGCTGCTTTATAGCTGGCCCTGTTTTTTTCTAGCACATAACGTTCTACCGCTTGATGGTAAAAGGGGAGTAGTAACTCAGGCGCGTTCTTTTCAATGGGCTGTAACACGCTCACTCGAAAACTCAATGGTTCACTGCGTATGCTTAGCTGATAGTCGATCCATGGCCGCCATTTTTCGTGGGCAAGGAGCGCCTCTTCATACATTCCTCCGGCAAATGGAAGCATACCCACCAGCGTGTCCCACATGTCCTGCTCCGCTTCTGGAAGGTGCTGCAAAACCACATCCCAATCATGCATATAATCCTGTAAATGGTCATCCCGATGACTGTGAAGCAGGGGACCGATATGCTGCAGTCCGTCCTTGAGACGTGCCCAATCCTCGGCTTTACGCAACGCCTGTAAGAACAAAAGCAATTGGTTGGAAGAGATTTTTAGTGGAAAAGCTCGTTCCGCTTCCTGAAGAAGTACCCAGGCTTCATTATCCTGCGATTGGTAAATATGCATCCAGCTACGAGCCAACATCCATGGAAGCCGTGCTAAAGTTGTGCCGAGATCCTCCTCAGCCGCCTGTAAATGTTGTAATTCCTCCGTATATATGCTGGAGTCCTGTCTTTCGGGGTGCATCCAGTTCAGCCAAAACTGATAATACGTGTCTGAAAAATAAGTACCGTTACGCGATTCTGTCAGCATTTTTCGGCGCAAATAGGCTAAGGTTTCTGCGATACGGACTTCTTGCATCGGTTCATCGGTCAGCTCCAGCGGGCTTTCAAAATCACGCTCGATAGCTTCTTTAAGCTCATCGGCGGCGATTTGCGTGTAATACCCCATATAGGTATGAGAGGGATAGCCCTGCATGGGAGACTGAGGCACCAGCTTTTCCAGCACACGCAGATGAGCATGCAGTCCGTATAGCTGTTGCATGCCGGGTGAAAGCGGTGGCTTCACAGCATAGATCGAGGCTAAAGCGCTTTGGACATATTGGGAATTTTGTGTGTTCACACGGTTAAGGGCGATACACTGATCGAACAGATCATGCCACTCTGAAATGGGCATGTCTGGTATCTTGCTTGCTGTTTTACTGAGAGCGTTTCTTGTTGCTTCCTTGTGATCCGGTGAAAGATTCGACCGGGAAGGAGGTGTGGTACGCGTGTCAGCTTTTGCCGCCAATCGGGTGAATTTCGCCGAATGAGCGTTCACTAAAGCATGTACAGAACGTTCCTGTTCATTCGCGTAATTCAGTAGTACGGCGATCATATGCTTGCAGTTGGTGTGGACAGGGCATGTACATCTGCTGGCAGCAAAAGCACTCAAGTGGAGATCCACCTCGTATAGCTCGCTTCCATCCACGACAGCTGCAATATGATCGGCATCAGGCATTGCGAATTCTTTTACCTTTCCTTGCTTAAAATACTGGAAACCTCGTTTGATCGTCACATCATTAAAATGGTCAGCCACGTTTTGAATAAGCTGTTGCCACTGTATATCATCCATAAGATAGGTTGGTTTCATATGCATTAGTCTCCTAAGAGAGAATAGTTGATCAGGTAGTAGCTCAACTCTTCCATTATATCAGTTCACGAATATAAATTGAGTGGAGGGAGAGTTGGAAAATTTCGAAGAAGATCCGCCGGGTAAAAGTGAAAGAACCTTACACTATAGCGTAAGGTGGGGGGAATCATCGGGAAGAGAGGCATTCTCATTCTTTCTCATCGGGAGTGCCTTTTCGATGCAAGAGCATAGATATAACCAGAAGCACGGAGGGTACTGCCGCGGCTATAATAATTCCAAAATAACCTGATATTTTATCAAAATTGCCTATCTCGAT
Source organism: Paenibacillus sp. 203 (assembly GCF_037027525.1). Lineage (NCBI taxonomy): Bacteria > Bacillati > Bacillota > Bacilli > Caryophanales > Paenibacillaceae > Paenibacillus > Paenibacillus sp. 203. The sequence goes on from NZ_JAXCHD010000010.1 coordinate 102,971, forward strand.
AAAGTTTTGAGGATACATGCTCAGGGAAAATATCAAAATTAACGGGAGAAAACAGATATATCTGTTCCACTTTTGGGTGAGTTGGCTGATTCCCGTTACAATATAGAAATAATAATTTGAGGCGGTCATGAAAATTTTGATCGTCCACAAAATGATAAATAATATTTCAAATCGTTCTAGGAATGCGCCAGGGAATTCAATTTGCTGTGCAAAAGAAACGACCGGCCATTGTAATCGGGAAACTTCTTCAACTGACATACAGCCCACGACCATCGTTACCATTAAGAGATACAAGCCCATTGCAACCGAGTAGCCGATCCACCCTGCTTTCCATGCATGTTTTGGTTTGGCCATTACATTAGTCAATATAAGGATGGATTCAAATCCCAATGTCGAGAAAGGTATAACCTTAAGGGATTCGAAGATCGGACGCCATCCTTTATGGAAAACAGGGCGCAGATTATCAAGATTAAAATGGTTGATATTAAGAATGATCAGCAATAAAAAAACAATAAGGGTTAAAGGAAAAAAAAGCTCGATCAATCGAACCATTGCATGGAGACCACCCCAGGTCAAATACCCAATAAGCAGAAGAAACGGAAAAATAATCATGCTTATTGGCGTTCTCTCCAATGCAAGGCCCTTGAGGAATTCCGCCATCATTCTGCATACAAGCGAGCAGATCATCATGCAATATACAATAAATGCGATATTGATGATTTGGCCGATGAATTTACCTGCGATCACAGGATTAAACTCATAGAACGTCTTCCCTGGAAATCGTCGACACAATTTAACATGGATAAAAATGACGCCTATCCCAAGCAGACTTGCCAGCAAAAGTCCCTGCCACACGTCGGGCGTTTGCGTCTGCTCCGCAATGGTTCTTGGTAAACTGACAATACCCACAGCATACACGGTCGAAGTGACGGTAAATAAGGCTTGCAGAGTAGATATTTTTTCCTGTTTCATGGAAGGTATATTGGACATTACGCGCCCTCTCCTTTTGTATAAGCACCTGTCCGTTCGATCTGTACTTTAGCCTGAACGTCGATCGGTATTTGACTGAATGTATCTTGCCAATTTTCCTTTACCCGATCCCAGTAATCGGGATAGTTCACTTTTACTTTTGTGCCAAAACCGACTACATCTGCTCTCATTTCTTTCTGGAGCGTGTTTAACGATAGGGATACTGTTTGTCTGATTTCATCTTGCGCCGCTTCTTTAGCGGTTTGGATGAATGATTCCTTCAGGAAGTCTACAGAATTATCCGAGCTTTCGTTTAGTTTGATATCTGCTTTAATACGAACTGTGAATGAGAGATCCTGCCCGTTGAGGTGGGGGATAAGTTTTGTATGGACATCTTCGACTTCAAACACCATGGATTGTTCCGATTTTGGGCCTTCAGTTCTAATAATTGAACCCTTCGTTTTTCCCAGCATCCAGTTGATCCCGATAACATCCTCTTCGTCTAGCCAATAAGCAAATTTCTTCGTTTTGCCGCTGACCAAAGCTGCGCCTGAGAAGTGGTTGCCTTCATTGGTTTCTAGGCATTGAATGACGAAGTCAGATCCTTGTGAAATATGTGTAGAAATTTCCCCCAATGTTATTCTATAGGGTATTTTGGAGTTGAAATCGCTATTTTTAGCCAATGCTTCAAGGTCAATGGAAGGTATCTCTTTATGTTTGCCGATCTTATTGAGCGCTTCTTTCGCACTGCCTTTAACGATCATAACAAGTGATTTTCGACTCGGTTTATAAGAGCGAGTAAACGTATCTAACAATTGGTCGATTCTTGTTTTTTGTATAGCTTGGTCACTAATCAAAATCAAGCGAATAAAACTATATAAAGGAGCACGGGATACCAGCTTGGCCTGTTCCCTTGAAGCAGATTGAATGGAATTTTTGTTAAAGGTTGTTACGTTACTATACATATTTTTTCTGGATTTCTGCGCTATTAAATGCTGGTAGGTAAGCTCCAGCATTTCCTGCTCATCTGTATCAATGGCGACGCCTTGAATGATACTCAAGTTATCGATCTCTCTGCTGTCCCAACAACCAGTGAGGAGAGCACATGCGATCCATACGACGACGCATTTTTGCACCCGTAGGGTTCGACGAAACAGAAAGATGTAAGAGATCATGGGCTTACTTCCTTTTCCTGTTAGATTGTGTTTCGTCCAGTGTTTTTAGCATCATAGGACGTTTTCTGAGGTATTTAAAAGGAACCCGGACCAAAGTATCTTGTTGATCTCTTAGCCGAATTGGGGCTAGGGGTGACATGTAAGGAACTCCAAAGCTTTTGATCTGGACCATGTGTACGCCTAAGCAAATAAAGGCTAAAATCACGCCATACAGCCCATAAATCCCTGCAATCATCATAATGGGGAAACGAAGAAGCCGTATTCCAATACTCCCGCTGTACTGCGGGCTTGCAAAGGACGCAATGGCCGTAAGACCAACGACAATAATCAGAAAAGCACTTACGACCGTCGCCTCGACCGCTGCTTGTCCAATCACAAGACCGCCTACAATACCGATGACTTGTCCTATGCCTTTAGGTAGTCGCAGACTTGCCTCGCGTAATATTTCCAATGATAACTCCATGATTAGAGCTTCCACAAAAACGGGAAAAGGAATTCCCTCCCTTGAGGCAACGATAGAGATCACCAGCTCAGGCGGGATTAATCCAGGATGGAAAGAAATAAGTGCAACGTACAGCGAAGGCAGGAATGTTGCAATGAATAGAGCCATTAAACGAAGCATACGAAAAAATGTTCCTAAAGGGAAACGCTCGTAATAATCCTCTGGGGATTGAGCCAGCATCCAGAAGGTCATGGGAGCAATCAGGACAAAAGGAGTGCCATCAAGCATAATGACAACTCTTCCGGACATTAAAGCATTTATAGCTTTATCCGAGCGTTCAGAGGCTTGAATCTGCGGGAACGGAGACCATGAATGTTCCTCAATCCATTGCTCAATAATCCCGGTATCGGAAGCATCGTCCACATCAATCGTTTCGACTCTTTGTTTAACTTCCTGAACTAGCTCTGGATTTGCGATATCTGATATGTACAAGATCGCTAATTTCCGTGAAGATCTCCTTCCTATGGTCATTTTATCTATTTTGAAACTTAGATCTTTGATATGCCGCCTTACCATTGCCAAGTTGCTTTCCAAATCTTCAATAAAACCTTCTCTCGGCCCTCTCACCAAAGTTTCGGTGCTCGGTTCATCGACACTTCGCGAAGGAAACTGGCCCGTAGAAGCAAAAAAAACTTCATCGGTCCCTTCGATCAGCAGACAAGTATTTCCCGATAACACTTCAATTACACATGTCTCAAGGTCTGCCCCTTCTTTCGTACCGATCGTAAATGCCGTCTGCTGTATCAGTTCCTCCTTTATTTTCTCTAGATTAACTTGGGAGTGGTTTTCACGGATTCCAGTCAAAATGAGTGGCTTAACGATTTGTTCGTTAATTATGCCCGTATTCGCAATACCGGAGAGATAAACCATCACTACATGAATTCCCGTTTGTCCCACGTCCATTTTTTTGAAGACGACATCAGGAAGATGACCCAGGGTCTTTTTTAGATGGTCCAATTTCTCCTCGAGTGATCTCGCCATGACTCGTCCTCCTTCAAAAGCTTAAATCAACGATATACATGTAATATGTGTAAAATGGTAATATATATTCATGAAATGGTAATTTAGCGTGTTCGACGATCGAGGAGCTGAAGACGCGAAAGAAGAGGGAGTTTTTTGGAGTATATATAAACAAAAACGAACACCAGTGGTGTCCGTCGTTGGTCATACATATGAGGCGAGGATACTCTATCCCCGAGATAACGCCATATAAACTACTCCGAGTGGAGGTCACTTTTTGAACTCGTAGAAATGTGCCTCCAACATGCTCAGAGAAAGCTCGGCAGTAGTGGCTACCACGATATCCGCACCTTGCATTTGCGAAGGTGTTCCTACACCGACCGCGAACATCCCGGCGCCTTTGATCGCCTGTATGCCAGCCTGTGCGTCCTCTATACCGATACAGTCGGCAGGCTGAACGCCCAGATTTGCGGCTCCGGTGAGGAAAATTTCCGGGTCAGGTTTGCCATGCCGAATGGCGGTAACATCCACCACACTGTCAAAATAGTACGCTAGCTCCAGTCGCTCCAGGATAAATGCTGCATTTTTGCTTGCAGAGGCCAGCGCGATGCCGATTCGGGCTTCACGAAGCTCTGTCAGAAGCGCTTTAATGCCTGGAAGAATGTCCGAGGGAGTTACAGCTGAGATGAGCCGCTGATACTCCGTATTTTTTCGTGTGGCCAGTTCTTGCTTGCCTTCTTCTGAAAACGTATCGGACAGGTTACCGCGCGCCAGTATTTTGTCGAGCGATTCCGTACGGCTGATTCCTTTTAACTGTTCATTAAATTCCCGATCAAAAGGGATGCTAAGCGCTGCCGCCAAGCTGCCCCATGCCTGAAAATGATATTCGGCGGTATCTGTAATGACTCCGTCCAGATCAAAAATGACTGCTTTCATTTGGTTTCCCCCCTGTCTGCCCGATTTATGAAACGCTGTTCGTCATTAACGACTGTCCACTGGTAATGTGCGTTGGCTCTCCATACAGCTCCAGCGTCAGCGGTTCTCCGTCCAACAGGGTAATGATCACTTCATTTTCCTGTACGAGAATACTTAACAAGCGACCGCGATAGTTGATTTTAAACGTATATTTGTTCCAGCCTTGAGGCAGGAAGGGGGAGAAGCTTAATGTTTCACGATACGTTCTCATCCCGGCAAATCCCTGTACAATCGCCAGCCAGCTTCCTGTCATGGAAGTGATATGAAGTCCGTCTTCGGTATCGTTATTGTAGTTATCCAGATCCAGACGGGCCGTCCGCTTATACATCTCGACTGCCTTTTCCTCCATTTTGAGTTCGGCAGCCAGCACGGCATGAATGGACGGGGACAGACTGGATTCATGAACAGTCATTGGCTCGTAAAATGCAAAATTGCGCGCTTTTTCTTCCAGCGTGAACTGGTCTCCAAAGAAATACAGCCCTTGCAGCACATCTGCCTGCTTAATGAAGCAGGAACGAAGGATTTTATCCCATGACCATTTCTGATTTAATGGAAGGTTGCTGGGATCAAGGGAGGATACAGGCTGCAAATCCTTATCCATAAAGGTATCGTGCTGTACGAAGACTTCCCGCTCCTCATCATAGGGATAATACATGTGAGTGATGATATCCTGCCAATGGGCAAGCTCATCAGCCGTAACCGCTAGATGCATCGATTTTTCTGCTGAAATTTGAGGTAAGACCGATAAGGTATATTTCAAAACCCATGCAGCCAGCGTATTGGTATACCAGTTGTTATTGACGTTATTTTCGTATTCGTTCGGCCCGGTAACCCCGTGGATCATATACTGCTGCTGGCTTTTGGAAAAGTGAACCCGGTCGGCCCAGAAGCGGCTAATTTCGACCAGTACATCTATGCCGTATTGATGAAGGTAGGAGGAGTCCCCCGTATAGTTGGTGTAATTGTAAATGGCATACGCAATGGCCCCGTTACGGTGGATTTCCTCAAAGGTAATCTCCCATTCGTTATGGCACTCCACACCTGTAAAAGTGACCATAGGGTATAGTGCACCCCGTAGCCCTTGCTGGGCTGCGTTATGCTTGGCACCCTCTAGTTGTTGGTGACGGTACAGCAGCAGATTTCGGGTTACATCCGGGTCTGCGAGCGCCAGGTACATAGGTACGGCATATGCTTCTGTGTCCCAATAGGTGGCACCGCCATATTTTTCACCTGTAAAGCCCTTGGGACCAATGTTCAGACGGGCATCTTCGCCGTAGTACGTAGAGAACAGTTGAAAAATGTTAAAGCGTATTCCCTGCTGGGCCTCTGTATCTCCCTCGATTTCTACATCGGCTTTGTCCCAACGTCGAGCCCAAGCTGCGACATGCTCCTGCTTGAGCGAAGTATAGCCTTTGTTCACAGCCTCCACAGCGATGCGTTCAGCTTGTGGAATCAGTGCATCCTTTTCCATATCCCGTGAGGTGGTAACCGCCACAATTTTTTGCAGCTGGATACTGTCGCCCGGAGCGACGCTGTATTGATAGTGGCGTGCAGCATACAAAAAGCTCTCCTCCGTCGTCTGCAGATCCTGTCCCTCGGTCACAATACCCATGGTAGCGTTTACGGTAAAACGCGGAATACCGAAGGGATTATCTATAGTTGTTGTGGACAGGCTGATGAATTGTTCTTGAACCTCTCGGGCCTCCTCCAACCAAAAAACCTCATCATAGTTCGTGTCTTCATTCTTCGTATTGCCGTCCAAATAAGGGACAAGCTCTATAGTTAGAGGCTGCTCGCTTATATTCGTTGCTTGGTAATCAATCAGGCATAGCTCACGAGTGGTGATGCTCAGAAAACGCTCCGTAGTGATACGAACCTGATTGTTCACGGTGCAGATGCGTCGCAGGATACCCTGTTTCATGTCCAACTCCTGCACAAAATCGCTGATGTGTGCCGTAAATAAGTCTACTTCCTCTTGGTTTACGATCAGACGGATGCCGATGAAGTTCATGGCATTGATGACCTTACCAAAATATTCAGGATAGCCGTTTTTCCACCAGCCGACCTTTGTTTTGTCGGGGAACCATACACCGGAGATATACGTTCCCTGATGATGATCACCTGAATAAGCTTCTTCAAAATTGCCGCGCATGCCCATATAACCGTTGCCTATGGACGTTATGCTTTCCTGTAATCGCATGTGTGTGCTATGTAGAGTGTGTGTTGTCAGCTTCCAGCTATCTACGTCAAATAATCGGTTGTAAACCATGATTGCGTACCCCTCTCGGAAAATGAGATCGTTGTTTTAACGAAACCAGTATATGAGCGAGTTCAGTATATAGTGCAACCGTTTGCCCTGTCAACGCAAAAAAACTGATTTTATGGGTTTCCACAAAATCAGTTCTTGTTCATTCCGCTAAGAATCATAGTAATTGGCTGGATTTGCGCTCCACGATTCGGTGGGGAACAATGATGTGCTTGGTCAATTCCTTGGGGTCCTCGATTTTTTCAATCAGGCTTTTGGCTGCCTGATAACCTAGAGTAAAGATATCAATATCCACGGAAGTCAGAGGGGGATTCATCAGCTCAGCTAGCATTAGATTATTGAAGCTCACCATGGATAACTGCTCTGGCATGGACACGCCTAGCTGAGAAAGCATTTTCTGTACTGCCATGGCTACAAGGTCGTCGCTAACGATCATCGCGGTAGGCGGCGGGGTGGCCTGCAATAATGTCCGCATGTCCTCCAGATTAAATGGCTCCCTGACCACGAATTCCTTGGGTAAAGGCAAGCCTGCCTCTCGCAACGCATCCTGGTAGCCTCGGAGTCTTTCAATATTCACGATGTGTTCATGATCACCGCCAACATAAGCAATGTGCTGATGATTCAGCCCAGTCAAATAAGTGACCACATCCTTGGCAGCCTGGTAGTTATCGTTATCTACATGGGTAGTTTCACTGACAAATTGCTGAGGCTTACCGATTACGGTGTAAGGTATTTTTTCTTTATGAAGGTACTCCACAATGCTATCTTTTTGCTTGGAGTACAGAACAATATAGCCGTCAACACGCCCGGTCCGGGTCATCAGCTTCACGCGGGATAGCAATTCATCACTCGTTTTTCCTGTGACAATGGACAGTGTATAGTTGTGCTCATTTACCCATTCGCTGATCCCGCGAAGGCTTTCCGGAAAGAACGGATTTTGAAAGATTGCCACATCCGATTCAGGCATAATGATGCCAATTGACTGTGTGACACGGTTAGCCAGACTCTGAGCTGAATAGTTGGGTTCATAGCCAAGCGCCTTCATTTCTTTACGGACACGTGCCTTGGTCGCTTCGCTGATTTTGGGGCTGTCTTGAATGACACGGGATACGGTGGAAGTAGCAACATTAGCACGTTTTGCGACATCTTTGATGGTTACTGCCATCGTCTTCGTCTCCTTTTGCTATCTCAAGCAGGAAATATTATGTTCTATCATACGATATTGCTCGAAAATCAACAAATTCACGGTTTTTTCGAGTATTTCTATGATCATTAGCCAAGATATTTACAATTAGGGTATTGCCAATAGAAAGCGATATCATTATAATAATTGTGCAACCGATTGCATAATGTTTATAGGGTACAAACAACGCTGTACATACTATAAGGGATGGGGATTGAAGGAGCATGAAAAAACTTCTATCATTTGATTTTTGGCAAAAGCTCGGGAAAGCACTGCTAGTGGTTGTTGCTGTTATGCCGGCAGCCGGGATTATGATTTCGCTTGGTAAAGTAGTGGCGATGTTGGCTGGTGATATCCATTTCTGGTTGACCGTCGGCGGGGTTATGGAGAATTTGGGTTGGGGTATTATCAATAATTTACACATACTGTTTGCCGTGGCGATTGGTGGTTCCTGGGCTAAGGAACGGGCGGGCGGAGCTTTTGCGGCCTTAATTGCCTTTATTCTCATTAATATTTCAACAGGAACGATTTTGGGTGTGTCCTCGAAAATGCTAACCCAGGAGGGTGCCACCACCCACACTCTTTTTGGTGCATCCATTCCGGTTAGTGGCTATTTTACCTCTGTCTTAGGGGCACCTGCACTTAATATGGGTGTGTTTGTCGGTATCATCTCCGGCTTTGTGGGAGCCGTGGTATTTAACAAGTACTACAATTACCGCAAGCTGCCAGACGCTTTAGCTTTTTTTAACGGCAAACGTTTTGTTCCTTTTGTCGTGATTTTATGGTCTGTCATCGTAAGTTTGATCATGTCTGCCATCTGGCCATTTGTTCAGGGGGGGATTAATCAGTTCGGTATTTGGTTAGCGACCTCAGGGGAGTCGGCTCCTTTTGTAGCGCCATTTGTCTATGGTACACTGGAAAGACTACTAATTCCTTTTGGACTTCACCATATGCTGACCGTTCCTATTAACTATACTCAACTTGGTGGCGTTTACACGACACTTACGGGTTCCGGGGCAGGAAGCGTCGTTGCCGGGCAAGACCCGTTGTGGCTGGCTTGGGCAAGTGACCTGAGTGCGCTTCGTGGTACTGATCCGACAGCCTACAATAGCTTGTTGGAAGGCGTGACGCCTGCTCGCTTCAAGGTAGGACAAATGATCGGTGGAGCAGGAATCCTTATGGGACTAGCGGTGGCTATGTATCGCCGTGTAGACAAAGATAAACGCAGCAAGTACAAGTCGATGATCTTTTCGGCAGCCGCAGCTGTCTTTTTAACAGGGGTAACGGAGCCACTGGAATTCATGTTTATGTTCGTGGCGCCTGTGCTGTATGTGGTTTATGCTATTCTTACCGGTATTGCGTTCGGAATGGCCGACATCATACATTTACGTTTACATTCGTTTGGTATGATTGAACTGCTGACCCGAATGCCGTTGTCTATAAATGCGGGTTTGGTGCAGGATATTATTAACTTCGTGCTGACTTGTGTGGTGTTTGCTGTAGCAACCTACTTTATCGCGTATTTTATGATCGGTAAATTGAAAATGGCTACGCCGGGAAGACTGGGGAACTATACGGATGAGGAGCCTCAAGGGACTTCCGTGGCTGGGAGTACGAAGACAGAGGGTGTGGCAGCTGTTTCCACTCAAAATCAACTGGCTACGGATATCATCAAGACGCTTGGGGGTGAGCAGAACATTGTCGAGGTGGACGCTTGCATGACCCGTCTGCGTGTGACGGTGAAGGATACGGATGCCGTTGGGGACGAAAAGACGTGGAAAGCGCTGGGTGCCTTAGGCTTGATAAAAGTAGATAATGGGGTGCAGGCGGTTTACGGACCGAAGGCCGATGTGCTTAAATCAGATATACAAGACATACTCAACAGGTGATTACTTTGAAGTTGTTAACCTTAAATGCACATGCTTGGATGGAAGAAAACCAGCATGATAAGCTAAAGCAGCTGGCTGCTTTTATTGATGAACAGCAGTTTGATGTCATTGCTTTGCAGGAAGTGAACCAGTCCATGGAAGAGACTCCTTTGTCGCCGGACGATTTGGGCGCTTATTATAGCGCAGATCCTGAAGTTGTCATTAAGCGTGATAACTATGCTTATGTGCTGAACGGGCTATTGTCCGATGCTTATCAGTGGACGTGGGCTCCCGCACATGTTGGTTTTGCCAAATACGATGAGGGTTTGGCGATTCTGTCCAAAACACCGATTACAGCTACGGTGAACGAATATGTTTCCTCGCTACAGGATTATGACAACTACCGCTCACGTAAAATTGTCGGCGTTCAAACTGTGGTGGACGGAGTGCAGGCCTGGTTTGTAAGTGGACATTATAACTGGTGGAATGATGAAGAATCCTTCCGTGGACTATGGGATCGTACAACCAAAGTGCTAAATTCTTTTGCTCCGACTCCTGTGTTTATGATGGGTGATTTCAACAACGCGGCTGAAGTACGCGGAGAAGGATATGACTATGTACTGCAATCCGGCTGGTCGGACACCTATCCGAATGCAGCAGTACGTGATGAAGGCCACACAGTGATTAAAGCTATTGCTGGTTGGGAAAGTAATGCGGAGCCGCTCCGTATTGACTTTATCTTCTCCAATAAGGCTGCACAGGTTCGATCCTCAACCGTTGTACTGAACGGGAAAACTGGACCAGTTGTATCGGATCATTTTGGGGTTGCAGTTGAGTTGGAGCTGTGATGAAAAGAAAGGAGGCCGCTTGCTTATGCAAATGGCCTTTTTCTTATAGATTTCGACTTAAAACGAATAACATATTGGATAACTATAGCGATCAACACCAAAATCAAATTGTAGTAAAAGGGAGTGTTGATGCTAAACCGTTCCATGAGTGCACCTGCGATGATCGGAGACACAATGGCCCCCAATTCGGACAAAGATACGACGTTGCCGATAAATGAGCTTCTATTCTCCTCAGGAATAACATCCCCTAGTTGCGAGTAAAAGGAATCCAGATAGCTGGCTCCTCCTATACCTCCGATGAACATCCCTAAGTATACGATCCACGGTTCTGTGAACCAAAGAAATAAGATGATTTCCACCATGATCAACAATAGACCGATGATACAAAGCATCAAGCGATCCTTAAGTAGATCAGATAGTTTGCCAATAAAGGGGGCTGATATGAAGGTCGATATGCCGATAATTGTAAAAGCTAAGCTAATTTCTGCGGGGCTCCAATGGAGCTTGTAGGTTGCATATATGGAGAAGTACGTTAAAAATATAGCGAATGCACTCATTTCAAGGAAATGAACGGTGGAATAGAGCAGTAGCTGTTTCGTTAGCATGGTATTTCTTTTCGACTCATGAAGGGGTGCGTGCTGTTGCTGAGGTTTGGAAGAGAGACTGGGGAAGGTCATTCTGGAGACGGCAACGAAGGATATACATGAGAAAATAGCAACGAAATAAAACGGAATGGATAAAGAAAAATAAGAAACAATAGCTCCACTCATAAGAGGCCCTAAAATCATACCGGCACCTTCACTGCTGCTGATATATCCATTGAGCGTGCCTCGATTATCTGCGGTGCTCATATGGTTGATCGTGACTCTTACAAAGACGGTTAGCCCTATGGCTACCAAGCCTTGGAGGAGTCTCAGTAGGGATAGAATGATGGAGCTTGTTGCAATCGGAAACAGAAGCATACAAGCGATTTCGGCAATGAGTAAGCTCAACCCCAAGCGTTTTGCGCCAATCTTTTCATAAATTCGTCCTGCCAAGCCTCCACCAAGAAATCTACCTACATAAAATAGAGAAAATAAAATGCTCATGCCGAGTACGGATATCCCGAATTGCTCTACATAAATAGCAAAGAGTGGAAGGATCATACTTCCACTCATGTTAGCAATAAGGCTGATCACAATCATACAGGCAATATTACGATTTAAATATAAGTGTCTCACCATAACCTCGAAACCTCTCTTTGGTCTTGCATCATGGGAACCGTTATTCGGATTGCACCTGATTACGGGTAAACGGCTTCAGGTCGAGTTAGCGGGTTCCCATATAGGGTACGCAAGCGAGTTCCTCGCGGTGCCTAAATCCCATTGCAATGATGGAGGTATGAAGCAGCGGATGGGGGAATCTGGATTAGAGCGTGGTGTTGCCTTTAGGCTGGAAAGCCGCCTCCTGGTGGTGGCCAAGCTCCATAAATCCGGCGTAGTAGCACGATTTCACCCAAATGATATGAATTGTGGGAAGCGATATTCCGCAGTAGTCCTGCTTTCGTTTCACCTGGAAAATGAGCTAGTGAATCATCCAGTTGCGCGGTTTCGGCAATCTGCACAGCCTGATCTACGCCCTGTAAAAATTCGTTAATGACAGCCTGCCATGCCTCTTCGCTTTGCGGTCCAGTCTCTTCGGGCCAGCTTTCCATGACATTGCCCGGAAGCTGGGGCTTCCGTCCTTCCAAATGCTCTAGCATAAACTGCTGCCAGTAAATCATATGCTTCAGCAGTTGATAAATGCTGTAAGGCATTTCTGCATTTTTCTTCCCTGCCAGCTCGACGTCGATGTCTGGTAAAGCCCGAGCTACTCGAATATGTCCACGTTCCCCGACCAGTGATTTAACCAGTGCTTGACCGAATAATTGGTTTGCATCCGACATGTATCATCATCCCTTCTATGGAGAACTTGTTTCTAGCTTATTCTCATTTTACGATTATACAATTATATTTTCCAAAATGAAAATATCCATGTAGTAAGAAGAGAAACAGAAATAATTTTTAAAAACAGTTGATAATAATTCTCAATTGCACTAAAATAAAATTGTTTCAAAGGAAACAAAGTATCAATAATAGATATATTTTGTATATATACGGAAATGTTAAAGGGGAGCTTTCCGTAATGCATATATTGTTTTCTTTGAAACAAAAATGGGCTATAATGAAAGGAGGAGTATGCCAAAGGAGTGACCATTTTTTCGTATGGAGAAAGCGACATCAGTTCAGCATGTTTATGATTTGCTCATTAAGATGAATCACCAGCTGGAGCAGCATCAGCAGAGAGAGAGCATGACTATTCTCGAAGAAATACACGAGCATTTTGATGGAATTGCTTCACTCAATCTGACGGATGTGCACGTCATTGACTGTATTGGGAGGCATGAGCCGATTAATGTTACGACATTAGCGGATCGAATTGAGCTGAGCAAGGGTACAGTTTCGAAAGTCAGCACCAAGCTGCTCAAGGAAGGCTGGATTCGTAGAACCCAGCTTAACGACAACAAGAAAGAAATCTATTTTCGGTTAACCCCGTCAGGGAAAAGACTCTTTCTTATGCATGAACGACTGCATGTTAAGGTACAGCAGCAGTTATTTCAATTTTTAAATCGTTATAGCTCGGAAGAACTGAATGTCTTGAAACGTCTGCTGTCCGATGGTGTAGATCTCTTGGAAGCTATGGAGTGGCAGGACAAGAGTCTGGACTAAAGGGATATCGAATCATCAACGATGGGCACCTGTTAATCTCCAAGTAATAGATACATGGGGAGATGCAGGTGCTTTTCTTTTAATGTAATAGCCGTTTTGCTTCCATATAGAGCACCTGTACGAACTTTTTCGTATTAATGCGGGCTTGGGACAGTGAAGGCTCCACATTGTTTTGCAGTTCCAGCATTTTTTTGCGGATTTCTGTAAAATCAAAAAATTTGGATGCATAATTTTCAAATTTAGGATGGGTATAGTCAGTCAATCCGAGCGATACTATATGGCTTAGTGTCTGGAAAATAGCACGGCGGACACGTTGCTCCGATGCCTTGATTTCCTTACTCAGCTCTACTGCTGAGGCTGAAGCCCCTAACCGTTTGGACGCTACATTAGCAAATATATCCTTCAACGGCGGGAACAGATAGGGAGATAGATTGCCTGTTTCCTCCTCATACTGGTCCAGAAATTCCAGCATGTCCAGTAAATCCATACTCCCGGCTTCGCCGATCATCCCCATTTCGGAGAGCAGAAACTGCCCGGAAGTTACGATGTTTCGGGTCGGTTCAATTGTTGCCGTTGGGTTATTCGTTGTGAACATCGACAACCCTTGAAGCGTGCGCTGAATATCCGTAATCGACTGCTGCATGCGCAGACGCTCAGCCACCTTATGAATAACTGCAATAATCTCCAGTCGATTCAAAGGCTTGGCCACATAATATTCAATACCGAGCGAGTATGCCTCGCCGATCATGTTTTTGGATTCGATGCGAGAAATCATAATGATTTTGCCGCTGAATTGATCGCCGAGTGCGCGCACGGTCTGAATGCCGTCACGAAGCGGCATCAGCAAGTCAATCAGCAATACATCAATCCGGTTCAGCTCCAGGAGGCCGCTATTCACGTAGGTACCATCCTCTGCTTCCCCGATGACTTCTCCTAGACCTTCGTCTTCAATAATGTCTGCCAGCATAGAACGAATTCCCTGATCGTCATCCACAATATAAAAACGCATCCGGGCTATCTTCCTTTCTCCGTCAGTTTCCGTAAAGGCAATGTAATTCTAAAAGTGGTCTGTAATCTATCTGTATTCTCTTCTTCATCCTGTTGCAGTTCAATCGTTCCTCCAAGGCTCTCCGCGACCTCACGTACATAAAACAATCCCATACCGGTCGACGGCTGTCCTTCCTCATCATACTTGGTCGTATACCCTGGTGTGAAGACCATTTCCCGTTTCCGTTGAGGAATCCCCGGACCGTTGTCGGTAACACTAAAGGAAGCTATATCCTCTTTTCCCGGTAGACAGCGAATGGAAACGTCAATCCTTCCGTTGTCCTTCATTGCTTCAACCGCATTGGCTGTCAGGTTATTAATAAGTGTCAAAACGGTATAAACATGCAGCTTGGGTAACAATGGATCGACATCTAGGGTAAAACGAATAGACTTGTCCAGCGATTGTGCGTATTTGCTGTTCGTTCGAATGATTAGCTCCCCAAGCTCTTGAGAAGCCATGTAATGCACTCCGCTTTCGGCATCAATCAGCTTGGACAAACCAGCAAAAATCCGCTGGCTGTCTTTTTTGATCTCGTGAACCTGTCCGGAAATACGAAGTGCCTGTCTGGCGTAATGTTCTCTATCCTTCAGAGATTCATCCTGCTGCAACTCACGGTACAGCTCGTAGCTTTCACGAGTGATTTGTTCTGCATGTGACAGCGTTTTGCCTAACTGGACCGACTCCTCATACAAGTCCGATACAAGGAGTAAAATTCGCTCCGTCTGCTGCCTTTGTGCCTCTTCATGCTGGACCGATTGATTTAACCGAATCATATTATAAAACCCAAGCACGAAGAAGCTGCGGATCATAGCCATGAAAGCTACTTTGCTGATCTTAATGATGTCCCAGAAATCGCCGTCCATGCTCCACCGGACGCTAAGCTCCGACACACTTGCGGCAACCTCAATCCCTACAGAGAGGATGCCCACGCGGAGTGCGCGGTAAGGCTCAGCATTAATGTTAAGGACCTGGAAGAGCAGGCCGTAGACCATGTAATAAAAAAAGGTAGGGCCGTGCAGTGTCAGCAACTCTTCGAAGAGAAGGCCGGGCTGAGTGTAATGATTGAGTAAGATGCGAAAGGCGACTACCGCTATCCCTGCAAGCACTCCCGATAATGCAGGCGGAATATGACGAATAGATAACAGAAAGAAAAAAAATACAGGCGTACCAAAGCTGAGACGGAATGTATTAGCGAACGGGTGAATATTCAGCTCACCTGCGAGCGGTACAAATACAAGCATGAGCAGGAAAAGGAGCGTATTCAACTTCATCCATATTCACCTCCTGGGTATTCAGTCAGAAAGGCAATGTGAGCTAAATTCACAGGCTCGCCGTTAAAGTTTGTGAATTTATAGAAAAAAATAAATGCAGCTGTAGATAATTGTCGTTTTTTATAGATCAGATTGTAGTATAAATAACATCATTTGAATATTAAGAACAGCATACTGCAAAAATATACAAATCAGCCAGGGGGGACACGAAGTGAAAAAGATTAATTTGACGATGCAAATCTTTATCGGTCTGGCTTTAGGTATTATTATTGGTGCCTTATTTTACGGCAATTCAGGGGTGGAAGTCTACTTAAAGCCAATCGGTGATATTTTCATCCGCTTGATCAAGATGATTGTCGTGCCTATTGTGATCTCAACGCTCATTATCGGCGTAGCCGGCGTCGGAGATATGAAGAAACTGGGTAAACTCGGCGGAAAGTCTATTCTGTACTTTGAGATTGTAACGACAATCGCCATCCTTTTCGGACTGCTTGTTGCCAACTTGGTTCGACCGGGTGACGGCGTGGACATGTCCCACCTGGCCAAGAGTGATATCCATTCCTATGTAGAGACTGCAGAGAAGTCAGGCCATAGCTTTATAGATACGATTGTGCATATTGTTCCTACCAATGTTATTCACGCCCTGGGCGAGGGAGATATGCTGGCTATTATATTCTTCTCCGTACTGTTTGGATTAGGGGTAGCGGCGATTGGTGACAAAGGCAAGCCTGTGCTGAATTTCTTTGAAGGTGTAGCCGACGCCATGTTCTGGGTAACCAATCAGGTCATGCGCCTGGCTCCGTTCGGTGTATTTGCCCTGATTGGAACGACAGTGGCCAAGTTTGGATTGGCCTCGTTATGGCCTTTATTGAAGCTTGTTTTGTCGGTGTACGGCTCCATGATACTGTTCATTGTGATTGTTTTTGGAATTATCGCCAAGCTTTGCGGTACCCGTCTCTGGACCATGGTTAAAATTTTGAAAAGTGAGCTGTTGCTTGCATATTCGACGGCCAGTTCGGAAAGTGTTTTGCCTAAGATCATGGAGAAGATGGAGAAGTTCGGATGTCCTAAAGGAATTACGTCCTTTGTCATTCCGATTGGGTATTCTTTTAATCTGGACGGTTCCACCCTGTATCAGGCACTGGCTGCGATTTTTATTGCCCAAATGTACGGAATTGACCTGCCAATCACGACACAAATCACGCTGGTGCTAGTTTTGATTATTTCCTCCAAAGGTATTGCAGGGGTGCCAGGTGCTTCCTTTGTCGTTTTGCTCGCTACACTTGGAGCAGTGAACCTCCCGCTGGAGGGGTTGGCTTTTATTGCTGGTATTGATCGCATTCTGGATATGGCTCGTACGGTAGTCAATGTATTAGGCAACTCGCTTGCCGCTGTGGTCATGTCCAAATGGGAAGGCCAATATGATAAAGAAAAGGGCGAGGAATACGTTGCTTCAATTAAATAAGATGTAACGAACTGAATAGTTGCCAGAAAGAGCACTTTTGCGAAGTAATGCGAAGGTGTTCTTTTCATTTCCAGACTTATTAAGACCTTTCCTTTTTCGACATTTTTCGATGTTTTTTGTATGAATATATAGGTATATGGACATAAAAACGATTCTTATTACCTATGCAATTTTAGATTTATTTATAATGATTCTTAATAAAATTCCGATATTAAACTATATCGTTTTATATATTGGCTTAGAAGGGAAGAGCATATATGTTTCTTAAAAAAAATGAGACCCACTCACTTGCTCCTTTAGTAGAAGAAAGCCGCAAACTTTCACAAAGAATACAGCAGAAGGATTATTCTGCCGCAATACAAGTTTCATCCAAATCTTCCGAGATTCAAGAAATCGCAAACAATGTAAACCAAGCGCTTGAATCCATGAAAAATGATGCTCAACATGTTGACATCCGTCTGAAGCTTGTTACCAAGGCTATAGAGATTGGCTTATGGGACATGGAGGTGGTTGCGGGTGATCCCGTCAATCCAAATAATACGTTTACATGGTCAGAAGAATTTCGTGCTATGCTGGGGTATCAGAGCGAAAAGGACTTCCCCAATGTATTAAACAGCTGGGCATCCCGGCTGCACCCCGAAGATCATGACAGAGCATTGACCGAATTGTCGGATCATTTGCTGGATTTTACGGGAAAGACGCCTTATGACGTACAGTATCGTTTGAAGCTGAAGCATGGAGAATACCGCTGGTTCCGGGCTACCGGAACGACGATCCGCGATCAGCAGGGAGTGCCGCTTCGGATTGCCGGCGCTCTATTGGATGTGCACGACCAGAAGATTAAGTCTGAAGAGTTGGAGGCCATGGTTACAAGATACGATCTCATTAACCTTGTGCTGGTAGAGGCTCCTTACGATGTAAACATTATTGGAGGAAATATAGAAAATCCGGATAATACATTTTGGTGGTCACCGCAATTCCGCGCAACGCTAGGCTTTAAGGACGAGCAAGATTTCCCAAGCAAGCTTAGCAGTTGGGCTTCAATCCTGTATCCTGAGGATGCCGAAATGGCGATTAAGATTTTGAATGATCATTTAAATGATTATACGGGACGCACACCGTACGAAATGGAATGCCGTTTAGTGCGTAAGAATGGCGAGCATCGGTGGTATTATTGCAGTGGAAAAAGCATACGCGATAGCAAGGGAGTGCCTATTCGTATTGCGGGTACCATTCGTGATATTACTGTCGAAAAGGAAAAGCAGGCTGTTGCGGATGAGCTGACGCTCAAGATCCAGCATCTCTCCGATTCCATTACGGAAATGGTGAACGGCGTTAACTCGGTTAGTAACCAGGCGCAGGAGTTGGCTACGGCTCAGGAGCAATCGACAGAGGCAGCGAATCAAGCCAAAGTCAGTGCAGAAGAGACGCAAAACATTTCCAACTTCATTAAAGAGATTGCGAATCAAACAAATCTGCTGGGTCTGAATGCCGCCATTGAGGCATCGCGTGCGGGCGAGCAGGGACGGGGGTTTGCGGTAGTTGCAGATGAAGTGAGAAAACTCGCCATACACAGTGCTGATGCGACCGGAAATATCGAGACTAGTCTGGACGAAATGAAGACACTCATCGAGCGGATTTTGCACAATATCGGTAATATGTCTACGCTGACACAAACACAAGCCGCGCTAACGCAACAAGTGAATGCATCTACAGACGAGATCAACAGCATGTCCAAAGCTTTGTTGGATTTTGCAAGAACGATGTAAGGCTTCATGTAGAAATGAGGCCGGGCCTTAGGCTCGGTCCCTTTACTGTTTTTGGAAGATGAACTATACTTTTCGAGGATAGATCTAAAAATCGCCTCATAGTAACTTTATGTGGAAAAGAGGAATATACTTGAGCTTACTTAGTTCAATATTGGTCGGAATTGTAGCTCTGGAGCATGTGTACATTCTAATATTGGAAATGTTTCTGTGGACGACTCCGCGGGCGATGCGTACGTTCGGCACCTCGAAGGAGCTGGCGGAAGCAAGCAAATCCTTGGCTGCAAATCAGGGGCTGTACAACGGCTTTTTGGCAGCCGGATTGGTGTGGGGCTTGTTCTATCCGGATATTGTGTTCGGGCGGCAAATCCAATTATTCTTTGTCATTTGTGTGGTAGTGGCTGCGTTGTATGGTGCATTTACTGCCAATAAGTCTATTTTATTAAAGCAAGGCCTGCCTGCCATTCTGGCACTAATCAGTTTGTGGATACTCTGAAGACACCCTTAACGGGTGTCTTTTTCTAGATTCGATCACATAATGTCTGGAATGCTAATGACAAGGGGAATAAACAGTTTTTGATCGATTGTAAATCCGACTATTCCGATTTATAATAAATTTATTACATACTAAGTGGACACGGGGGCTAGAGCGATGCGTCGTAATTTGACTGGTGTATTGGTATTTATTGTATTGATGTTGGTTGTAAGTGCATGCTCCGGCGGGAATTCTGGATCTACGTCTGAGACGAATGGGAATACACCCGGTAAAGCTACCACAACAGCTGATAACGGACAGCCTAAAGATGGCGGCAGCCTGATCATTGGCGTACAAGCTGATCCGGTGGTGCTGAACCCGAACTATGCGGGTGATCGGGTAAGTCTGACGATAGATCAGGCGATATTCGCACCATTGTTTCAAGTGAACAATGGCAAAAAGACATTTTATTTGGCAGACAGTCTGACTCCTTCAGCAGACAAGCTGACTTATACACTAAAACTGAAAAAAAATCTGACTTGGCATGATGGCGAGAAACTGACGGCTGACGATGTTGTTTTCACCATTAACAAAATTTTGGACGAGAAGCAGCACAGCTTTTTGAGAAGTAATTTTATGGTTAATGGCAAACCGGTTCAGGCGAGCAAGGTTGATGATACAACGGTGGATTTCAAGCTTCCTCAGCCAGCTCCTGCTTTTGAGGCAGCACTGGTACAGGTATCCCCGATTCCGAAGCACATTTTCGAGAATGAAGCGGATATTGAGAAGAGCACAAAAAACAACTCTCCGATTGGATCTGGTCCTTTCAAATTTAAAGAGTACAAAACCGGTGAGTACGTTACACTCGAACGGTTCGATAACTATGTTGGCGGAAAGCCGCATCTGGATTCAGTAACATACCGGATTGTTAAAGATTCAAATGCTGCGAATTTGGCCCTTCAAAATGGTGAGATCAATGTAAACTATCTCGATCCGCAAAATGTGGAGACCATTAAAGCAACAGATAAGTTTGACATTTTCCCTTACAGCGAAGGTCGCTTGGCTTATCTGATGTTTAATGAAAATAGTGATACGAAGCAGTTGAACAAAAAAGAAGTACGGCAGGCGCTTTCTTATGCATTGAATCAGGATGAATTGATTCAGGTATCCTATGGCTCCAAGGAATATGCAGATACTGCGAAATCTGCTCTGACACAGGATGTACTGTATCACACGAACGACGTTGCATTTTTCAATAATGATGTGAACAAAGCAAAAGAACTGCTGAAATCGGCTGGAGCTGAAGGACTGAAGCTGCGCATTATCATTCCGGGCGGCAACAAGATACAAGAAGCACAAGCGCTCTATATCCAGCAGAAGTTAAAGGACATAGGCGTTCAACTGGACGTGAACAGCATGGATTCCTCGGCATGGTCGCAAAAATTCGTCGATACGAATGCCAAGGACTTCGATCTGGCGATCAGCGGCTATATCATGGGATATGACCCTGACGCATATCGTATTTTGTATAGCACCGGATCATCCTCCAACTATTCGCATTATTCAAATAAAGAAGTGGATAAGCTGCTGGAAGAGGGCGCGGGTGAGTCGGATACGACGAAACGTGGAGCAATTTATAAAAAGGTACAAGAGCTGCTGGCTGAGGATGCTGTCATCTACCCGATTGCTTACACCAAGACTATTGTAGCCTTCGACAAGCAGTATGGCGGGATTGATCAGGCTGTGTTAAAGCCGGTCGTGATTTTCGAGGATTTGTCCAAAATTTATCACAAATAAGACAGGGTTTTCAAAAATAAGCTGGGCTAACCAGCTTATTTTTTTCGAAAACAGCAAGGGGAAGGGAAACGTATGAGACAACTCATCGCCAGAAGGTTGCTGCAAGTTATACCGATGCTATTTTTTGTGTCCATTGTCTGCTTCGGCTTGATCAAGCTGGCTCCAGGTGATCCGGTTCTCTCTTTTGTTACACCGAATATGCATCTGGAAGACATTGAACGAATGAGGCATAGCTTGGGGCTGGACCAGCCTGCTTATGTGCAGTACATATTATGGCTTAAAAAAAGCCTAACGGGTGATCTCGGCTACTCGCTAATTAATCACCAGCCCGTGCTGGATCAGATTCTCGATCGTCTCCCGGCAACAGCCGGGTTGATGGGCGCCTCCATCATACTGGCTGTACTGATTGCGATTCCACTCGGTTTGACGGCTGCGGCTAATCGGAATCGCTGGATCGACAAGCTCATTAATCTGATGTCGTACATCGGAATTTCTGTTCCGCTATTTTGGCTTGGTATTTTACTTATTTATTTGTTTGCGATTTATCTGCATTGGCTTCCGAGTACAGGAATGCGTACCATCGGTACGGACTCGGTGCTAGATGTAATCAAGCATGGGATTTTACCATGTTTTGTACTGGCCTTCGGCTTTCTGTCTGTGTATGTGAGGTACATCCGTTCCAGCACGATTACGCAGCTCAAGGAAGAGTATGTGCAGATTCAATACGCGTTCGGATCTGGAAAAAGACTGGTTTTGTTTCGACATGTGCTCAAGCATGTGCTGTTGCCCATCATTACGCTGCTTGGAATGTCGGTTGCGGACCTGGTGGCCGGAGCCATTGTGACGGAGACGGTATTTTCCTGGCCGGGCATTGGCTCGCTGGGCATGACGGCGGTAAAAGGGATGGATTATCCCGTCATCATGGGGATTACTTTATTTTCCGCTCTGCTGCTGATCCTGGGTAATCTGCTTGCAGATATCTTGTATAGCATCGCGGACCCGAGAATTAAATCAACGAGGTGAATTCATGAATCAGAGCAAATGGCGCAACATCGGGATCGAGCTGATGACGAGCAAAATGGGCGCCGTCGCTCTCATACTATTGATCGTATTCTCGCTGGGGGCGATTTTCGCATTTTTATCGCCGCAGGACCCGAATAAGTTGAACGTGCTGGAGCGTCTCCAACCACCGGGAGCGGCACACTGGTTTGGGACGGATGATTATGGGCGGGACTATTTTACAAGAGCACTGTACGGCGGACGTGTATCATTGCTGGTAGGCTTCGCGTCCATGATTATTGCGACCAGTATTGGTGCAGTGGTAGGGATTATGAGCGGGTATTTTGGAGGATGGATCGACAATCTGCTTATGCGGGTTTTGGAGCTGATCATGTCAATTCCGTCTTTCTTGGTTATTTTGCTGCTGAGTGTGTTTTTGAAGCCGGGCGTCGGCAATATCATTGTCATTATCGCACTGCTCATGTGGATGAACATTGCCCGTGTGGTTCGTGCAGAGACAATGACGTTGCGCGAACGGGAGTATGTACTATACGCCAAAGCTTCGGGACAAAGCACGTTGGGTATTATTATGAAGCATATCGTACCGAATCTGATTCCGGTAATTATCGTAGGGGCGACGAACAATATCGCTTCAGCGATTATGATGGAATCGTCACTGAGCTTCCTCGGCTTTGGTGTTCAGCTGCCGAACGCTACGTGGGGCAGTATGCTGAATAATGCCCAAGGATATATTGCACAGGCCCCATACATGGCATTATTCCCGGGTCTACTTATTTTACTGACTGTATTGAGCTTTAATGTTTTGGGAGATGTGCTGCGTGTAGGCTTTGAACCCAAATTAGTAAAACGATGATTCATAGCACAGATCCATTACAAATGGCTCCAGGAGCGACAGGAAGGAGCGAAAAGACAATGACAGAACATCTACTGTCCGTCGAACAGCTGGAGGTCTCCTTTTTCACTCGTGAAGGGGAAAATCAGGCAGTTCGAGGGGTTAGTTTTCATATTGATGCTGGAGAAACGGTAGGAATCGTAGGAGAATCCGGGAGCGGCAAAAGTGTTACAGCGAAAGCGATCATGTCGATGATTGCCCCGCCGGGCAAGCGGCTGAACGGCGATATTCGTTACCGGGGACAAAGCCTGACCGCTCTGACGGAAAAGCAATGGCGCAAAATACGCGGAAACCAGATTGCAATGGTTTTTCAGGACCCGATGACCTCGCTGAATCCGGTCAAAAAGGTTGGCTATCACCTGGTCGAGGTGATTCGCAGACATCGAGGACTGAGCAAGGAAGCGGCTACGCAAGCAGCTGTAGAACTGCTGCGACAAGTAGGCATTACCGAGCCGGAGCGCCGAATGAACCAATACCCGCATCAATTCAGCGGCGGGATGCGCCAGCGGGTGATGATTGCCATGGCGCTCTCGTGCAGCCCGGAGCTGCTGATTGCAGATGAGCCGACTACAGCGCTGGACGTAACGATTCAGGCGCAAATCTTGGAGTTGCTCAAGACGCTAAAGCAGCAATCCGACATGTCGATTGCTCTGATCACCCATGATCTGGGCGTCGTCGCCCAGGTGAGTAGCCGTGTCATCGTCATGTACGGCGGCATGGTGATGGAGGAGGGGCGCGTGGACGATATCTTTTATCGTCCGGGCCATCCGTATACACAGGGCCTGCTGCGTTCTGTGCCCCAGCGCACGAACGGCTTCCGCGAGCGGCTGGTGCCGATTGAGGGCACGCCGCCGGACCTGCTGAACCCGCCATCAGGCTGTCCGTTCATGGAACGGTGCCCACACGCGTTTGCCCGCTGTGTGGAGCGGCCGCCGATGGTGGAGCTGCGCCCGGATCAGCGAGCAGCCTGCTGGTTGAACGAGCCGGACGCAGTGCCTGCCGGAGTCTGCGAGACGCCGAAAGCGGGCCACGCGGAAGGAGGGAATGACGGTGAGTGAAACAAACGATGTATTGGGTGAGCAACAGCCCTTGGTGGAGGTACACCAGCTTAAGAAGCATTTTGTGACCGCAAAGGATTTGTTAGGGCGTAGCTCTGAGGTGCTCAAGGCGGTGGATGGCGTGAGCTTTCAAATCAAGCGTGGCGAGACGTTCGGACTGGTCGGTGAGTCAGGTAGTGGGAAATCAACGGTTGGACGCTGTCTGACGCGATTATACGATTATACAGAAGGTACGGTACGCTTTGACGGTCAGGATATTTCCAAGCTGAACGATAAACAGCTCAAACCGCTGCGTCGGCGTATTCAGAGCATTTTTCAGGACCCATATTCCTCTCTTAATCCGGGTATGAACGTGCTTGACCTGATCGGTGAGCCGATGGATATTCACAGATTGCATCAGGGTAGTGAGCGTAAAGATGCTGTAGTAGCTTTGCTTGAAAAGGTAGGGCTGAAGCGGGAGCATCTGTATCGCTACTCACACGAGTTCAGTGGTGGGCAGCGCCAGCGGATTTCCATCGCTCGTGCTCTCTCCGTGAACCCCGAGTTCATCGTCTGTGACGAGCCGATTTCGGCACTGGATGTGTCCATTCAGGCGCAGGTCATTAACACGCTGGAGGATCTCCAGCAGGAGTTCGGGCTGACGTACCTGTTCATCGCCCATGACTTGTCGATGGTGCGGCATATTTCAGACCGAATCGGTGTGATGTACCATGGGCGACTGGTAGAAGTAGCCGATGCAGATGAACTGTATGAGCAGCCCGCTCACCCTTATACGCAGGCACTGCTATCCTCCATCCCTGTGCCTGATCCGAGAGCGGTCGGAGAGCAAGGGGGACTGGGAGGAGGCTTGGCCCAACCAGACGGTTCATTAGTATGGGACAAGGATAACAACAGTACAACCGAGCTGAGAGAAATCAGTCCCGGCCATTATGTAGCATACCCGGTTAACCTTTAGGGTTAAGAGCGGTTGTACGATGTGCATGACCCAAAGGAGGCAAAAAACGATGACTGAATCGACGAAAAGAGTACGTATTTCCCAATGGGACGCGCTCTTGCTGGAATCATTACGCTCTTTAGGCTGGTCCCAAGAGGAATTAATCCGTCGCGTGCAGCAAAATGAGCTGCCAACGGACGGACCATCCGATTTTGATTATACAGAGCTTGTCACCGGGCTGGCGTCCCAAGAGCCGGAGGTGTTTGTCAGCGCAGTAACGGATGGATATCAGATCAAGTACAATACGATCCGGGGCATTCGTTCGTGGATTGCCGTTGCGTTCGGGCGGGAGCCTGAGCTGTCACTGGAGGAAGGAAGCGAAGCCGTTACATCTGAACTGACGAAGGCTGAGTATGATCGGCTTGGGCGGGTACTGTCATTAGGCTGGGTCATCCAGGAAGTACGTCGCGCGGCGGGCGAGACTTCAGGATTATACCGAATTGTACCTGCTTCACAGACGAATTAAATCATGGGGATGGAGTAACACCATTCACCAGAAATGAAAACGAGCTGACCGTGAAGGCCAGCTCGTTTTTTTAATGCAATCCTTCTTCATCTTTTTTATTCAGCATAACCAGACTATTGTGAATGATCCGTGTCATGCAGTAAAAGAAGGCCATTCTGGTGGTTTGCACAATGGCTCCCAATAACATGGACATCGATTCCATATCGGGAGAGTGTTGGATAACAATCCGATTAATAATTCCTTCACCAAACCAGACAAAATATAGCGGAACAATCATCTTTTGAATATAACGGGCTTTGCCCTCCAATTCGGGGTGGAGCGCAAAGTACCTATAAATATGGGTGAATGTATTAGAGAATCCCCACAAGTTAATAAAAGGAATCATGCGAGCAATGGCTCCCACGGTACGAATCGGATAATCGGAATGCTTTTGCCGGATGGCTTTATGTACTTGAACTAGCCAGATCAGATAGGTTACAAAACACAAGTAGTACAGCACAAAGCTAAAAACTGTAAATTTTTGCTCCAGCTCGTATAGATGATCATAATAAAAATCATTTGCGTAGATATACACTAATGTAAAAATAAGGATGATAAATTCGCCTATAGTGCCCACTGCTAGTAAGGCTTGATGTACGCTGCCAGCTGTCTTGGATGGGAATGCTTTGGAATCTGGATCATTCAAGATGTACTTCCTCCCAATCTAGTTGCTTCAAATACACGATAGCATCCTCCAGTGTTTCTACGGGGATAATGCGTAACTTGAGTTCATGCTCCTTTTGAACTCGGGCAGCCTCTGCTTCGTTGCCTTCCTCACCGTACCATTCATAATCTGCCGGTACGAAAAATAGATCAACCTTTGCCGCCTCGGCTCCCAGCAGCTTTTGCTCCAGTCCACCGACTGATCCGACATCTCCGTATTCTTCCATTGTGCCAGAGCCTGCGATTTTGTGACGTCCGCCATCTGAAAAGTCGATATTATTGGCTTCCTCATACAGTCCGATACCTGTCATCAGACCCAAGGAATTTCCCGAAAGATCCTGCAAATGAGTCAATAGCTCCGCATAGCGAGCATCCTCCAATTTGTTAAGATTCGAGAAAGTCGCCGTAGCCCCAGCTGTGTCGCTGTCTACGCTTAATTCCGTCGCTGCATGTACGGCTTGCATGGCAGAATATTTTAGCGTGTCCGTCTCTGTAAGGTCCTTCAAATAAGAGTCCACTTCATCAGGGGCAAGAGGTTCAAATTTAATCGCTCCCCCAGATACATTTTCACTGGAATATACATTCCAACGCTCCAGGAGATTGTTAGCAATACCCGTTTGCACAGACGCAAAAAACACGCTTCCCTGAACGCCAAGATCTTTGACCGGATGCATTTCTCCCTGCAAAATATACTGCGCAGGCATAGGCCTTGTTCCAATAAAGGCAGCGATAGCGGGGATCAGCAGCAGCGCGAAGATGAGTATACGTTCTTTGTTTATGCCAAATATCTTTTTGAGGAGATATGGATTACGGCTTGGCACCTCATTCACAACCTTTCCAACTGTTCTCATACGGATATCATCGGTTGAAATGATTAGAAAGGTTACATTTTTCACCATAAATGACCGATAAGAGTATAGTAGTATTCATATTTTTTACGCTCTGCCAGATCATCAGACGCTCATTTTTTATGCTATATTTTATACATAAGGAAAATTTGAGAGTTGAGGTGCAGCATGACATCAATGAATATTTTCGAATCATCCGTCAAACCAGGATTAATGGCTTTTCAGGCAAGCACTGAAGATCAGGAGCAGGTTCAGGAGTTAATTTTAAAGACGGCCAGATGGCTGCACAGCAAAGGCTCTACGCAATGGGGACGCTTACTAAAAGGAAAAGATGATCATAACCTAGGCGGCGCTATTGCACGCGGAGAAGTGGTTATTTTCCGAGCATCAGAGGATCATAGCCTGGCAGGCGCAGTGATCTTGCAGCAGCAACCCAGTGCATGGGACCGTAAGTTGTGGAAACTAGACGAAACGGATTCTGAAGGAGGAACCTCAGTATATCTGCATCGTTTGGTTGTGGATCGCGATAGCACCGGGAAGGGGCTAGGCCGTGAACTGATGCAATGGATTGAACGAGGCATCCACTTCACAGGCAAGGATCGAATCCGTTTAGACTGTATTGCGGGCAATGACAAGCTTAGTGAGTTTTACAGACAATGCGGTTATACGTATATAGGCGAAACGAACGGCTATAATATTTTTGAAAAGATGCTAATAAATTCATAGAAAACGGAATCATACTGAAGGAATACGAAAGAAGGAAGCAGGTGATCTGCATTCTTCTTTTTTTGTTGTGCAGCCCTTTACTTTCCCTTGGTCGCTGTCATATCAGAGCCCCCAAAAGAAAAAAATTTATATAAAAATGAAAATGGGGATATCGCGCCTCCCCCTCCTACATATGATGATAGGGAAAGTTTTGTAAGCGCTTCAAAAGAAGGATGACATACAACCATGCGAAGCTACAGGAGGCGGTTAAGGTGGACAATTACATGAGCTGGATAAAGATTGGATTTTTCCTCAGCGTTCTGTTTTTACTTGCAGCGGCATGCAGTACCTCTCCCAAAATAGAGGAGACAGAAGGGCAAAAAGTGCGACTTACAATGCAGGCTTGGGGTAATCCTGCGGAGGTGAAGGTGTATCAGCGGGCGCTGGATGCATTTGAAAAGGAAAACCCAAATATCGAGGTTAAGCTGGTGCCTGTACCGGGAGACCAATATGAGCAAAAGCTGTTGACACAGCTTCAGGGAAGTCGCGGACCGGATGTGTTTTATTCGTATGAATCGACGATTGCGCGTTTGATCGGGGCGAAGCAGGTACAGCCTTTGGGTGAGTTTTTAAAAAGTGATGCGAGTGATGTGAAGGCTGAGGATTTTCCGGAAGGATTGTGGGGACCGGCAAAGCGTGATGGGGAAATTTATGGGGTCACTCCCGACTCAAACCCGATGGTCATGTATTACAACAAAAAGGTATTTAAGGAAGCAGGCGTGAAGACGCCGCAAGAATACTATGACGAAGGCAAGTGGAATTGGGACGCCTTTGAAGAGGTTACATCCAAGCTGAAGGCAGCCGGAAAGCAGGGTTATATTGCGGAAAACTGGTGGGCTCACTGGTATTCATGGGTGTGGTCGAATGGCGGTCAGATCTTTGATGAACAAGGCAAATATGTGCTGGACCACAATGAAAAGGGCAAGGAAGCCTTCGGTTTTATGTACGATATGGTGAAAAAGGGAAATGCGGTATATCTCGGCTCGCTTCCCAAAGGGCAAGGGGCTGACGCGATGTTCATGTCCAATCAAGTCGGTATGCTGGCGGCGGGAAGATGGCTGGAACCCTTGTTTAGCCAAAATAAAAGCCTCGACTTCGATTATATTTACTGGCCTTCCAACACAGGCAAAAATGAACCTGTCGCTATTCCGGTTGCCTATGTAGCTGTGAACAAAAATAGTCCGCATGTGCAAGAGGCCATGAAGTTAGCAGCATTCTACGTCTCTGTGAAGGGGCAGGAGGCCCGGCTGGTTGAAGGTGGGAATGCCATGGGTACGCTTGCTGCCGCAGATGAGAGCATTATGAAAAAGGCGACAATTGAGCATTCAAGCTATTTGACCGAAGGACGTAACATAGGGCATGCTCATGGATCTGCACTGGCCTATGATGCTCAGGTGCCAGGGCTGAACTCGGATATCACGGAAACCATCGACCTGATGTTCCTGGGCAAGCAGGATGCTGCGGCAACCATTGAAAAGTTGAATCAGATCATATCCAAGGCGGTCAAGTAGGCACGGGATGGGCCGTGACCGGGGAGGAAGGTGACAAGATGCAGAAAAAGCATCAAGCGCTGTGGGGCTATCTATTCATTGGCCCCCAGTTTTTGGGTCTGTTATGTTTTTCGCTGTTGCCGTTGCTATATGCGCTTTACTTAAGCTTTGTAAACTGGGATGGATTTGGCGTACCCTTGTTTGTCGGCTTGGACAATTTCAAGGGCCAATTATCTGATCCTGATTTTTGGAAGGCACTCATCAATACGATGTACTATATGGTGTTGGTCATCCCGGCGGGGATTATATTGGCTCTGCTCGTAGCCATCATGCTCAACAAAGTGAAGGGCAAGGAAATTTATCGCTTGTTCTTTTTCATGCCTGTCGTAACCAGTTCGGTATCCGTTGGTGTCATCTGGATGTGGATACTGAACGGCGAATTTGGCATTTTAAATCATCTGCTGCGAGCGATTGGGATTACAGGCCCGATGTGGCTTACCGATACGCAGTGGGTGATTCCGTCGATTGCGCTTTTGAGCATATGGCTGGGACTGGGATATAATATGGTCATTTTTCTGGCAGGACTCCAGGGTATCTCCAAAAGCTATTACGAGGCAGCCGAAATTGACGGGGCCAGCAAGTTCCAGCAGCTAAGGTATATTACATTGCCGCTGTTGTCACCGACGACCTTTTTTGTGACCATCATGATGGTCATCAGTTCTTTTCAGGTGTTCGATCAGGCGTTTGTCATGACGAATGGAGGGCCAGCTAAAGCAAGTTATACACTGGTGTACCACATTTATGATCAGGCGTTCATTGACTTCACGATGGGAGAAAGTGCCGCGGCAGCAATGATTTTGTTCGTGATCATTCTCGTATTTACACTGTTGCAATTTAAAATGCAAAAGAGGTGGGTGCACTATGGAGATTAGTTCCAGAGGTAGGGTATTCCTGCGCCATGTGCTGCTCGCTGTCGGCTCTTTAGTCATGTTTTTTCCATTCCTGTGGACTGTTCTAAGTTCCCTGAAGGATATTTCTCAAATTTTCGTCGTCCCACCTCAATGGATTCCTGATCCGTTCGTATGGAGCAACTATCCGGCATCGCTGGAGGCGATGCCCTTCGTGCAGGCGTATATGAACAGCTTTTACATTACGGTGATCATCGTGACAGCGACACTGATTAGCGCGTCTATGGCGGCGTATGCTTTTGCTAAAATCCGATTTCCGGGCTCGAATATACTGTTTATCTTGTTCCTCGCTACGATGATGGTGCCCAAGCAGGTGACGATGATTCCGTTATATTTGGTGATGGATCGCATCGGTTGGCTGGATACGCATTGGTCGCTGATCGTACCTGGAGCCTTGTTTAATGCATTCGCAGTGTTTCTGCTCCGCCAGTTCGTCATGGGCATCCCACGCGATCTAGAGGAAGCGGCGGTAATGGATGGGGCGGGCTACATTCGTATTTACTGGAGCGTCATCCTGCCACTCATTCGTCCGGCATTGGCGGCAATAGGGATTTTCACCTTTTTGGGTGCCTGGAACAGCTTTCTTGATCCGCTTATCTATCTCAATACACCGGAGAAATTCACGGTTCCGCTTTTACTTAACAATTTCAAAGGGTTATATACCGCCGATTGGTCACTGATGATGGCGGGTACCACCATTTCTGTCGTCCCGGTGCTAATCGTCTACATCATTGCCCAAAAGCAAATTATTGAAGGCATCACCTTGACGGGAATTAAGGGGTAGGGGCATCTCTCTACTCCTTTTTGTATTTTTTTCGGTACTGTAGTGGGGTGTGCCCGGTAAGGTGCTTGAATACACGACCAAAGTGAGCGATGCTGTCAAAACCCGTTTTTTCAGCAATGGAAGTCACTTTCCAGCTTGTTTCTCTTAAATACGCCCGAGCCTGCTGGACCCGCACATCCTGAAGATATTCTACTAAGGTAAAACCTGTTGTCTGCTTGAAAATACGGCATAAATACGTGCTGCTAATATAAAAATGCTCAGCCAGCCGATCTAGCGACAGGCTCTCGTCATAATGAGCATGCAGGTATGCGATGACCGAGTACACGCGCTGCTGCTTTTCGCTACGTTCCGGTGCAATGGTATCGGCAGTGGCCGATTGTATGCGCCGGATACGGATAAGGAGCTGGAGTAGCAAGCTCTGGAGATATAGCTGGCTGTAGGCATGTTCTTGGTGGTATTCATCTAGCATTTGCCGGAATAGGTGTTCCAGCTCGCATTGTTCTTCCGCGGAGGGGCGAAGCAGAAAGCTTTTCTCTGGCAGAAGAAGCTGGTTCTGATCGCTGGAGGGAGAGACGGTCATTGACGAGGCTGCAAATTCTTCATCAAAGTTAATCAAAATCCGTTCATGGCTACCGCTACCCTTGTTACTCGTACGATGAAAATCATGTTTGCTGATCCAAATCAGATCGCCCTTCTGGAGGGCGTATACCCGTTGATTAATGTAGTAGTAGCGCTCTCCTGCCAGCAAATAATAGATTTCGTGCGCTTGGTGGACATGGTCGGCGGACATGCTGAATGGCACCTTCCGCAACGCTTGCTCGATGGCAAAACGGGGTGTAGCGATCATATCGATAGTCTCCTTTAGTGAAAGAATACATAAGGATAATATATGTATATTTTACGGATAAAATCATAATAAAAGCGAAGATTTTGCTCTTTCTTATACTATAAAATAAAAGCAATTCATGTAAAGGGTGTGAACCAATTGGCTAAAATCAAATATGCACTTGTGGGTACCGGAGGAAGAGCCGAATTTTTTTACGGTGAAGTTGTTACCGTTTTCAAAGATACCTCGGAGCTGATCGCGTTCTGTGACGTCAATCAGACGAGAATGGATTATGCCAATCGGCTGCTGCAGGAGAAATACGAGCATGAGCCGATTCCTACCTATAAAGCTCACGAGTTTGATCGGATGATCGCGGAGACGCAGCCGGATATCGTCATTGTCACGACCATTGACCGGGTACATCATCGGTATATTATCCGGGCGATGGAGCTGGGCTGTGATGTCATTTCTGAGAAGCCGATGACGGTGGATGAAGATAAATGCCAAGACATTTTGGATGCCATAGACCGCACGGGACGGAAGCTACGCGTCACCTTTAACTACCGCTATGCGCCGCATAATACGAAAATCCGTGAGCTGATCATGGACGGAACGCTCGGAGAGGTGCTGTCAGTCAATTTCGAATGGCTGCTGAATACACAGCATGGCGCGGATTATTTCCGTCGGTGGCACCGGGACAAGCGCAATAGCGGCGGTCTGCTGGTGCATAAATCGACGCATCATTTTGATCTGATGAACTTCTGGCTTGGCTCGAAACCGGAGACGGTGTATGCGATGGGAGATCTGAAATTTTACGGCCGGGAAAATGCGGAGCAGCGTGGCGTGACGGAGTTTTATCAACGGGCTTACGGCAGCAAGGCAGCGGAAAATGACCCCTTTGCGCTACATCTGGACCGTAACGAGCATCTAAAAAGCATGTATCTGGACGCTGAGCATGAGGATGGATATGTGCGGGATCAAAGCGTATTTGGCGACAATATCAGCATTGAAGATACGCTGAGTGTCATGGTGAAGTATCAGAACAAGACGGTAATGAACTATTCGCTGAATGCTTACATGCCTTGGGAGGGCTTTATCATCGTATTTAACGGCACGAAGGGACGGATGGAGGTTCGGGTATCCGAGCAATCCTATGTTAATTCCGGTGGCAGCAAGGCAGATGAGGGTGCGCTAAAAGAGAAGACCATCACCATCTATCCCCACTTTGCAGCACCTTATGAGGTCGAAGTGGAGGAAGGCCAGGGTGGTCATGGCGGAGGAGATCCAGTTATGCTGCGTGATATTTTCGATAAGCCGGCAGAGGATCGGTTCCATCGTGCGGCCTCACATATTGACGGTGCATGGTCCATTTTAACAGGCATTGCCGCCAACCGTTCTATGCGTACAGGTCAACCGGTGAAGGTGGAGGAACTGGTGCGCTTGTAATGAGCAGTAAATTTAATACCGAAAAGCCCCCTCTAACTAGATGAATAGAGGGGGCTTTTGGGGTGTATTTATATATAGAATGCACCTTACATCTTACGGCACTTTATTTTATTATTTATCGGCAGTCAGTTCCCGGGTTCCCAGTTGTTGTACAGGACGATGGTTATCGGGAAAAATGGCAGCAAACTGGTTGATTTGGTCTGCGGACATTTCAATAGGCTGCTCCAGCACTGTCCAATTTACATGTTCTGTGCATGGCGGGGTAGTCAGCGATCCATTGTAGCGAACGGAGTGCAGGTCTTTTGGCAGCAACGCAGCGAGATCTATTTCTTCATCTAGAGCCGCCGCTTCTTGGGAATTATCCTTCGGTAGTTTGGACCAAATGCGGTTGAAAGCCTTGTTTTCTTTGCCACTTTGGATAAGGACTCCTAAGACAGCTGTACTTCCGTTGTCGCTTTGATGGACAAAATGAAGCTCCATTTCAGCATTTTTACCATCTATTTGGTGTTCGCTCGGGTGATGAAAATGAAACTGCTTTAAAGTGAATTTAGTACCGTCCAGCATGATGCTATTGCTGGCATCGGCAACATTGATTTGCACAGTGTGCCCATTATTCAAAATGGATGCTTTCGTATTAGTGTAATGAACTTGCAGCGGTTGCTGCGTTTGCGATGCTTCCAAATGGGTATGCTCTATATTGACAGGAGATTGTTCGTGGCCGTTACCACAAGCAACAAAATCTTTTTCCAGCTCTCCCCAATGCTCCGGTCCCTGATCTCCTTCATAGGACCAGTGTGGGCCTTTCTGAACGACTGCATGAGCGTTGGTAGCTGATGAGGATGAAGTGCTGGTGGTACTAGAAATGGCGGGCTGTGAATTGCATCCTGTTACCGACACAACCAAGATAATGGCAAATATGCTGAACAGGCAACCTTTCCAGTTTTTTTTCATGTTTCTTTATCCTTCTTCCAAATAGAGTATGTGAAACTTTTTACATTGTAAATTATTGTACAAAGTTCCTACAAGGGTCCAAGGACTTAGAAAGAAGCATTTTTCGATTAAATAGTTTTAAGTTAGTAAGTTAGATTTATATTTGTCCTTTTCGGGCAAAAATTACTATAATAATGGAGTGTGCATTACAAAATAATTCCATATTATTTAAAGGAGAGATCTACATGAAAGCAGCAATTGTTACAAAAGACAAGAAAGTCAGTGTAGAAGAGAAACCTTTACGCTCCCTGAAGCATGGGGAAGCGTTAGTCCAAGTCGAGTATTGCGGAGTTTGCCACACAGATTTACATGTAAAAAATGCAGATTTCGGTGATGTCACAGGCAGAGTTCTGGGGCATGAAGGTATTGGGAAAGTCATTGAATTAGGTGAAGGAGTAACCAGTCTTAAGATTGGTGATCGCGTAAGTATTGCCTGGATGTTCCAAAGCTGCGGTCACTGCGAATATTGCCTAACCGGGCGGGAAACGCTGTGTCGTGAAGTTAAAAATGCCGGATATACGGTAGACGGTGCAATGGCAGAGCAATGTATTGTCACAGCTGACTACGCGGTCAAAGTACCAGATAGTCTTGATCCTGCCGCTGCAAGTAGTGTAACTTGCGCAGGGGTTACCACATATAAAGCAGTTAAAGTAAGTGAAGTCAAACCAGGACAATGGATCGGTATCTTCGGCATTGGCGGCTTGGGTAACCTGGCTGTGCAATACGCCAAAAATGTATTCAATGCTAAAGTTGTAGCCTTTGACATCAGTGATGAAAAACTAGAACTGGCCAAACAAATTGGTGCTGACTATATCGTTAACAGCATGAAAGAAGATCCGGTCGCTCGAGCTAAGGAGTTAACAAACGGTGCTGGTCTGGATGCAACCGTGGTTACTGCTGTTGCCAAAACACCTTTCAACCAGGCCATCGACGTTGTGAAGGCTGGCGCGCGTGTCGTAGCTGTAGGTCTCCCAACCGATAAGATGGATCTGGACATTCCACGTCTGGTTCTGGACGGCATTCAAGTTATTGGCTCCTTGGTCGGCACTCGTGAAGACCTTAAAGAAGCGTTCCAGTTCGCTGCAGAAGGTAAAGTTGTCCCTCTTGTACAAAAACGTCCGCTCGAAGACATTAATGAGATCTTCGAGGAGATGGAGCAGGGCAAAATCCAAGGACGCATGGTCATTGATTTCACAAATTAAAATGATGTCCAATTCGTAACCCTTGGAATTCGGAGAGAGAAAGCGCCTGCTGATGTATTGTAGGCGCTCTTTTTGGCTTTACAACTTATTCAGAATGTTATCTTCCAAAACCGCAGATTTATCCCCGTATTCTTTAATAATATGTCTTTCTCCCCAAGCACAAAGAGAATCTAAAATGCCTTTCAGACTACATCCATATTCACTAAGCTCGTACTCCACCTTGGGTGGAACCTGATTATAGCTAATCCGATTGACAATGCCGTCTTCCTCTAATTCACGAAGCTGCTGAGTCAGCATTTTTTGGGTTATGGAAGGCATCATCCGTTTTAATTCGCTTGTCCGCATCTTTCCATGTGTCAAATGACACAGAATGACGCATTTCCATTTCCCCCCGATCACCTCTAACGTCGCCTCAACAGAGATATTGTATTTTTTCTTCCCCAATGCCGATCCCCCCATGTGTATCGCTTCTGTTATACATACCTTAACAGCCTGTTTTAATTAAAAAGAACTTTATTTAGGGTACTTTTTAGTACCTATATCACTAAAAAGTACGTACTGTTCATATTTGCTTGAATAACTCATAATAACATCTGCTGGTCGAAGATTTCTATAGATAGGAGTGAAAAACATGTCGCCAGAATCAAAACGAAGTATCTGGCCATTACTGGCTCTAGCCGTAAGCGCCTTTGCGATTGGGACAACTGAGTTCATCAGCGTGGGACTGCTTCCCCTGATTGCTGAAGACTTGCACATATCTGTAACGATGTCTGCACTAACTGTAACGCTGTATGCATTAGGGGTCACCATCGGGGCACCTGTCTTGACCTCATTAACATCAAGTGTTCCCCGTAAAACGTTGCTGCTGTGGATCATGATTATATTTATTGCAGGCAACAGCCTCGCTGCGGTCTCTAGCGGAATTGCCTTGCTACTGATTGCACGTGTGATCTCGGCGTTCGCTCATGGGGTGTTCATGTCTATCGGTTCCACCATCGCGGCCGATCTTGTGCCGGATGATCGGCGAGCGAGTGCGATTTCCATTATGTTCTCCGGGTTGACCGTAGCCACGGTTACAGGCGTACCTTTGGGTACCTACATTGGGCAGCAATGGGGTTGGTGGGCAGCGTTTATGGCGATTGTGGTCGTCGGTGTAGTGGCACTCATCGCCAATCTGATTCTGCTGCCATCTACGCTGCGCAAAGGGAACAAGACTCCTTTCCGCGAGCAGGTCAAACTGGTCACCAATGGTCGCTTGCTACTCGCATTTATCATTACAGCTTTGGGGTATGGAGGCACATTTGTGGTATTTACTTATTTATCTCCATTACTTCACGACATAACCGGATTTCAGCAAAGTACGGTAACGTTTATACTTTTGCTGTATGGAATTGCGATTGCCATCGGGAATGTTATTGGCGGAAAAGCAGCAAACCGCAAGCCGCTTTCAGCTTTGTTTTACATGTTTCTGATTCAAGCAGTGATCCTGTTTCTCCTGTTGTTCACGGCACCTTTTAAAACGGCAGGACTGATTACGATCTTCTTTATGGGATTGCTTGCGTTTATGAACGTGCCCGGGCTACAGGTATATGTCGTCATGTTAGCCGAACGGTTTGCACCCAAAGCTGTCGATGTTGCCTCTGCTGTTAATATTGCAGCTTTCAACGCAGGGATAGCCATCGGAGCTTATGTAGGCGGGATTGTAACGGATTCACTCGGTCTCATTCATACGGCCTGGCTCGGGAGCATTATGGTTTTCGTTGCGGTTTTGCTCACAGGCTGGAGTCGTATGCTCGAAAAAAGGGATACAACCCCCATTACAGGTTAAAGCTTTTAAAAAATAGAGAGGAAGATTCAAAATGACACAAAACTTACAAAGCACAACATTGTTAAACAACGGAGTTCGCATGCCTTGGTTTGGCATCGGGGTATTTAAAGTGGAAGAAGGTTCGGAGCTGGTCGATGCTATAAAGGTTGCTGTAAAGCATGGCTACCGCAGTATAGATACAGCTGCAATCTATGCGAACGAAAGCAGTGTAGGGCAGGCTATTCAGGAAGCCCTTCAGGAAAATAATCTGTCCAGAGAAGAACTGTTCGTCACGTCCAAAGTGTGGAATGCAGATTTAGGCTATGAAGAGACACGAGCAGCTTATGAAGCCAGTCTGGACAAGCTGGGTCTGGACTATCTGGATCTATATCTGATTCATTGGCCAGTTCAAGGAAAGTATAAAGAAGCTTGGAGAGCGTTGGAATCCTTGTATAAAGAAGGACGGATTAAGGCAATTGGAGTCAGCAACTTCCAGATTCATCATTTGGAAGATCTCATGAAGGATGCTGAAATCAAGCCCATGATCAATCAGGTGGAATTCCATCCACAATTAACCCAAGCCGAGCTGTTGCAATTCTGTCAAAAGAACGACATTCAAATGGAAGCCTGGTCTCCGTTAATGCAAGGCCAATTGCTCGATCATCCGGTACTGCAAGACATAGCGACCAAGTATGGCAAATCGGTGGCGCAAGTGATTTTACGCTGGGATGTGCAGCAGGGAGTTGTCACTATTCCCAAGTCTACCAAGCCGCATCGTATCGTGGGAAATGCTGACATTTTTGACTTCGAACTGACGCGCGAGGATATGGATCGAATCCAGGCGTTAAATGCCGATCTTCGGGTAGGTCCAGATCCGGATAACTTTGATTTTTAAAATTACGTTCATCATGAGACGCCGTTTCCTTCTTCACTGAAGGGACGGCGTTTTGTTTGTGCATGATGGGTCTGGGGCTACAGCAATCCAATCCCGCCATATGGTATTATAGGGTTATGAAAAGAGACGTTTTGGAAGCTTGTGAATACGAAAAATCACCGGGGGACTTCATGAATAAGACGATTGCAGATATAGCCCAAATGGCTGGCGTATCCAAGAGCACGGTATCCCGTTTTTTGAACGGCGGGTCTGTCAGCGTGGATACGAAACGAAAAATTGAAAAAGTGGTTAAAGCCACGGGCTATGTGCCCAATGCCTTTGCCCAGAGTCTTAAGGCGAAGCGGACCAACATCATCGGCACCGTTGTGCCGCGTCTAGATTCTTTTGCGACATCTCATACGCTGATGGGGATTGATGAGGAACTGCGTTCTCAGCATTATCAGATGCTGATCTCTAATACGAGCCAGGATGTACAGCGTGAAATCGAAGCCATTTATGAGCTGGGAAGACAAAAGATTTCGGGTATCATTTTGCTGGCTGCTCAAATTACAGACGACCATCTGACCGCGATTCGTGACATTGGTATTCCGGTGTTGCTGGTGGGCCAGCAGCACGAGCAGCTTCATAGCCTGATCCATGATGACTATCGTGCAGGATATGATATCGGCACGTACGTTTTGTCACAGGGACATCACGAAATTGCCTACGTTGGTGTTACTGAAAAGGATGTTGCCGTCGGTGTGCAGCGCAAGGAGGGTTTTAGGCAGGCGGTTCGCGATGCATTGCCTGCGGAGTCTCATACGGACGATGCGATGCGAGCAGCAGGGTATGATATCAGATACTATGAGACCGGATTTAAAATGTCCGATGCACGGATTGCTGCATCCGCCATTTTGGACCATTTCAAGCCAACGTTAATGGTGTGTGCTACGGATAATATCGCGCTGGGCGTAATCAATGCGGCTTATTCCAGAGGGATTGTCATCCCGTCGGATTTGTCGGTAACTGGCTTTGGGGGATACGATATTACGGAGGTCATTCACCCTGCCCTGACAACCGTTCAATATCCGTATATGGAGGCTGGACGTGTAGCAGCGCAAAATATTATGCGGCTGGTAGAACATAAATCGGTAGAAAAAGTGACGGTCATGAATTATTCTCTTATCGAAAGAGAAAGCGTTGACAAACGCTGAACAAGTGGATTATAATTTCTACGAAACCGGTTCCATAGCATTCGGGCACAAATGGAATCGGTTGCAAATCCATGGATGAGCATTTTTTTAATCGTATGGGAACCGGTTCCGATAGAATTTTTTTCATTGAGTTGGAACCGGTTCCTGAAGCGAAAGTTTTAATAAAAATGAGGTACACCTATGAAAATGACAAGAGAACAAAAGTATCGAATGATCGAGCAGGCAGAACCCGGTGAAATAGCCGGCTTGGAGGAGAAAGTGGAGCAATGTCACTGGCGGCAGGCGTTTCATATCCAGCCACCGACCGGTTTGCTCAATGACCCCAATGGATTTTCTTATTACCAAGGTGAATACCACTTATTCTATCAGTGGTTTCCGCTCGGAACGGATCATGGGATGAAATACTGGTATCACCTGAAATCTAAAGATTTGGTCACATGGAATAGTGCGGGCATTGGCATCGCACCGGGGGACTATTTTGATTCGCATGGGGCTTATTCCGGCAGCGCACTGGAGCATGAGGGCAAGTTATATATGCTGTATACGGGAAATGCACGAGATGAAGACTGGATCAGACATCCTTATCAATGCATGGCTGTTATGGACGAGAATGGTCACATTACTAAATGGGAGCACCCCGTTATTTCCAATGTGCCAGAAGGGTATACAGACCATTTTCGTGATCCCAAGCTATGGAAAGACGGCGATAGCTTTTACTGTGTGATTGGTGCCCAAAGAACGAATTTAACAGGCTGCGCCGTCCTCTACCGATCAACCGACCTTCGTACGTGGGAGTTTGAGGGAGAATTGTGCACAGGCCTGGAGTCGTTTGGCTACATGTGGGAATGTCCGGATTATTTTGAACTGAACGAAGCGGGAGTCTTGATCTTTTCTCCTCAGGGCTTGGAGCCTTCTGGGGATGAAAAACGCAATATTTATCAATCGGGCTACGTAATCGG
Source organism: Paenibacillus sp. 203 (assembly GCF_037027525.1). Taxonomy (NCBI): domain Bacteria; kingdom Bacillati; phylum Bacillota; class Bacilli; order Caryophanales; family Paenibacillaceae; genus Paenibacillus; species Paenibacillus sp. 203. Next base: position 143,591 of record NZ_JAXCHD010000010.1, read on the forward strand.
CAAGCCGTTGGATACCGGAACAAGAACACTGGAGCACGGTGCATTCCACGAGCTCGATAGAGGCTTTGACTTCTATGCGCCACAGACGATGATTGACCCACAGGGGCGGCGTATTATGGTGGCATGGATGGGCCTGCCGGATATCGAATATCCCACAGATCCGAACGGATGGGCTCATTGTCTGACATTACCAAGGGAGCTTACGCTTCATGAGGGCAAACTCTTGCAGCGGCCGATCCCTGAGCTGACTACGCTGCGTAGAAATCGTGAGGATCGGGTAGCTGACACGTTATTTTCAGAGAGCAAAACCTATGAAGGATTTACAGGTACGGCCTATGAGCTGATCTGTGAGGTAGATCTTTTGAGCGCTAAGGTGTTTGGTATTGAATTCCGTGCGAGTGAGACTGAGAAGACGGTGATTAAATATAATGCCGTCAGTCGCAAACTTGTATTGGACCGTTCGCAATCGGGTGAGCCTGTAGCCACTTCGTATGGTGAGGTACGGCAGTGTCCATGGGATAAAGATCATATCAAACTACATTTGTTTGTAGATGCGTCTTCAGTTGAGATTTTCGTCAATGATGGGGAAGAGGTGTTCACCAGTCGTATTTTTCCGCATCCAGAGAGTGACGAAATACGCTTTTTTGCCGACAAGGGAGAGGCTCTCTTCCAGGCGGTAAAATGGGATTTTACATGAGTAGGCTAAAACATCAAGTGGTTCGTTAATCATCAAATATAACGGAATGAACGAGGGGATGAACATCATGGCGGAAAACAGAGAAATAGCTAAAGAAGTGATCCAGGCAATCGGTGGGCAAGAAAATATTGCATCTTTTGCTCATTGTGCGACGCGCTTGCGGATTATGGTGCATGACAAGGAGAAGATTGATCAGAAAAAAGTTGAGGAGATCGACAAGGTCAAGGGTGCTTTCTTCAATTCCGGACAATATCAGATTATTTTTGGTACAGGTACGGTAAATCGAATTTTTGAAGAGGTCGAAAAGCTTGGCGTGACCGGTTCATCTAAAGAAGAGGTGAAGAGTCAGGCGAAAAAGGAAGGCAACGTCTTCCAACGCTCCATTCGTACCTTTGGCGATGTGTTTGTACCCATTATTCCTGTGCTGGTTGCTACGGGGCTGTTCATGGGGCTACGTGGCTTGCTCACTCAGCCGCAAATTCTCGCTCTACTCGGCATGACGCCACAGGACATTTCACCCAATTTTCTATTATACACACAAGTATTAACGGATACAGCCTTTGCTTTTCTGCCAGCGTTAGTCGCATGGTCAGCCTTTAGAGTATTCGGCGGTAGTCCAGTGCTGGGTATCGTTCTCGGTCTGATGCTGGTAAACCCGGCCTTGCCCAACGCTTATAGTGTTGCGGACGGCTCAGCCCATCCGTTGACGATGTTCGGGTTCATTCCTGTAGTGGGCTATCAAGGCTCGGTATTGCCAGCTTTCTTCGTGGGCTTGATCGGAGCTAAGCTGGAGCGGGCGCTGCGCAAACGGGTGCCTGAAGCGCTAGATCTGATTCTCACACCGTTTTTAACACTGTTGATCATGATCACTTTGGGATTGTTTGCCATCGGTCCGATTTTCCATTCACTCGAAGAATGGGTGCTGCACGGAACAACGTTTGTGCTGGATTTGCCTTTCGGTATTGCAGGGATTGTCATCGGTTTCTTGCATCAGATTATCGTCGTTACAGGTGTGCATCATATATTTAATTTCTTGGAAATTCAACTGCTTGAAAAGAACGGAGTAAATGCCTTTAACGCCATCATTACCTGCGCTATGGCTGCTCAAGGTGCTGCCTGTCTGGCGGTTGGGCTGAAAACGAAGAATAGCAAGCTGAAAGCGTTGGCACTTCCTTCCTCGTTGTCTGCTTTTCTGGGGATTACGGAGCCGGCTATTTTCGGGGTCAACCTGAGATACATGAAGCCTTTTGTTATGGGCCTTATCGGTGGGGCGGTTGGCGGCTTTATCGCTTCTGTCTTCCATTTGGCGGCTACAGGCATGGCAGTTACGGTCATTCCAGGGACGTTGCTCTACATGAATCATCAGCTTCCGCTTTACATTTTGGCGAACTTGGCTGCTATGGTTGTAGCCTTTGTCCTGACCTGGATGTTTGGCTATAACGATAAAATGTTGGAAGAGGTCAAAACAGCGGGTTCCTCCAATTAACACCACCAAGTAATGCGAATACACGCAGATTTATACGCGTAATTATAAATATGATGGTCGTTCTATATGGAACGCTCTTGGTCCCTAATCAAAAAGGACTGCTAGAGCAGGGTTCCAGGTAGAACGACCATTTTTATTAACTATAAAATTCCACCCAGATCATCAAACTAAACGATTGAGGAACGTTCATCCAGAAATTCGGACGGCGAGCAGCCTGTCAACCGTTTGAAGATTCGATGAAAATAGGAAACATCACTATATCCCACATACTCCGAAATTTCACGAATCGTTAGCCGGGACTCGGTCAGCATGTAGATGGCGGTTTTAATACGTTGCGTATGTACATGCTCGCTGATCGTTTGGCGTGTTACCTCACGCAGCAGCGTCGCGGCATAATTGGGGGTTTTACGGATGGCGTCACCAAGCTCCTCCTTGGTTACCTTTTCCCGGTAGTGGTTCTGGATATACTGTTTCATATGTTCCACATGTCGCTCTCGATCGCAAGAAATGGCGCCTTTGTCCCATTCCTGATTCATATATATCATTGCCTCGGTCAGCAGACAGTCAGCCATCAGGGTGTAGTAGCTTGGGTGTTCAGTCCATTGATAGTACATCGATTTAATTCGTTCATGCAGCATATCGTAGCATCCAGGTTTGATCAACAACGGCTTGTCAGTATTCAGTATGGGAAGTGTGCTGTTCGTACATGTTTTGCGGCAATGTATCACATACTTGGTATGAAAAAGCGTAGGAATGCTCTTGCCATAGTAATCCAGATGACCGGGTAAAAGCAGTGTTTCACCCTTACCGAGAATGAATTTGCAATCGTTCACCCAATATACACATTTGCCAAAGGTGACCAAAATGAACAGTAAGTCATCGTTGTCGCTATTTGCACCAGCCTTTTCATACCAGTCCACACCGTTATCCTGCCGTATATCCACCAATGTAATCATGAAACTCACTCCCCGATGTCTTCAACATTCATTATACTGTAGTACATTCATCATACTATAGTTCATAGTCTTGGTGCACGGGTACAGGTAGAATAGAGCTATATAAGTTTAATGTAGATAGAGAAGCAAAGTGGAATAGAAAACCATACAGTAAAGACATTCAGGAGGATGACATTACTATGCTTAAAACGAAAATTATTTGTACTATGGGACCTGCCTGTGACTCCATTCATTTGCTAAAAGAAATGATCCAGGCTGGTATGACTGTAGCCCGCTTGAATATGGCTCACGGGGAGCTAGAAGATCACGTTAAACGTATCGAAAATGTGCGTCAGGCTGCGAAGGAAATGAATACCTTTATACCTGTCATGATGGATATTAAAGGACCGGAAATACGGATTGGCAAGCTGAGAGAGGCATCTTGTCTGCTAAAACCAGGAAGCCAGCTCATTCTGACCACAGAAGAGATTCTAGGGGACGAGCATCGTATTTCAGTGAATTACCCGGATATGCCGAAGGACATCAAACCAGGCGACCGCATTCTCATTGACGACGGTTTGGTTGATCTGACTGTAACCTCCATCGAAGGTACGGAAATGATTTGTAATATTGTAAGCGGCGGTATTTTGAAACCGAGAAAAGGTGTAAACCTGCCAGGGATTCATACGACCCTTCCAGGCGTGACGGAGCGAGATGTGAGGCACATCCAATTTGGGGTGGAGCAGCGTGTTGAGCTTATTGCGGCTTCTTTTGTGCGTAAAGGCGACGATATCCGTGAAATCCGTGAGATTTTGAAGGGACATCATGCTGAGCATGTACAAATCTATTCCAAAATTGAAAATGCTGAAGGCATGGAAAACCTGGATGATATTATCGAAGCTTCCGATGGCATTATGGTAGCCCGTGGCGATCTGGGTGTCGAAGTGCCGATTCAAGATGTGCCTGTGATGCAAAAAGAAATGATCGACAAGTGTAATCTGGTCGGCAAACCCGTTATCGTAGCTACCCACATGCTGGAATCCATGCAGGTGAACCCGCGTCCGACGAGAGCCGAGGTTAGTGACGTGTTTAATGCCGTTATGCAAGGAGCCGATGTTGTTATGCTGTCGGGCGAATCAGCTGCGGGTAAATACCCTGTCGAGTCTGTACGGACCATGGCCGCTGTAGCTGCCAGAGCAGAATCGCAATTCGATTATCAGGAGCAGTTTGATAAGCGCAGAGCACGTCAAAGCACCAACATCACCGAAGTGATTAGTCAGGGTGCGGTGAGTTCGTCTCTGGAGCTGGATGCGAAAGCAATTATTACATCGACTGCCAGCGGATTCACGGCACGTATGGTATCCAAATATCGTCCGAAGGCACCTATTATTGCGGTTACTCCGAATAATACGGTATTCGCTAAAATCTGCCTGTTATCCGGCGTATTCCCGATCAAGGGGGATAAAGTAGCAACAACGGATGAAATGTTCGAATCCTCCATCCGTAACGCCCTCAATGCAGGATATATCCATAAAGGCGATACTGTAGTCCTGTCAGCAGGTGTTCCTGTCGCTGAGGCGGGCACCACTAACTTGATCCGAGTATATCAAGTGTAATTTACAACCAAATATAGACAAGCCAAAAGGCGCTGGCCCCCATGGGTTCAGCGCCTTTTTCACATTCTGTCATGTCACTAACTTACAGCCCGAACACACTTTTAGCAACGACCTGTGTCAATTCTGCCTTATGGGCTTGGTATTGCTCAGGTGTAATGCTCTTATTGGCCAGTCGCTGATCCAACTGCTCCGTTAACTGAGCTACCTGTAAATCAACGACAGCCTGTGCGTCCTTTTTATTGGTTTGTGCAATATCTGCCAAGGTTTGACCGTTATATAACGCATCATACAATTGCTCATCCGAGGATGCGCCCAGTGTTTTCAAAAGTTCATCATCCTTGGAAGCTTCATTATCCTGTACCTGAGGGGCTCTCTCTGGAGCCAGTGTAGCAGCATTAGCCCGACTTCCCCAAGTAGAAGACTGCCCAATAGATAACGCCAACAACAGTGTACAGATGACTATAATTCGTTTTCGATTCATGAGTGTAAATCTCCTTTGTGTTCATTCAATTTCTGACAAGGTGGAGCCTTATATGGATATCCAACGGGAGTAATGTTTATGCCTTTAGCCGATCCGGCTTATGTAGTTACCAGATTCTAATATACATCATACACACCCAATCTTAGCGCCAGCTTAATACTCGTTTAAAATAAACTAAAAGAGGAGGATATAAACAGGTAAAACCAAAAAAATTCACAGCTGATGAATAATACATGTGATTTACCCTTTGGATTCTGCTGGATATGAAAAAAACCTCCTTCACAAAAGTGAAAGAGGTTTTAGACAAAACCATTACAGTTTAGGGTTTTTCCCATACTTATTGTCGCTAGGCTGACTGTCTTGGCAGAAGAATACAATCAAAATAATTGACCCTACGAGAGGAATCAGACTGATTAGAATCCACCATCCGCTTCTACCTGTGTCATGCAGTCTACGGGCCATAACGGCCAAGGATGGCAACAGGACAGCAAGAGAATAAATCAAAGTCAATATTGGTGATAAGCCTACAAGGCTATCGATCAGGCTGACTACAAAGCTAGCGATTGCACTAAATAGTACAAACATCCAATACTCTGTACGTCTTGCTCTACCTTGAAACCCTACATAGTTTTTTAATGCATTTAAATACCATTGCATATATTTTTCACCTCCTTATAAAATCTAAATGTTTCTATACACGTAAAATTGTTCTTTTAGGTATATCGGCAGGAAACATATAGAATTTTAGTTGTAAAATTATAACTTTAAACTAGAAATTTACGCAATACATTTATTAATGTTAATAATTCGATGAATAATTTATAAAAACATAAAATTACATATTGAATTTTCCATATCCATTGAATAATATAGAGGTACGGTTAACCGCCAGGTTTGAATCGTCCTTCTTAATAGAAGGTGCTTTTATTTTTCAAATCAATTGAAAGCGCTTTAATTCAAAATAGGAGGGATGACCAACATTAAATTCGAGGGTGAAGAAGTTAATACAAACATAATCCTGACCGCTTTCTCAAGATTTTTTTATGTTATCAGGGATGTTCAAAATGAGAGGAGATTGATTTATGAAGCAATCATTTGTTCGTAAAGTAACGGCAGCTTCACTCGCAGGTGCGCTGTTGTTGCCTGCTTCTTTGGTAGGCGCGGAGCTAACACTCAATTCAGATACAGATGGAATTCAAAATGTGGGGCAAACTTCTGCTCAAGACCTAGAAAACTTTTCAATTCAAAGTAAAAAGGCTGTCTCTTTCAAGGAGACTTCCGTACATGATCCATCCATTCTGAAAGTGAAAGACACATTTTACATTTTTGGCTCACATCTGGCGGCTGCAAAGTCCAAAGACCTTATGAATTGGGATACGATTGCTACAGGAGTGGCGAATGGTAATGCATTGATTCCCAATGTCAAAGATGAATTAAAGGAAGCACTGGATTGGGCGCAGACGGACACGCTGTGGGCAGCTGATGTCATTCAACTGGCAGATGGCAAGTTCTATATGTATTATAACGCTTGCAAGGGTGACTCCCCGCGTTCAGCGATGGGCCTAGCAGTTGCTGATAAAATTGAAGGGCCTTATAAGAATAAAGGAATTTTTCTGAAATCCGGCATGTGGGACCAACCGAGTGAGGATGGAACGATCTATGATGCAACCAAGCATCCAAATGCCGTAGACCCGGACACCTTTTATGATAAAAACGGCAAGCTGTGGATGGTATATGGCTCTTACTCAGGAGGCATATTCATTATGCAGATGGATGAAAAAACAGGGAAGCCGCTCCCTGGTCAAGGCTACGGGAAAAAGCTGACAGGCGGTAACCATGCTCGTATGGAAGGGCCGTACATACAATACAGTCCGCAAACGGACTACTATTACTTGTTCCTGTCCTATGGTGGATTGTCAGCGGATGGCGGATACAACTTGCGGGTGGCTCGGTCCAAAACACCGGATGGCCCTTTCTACGATGCTGAAGGCAATGATATGATCAAGGTCAAGGCAAATCCTGATAAACCACTTTTTGATGACGCTTCCATTGAACCATACGGTGTCAAACTGATAGGTAATTACCTGATTCCAAGAGAAATTGGTGATCCGGGTACTGGACTGGGTGCAGGCTATGTGTCGCCCGGACACAACTCGGCTTATTATGATCCCAAGACGAAAAAGCATTTTGTCATTTTCCATTCCCGTTTCCCGGGGAGAGGCGAACAGTATGAAGTGCGGGTACATGAAATGTTCATGAACGCTGACGGTTGGCCTGTGGTTGCACCTTATCGTTATTCGGGAGATGAGGATTCACTGAAAAAGCTGTCAGAAAAGGATGTCCTCGGTCAATATTCGTATGTAAATCACGGGAAGGAAATTTCGGCAAATATTAAACAAGCCGTTAACGTCAGTCTGGATAGCGGCGGCAAGCTGTCTGGTGGAGTGAACGGTACATGGAAGTTGGGGGCAGGCAATCAGCTGGAAATTACAGCAGAGGGTACGAAGTACAAAGGCGTATTCCTGCAGCACCGTGATCCAGACACAGGTGCCAAGACGCTTGCTTTTACCGCGTTGTCCTCAAAGGGTGTTGCGGTATGGGGTTCGCTAAAGCCTGACCTGAAGGCCAGCAAGATTGTAGCTGCTGTGCAGAAGGATCTGAGCCTGGGCGATACGAGCAATGTTCTTTATAATCTGACGCTACCTACTCAAGCAGCACAAGATACCACTATTTCATGGGAGTCCACCCACCCGGAGAGTATTTCTGTGACAGGTGAAGTATACCGTCCAGAAGCCGGTTCTCAGCCTGTAACAGTTACATTGACGGCGACCATCAAAAAGGACAAAGCCACAGCTAAGAAAAGTTTTACAGCCACTGTTCCCGGACAGGCCCAAGGTCCTCAGCTTGCACGCTATTCGTGGAGTGAAGATCAAGGAACTTCGGTTGTCGACAGCACATACAATCAATTCGACGGTAAGACCTATGGTGGTGCTGCATGGGATAAAGACGGGAAGCTTGGCGGTGCTCTCGGCCTCAACGGTAAGGATGGTTACGTTCAACTACCAAATATGGTAACAGATGTGAAGGATTTTACCTTTTCCGCTTGGGTGAACTGGAAGGGCGGTGCAGCTTGGCAACGGATTTTTGACTTTGGCAACGGCCAAGCCCGGCATATGTTTCTTACCCCTTCCCAAGGAAGTGGTGTGCTCCAGTTTACAATCCATGAGGGTACGGATCAAAGCTTGCTTTCCAAATCATCATTACCTCTAAACCAGTGGACGCATGTAGCGGTTACACTGGAAGGGAATACAGGGAAGTTGTATGTAAATGGTGAGGAAGTAGCTGTTAATGACAGCATTACCTTTAATCCCAATGAGTTGCTGACGAGCGAGGCTTATCTCGGCAAAAGCCGCTTTGCGGCCGATGCTTACTTCAATGGCAGCCTGGATGAAGTTCAATTGTATAACAAAGCGCTGACAGCAGAGGAAATTAAAGCGCTGGCGGAGTTGTAATTCAAATGAACTAAAATGAGCAAATAACGCAGGAGATGAGCTTTTAGAAAGAAGTTCGTCTCCTGCACAATGTTTTGTATATTTATTTCTTGATTGCTGGTATAATAGGAAGCAACTGCGGATATAATGTTTTAAGTAGGCGTTAATGACTCACTCCCGCCGAATGAACACAGCTTTGAAGCAGCAATAGAGAACATAAGCACTCTGCATAAATTAAATTCACCAGTGCTTGCGTTTTCAATACACTTATGGTAATATGAGTATATTGAAATTGTGACCTGAGATTCGCATATTGTAGAGGGCTATTGTTTTAGGTTGAAATAACCTTGTGCAATATGTGAATTTTTATTTGTAAAAAATAAAGGTCATATAAATACATTTTGGAGGTAATTCCATGCAAACAGGTACAGTTAAATGGTTTAACGCAGAAAAAGGTTTCGGTTTCATCGAGGTTGAAGGTGGAAGCGACGTATTCGTACATTTCTCCGCAATCCAAGGCGAAGGTTTCAAATCTTTGGACGAAGGCCAACGCGTAGAATTCAACGTAGTTGAAGGAAACCGTGGACCACAAGCTGAGAACGTTGTAAAACTGTAATTTAAAATTACAGCCTACTTCAGATGCCCCGAACATAGCGTTTGGGGCATTTGTTTTTATCTGTTCACAAGACCGTTTTTGAACTGATTACATCTTATCGCTTTATAAATCATGAAGAAAGAGGGATGTTTATGTACAATTCACGGAAAAAGCCAATGGATGAGATTCCTGAGGAAATTACAACTGTCTGGAATTGCGCCAGCGATACATGTAACGGCTGGATGCGGGATAACTTCGCTTTTTCTGTCGAGCCGACATGCCCCATTTGCGGTTCTGCCATGGTGAAGGGCGAGAAAAAGCTGGCAGTTTTAAATAATACGAGCTTCAATCATACCAAACAATCCTAAGCGGATAAATGTTTGTAGTGAAAGATGCCCCATAGCCATTAACGGCGCTGAGGCGTCTTTTTGTTTTTTATAAATATAAATTATACATAAGAATGAACAGGCTTTCAATTATGGTGTGGAGGATGGGGCTAGTATGCTCAGTAAGATAGAATTAAATTCAGGTAGCGCTTCGTAAAATACACCGTGCCCGCTACGTTCGAAAGGAATAAGTTTTGATCCGGCAATTCCTTTTTGAGTTTGGACAGCCAGGGGGAAAGGACAGACCCGATCCAGCTTGCCGTGTAGAATCCAAGTAGGCACGTGTATACATGGCAAATCAGGACGCAAATCAGAGTCACGTAGTGAATACAAAGTACAAGCCATGCTATGAACTGAAGCCGCAAAGCCCTGATCACGTAACCAGTCGCGTAAGCTCTGGCTGACGGGATTGGCAAACAACATTTCGCCAAAAGAAGTTACCAATTGTGGGCGATCTGTATAGGCTTGTTTGATGAGTTTATCTACCTCTGTGACAGGAGTACCATAAGGGAAGTCGCTGGTTGGGGTGAACCGGGGTGTAGCTGCTCCGATCAAGATCAACTGATTGACGCCAAATCCCCGGTGCCTGCTCATGTAGCGTGTGACCACAGCTCCCCCCATGGAAAAACCAATGAGCCGGACCTGGTTTAACTGAAGCGCCTGCATAACAACCAGCAGATCGTCCGCCAATCGATCATAATTGTATCCATGCCATGGTCGATCAGACTTGCCGAACCCCCTAAGATCAACCTGAATACAGCGATACCCGTAAGCAGGCAACAAGGCGACCTGGTATTCGTACATTCGGTGATCCAGCGGCCAGCCGTGCACCATCAGAACAGGGATGCCTTCTCCAATATCCTCAACATACAGCTTCACGCCGCGTTCCACCTCAATATAATATCCCATCGTGTTCACCCCTCTAGAAATCACGTCATTTCATTCTCTCTCACATATATGTAGCCAGGGCTTAGCTCATTCGAAAAAGGGATGAGTCTGTCACGATATAAGCATATAATATGTCAAAAAATGTATGTCATCCTGTATAGGGATAGGATATAATTATGGAATGAAACAGCATCGGGAGAGTGGAACAATGACACCATCAAAAACATTAAAATGGATTACAGGCGGATTGGAGCTATTTTTAGCTATTCCCGTTTTGGGCGGGCTGCTCATCGTAAATTCCGCGTATACTATATTGTTCTTTATGCTGATTTTCCACATTGTTACGTTGGTGCTATCGGTGACGAATAGAGAGTCTTATTATGGATCTATTTTAGGGATCGTGACCTCGGTTATTGGATGGATTCCGATTGTGGGCTGGTTGATGCATTTGCTCTCAGGCATATTTTTGATGATTACCGCAGCTCAGCAGCCGCGTGATCAGTATCGCAATCGCAATCCTTATGATGATTATCGCTACTAGGGGATGTGTGGCGATGCAAAGATGAGAGATCCTGTTGAACAGGGTCTTTTTTTATTTATGAAATCTCCCCATGATGATGGTGTTGTAGTATTTGCCATCTGAAAGAACCTTATCGTTTTTTAATAACCCTTCGATTTCAAATCCATGTTTTTTATAAAGCTCAATGGCTTTATCATTCGTTTCCAAAACTTGTAGAGTCATTTTCTTGATGCCATTGGAGTCAGCCCAGGAAATAGATTTTTTTAAAAGATTTGTCCCTATCCCGTAACCCCAAAAATCCTTTAGTACACAAACGCCGAATTCAACTTTATGAGAGAATCTGCTCAGAACATGGCCCTCACATCTTGAAAATCCGACGATTTTATCATGAACTACCGCAACTAAAAATAGGTTTCTGTTATTCTCTGTATCTGACTCAATGAGCTGTTCAAAACCGGATGTACTTATAAACGCTTCTCCCTTCTCTCTATCTAAATTTTCAGTTTCTCCATCAATCAGCAAGCGGATTTCAGACAAATTCTTCGCATCTTGAATTATGGCTGATCTGATCGTATAGTGTATTCCTTGCACATCAAATTCCTGTTGATTTATTTTCATTACATTCTCCTTATTATGAATTAGAGTGAAAAATGACTCTGGATCATGTTAGTCTACCACATATTATCTTGTTTACATGACAAATAAGCCTGTCTCCTTCTGTTGTATCGCAGCAGGGGACAGGTCTATTGGTTTCTCTATCCGTACAGGGAGGCCGGATGGAGATTTATTATACATAGGTGGATGTGTCAGATTAATAAATGGTTTTTATGAATGCGACTTATCGAGCTACAGCTTTTGGAAAACAGGAGCTGTAGCTATTTCTGCTTAGCAGAGGCTTTAGCTGCATTGGTTTTAGCAGAAGCCTTGGCTGCATCTCCCTGAGCAGGAGCTTTACCTGCATCCGCTTTACCGCCATCTACTGGTGGTTTGGATGGTTTCACGCCATTCACCATATCTGTCATCATTTGCTTCAGATTAGAGACACGTTGGTTATATTCGGTTGCCGTAATCTTGCCGTTTTGTTTTTCCGTAGCCAGTTTTGCTTTCATATCTGAAACCATTACATCAATAACGGAATTTACGCTCACGCCTTGTGCTTTGGCGATCGTAGCAAGGGATTTACCTGCTTTCAACTGTGTATCCAACTGACTGGAGGACAATTTCAATAATTTCAGGAGAGCTTTGTTCTCAGCATAGTTACCTCCTGCGATTTTAGGGCCATTAGCATCGCCGGGATTCCCCTTAGGTGCCTGTGCTTTGTCTGCGATGGGAGCCTTCTCAGGTGTAGTTGAAGCAGCATGGGCTGCGCTTGTGGAGTACAGTGCCCCGCCTCCTAAAAATGCCAAGGCCATCGTTCCAGCCAAAATTGCTTTCTTGGTGCTCTTCATCTTCATTTTCCACCTTTCGGTTATGGTTTGCTTGGTACGTGATACATCATAAGGGATCAACTTGAATGCTATCTGAGCGCAAGCTGAGCATTTACTGAATGAAATTTGGGTGGCATGACTAAAATTTCAGCTAAAGTAAACTTGTATTATGTGTATTAAGTGATATAATACACTACAGGCACGATAGATGCAGCCGATTAGGGGGAAACACCCATGGAAGAGCAACGGGTTGGCTCGTTCCGATTTTTAATTGACTTTAGCCAGCCATTATATGAACAAATATTAAATCAAGTACGAAGCTCCATTGCTAAAGGGGAGATCGAAATGGGAAGCAAAATGCCATCTGTTCGTGATTTAGCGCAGGAATTACGCATGAATCCGAATACCGTGATGCGGGCATATCAAGAGCTGGAGCGGGACGGATTGACTGAGAAGCGGCGCGGGTTAGGTACTTATGTTACTTCGTCCAGTGAACGGATTGCCAGCTTTCGGGAACAATTGGCTATAACGTATATAGATCAGTTTCTCGGACAGATGAGCAGTCTGGGGTTATCGTGGGAAGATGTACAGCAGTATATACGAAGCAAACAGGACGGAAATGACAAGGAAGGAGGCGATAAGGCATGACGGAGTCTGTTGTGGTTGCGAATCATCTGGTGAAGCAATACCGCAGTAAAAAAGCACTGGATCAATTAGATGTCATCATTCCGGCAGGACGTATTGTAGGCGTGCTTGGACCCAATGGCTGTGGGAAGTCCAGCTTCTTTCGAGCAATCACCGGATTGATTCAGCCAGATGGGGGCGAGCTTCAGGTGCTGGGCCGACAGCCTAGTTGGGAAACCAACCGGGATATATCCTATCTTCCTGACCGGGCACGCTGGTACCCCAATCATACAGTTCAGCAGACGCTGGAATGGGGGAAGTCTTTTTTGCCTGGCTTCAATATAAAAGACGCGTATAAACTTGCTGATCATATGGACGTCGAGCTGGAACTTAAAATGACTGGGCTGAGTCGCGGACAGGAGGCACGTGTGCTACTGATTTTATGTCTGGCACGTGAGGTTCCACTCATGATCCTGGATGAGCCGTTTGCGGGTATTGATGTTCTCTCTAGAGAGGCGATTGTAGCCGGAATTATTGATTATTTGGAGGGGCGGCAGCAGTCGATACTCATTAGCACGCATGATATTCAGGAAGTAGAAGGCTTGTTTGACTACACGGTCATGATGGACCGTGGACGGATCATATGGTCTGGTGATTCGGATGATCTGCGTGCAGAGCATGGCTCGCTGAATCAGGTGTTCCGCAATTTGTACAAAAAGGAGTGGAAGGCGTGAATTCATCAGGGCTGTTCAAAGATTTGATACGCCATGAATTTCAAAATAAAGGAAGCTGGAGAAAGCAGGGCCGCAGTCGACTACCGAGATCGTGGAGACTCGTGTATTTCTCATTATTTCTAATTGCGGCGTTCGCTATTTCCTTGTACTTCGCACTTCACAACCAGCTCGAATTAACAAGGCTGTGGTATGTCACCCTGGGCCTGCCGTACATGATCATTTTTATGGGTGTGGGAAGCTTGAGAAGAGAATGGGAAAATGATACCTACGGATGGTGGCTGACCCTTCCCTATCCGCGCATATGGCTGATTAGCGCCAAATGGATTGCGGCTATTTTACAAACCATGGTCGTAATATTGCTTCTGTTTGTGGTGGGTTCTCTGTACGCGTTGTTCATCTCATCAACCATACAGCCTTATACGTTTGCGGATGCAGCGTCTTTTATTATGGCCGGATTGAACTGGTTTGTGATGATTATCGCCTTCACGCCGTTGGTTATTGCGCTGGGTCTATTGACGGCCAGTACCAAATACAGCACCTTGCGGCCGCTTAACCCGATACTGTGGATTCTTTTGATGGGTGGCGGGAGTGTCTTTTATTGGTCGGGCGATCAGGGGCTTTATGAGCAGTTTGACCATGCTCAAACAGGACAATGGTTTCCATTTACCTGGCATTTCCCGATTGCGGTGTTGATGAGTTGGATTGTTGCGTATGTATTAATCCGCTTGAGCGCGTATCTGCTGGAGAAAAAACTGTCGATTTAGGCTAGCGTATCTACAGGATCTATGAGGAAGGAGTTACTACACCATGACGACGATATTTATATATGTATTGATGGCTGTTCTGGTGGGGCTGATGATCTGGTTAAGGACCAAGAGACGAAGGGGACCGGTAAAAGGAAATGGAATCCGGATTCTGCTCCCCTTGTTTATCGCTTTCCCGCTTATGATGATGTCTGTGTACCAATTAATGCATATTCCCGGTCAAACGTACGAGCTCCCCGCCTTTTGGGAACTGCTGGTTGCCGGGCTACTAGGGGCTCTGTTCGGCTATGTTATTTTGCTGCATACGGCGTATGAAAGACGGGATGACGGTCTTATTTATCCCAAGCCGAACCAATATTTTAAATATATTATTATCGCTATTATCTTGATTCGCGTCGTTTTGACCCAGTATCTCAGTAGTTTGGGTACGACCGAAATTAGCATGCTGGCGATTACGATGGCGCTGGTGTATATCTCAATCTGGCGAATCGGGAGCTTTATCAAGTTTCGGAGGACGTTATCCGTATAACAATAGCAATGGGGTTAACACAGCAGCTTACTATTCAAAAAGCGTTCATTCGCTTGGCGATAGGAGCCGCTTTTTTTTGAGTTTTGGCATTAGCAAGTTATCACACATTGTTATTGCTCCCCATATCCTTTATTCTAAGGCTTGTGGCTTGCATTGTAGCAGTACAATTATAAATTTTTGAAAGGAGGGTTATTGAGGTTTCAAAAGATTTAAATGGGGTTTAAAGTTAGATAGGCGGGGAAAAGTTGTTTCTTGCGATTAGGTGTAACTATATTAGTTACATAAAAGGAAATTGTTTTCCACATTTTATTTTACATGTTGAGAGGGGTTCACATCCATGAAAAAACATACGGTTACTGCTGCACTCGCTGGTCTGCTTGTTCTGTCTTCTGCTGTACCGGCTTTAGCAGCCGAGGTAAAACCTACTACGGGTATTCAGGTTTGGGTAGATGGCAAGAAGGAGGCTTACAAAATTGCGCCTATCGTGAGAAATAAGCAGGTCTTAATTCCCTTGAGACAATTGGCCTCCAGTTTGGGAATTCCGATGGATGCCAAGCATATTACGTTCAATACGGCGCGACAAAGCACGACCATCCGATATGATCAGGCGACGGTTGTACTGGTGTCTGGCAGTCCGGAAGCGCAAATCAACGGGATTAAGGTACCGCTATCCACCTCGACCCTATTGACCAAGCAGGGAGTAACCTATGTACCGGTTGATGTCGTCAAAGAAGCATGGGGCAAGCAAGTGATTTGGGACCCGGCCAGCCAAACGGTACAAATCGGGGTGAGTAATAAGGATAAGGTCATTGAAATCGTGAAAAGCTTTGAAACCGGAGACACGAAAGTGGCCGAGACTTGGATCAGCAAGGATCAGTACATTCAGCACAACCTGAGCTTTGCTAGCGGAAGAGATGCGTTGCTGCAAGGGATTAGCCAGGCGAAGGGAGCCAATGTACAGGTTGAAATCCAACGTGTAATTCAGGATGGTAATGATGTAGCAGTTCATTATAAAGAGTCCATTGCAGGGAAAACGAGCATTGTTTTTGATATTTTCCGCTTCGATAGCAATGGTAAAATTGTTGAGCATTGGGACAACATGCAGGACTCGGCTCCAGCCAATCCAAGCGGACACACCATGATTAATGGAACAACACAGATCACGGATCTCAACCAAACTGAGACGAACAAAACACTGATCCGCAAGTTTGTGGATGATGTCCTGGTTGGCAAAAATCGTGCTGCATTGGAAAGCTATTATAACGGTGACCATTACATTCAGCATAATCCTCTTTTTGGTGACGGTGTATCCAATTTGAAACAAGCATTTTCCGCAGCAGGAAGCCAAGGAGCTTCTTTTGGATATGATCAGGTTCACATGGTCATTGGAGAAGGCAACTTTGTGCTGGTTGTGAGTGAATTGACATCGTCTAAGGGAACTTCAGCCGCTGTCTATGATCTGTTCCGGGTAGAGAACGGCAAGGTAGCGGAACATTGGGACGTAGTTCAGGAGGTTCCAGCTAAAACAGAGTGGAAAAATACAAACGGCAAGTTTTAAGAAAGTGCATTTGTGGTATGGCGTGATTGGCATGCTTTCCTAATCGTCCTCTTCCTGTTAAAATGATGCAAACTTATAACAGGAGGTTGGACGATGGAAGGCTTGAAGCAACGTGTGGGCTGCCTGCATGCACATCACTCGAACATAGCCTATGTGGAACGAGCTTTTGCTTCTTATGAGGTGGAACTGATACATTTTGTGGACCCTGGGCTTATGCGCCGGATCTCGTCAGACCCGCATTTTTCTGCGGACGATGCGAGTCGCAAGGTAGAAGAGCAACTGAGCTGGATTGCCCAAAGCGACATAGACGTTATTTTGATAACGTGTACGAATTATATTGTTTTGGCAGAAAAGGCCCAATTGACCCTGTCTACACCAGTAATTACGCTGGATGAGCCCTTTTTTCATGAGATATGCGATGATTTGCTGCCACGGACCTTGGTATTCACGAATCCGGCTACTGTAGAGGGAACGATGAAGCGTCTTTATCATACGGCTGCTCTGTTAGGCAAACCGGATATCTCTTCTTGGATAGAGGTTAAGGTGGTGGAGGACGCTTTTGAACTGATTATGCAGGGACGTGAAGACGAGTATAAGGAATTGCTGGTTCGTTCGCTGTATGAGCTAAGGGAGGCTGATCCAAGCAGGGGGCTGGCTGTAGCACAGTTGTCTATGGTTGATGCTGCGTTACAGGTGGAGCTGGAGACGGGGCAAACGATTGGTAATCCCTTACGGTCGTTGTCGAATTCAATTGAGGATTTGTTAGGTTAAATAAGTATAACCAAAAGAACTTCCACCCCGTGTTTTGGGCCTGTGGAAGTTCTTTTTTTGGGAGGAGGCTGGCGGGCAGGTTACTTCTGCGTTGTTCATCACAGACTCTGTTGATCTTGGGTGATGAATGCTGCGCCTGCCGATTCTCTTTGGACAAGCGTAACGTATAAACGTTCATGCTCCACGTCTTCCCCAGCAATGATTTTGAGAACCTGTTCGGCAGCTACAGCTCCCCATTTTCGCTTGGAATAGTCAATCGTTGTCAGACGGGGCTGAATATATTGCGCCAGCTCGATATTATCAAAACCGACGATATGAATATCCTTGCCAATCGTCAACTCTGACTGAGCCATTCGATTGTAAAAGCCCACTGCCATTTCATCATTGAGAGAAAATACGGCTACAGGTTCCGAACCCGGGCTAACGTGTTGCTGCAAAATGATCTCAGCCGCCTGTTCACCGCCCGATTTCTCAAAATCGCCGTCAATTTCGATCATTTCAGCCACGCCGCTACGCTCAATGGTCTGCTTGACCGCCTGCATCCGTTGCCATGAATCGTAAGAACCTTCTGGTCCGGTAACCACATATAGCTTACGGTGTCCCAATTCCAATAAATGTTCGATTGCGAGAGCGGCGCCCGCTTTGTTATCCAGCAGCACCTGGTTAATGTTAGGATGATTCAGTTCACGGTCCAACACGACAATTTTATGTCCTCGCTCGGCGTAGTTCAGTAGCTCCTGACTATCAAACGTCTGATCCAGCACAATGGCGCCGTCGATCATGCGTTCCGGCAACATTCGGTGAGACTGCTTACCGCTGCATACGATGAGATCATAGCCCTTGCGGTTCAAAATTTCCTTGATGCCATACAGTAAATCTCCATAAACGTCTCCACGGAAATCAGTTAGGAAAACGCCAATAATTTTGGTCTGCCTTTTCTTGAGATTACGTGCGGCGGCATTGGGCACATAGTTAAGCTCTTTGGCAATGGCTAAAATACGTGCGCAAGTTTCTTCTGTTACCTTATCGCTACCATTCAAGGCATATGAAACGGTAGATATGGAAACGCCCGCCTGTTTGGCGATATCTTTAATGCTGACCACATCGTCACCTCCTTGTCGTCCATCTTATAATTGCTATTGTATATTCATTATTAACCACATATCTATTCCAAATGTCGTAGTCCTACACATAAGCAGCAAAGGGCGATCCCGCAAGATCGCCATCCCTTTGTTGCCTATACCAGATTCAGCATTAAAAACACTTTATAAAATAATCTCCAGACGGTGTACACCGTCATGTTCTGCCAAGGCTTGCTCGAAAATCTCGCGTTTGATGCGCAAGGCACCGGAGCGGTAGCGATTATCATCGGCTGGCACGCTTTCCAGTGGTATTCCGTTCAATACTGTACGGCCTTGCTCACCGCCAGTATGCTCTTGCAGCATGCGGTAGACGAAGGTAATTGGTTTTCCTGCAAAGGAAAATTCAAATTCCAACCCATCGAGATGATCCGGTAGCACGGGGTCTAGGATCAGATCTTCGCCTGACTGACGAACACCAAGGACGTTCGATATGAGCTGATTCATATAGATTCCTGGACCACTGGAATAGATTCTCCAGCCGCCTTTGACGGGTACGGCTCCTTCACGCAGTTCACCAAACCGTTCCTGTGCTTCATAGCGGGTATTAAATTTACCATCCGAGCTGCTGAAATAGGCGTTGCTTTGGCGCCATTCGGCATTCGGTACGGACGCACGGATGCCGACCGGATTGATGAGCTTCAAGCTGTGCCAAGCGTCGTCCTTGCGTCCCAATTTGGCCATCGCTTCCGCAAAGCGAATATGGGCATGCACATATTGCAGCCCGACCTCACGTCCGAAGTTGGCCGCTTGCTCTGCACGCTTGAAGTGCGAGCTCACACCGCCATCATACTGTGCAGGGCGGTTCATCAGACGCACGCCATCCGGGCAGAGGAACTGCTCACGGATGAGTTGCTCATGAGCCAATGCTTGCTCAGGCGTGAGCAGCTGGCTGATCATGCTGCGTGTCATCGGCAGCAACCGATAATGGATTCCTGTCTCGGTGTCAGACGGATGGAGCATCAGCTTAGGTTGGCCGGGCTCTTCCATATACACGAAGCCCGGAATAATTCCGCTCTCCAGCATGTAGCGGTTAAAGTCTTTACGGATGCCATTGGCCATCTGATGTAGATCTTGTGCGATCTTGTCGGCTTCACTTACTACACCCGCGGGGGCCTGCTCCAAAGCAGCAGCAAAGTTACTAATAACTTGATAGGTGAGTGCAACCGTCCAGCTGCTCGCCATGTATTGCTTCAGCTGAGCATTGGCTGGTTGGAGGGTATCATCCCAATCGCCGTCGCCATAGGCCGACAAATACGTATCATGCAGGAAATTCTCGCGAATATATTCGATTTCCTTCAGGGTATGTTCCATGAGAGTCGCGGTCTGCTTGGTATAATCGAAAGTATGCCGATGGGTGTAAGGCACATTTTCTTCCAGAATACTGTAATCACGGGTAGCGGTCAAATAGTCGCCCAGTACCTTGAGTGGCCAGACGATAATATCTCCATGGCTTTCTTCTTGCTGCACGTGAGTATAGTTGTCAAACATAAACCATTGCGGCCAGTTTCCGCTGTCCTCGTACTGATGGCTGAAAACAGTCAGCAAAATGGAACGAACCTCATCGAACTTTTGCATAGCTGAGAAATATTCCACAGGCCCCTGACACACATCACGTGTTCCCCAGGCTGCACCGCCGTATTGCTCCAGACCGTGAGGCACGGAGTAGTGAACGAGCATATTGTGGGTGTACCACCAAGCCACTGCGTTCACACGGAATAGCTCGCTCGTTTCGTGTTGACCCAGCGAAAGATGGAAACCGTTCATAAGCTCGGCAAAATATGCCCGATAGCGCTCGCGCTCATCTTCAAAGGAAGCATGGCGCTCTTTGTGCGCTGATTCTTGCCCAGCTGAAAGCCCATTCAGCCAACCCTGCACGGTGCAGGTCCATTCGCTGCTGTCACCCAGCTCCAGCACAACCAGAGACGCATCAGGAGAAGCTTTCCCCTGTAGCAGTGCGTGAGCGTCGCTCACATGCTGTAATGGAGCGCCCTCTATGTGCATTCGGTACACCAAGTCTGGATAGGCCTCGGCGCTCAGAGAGGTGGAGTCTGCCCGGAAGAGTAGGGCGTCACCTTCACGTTCCATATGAAACGGGAGCTCATATTCGTTCACATGCATAGACATTTGCTGAGTGATGAGGAACGGATAGGTTTTGCCACTCGCCGCACGCATGTGAAGCCGTACTTCTGGGCTATCGACATTCGTATGGTTTGTAATAATGAATGTATCGTCAGCCGTTTTGTAATACCAGCGCACATAATTGAAGCCAATCTCGAACAGGGAAGGCATCGTGAGCAGGCGGTATTTCCCTTGGATTCCGACATAAATACGTTGACCGGATGTCTTGGGAATATTGAGCGCATTACGCGCGTTGGTAATCATTTTGTTGAAATTTGTATTGCCGATTACGAGTTGGGAATTGAACACCCCGTACATATAGGAGGTGGTTGTAATGGTTTCTTCCTTACCTCCTGAGTAATGCCCACCCATTAAAATGTGCCCATGGGGACGCTCTACACGAAGCTCTTTGGATTTGAGTACGACATGCTCATAGCTGTCCGTGAAAAAGGAAAGTAGTTCATCGCCATCCCGTTCTTCTTCCTGCCGTTTGGGGAAAAGCTGATTCACTTCGGCATCGGTTAAGTCCAGCGTGCGCAGCGGCTCACCGATGGTTTGAGCTGGAGCCACACGCCCTGCCTGAAGATCACTTGCCGCGCGTACCGGTATGATGGTCTCGGAAGCGTCTACTAGAATGGCAGCTACTTCGTCACGTGCTTTTGTCACCAGTTCCTGATACTCCAGCTTTGTCACTGCGGCTGGATGATTCGGCTGGAACAGACCGTAAAAAGTAAAGCGAGCTTCCCCAGCCAGTTTCACCCGCTCAGATTGCAACGCGGTATAGGCGAATTCGTATTGGTACACTTCATTGGCGAGCGAGTCGCGACGGAGTGCTTCCGGCTCATTCGTTTCTTTGTACGAAAGTCCAAAGAACTGAAATCCGTCAGTCGAGTAACCAACAGTGCGGGTTAACGAGCCTTGTTGAATGTATGGGAATTCCTGACTTTGAGGCTGGTTTTGACGTGAGCAAACGGTGTAGCCTCTTTGTTCATCATGGTAGACGGTGTGGTCAATATATTGAGACAAATAAGCTTCATTACTGCGCACAGCAGCGGTATCGGCAATGCCGATATCCTGACCGTACACGACATCTGCTTCCACGTCATCGCCCTGTAGGGTTACATCCCAGAACCATACTCCCAGGCGGCTTAGCGTGAAGGTCACCTGATAGCCTACACCAGCGGTGAAACCTTCCCAAATAATCTGCTGATCCGTTTGTCCGATTACTCCCGGTGAGCGAACCCCAAGCAGGGGAGTGATACTTACACCGGACGGACGATACAATCTCAAGTACAGATTGTTCAAGGAACCGTCGACTGAATTGGTCAACAGTTGGTTGATCATCGTTGAGCCGTGGGCGATCTTATACACATCACCACTGCTCAAGAAGGTAAAAGACAGGTCGCCGGCCCGCAGCAAAATATTTTGATCCAGACTTGTATTCATCATAGGGAACGCCTCACTTTCCTGTTTCTTTTACTAACCGAAAACGGCCTTCTGTAGTATCTCGGCTGTTAGGTCCTGTAAAGACGGCAAATTCACCGCTGTCACTGTCAAAGCTCAAATCTGCATGATGATAGCGCAGCTGAGGCTCGGTCACTGTAAATTCCACTTCCCGGCTTTCGCCTGGGGCAAGCAGGACTTTGCAGAAATCTTTCAGTTCTTTCATCGGACGAACCGTATCACCGCTGATATCACGGACATAGAACTGAACGGTCTCCTCGACTGGACGTGTTCCTGCGTTCGTTACCTGCACTTTAACGGTCAGTTCCTGACCGGGAGTAAGAGTGTCGCCGGAAAGCTGTACGCTGTCATAGGCTACATTGGTGTAGCTCAGTCCATAGCCGAACGGGAATAAAGGTTCGTTCGGTACGTCTAGGTATTGGGACACGTAGCGTTCTTTTGTATTCGGATCTAACTGCGGGCGTCCTGTATTAAAATGATTGTAATACACGGGCACTTGTCCGACCGATTGCGGGAATGACATGGTCAGGCGACCCGTAGGTTCGGCATCACCGTATAACAAATCGGCAATCGCTGCGCCGCCTTCGCCACCAGGGAACCAGGCTTCCAGTACAGCGTCTACTTCTTCAATAACACCGTGCAGATCCAACGGACGACCATTAAACAATACGGCTACCATAGGCTTGTTCAGCGTCTTCAAGCGCTTCACCAGTTCCAACTGGGCTTGTGGCAAGCGAATATTGGAACGGCTGCCTGCTTCACCACTCATATCCGAGCGCTCTCCAAGCGCCAACACGATAACCTCTGCTTGGCTGGCAGCTTGCAGAGCTTCTGCATATTGCTCCTCTGTTATGTTGTCTACAGAGCATCCTGCCGCTACCGTGAGCAGCGAGGAGGATATTTTCGATTGGAACCCGTCAACAACACGAATGGCTTCCTCTTGTGAACCGCTCCACGACCAAGAACCCAGAATATCGCCGCTCTCTGCAAAAGGTCCGATCAATGCAATATGTTGATTCCGATTCAATGGAAGAATGGAATCATTTTTGAGCAACACGCAAGATTTAATAGCTAATTCTTTCGCAACCGCGCGGTGAGCTTCGCAGAACACAACTTCACGTTCACGCTCAGGGTCTGCGCCGCGTAGCGGATTTTCGAACAAGCCCAGCTTTTGCTTGAGCTTCAATATACGCATCACTGCTTCATCAATAAGCGCTTCATCCAGCTGTCCGCTGCGAACCAGCTCAGGCAGATGCCCGTTATAGCAGGATGTCATCATTTCAATATCTACGCCTGCCAGTAATGCTTTCTTTGCTGCCTCGCGCTCATCTTCGGCAATGCCGTGAGGGATAAGCTCCTTGATGGCGGCCCAATCCGAGATGAGTACACCATCAAAGCCCCATTCATCACGAAGCAAATCACGCATCAGGCGCTTATTGCCCGTTGCGGCTACGCCTTCTACGGTATTGAAGGATGTCATCACCATTTCACAGCCTTCATCTAAAGCAGCTTTGTAGGAGGGGAGATAATACTCTCGCAGCTGCCATGCGGATACATCTACAGTATTGTAATCCCGTCCGCCTTCGCCAGCTCCATATGCTGCAAAATGCTTCACGCATGCGGCCACCCGGTCGGTATCGTTCGTCAGATCTTTACCCTGAAACCCACGCACAAACGCACGAGCAAATTCGCTGTTGAGGTAAGGGTCTTCCCCTGTAGATTCCATCACACGGCCCCAGCGCGGGTCACGCACCAAATCGACCATAGGGGCGAATGTGACGTGAACACCGGATACAGCCGCTTCTCGGGCAGCAATGGTAGCGCTCTCTTCTGCCAGCTGCATATCCCATGAGCAACCAATAGCCAGCGGTATAGGGAAAATCGTTTTGAAGCCATGTACAATATCTGCCATAATTAAAAGCGGAATACCCAGACGGTTTTTACTCAAATGAGCCTGCTGAACACGAATCGCTTCTTTAGCCCCTGCGAGGCCAAGCACGGAACCGACGTTATGGACATTTTCTTCTGTGATGCCGAGAGAAGCCATAGGACCGGTAATTTGACTATCTGTTCCCGCTTCTTCAAAGAAGGCACCTACAAGCTGTAGCAGTTGATCGACTTTTTCTTCAAGCGTCATGTTTTCTAAATAGGAATTCAGGTGTTGTGCCATCATAATCCTCCATAAGCTGTATTGTTGGTGGACAGCTCTCTTTTTCAGATTCATGAGATTTTTTGGATAAAGATGATTCAAAAAAGTGCTGAACAGGCTAATAGCTAGTATAGAAGCATAATATTCTGTCGTATTATTAATCGAAACGTTTCTATTGTTGAACTCAGTTGGATTATATACGCTTTCAAATGGAGAGTCAAATCCAATTCAGCGGGTTTTTATAGGATAAATAGCGTAATAAAGATGATAAAAACGAAAAAAAAGTCAGGATTCCGAGTGAATAAAAAATAATATTGCTATTGAATACGGTTTCAATTTGTTCTATAATGACTATCGAAACGTTTCTATTGACGGGTATGGTCCTTGTGCTTTGAACATAAGTGTTATAGCGGTATGCTTTAATCGCTATGTATTTACATGCATCAGGATTTTGCAAAATTCGATTCCAATCAATTATTGTATTTTTGCAAAGTCCTCGTATTTGAATCCGTTATCATATTGCATGATCGGTAAACCGATCATCTCGGGAGGAATTTGTATGATGAAAAGAACGTTGGGGATCATTTTGGCAAGTACCTTATTACTGGGGGGCGCGCTGGTAGGCTGCTCGTCCAAGGATGATTCGTCTGGCAAAGATGCTAACGGCAAGACGACCATCACCATGTGGGGCATGGGAGCAGAAGGAAAACTTCTGCCTGAAATTGTAAAAGATTTTGAGGAAGAAAATCCAGATATTCACGTTGATGTACAGGCGTTGCCTTGGGATAACGCTCACGATAAGCTGCTGACAGCAGTTGCTTCAAAATCCGGTCCGGACGTGGTTCAGTTAGGTACATCATGGGTTCCCGAACTTGCGTCTGCGGGTGCATTGACGGATATTACCCCTTATATCAGCAAGTATCCTGAACTGGAATCGAAGAATTTCTTCGAGGGTGCTGTAGGTACGACAAAATTTGAAGGGAAACCAGTCGGTGTGCCTTGGTACACTGAAACGAGAGTTTTGTTCTATCGTTCTGACCTACTGAAACAAGTCGGATATAATGAAGCACCTAAAACGTGGGAAGAGCTTTCCGATGCTGCTCAAAAGCTGGCGGCTCGGGGCAAAGGCAAATATGGCATCTCCTTTAGTGCAAAGGAGCAGTCTATGGGCTTTATGTTTGCTCTCCAGAACGGTTCCAAGCTGGTTGACGAGCAGGGCAATCCGCTGTTCAATCAACCACCGTTTGTGGATGCTGTGAAGTATGTGAATACCTTTTTCCAAAATGGCTCTAACGCAGTGGATATTGGAATTGATTCTGTTCAAGGTTTGCAAGGCGAGGGTATCGTTCCAATGTTTATCAGCGGTCCTTTCATGATTAAAGAAATCAAGAGCAAGGCACCAGAATTGGAAGGTAAGTGGAATATAGCGGAGCTTCCTGGCAAAGTAAACAACCTGTCCGTTTTGGGTGGAGCCAACCTTTCAATTATGAAATTCAGCAAGCACCCAGAGGAGTCGGCCAAATTCCTGGCTTACATGAGCAAACCAGAAACACAGCTGAAATGGATGGATCTGTCCAGTAACTTGCCTGCAACTACTAAATCGTGGGAAGATGCCAAACTGAAGAGTGATCCGATGCTTCGGACGATTCGCAAACAGTTAGATCATTCCGCAGCATTGCCGCAACTGGCCGCATGGGAAGAGGTTTCTCAACAATTCATCAAGAGCTTCGAACGTATTTACCGCGGTCATGCCGATGTACAGAAGGAAATGGATGACTTTAATCAGCAGGCTGCAAGTATAATGAAAAAATAATGATCCATATCCGTCATTGTCAAAGGGAGTGAAGGCATGAAAGGAAGCTCGCAGAAGCTTGCGCCATACTTGTTTATCGGTCCCTCCATCATCCTGTTAACGCTGTTTTCGTTGTTGCCGATACTACTGGCGCTCGTGATCAGCTTCACGGATATGGATCTGTCCGGACTCGTTAATTATGAAAGTATTCGCTTTATAGGATTGGAAAATTACACGAACGTGCTTTTGGACCCTTCCTTTATAAAGTCCCTTGGTAATACCCTGTTCTTCGTCATCATCGGTGTTCCGTTGGTGCTGATATTTTCGCTTAGCATCGCGATTCTGATTAACATGGGTAAATCACGTGCTTTCAAAGTATTCCGCGTCGTGTTCTATCTGCCGTCCGTAACGAATGTGGTTGCGGTCGCAGTGGTTTGGAGCTATCTGTATAATCCGACGCTTGGATTATTCAACTACGTACTTGGTCAGATGAATTTAGGTCCCGTCCCATGGCTGACCGATCCAACAGTAGCGAAAATTTCGCTGATTGTGTTAGCGGTTTGGCGGGGCATCGGCTTAAACATGATTATTTTTATTGCGGCTATTAAAGGGATTCCGGGCTCTTATTATGAAGCGGCACAGCTTGACGGGGCCAATACATGGCAGCAAATTCGTTATATTACGCTTCCGCAGCTTCGTTACGCTATTTTCTTCGTGTCCATCACAACGATGATCGGCTGGCTGCAATTTTTCGAGGAACCTTTTGTCATGACCAAAGGGAAACCGCTGGACGGCACGCTGACGGCATCCTTGTTCATTTACAATAACGGCTTCCAATTTAGTAAATTCGGGTATGCCGCGGCGGGATCGTTCATTCTGTTCTTCGCGATCATCGCGGTAACGCTGATTCAGTTCCGTTTGCAAAATAAAGCGGAGTCCTGATAGAGAGAGGTGATGAACGTGAAAACAGCTGTTCAGCAAGCCCGCGCCAATACGCGCAGTGGTGAAAAAACATTTCAATGGTTCGTGGCGATTCTCCTGACCGTAGGAGGTCTGTTGATGGTGCTGCCTTTTGCGTGGATGATTCTATCCTCCTTTAAGACAGAGGGGGAGGTAACCAAAATTCCTCCGACCATCTGGCCGCAGCATTTTACACTGGATAATTTTAAATTACTATTCGATAGCATGGCTTTTGGAACCTATCTGACGAATACGCTGATTATTGTTTTAGCTTCCTTCTTTGGATTGTTCCTCAATGCCATGGCGGGTTATGGCTTTGCCAAATTCCAATTTAAAGGCAAAGGGTTTCTGTTCTATCTGGTACTGGCAACGATGATGATTCCAGGCCAAGTGACGATGATTCCCGTCTATTTGATTCTGAACCAGATGGGGTTGACCAATTCCATGCTAGGGATTGTCCTGCCTGGATTGGTAGGTGCGTTCGCGATCTTCCTGTTCCGGCAGTTCATGTCCGATATCCCGGAAGAACTGCTAGAGGCGACACGCCTCGATGGAGCAGGGGAGTTCCGTACTTTTCTGCAAATTGTACTGCCTATTTCGACGCCAATTATCGCGGTACAGGCCATCCTGACCTTTATCGGCGGATGGAATAGCTTCTTGTGGCCGCTCATTATTGCGAACGATGAGAAGCTGTACACCTTGTCCGTCGGACTGTCACTGCTCAAGGGGCAGAACGAGAGTCAATTTGCCCTTCAAATGGCAGGCTCGACCTTCATGGTCGTTCCGATCATGATTATCTTCATTGTTTTCCAAAAGTATATTATTGAGAACTACACGATTTCGGGGATTAAGTAATAGTGTAGTGACGAACTATAGGCTGAACATAGTAACGGCGTAGTTTCTTGGTTTTAAACCAACGAGACTACGCCGTTTACTCTAATGGAAATATGATCAGCAGGACAACTATTACTATTTAGCAAAGGGTTATTCACTCAATAAGTTTGTTTGTAAAACGAAATATTTAGAAATACGTAACCAATTACTTATCGTTTATTCTAAACGTTAATAAATAAATTAAGTATTTAATAATAATATTGACTATGATAAATATGGTGTGTTATATTAAAACCGTAAATAAAACGGCTTCTTAGTCTTGGTGGTACAACGGATTTTATTTTCGCATTCAGAGAGGATGGTTTAGGTGGCAGCAGCTGTAAAAGCAAAGATGATCGTAGACAAATCTTTTCGTATTGCTGAAGTCGATAAACGCATTTATGGCTCTTTTGTAGAGCATCTCGGGCGTGCCGTATATGGCGGTATTTACGAGCCTACTCATTCAACTAGTGATGAAAGCGGTTTCCGAAATGATGTTAAAGAGTTGGTAAAACAACTTGATGTTCCTATTATACGCTATCCGGGAGGCAATTTTGTATCCGGTTACAATTGGGAGGACGGTGTCGGCCCTGTCGCGTCCAGACCTAGACAGTTGGAGCTGGCGTGGAGAACGGTCGAGCCGAATGAAGTGGGTACGAATGAATTTTTCAAGTGGGCCAAGGATGTAGGTTCCGAAGTCATGATGGCAGTTAATCTGGGTACGCGCGGAATTGATGCTGCGCGTAATCTGGTGGAATATTGCAACCACACAGGCGGTTCCTACTGGAGTGATCTACGTCGTAGTCACGGTGTAGAGAAACCACATAAGATTAAAACCTGGTGTCTTGGTAACGAGATGGATGGCCCATGGCAGATTGGTCATAAGACAGCAGAAGAATATGGCCGACTGGCTGTTGAATCTGCAAAAGCCATGAAGCTGATTGATCCTGACATTGAGCTTGTATCTTGTGGTAGCTCTAGTTCCACAATGCCGACGTTCCCAGAATGGGAAGCAACCACACTGGATCATACCTATGAGGTAGCAGACTATATTTCCTTGCACCAATACTACGGCAATCATGACAATGATACGGCTAATTATCTGGCACGCTCTATGGATATGGATCATTTTATTCATACGGTCATTTCGACTTGTGACTATATCAAAGCAAAGAAACGCAGCAAGAAGAAAATGATGCTCAGCTTTGACGAATGGAACGTATGGTACCACTCCAATGATGCGGACAAAAAAATTGATCCGTGGTCTGTGGCACCGCCGCAGCTTGAGGATATCTATAACTTTGAGGATGCATTGTTGGTAGGCAGTATGTTGATTACGTTCCTGCGCCACGCGGATCGTGTGAAAATGGCTTGCCTCGCCCAACTGGTCAACGTTATTGCGCCAATCATGACCGAGAATAACGGAAAGGCGTGGAAACAAACGATTTTCTATCCGTATTTGCATGCCTCCCGTTATGGTCGTGGCATATCGCTGATGCCTGTGGTGGATTCGGAAAAATACGATTCCAAGGACTTCACAGACATTCCTTATCTGGACAGCGCTGTAGTTTATGATGAAGAGGGAGACGCACTGACTGTCTTTGCAGTGAACCGTCATTTGTCTGAATCGCTGGAGCTGACAGTAGATGTACGCAGTTTTGAAGGCTACCGCATTGTCGAGCATACTGTATTGGAGCATGATGATCTTAAAGCGACCAACAGTCCAGCTGGTGAAAAAGTTACGCCTCACAACGGCGGCAATGCTAAGCTTGAAGACGGAATTGTAAAAGCTCATTTGGGCAAAGCTTCGTGGAACGTTATCCGTCTCGCTAAGTCTCATTAATTCTCTTCTGTAAAAGGTACAGCTTCGACTGTATCTAAATAAGCTCGCATTCTCTCTTGTAAGAGTATTACAAGAGCGGCAATGCGAGCTTTTTGCGTAAAATGAGCCATTTGTCCCTCCATAAATATAGGTTTCTAAGAGAAGGGTGGATTTTAAATAAATATTATGGTTTTTACTAAATTTAACTAAACAAAGATGATCCTTATTCACTAAGTGCTCGTACTCCGTACATTTTTATGAAGTTAATTAGACCCAGTGCCATACTTCCCAGGTGAAAAAAGACCCTATTATATCGTTGTCAACGTACTGATATCTGAAATGCAGGGTGTGCAATCCGACTTAAATCCACGTTATACTTTAAAAGACAGTTTATTTAAATCCAAATGGTGGTTGTAGTATTTCGAGAAAGGAATGATCTGTATGAGTCAAACAGATGAATATCGTTTTCAAGTGAACTTGGGCGGTATGATTGATATTTTGGCCAATCATTTATATAGCAGTCCACGAGTGTTTATACGTGAGGTTCTGCAAAATGCAACAGATGCGATCACGGCTCGCAAGGAGCTGCGGAAGGTTGCTGCTGAAAGTAATGTATTACAAGAAGACAAGGCCCTTGAAGATACAGCTTCTGAGAGTAACGACTATGAAGGTAAAGTCATCGTGGAGTTATCTGGTTCCGGGGAGCACCAGGTATTGATGATTCAGGATAACGGCATTGGATTGTCAGAAGAAGACATTCACCGTTTTTTGTCGATCATCGGTCAGTCTTCCAAGAAGGGAGCCGATTTGCTGGCTTCTGAGACTTCGTTTATCGGACGCTTTGGGATCGGGTTACTATCCTGCTTTATGGTGAGCGATGAAATTGTAGTGCTGACCCGCTCGGTGAAGGAAGGCATCTCCATGGAATGGAGAGGGAAGCCGGATGGGACGTATACAATTCGTCGATTGGAAACCGAGCTGCCTGTAGGGACGCAAATTTATCTGCGCTGCAAGCCGGGAAGTGAGTTTTATTATGAGCCAGCGCATGTAGAGGAGTCTTTATTCTATTATGGGGCGTTGCTGCCGTATCCGGTCATGCTGTCTGTAGATGGGGAGACCAAGCGCGTCAATCTTCCATCGACGAGCTGGATGCAGGACCCAGAACAATTACGGAGTCGCCGTAGTGAGGTACTGGATTTAGGCTATCGTCTGATGGGCGAGCGCTTCAGTGATTTTATACCGTTGCGGACGGCATCGGGCAGAACAGGCGGGATTGCATTCATTTTGCCTCGCAGTGTTAATCTGAACAGCAAGCGGCTGCATCGGGTGTACTTGAAGCATATGCTGGTGTCCGACAAGGCGGAAAATGTTTTGCCGGAATGGGCATTCTTCATTAAAAGTCTGATTTGGACAGATGAATTGCAACCAACGGCATCACGTGAGTATTTTTATGAAAATGAGCAGCTTGACGATGTTCGTTCTGAACTGGGAACCTGTATTCGGGAAGAACTGCTACGCATGGCACAGTATGAGCCAGACCGTTTGCAGCACTGGATTCGTTTGCATGAGCTGTCCATGAAGGCGCTCGCCGTGGAGGATGATGAATTTTTGCGGATAATGTACCGTTGGTTTTCCTTCGAAAGTACATTTGGGCGGCGTGAGCTGAAAGAACTGATCCGAGAGGCGGGCGGACGTCCGTTGCATTACACATCGACAGTAGATGAGTATCGTCAGATTACGCATGTGGCGGCGGCGCAATCCATGTTGGTGATCAATGGCGGCTATATTTATGATTCAGACATTTTGGAAAAGCTGCATTGGATTGACTCTAACCTGCAAACAGAGCGTCTTAGCCCTGAGGAAGTATCTCTTTCATTTACCGGGCTAACACAGGAAGAACGCGAGAATTATTACGGTGTGCTACGTGTCATGGATGCTGCTTTGCAGCCGATGCGTTGCCGCGCTGAGTTGAAGCGTTTTGAGCCTGCGAGTTTGCCAGTGTTGTATACCATTTCTCAGGATGCACTGACCTTGCGCTCCATGGAAAACACGGTTGAGGAGACAACCTCACTTTTTTCCAATGTGCTTGATAGTCTGAAAGCAGGAGTCCAGCAAAATTCGGGCTATTCCACCTTATACTTTAATCTGAACAACCCGGTGGTGGCGCGGATTCTTGAAGCTACCGATACGCAGATGGTCACGGCAGCTACAGAAATGATGTATGTGAATGCGCTTATGATGGGGCACTACCCGATGAACCGCAGTGAGTTGGGACTGATGAATCGGAGTGTACTGCATTTTATCAATTGGGGATTAGGGAACGGACAAAATGCGTAATTACGTAATTATAGGGGGAGCCAAATGGAAGATACGATATATGAATTGATGGAACAGGCGCAGGATCTGCCCGGGGGTGCAGCAAAGCTGGCGATTCTGGAAGAAGCTGTCCGCTTGGCAGACACATCCGGGTTGAAGGAACTTGCTTATGAAATCCGGGGAGAGATTGTGGACTGCGCTATTTTTAACGGATATCCGTTGAAGTCGCTGATTGCTTTTTCGTGGCAGCTCGGCCAATTTGATCAAAATCCAGAGGAATACGACGCAGATGAGCTGTTGTGGAATTACAAATGGATACTCGGGAAGGTGTGCAGCTTTTCCAATATATCAAAGACTCAAATAGAAGATCTGGCGGAGGATATGCGCAGACGTTATGCCGAATATGGGTATAATGAGCGTCCATATTACTATTATAAGTTCCGCATCGCGATGGACATGGGCGAACTGGATGAAGCACGGCGATATCTGGATACCTTCCGCTTGGTCGAGCGGGACAGTATGAGTGATTGTGAGGCCTGCGAACAGAGCCAGATGGTACGGTTCTATTATTTGACCGGAGAAGACGAGCAGGCGCTTGCCGTGGCAAAACCGATTTTGTCGGGACGGATGAAATGTGCAGAAGTACCGCATGTGACGCTTTCTCAGGTGCTGTTGCCGCTTTATCGTCAAGGCGAGGTTGATCAGGCAAAGGACAATCATCGCAAAGGCTATCGCCTAATTCGAGATAACCGCGACTTCCTGAAAACGATAGCGGAGCATATCGAATATTTGGCGATTGCCGATCCAATTCAAGGAATCGAAGTGGTAGAGCGTCATCTACATATGGCGTTGGACTATGAGAGCGGGCTGGAGCAGATGTATTTTTACGCGACGATGGTGAGTCTACTGCAAAAGTTGGATACTTCGGGAGAAAAACGGTTGATCCGGTTGCCGGCTTCCTTGGAATGGGCTAGAGAGGATCGCACATTGGCAGAAATCATTGCGTATTTTAGGCCACTGGCAGAGTCAGCGGCGGCTGATTTTGATCGACGGAACGGGAATACGTTTTATTCCGATTGGATCGGGAAAATTGTTCAAACGGCATAGAAGAAGGGGTAGCTGTGACGAATACTTTATACAGCCCAAACAATGAGCAGGTATAATGTTCCTGTGAAATGACAGGAGGGGTTATGTTGTGACTGTAACCGAAAAGGTGATTAATTTCGCACACCGCGGAGCTTCTGGTGTATGTCCCGAGAATACGATGGCGGCATTCCGCCACGCCTTGGAACTGGGAGCAACAGGTATAGAAACGGATGTGCAGCGCACCCAAGATGGGCATCTGGTGCTGATTCACGATGAGTCGCTGAAGCGTACGACAGGTTGCTCACTGGATGTAAAGGATATTACGCTAGAAGAATTAAATAAACTGGATGCGGGCAGCTGGTTTGATGAGAAATTCCGAGGTGAGCGGGTCCCGATGCTGGATGAGCTACTGGAACTAGCCCAGTCCTCGAATACAATTATTAATTTAGAGTTGAAAAATAGCATTTATCTCTATCCGGGAATGGAGGAAGAGGTCATTGCTGCCGTGAAGCGTTTTGGGTTGGAACAGCGGGTAATCATATCCAGCTTCAATCACGAATCGCTGGCGCTCTGTGCGCAGCTTGCTCCTGAAATCAAGACGGGGGCGCTGTATATCGAAATTATGGTTCGTCCATCGGAGTATGCCACCCAATTCGGGGTTACAGCACTTCATGCCTACAAACAAGTTGTTACACCAGAAGCTGTATCAGAGGCTTTGGCATTAGGCGTCGTCTACCACCCATGGACGGTGAATGAACCGGAAGAAATGAAGCGTCTGCTGGAGGCCGGGGTGAACGGCATCATCACGGACTATCCTGATCGGTTGGCGCATTTATTGGCTGTTCGCTCTTCCTAAGTCGAAACACACAGCGGAACTGCGACTTAGGTTTGCAGGGATATGACTGTGGCTATTTATTGAAGCAAAAAAGGCTCTCCTGTACGCACTCGTTTTTACGAGGCGAGGGAGGGCCTTTTTTGCCTTAAGCCGAAGAGCGTATCATCCACGATGACCTTGATTCCTTTCTACTTGATGCCGAGCCGCATGCGATAACTGAACAGGATATCTAGTGTTCTGCCCTGAAAATGATTCTCTACCAGCTTCACGAAGCGGGCTATATCGTCGTCAAGCGCTCGATTGCTAAGTTTGAAGAGACTTTGAATACCCCCTTGGCTGAGAGCGAGCCCTGTATAGCGAGCTGTGTCACACTGCTCACGGTTATGGAAGTCAATCTCCCGGGTATATCGGAATTGTCCGCTGCGGTGCAGATTAGCTAAATGCTGGTCCTTGCTCCATTTATGAGCTTGTTGCTCTACTGGGGCTTCCTGTTCCAAAAGGGTATCCGCTTTGGTGATAAGCTCTGTATAAGCTTGCTCTATCTGCCATTGCAGCACCGGAGGCCAGTCACAGTCAAAGGCTGCAAACACGCCGCCCTGAGCCAAGACCCTGCCCGCTTCCTGAAGCGTGCTCTCGGGGTCCATCCAGTGAAAGGATTGAGAGCAGGTAATGACGTCTACAGTTCCGTCTTCAAAGGGCAGGTTGTTGGAGAACCCGCTTTTGAAGGAAATGGTTTCTGCCATTGTCGTTCCTGCTGTCTCCAGCTTGTGCTGTGCTTTTCCTCTCATGTCCGGGTTAGGCTCGATACCGACGATTTGCCGAGCGGCGTTTTCCCATATGAAAGTTGAAAGTCCTGTACCGCAGCCAATATCGGCAACTAGCTCTACGTTTCGCTCCAGATAGCGGCTGATGATTTCCACGACGAGTGACGGCGCTTCCGGGCGGTGCTGATCGTAGTTGTCGGCAAAACCGTTGAAACGATCCACATTACTTTGCAGATTTCCCTCAGGGATCATAGGTCCTTTTCCTCCTTAGTTTCGACTGGGCGGCCGTGTAGATTCAAATGCTGATGTACTCCTATATTGTACAAGTTTATATGTTCATCCATCTACTCTCGTGATTTCACAGCACCCGTCGGATTTCGGAGGGAGGAAATTACCCTATTTTATCATTGAAGCAAGTGCCCACTCGCGCATCATGGAGTCAAGCATCGGACGCAAATCTTCGCGTTGCATACCCATGTGGAGCACGGCTTCCAGATATCCAGCTTTATCTCCAATATCATAACGTGTGCCTTCCAGCTCTAATGCGAGCAGTTGGTTCTGCAATGCTACTTGATGAAGGGCATCTGTCAATTGGTATTCACCGCCCGCTCCAGTGGACAGGTTTTCCAATATAGAGAAAATGGAAGGCTCCAACACATACCGACCAATGACTGCCTGCCGCGAAGGAGCCTCTGCCGGAGAAGGTTTTTCAACAAGTCCACCGACTTCATGAATGAGACCGTTCTGGTGAGTGGAGTCAATAATGCCGTATTTACTTACATCCTGTTCTTCCACTGTGCGCACGCCGACCACTTGCTTGCCAGTCGCTTCGTAAACATCCATCATTTGACGAATCGCCGGGGTGGAGGAATTCATAATATCATCGCCCAGCAACACGGCGAAGGGCTCATCGCCAATGAACTGACGAGCGCAGCTGACCGCATGTCCCAGGCCGAGGGGTTCTTTTTGACGGATATAGTGAATGACTGCTTTACCCCCGATGCTTTGAACTTCACGTAGGAGATCATATTTACCTTTGCTCTCCAGTACCTGCTCCAACTCCACAGACTTGTCAAAATGATCCTCGATGGCTTTTTTATTACGCCCCGTTACGATAATGATGCTCTCAATTCCGGACTTGATGGCTTCTTCTACGATATATTGAATAGCTGGCTTGTCTACGATTGGAAGCATCTCTTTCGGTAAAGCTTTCGTAGCTGGTAGAAAACGGGTTCCTAATCCGGCGGCTGGAATAACAGCTTTTGTAATTTTTCTCATAGAAACTCACTTTCCTTTCGTGATGGGGAACCGAATACCCAGTATCGGCTCCCGATATAATTGATGATCATTCCGGCTGCGGTCGCGATCAGCTTGCTTAAAGCAAGTGGCAGCTCGGTTCCAGTGTGAAGCACTTGCAGTAATAAGGAGGTTATCCCCAAAACGATCAGGTTGATGACGATAAATTTAGGTAATTGACGCTTATTAGTGTCGTTTGATAGTTGTTTGTTGAATGTCCATTTGCTGTTCAAAATATAACTGTTGGCTGTGCCGCAGCTGTACGAAATGATCTGCGCCACAATAACCGGTACCCCGACCCAAGCCAGCAGCATAAAAATGATATAATCTACACCCGTATTCACCAGACCTACGATGCCAAATCGGATCATAGGAAGCAGTTGGGCCATGCGACTTTTCATGGGTTAGGCTCCATGACCGGATTTAGGTCCGGTATATACTGCACTGTTGCCGCGCACTGTGCGTCCTGCCGAAATCAGGCTATCACGGGCTCCTTGCATGTACAGGGATTCACGGGGTTCAGGGGCTTTCATAGCATGTGTCGGACCGTTTTCGTATTGTCCACCCAGATGCTCACGGACAATGTAAAGCGGACGTGCTTTGGTTTCGTCATAAATCCGTCCAACATATTCACCCATAATACCGAGAATGATCAGGATCACCCCGTCGAAGATCAGGCTGATGCTAATCATAGACGACCAGCCCTTCATCACATAGGAATCGGTGAAAAAGTTGAGAAACAATACGTACATCAGATACAGGAAGCCGGACATGGATAGAAGTGCGCCGATATACCCTGCCAGCTTAAGCGGTTTAATCGAAAAGGATGTGATCCCGTCCAGACTGAGCTTGATCATTCGTTTCAACGGATACTTGGTTTCGCCTGCGAGCCGCTCGTCACGCTCATATTCTACAGCAGTTTGTTTGAACCCGATCCAGCTGACCAGTCCACGAACGAATCTGTTATTTTCCGGTAGCCGTTTCAATTCTTCTATGACCTTGCGATCCATTAGGCGGAAGTCCCCGGTGTCGACCGGGATATTAATATCCGTTGATGCTTTAAGTACACGGTAAAAGAGGCTGGCAGACCATTTTTTGAAGCGAGTTTCGCCATTGCGTTTGAGCCGTTTGGCGTAGACCACCTCATAGCCTTCCTTCCACTTGTTAGCCATCTCAACAATCAGTTCCGGCGGGTCCTGGAGGTCGGCGTCAATGACGACGACCGCCTCTCCCACCGCATAATCCATCCCGGCGGTAATCGCTAGCTGATGACCAAAATTGCGAGAGAAATCAATCAATACAATGGTGTCATCTCTGAGACTGAATTCCTTGATCAATTGGACGCTGCGGTCCAAACTTCCATCATTTACGAAGATCAGCTCGTAGGGCTCACCCATTGAGCCCATGACTTGTTTCAGCCTCCGGTAGGTTTCCGTAATAACGGCTTCCTCGTTGTACATCGGAATAACTATGGAATAACGGATAGGTTCACTCATTTGTAGTTCCTCCTCATTTTATAATGTGATTTCGTATAAAGTACCGCTTCCACCACGTTCGTCTCCGCCAGGGCCACCTTGACCATCCTGGGCGTTTGCATTGCTGTTTGTGGTGTCGCTTCCGCTCTCGGTTGCTTTAACGTCTGTACTTGTTTCGCCTGTTGTTGTTTTCCATTCATCTGTAGGGATCACTTTGCCGTGTTCTTTGATCCATGCAGTGACTTCAGAGTTACCGCCGTCCGGTCCGCCGCCTCCACCAGAAATCATGAAGTACTTCACTTGGCCGCTTTCGACCAGCGCCTTGATTTTATCGACGGTATAGACTGGATCGGAAGATACAAAACCGTTCATAATAATTACTTTTTGTCCGGCCTCGACCAGGTAAGGAGCAGCCGTTGAATAATTACTTGCTGCGAAAAGGTAGGTTTCACCTGTGTTGTTTTTTTGCAAATAGCTCAACGTTTTTTGATCTAAACTTTGGCTACCGTTGGGTCCCCCCATTCCTCTGGAACGGGTAGAAGATTTTTGTTCCGTGTCTGTACTTGTTTGTGTGCTTGAAGTATTTCCATCAGGACTGGAATTCTCTACATTATTGGTCTGGTTATTCGTTTGAGTTCCTTCGGCTTGTTGTCCATTAGCGCTCTGGCCTCTAGTGCGATCATTGCCACCCGGCATTCCGCCACCCCCGCCGCCAAATTGAGTCGGTCCGGCTTGTGGAATCATGCTGTTCCCCCCGTAGACGATCGGTGTCAATGCCCAGTACACAGGGCCGATAAACATAGCGAGTACACTTGCAATGATGGCGAATCTTGTGAACTTCTCAGATTTTATTCGTGCTACTACCAGTAGCGCCGTGCCGATGATCCCTAGGATCAATACCGCGATGGACCAGCCGCTACCAATGGTATCGTTGTAATTTTGCAAAACAAACCAGCTAAATACCGAGGTTGCCAATACTGCGGCGGGTAACAGCCAGGAGAGCCAGTTGGAACGCTCACGATACTGCTTCCACAATTCTACGAATCCTGCTCCAAAGAGCGCTGCAATTGGTGGTGCGAGCATAATCAGGTAATAATGATGAAAGAATCCTGCTACGCTGAAAAATGCAGCTACGGGAATCAACCAGGCCAGCCAGAAGATGACATCTTTGTGCTTTTGTGTGATATTACGACGTCGAATGCTTGCAAGCAGACCGATGGAAGCGATCAATGCGAATGGAAGCAACCAGCTGGCTTGACCTGACAGGGAAGATTGGAACAACCGCAAAGGTCCTTTTTCGCCAGTGCCGAACATGCCACCACCGGAATTTCCTCCCGGTCCACCGCCAGGACCACCCTGGCCACCTTGCCCGTTGCCGCCAAATCCACCCGGTGGCATTTGACCACCTGCACCGAATCCGCCTGCTGCCATGTTGTTGGCACCAGAGTCACCCGTAGTGGTAGTACTGTCCGATGATGTAGTCGTCTGAGCCTGATCCGTGCTCGTATTGCCGCTATTCGTTGTAGCGTTATTGTTCCGATCCATGCGCTCTCCGCCACGATTGCCACCTGTACCCTGATCTCCTGTCAGACGGGACAGGCCGTTATAACCAAAGGCCAAATTCAGTACAGAATTGGTACCGCTACTCCCCATATAAGGGCGTTCATCTGCTGGAGTGGAGTCCACTACGACTGCCCAGGAGAGCGATACGATCAGGAGGACAACTGCTGATCCTACCAGTGTTACTGCTTTTCGCTTCCAGTTAAACTTGGAAGCCAGCAAATAGAACAAACCCAGTGCGGGAACGATCATATAGGCTTGCAACATTTTTTCGTTAAAGGCGATGCCTACGACTGCGAAAGCAGCAAGGATCAGCCCGGTTTTGCTATTTCTAATGCCTCTGAACAATAGCCATGTTGCGAGCAACAGTGTGAAGACCAACATAGCGTCGATGTTATTCGTGCGGCTAACCGCTACGGCTATCGGTGTCGTTGCCATGGCGAAGGCGGCCAATCGTGCGGCCATCGTACCGAAGCTCGGTTTGACGAGTAAGTAAACGAGCAAGACCGATCCGACCTGAGCTAGCGCCTGTGGCAAGATAACGCTCCATCCGTGAAGCCCGAATATATAGGCGCTCAGTGTCTGAATCCAGAACACCACAGGCGGTTTGTCTACCGTTACTGATCCGGCAGAATCAAGTGAGGCGAAAAAGAAGTTGTGAAAGCTCTGTAGCATGCTTGCTACGGCCGTCGTATAGTAGGTGTTTACATATTTGTCTTGCCAGATGTTGTATCCGTTCAAAAATGCGGATATCAGCATAATGATGATCAGGGGGATGTCCGCCCTGGTCTTAAACCATTTCTTAATCATGTTCATTCCACTCCCTGTGAAAATTCTTTGTATTTATTCCGTTGTTCTAGCCGCTATCTTCAGGACTGCGGAATGACCAGTCGCTTCTGATCTTGGCCCGGTGAACTACCGGCTTGCTATTATCATGTCATACGTACCTTAATGGGTTCTGAGCGCTCCCTGAACGTTAGCTGAAAGCTGAGCAGAGGTGCTTTTTTTGCAACAGGATTCAGGTATATTAGATACAGGTAAAAAATGAACCGACTTTTTTATGAGAAAAATGCGGCAACATGAAAGGGAAGATTAAATAATGAATCCAATACACGGAGTTAAAATTATGCTGGCAGATGATGAGCCTCATATTTTGCAATTTTTAGAGCTTGGACTGATTAATGAAGGATACGAAGTCAGAACCGCCGAGAACGGGAGTGAAGCGCTCGATTTGGCAAGAGAGTTTCGTCCGCATGTAGCGGTGCTGGATGTGATGATGCCGGAAATGAACGGTTTTGAGGTGTGCCAAAGTCTCAAGGAGACGGAGGATAACATCGCGGTTATTATGCTGACCGCCAAGGATGATGTAGACGATCGGGTAAAGGGTTTGAAAATCGGCGCGGATGACTATGTCGTGAAGCCCTTCAGTTTTAATGAGTTGCTGGCTCGCATTGAAGCACGCCTGCGCAATCAGTTCCCCGATCTACTGGGCGAAGTGGTTCACGGACCCTTTCAAGTGGATGATCGACGGAAGGAAATTCGTTATCAGAGTCAGGTGCTGGAGCTGTCGCCTACCGAATATGAACTATTGAAGTTTCTGGTGCTAAACCACGGGATTGTGCTGAGTAAAAGTCGTATACTGGACAGGGTATGGGGGTACGATTTTGGGGGCGAGGATAATATTGTTGAAGTGTACATCCGCTCCTTACGTGAAAAACTCAAAGACAAGGAGCACCGGGTCATTCGTACGCTGCGCGGTGTGGGATACCGGGTGGATCTGCTATGAAGGCGGGCGGGAAAAGTCGGAGAAAATATGCGCTCCGTTCTCTCCGGTCCCAGCTTTTAGCCAGAACGTTACTCATTTTGGCTTTACTGCTCGTATTAATTGGTTTTCTACAATATTTTCTGATGAAAGATTTTCTGTATCGCAGTCGGGCAGAAGCTATGGATACGCAGCTGAATTCAATTCCTGCCGATTTATTGATTAAGGATTCACAGGAGCAGAGTGGGGTAACCGCTCCCCAAGAACAAACTAATCGGAGGAATAATCGACCGGGGCCGTTTTTGTTCTGGCCGGATATGTCGCTCGCTTCTATAGATATAGATGGCACCTTCCAGAGCTTGTCCAACGAAAACGGGCTTAAGCCGCCACGTCTCACCATTGAGCAATATCATGCGATGCAGCAGAGCAAACGTATGCGTCACGGCTATCAATTAATCACGGATGCTCAGGGGAAAGAGCAACTGGTTGTATTCCGTCCGCTCGGTCCACCTGACCGTTCGTCCGGTTTACTTCAAATGGGCGTATCCACGAATTCTATGCAAGAGCAGTTGATTAACCAGCTCCGCACCTTTATTTTATTGTCACTGATTGCGCTTGCGATTGGGTTGGCGCTTATGCTTCCTGTGCTGCGACGCACGTTGGTCCCCCTTTCCAGGATGGTCGAGGCAGTCAAACGTATTGATGCGGGCAATCTGGCCGAGCGCTTTGACGCAGAGCAGGGGCAGTATGAGGTGGATCGTTTGGCAGTTTCATTTAACGGGATGCTGGAACGGTTGGAGCATTCGTTTGCTGCCGAACGGGAATTGCAGATGCAGATGAGACGATTTATTGCGGATGCTTCCCATGAACTGCGCACCCCGCTCACATCTATTCACGGTTTCTTGGAAGTGCTGCTTCGTGGAGCAGCATCTAATCCGAAGCAGCTTCAATCGGCACTAGAAAGTATGTACGGTGAATCCAAGCGGATGAATAAACTGGTCTCTGATTTACTATTGTTGGCTAAGCTGGACCGAACACCGGAGTTGAAACTGGAGGACATACCACTAGATGCGTTGCTGTTGGAAATGAAACCGCAGCTCCTTATGCTGGCAGGTACACGTAAGGTAGTTTTTGATATGACGGCAGGTATACGGGTGTTGGCAGAGGGGGATAAAATCAAGCAGGTAGTGCTCAACCTGTTTCATAATGCTGTTCAGCATACTGATATGGAAAGAGGTGTGATCCAGGTAAACCTGTCTGCAGGTAAGAAGTTGGTGGATATCCAAATTCGTGATAACGGACCAGGCATGAGTAAAGAACAGTTGGAGCGGATATTTGAGCGTTTTTATCGTGGAGATGAATCGCGTACACGTAGCTCAGGCGGGGCGGGCCTTGGTCTGGCCATTACACAGTCTATCGTGGAAGCACACGGCGGGAACATTACGGCTGAAAGCACACCGGGAACGGGAAGTGTATTCAAAGTAACGCTACCTTTAGCGGGAACAGTATAGTTTTTAAGATTATGGCGTAACATAAAAATAGCCCCCCGAACCGCAGCTTTGGTTATAACACGGCTCGGGAGGCTTTTCTATTGTTAGTTAATCAGCGAAGCTTTTTGTAAAAGTACATGTAGCACCTTGGCAGATGCCTCACGGGTTGTAGGTGCATTCGGCTGGAAGTAGGAGGAACCTTTAATCGCTTCTCCGTTGATGATACCTGCTGCACTTACTTTTTCAATACTGTCCTTGGCATAGCCTGCAAAGGATGAAGCATCATGGTACGGTGTACGTGCAGGGCCATCGGCTGTAGCTTTGATTTGAAGCAGGTCTACAGCTTTACCCAGCACGACAGCAATTTCTTGACGACTGATATTAGCGTTCGGATCAAACTTGTCGCTGCTGCGGCCCGTAATCAATCCTGCTTCATAAGCGGCTGCTACATCGCCGGAGTACCAGCTACCTGCCGGGATATCACTGAATGGTGCAGCAGTACCTGGTGTCAGGCCGAGTGCTCGGGTTATCAGGGCTGCAAATTCTGCACGCGTCACGTTCTTCTTCGGTGAGAAAGTCGTGTCAGTCGTGCCGTTAATCAGCAACTTGTTCGCCAGTGATTGAATTTCCGATTGGGCATACGACGATGAAATATCTTCAAAGCTAACGGGACGTGTCGCCGCTGCATACGTCGAGAAGCCCGGACGGCTTACCTTGACGACGGTAGATCCATCAGCCTGCTTGGTGAAGACGGATGGAACGGGATAGACATTTTCATTTGCCGTATAGAGTACACCGGCTGTATTGGAATCAATTTGACCAGGTACGGTAAAGGATCTGCTAATAAACTGTCCTGGAGCAACTTTGAGCGATTGACTCTTGCCACCAGTGACAACATTAGCTTCAAACCCTACCGGGGTGCCGATCACATTGGAGCCTTTCAGCTTACTTGTAAAAGTGCTTCTCGCCTCTGTCTGGCTGCTGATTACCACTTCAATGCTTGCACCAGCAGGAACATTTTTCAGAGCGGATACTGGCAAAGCCAGAGAAGAACCTGTATTGCTTACAATCAAGCTGCTTCCTGCTGAAGCCTTGCCCAACGTTACCAGTTGTGTGGAAGTGAGCGATGCCTTCGTCGTTTGGCCTGCTTGGCTAGTAGCCGACAGTACAATAGCTGTCGGGCTGGAACCTGCTGCTGTCACGGCAGCCTGCAAATCTGCATCGGTTACTGTCAGCGACTGTACATTATTGTTCAATGCAACGGCTGTAGTGATAGTTTTAACAGCCTGTCCTTGTTTCACAACGCTTTGAAGTGAAGGTGCAGATGTAGGGACAGGAGTGGATGTGTTCGTTGTAGCAGAAGGTGTAGTATTGCTTCTGCCGCCACCTCCACCACCTCCGCCTCCACCACTACCGCTAGATGCGGCGCTATTATCCACGCGAATAGCTTTAGTGGCGGTGAAGAGTTTAGGACCTTTAGTAGTACTCTCGACTTCGCCTTTTGCATTCAGCTCCGGAGCGCTGACTTCCAGCTTGTATACGCCGTCCTTCAAATGCTGAATCACGGGCTGACCATTAGCATCCAGAATGGGTTTTCCCTTGTCATCTAATTCGACGTAACTTCCGTCAATATCCTTGAAGGAATATGCGCCTTGTTTGAGGCGAGCGTTGGCTCCTTGTTCTTTGGAAGTCGTAATGCCGTCAATAAGACCAATTAATTTATCATCTACGCCGTATACATAAAGCGCGATCTGGTTGGTTTTATCTGTGGTCAGGCGGAATGCCAAATCTGTTGAACGTTGAGCACCTGTACGACTCGGATAAATAATCGGGTTGGTGACACTCAAGTCCTGCAAGCCGAAGCCAGTTGTAGGATTTTCTTTGCCCACATGAACGACGAACGGCAGATGAAGTGTTGGCAGTCCGGCGCTTTTCAGAATAACTTCCCCTTCATATACACCTGTGGCTGCACCCGAATTTGGTTGTACAGACAGGAAGAACGGTTGCGATTTACCCGGTTCTGCCGAGATTGCTCCATTCGCGCCGACACCTTGCAACTGAACGGCAATGTTGCTCACGTCAGGTGTAGCAATCGGTTGAGTTGGATCAGAAGTTACATTATCATGTAAAACGGTGCTGGCTTCATATTGCACAGTGTTAGCTGACAAGTTTTTGAGTTGAAGCTGAATCTGCTTAGCATCACTACCAGGTCGTAACACCCCGAAGCTGGCAGAAGGATTATAATTCACAACCTCCTGCCGATTAAAGTTTTTGTCGAGAATCGTAATCTTTTCGACGGT
Source organism: Paenibacillus sp. 203 (assembly GCF_037027525.1). Taxonomy (NCBI): domain Bacteria; kingdom Bacillati; phylum Bacillota; class Bacilli; order Caryophanales; family Paenibacillaceae; genus Paenibacillus; species Paenibacillus sp. 203. The sequence goes on from NZ_JAXCHD010000010.1 coordinate 188,297, forward strand.
TTCCAGCAGGGCTGGCGTCTGAATCGCATTAGCGATGTTTACAAGGCCTGCACCTTGGGAATACACATCATATTGGATTTTATCCTCATCAAAGAGTGTAACCGAAGTGTTTGCCAGAGCAGCGCGGATATCAAACGGTGTCCAGTTTGGATGCTGTTGCTTCAGCAGCACAGCAAGTCCAGCCACATGTGGAGACGCCATACTTGTACCGTTGCTACGTTTGTAAGCCTGCTCATACGATGCATCTGGATAGAACTTGGCGAAAGCAGGGTAGGTTGATAAAATGCCAACACCTGGTGCGCTCACGTCCGGTTTGATACTGAGCAGTTCATCTCCGTTCGGTCCGCGGGAGCTGAAATCGGCCATGGTATTACCTGCATTATCTGTGCGAATATAGTCTGCTCCAAAGGAAACTGAGAACTTTTCTCCAGCGTTGTCTACGATTTGTTTAGCCAGTGCACGGCCTTCCTTACCTTTCATGTCAAAGGTTGGAATAAAGTCAAAGCTGTCACCCAAATTGGAATTAACATAGTCATCGCGACCTGAAATACTTTCCCCTAAATCAGCTTTGGTGATGTCGCCCGCTTTCGTATTCCCATTAAAAACGATAACAGCCTTCGCGCCGTTTTTTTTCGCATTTGTGATTTTATCCACGAATGCCAAGTTGCCGCGTGAAACGAGGACGATTTTTCCTGCTACGTCTTTCCCTTCAAAATCATCAGGTTGTCCCAGATTCGCATATACGAGCTCATAAGGGGCAGTTCCCAAAATGGAGGCAAAGTCTTCTCTGCCTGTCTCCCAGCCCATCAAATTAAAATCATAATGTGCATAAGCATCATTAGTTACGGTCTTTTTCAATTCACCGTTAGCCTCCCAATAGGTGTCACGGGTGACCGAAGCTGTACCCGAGAAGCTTTTGCTCGGCGAAGTAGCTGCACCGACGGAAATCGCCAGCTGTGATGTTGCGGGAGAACCCATGGAATAAAAATAGGGGCCTTCCTGTGCCGCATTACCATTCGCTATGACCGCGACTACGCCGGAAAGTACAGCATTATTAATAGCAATGGAATCTGGGGAGTTCGGGTCCTTTTCGGAATCCGAGCCCAGCGACAGGTTAATGACGTTCATACCATCTTTGACAGCGTGTTCAATGCCATCAATGACCTGTGCGGAGGAACCGGAGGAACGACCCGTCTTGGTATTGCGTCCAAGCACTTTATACACGTATAAGTCCGATTTATAGGCAATACCCTTTTGTACAATATCTGAGGATTTATTTGCGGCTTTACCGGCAATCGTGCCGGAGACGTGAGTACCATGTGTCGTTCCGCTAAAACCTGTGCCGTATGGGTCATTCTCTTTTTCAAGGAACGGTTCCTCGTAAGGGTCGTTGTCCTGTTCAAAAGAGTCATATCCGCCTTTATAGGCTTCTTTCAAATCCGGATGCTCATAATCGATACCGGTATCAATAACCCCGACCTTGATTCCCTCGCCATTCAATCCTTTGGCCCAGGCTTCAGGAACACCAATCTGGTCCAGCGGTGCGTTATCATAAGTGGCTTCACTGGCTGTAAGTGTTGGCGGGTCCTGTACGGGGATGGAATAATACGTTTTGTTTTCATGAATGGATTTTACGCCTGGCAGTTTAGCCAGTGCTGGAATCTTATTGGCCGGCAATGTGACCTCCAAGCCGTTAAGCACCGTGTTGTACTGGTAATTCACCTGGAGAGAAATACCATGCTCAGCGGCTTGGTCCACGAACGTAGTTTGCTCGGTGGCAATCGCGGATTCCGCTTTTTGCTCAGATTGAGCTGTGAAAGCTTGGACGCCTGAACGTGCCGCATATTTGTCCACGGCTAAGGGCTCACCATCAAGTTGTACGATGACTCTGACCTGGCGGGAAGAGTCTGTGCTTAGCTCTGGCGAAATGAAGGCCGGAGCCGCCTCAATAGTCAATGCTTGCTGAGCTTCCAAAAATGAGTTGAGTTGTAGATCTGCGGTAGCAGCAGAACTGACAGACGGCAGAGACAAGCTTACCGTCAAGGCAAGAGCGAGTGATACGACAGGTATTTTTTTCAAAATGATCGGCTTTTTCAAAGATTTCCCTCTTTTCAATCAAAATATGATATGTCTACATACTAGGATTTGAAGCCACTGCCGTTGTTCTCACGCCTCCCTTAATATCTAAAATAATAGAATTGACCACTGGTGACTAACTTGCCAGTTTTGAGGCATATCTTACCATATTGGTGGGATATATTACTATATGTTTTTTATATTTTTAGAAAAAATAAGGGTAACATTACATGTAGATTCCATGGAAATGTTATGAATTTACTAGATTATTTTTGAAAACAATCAAAGGGGAATGGGAGAATGCGAGATTTAATGATATAATCTGCATTGGAATTGTTGAGGTTTCACAATCATGTAAAATGCCTAAGGCAAAGGAGTCGATTATGTTGGCAAAAACGTTGATTTTCGGGCATAAAAATCCGGATACGGATACCATTTGCTCAGCTATTGCTTATGCAGACTTAAAAACCAAACTAGGCGCGGACGTAGAGCCGGTTCGTCTGGGCGAGGTGAACGGGGAAACGCAGTATGCACTGGATTATTTCAAAGTGAGCGCGCCACGTCTGGTTGAGCAGGTTGCTGCTGAAACGGACAACGTCATTCTGGTCGATCATAATGAACGCCAGCAAAGCGCCGCTGATATTGACAAGGTACGTGTAACTGAAGTCATCGACCATCACCGGATCGCTAACTTTGAAACAAGCCAGCCGTTATACTTCCGCGCTGAACCGGTGGGTTGCACAGCCACCATTTTGAACAAGCTCTACAAGGAAAATGGTATAGCGATTCCGAAAGAAATCGCAGGTCTAATGTTGTCCGCGATTATTTCCGATTCCCTGTTGTTTAAATCCCCAACCTGCACGGATCAAGACGTAGCTGCTGCTCGTGAACTGGCTGAAATTGCTGGTGTAGATGCAGATCGTTACGGTTTTGACTTGCTTAAAGCGGGAGCTGATTTGAGTGGTCATACCATTGAACAGTTAGTAAGTCTGGATGCCAAAGAATTTCAGATGAATGGTCGCAAAGTGGAAATTGCTCAAGTGAACGCAGTAGACGTCAACGATGTGCTATCGCGTCAAGCTGACCTAGAAGCTGCATTATCCCAAACCATTGAGGCCAAAAATCTCGATCTGTTCCTGTTCGTTGTAACAGACATCGTGAACAGTGATTCCATTGGTATTGCCCTGGGAAGCCAAGCACAAGCGGTTGAGAAAGCCTATAATGTTCAGTTGGACGACAATAAGGCTGTTCTAAAAGGCGTTGTATCGCGCAAGTCGCAAATTGTGCCTGTATTGACTGACGCTTTTAACAGTTTGTAATGATAAATAATAAGCCTCCTGAGCCCGACTGCATAATGGCAGTGGAAGCAGGAGGCTTATTTTTATTTCTTCAGTTCTGCCAGGACATCTCCGATGCGGAATTCAAATGCCAATTTCAACTGATCGCTCATCAGGTGCCAGGCGTTTTCAGCTACAGCGAGATCACCGCTATGAGTAAAGGCATGTGCGGCACCCATGTATTTTTTATACTTCACGGGGACATCTGCTTCAATCAGCCGTTTGGCATACAACTCGGCTTCGTCAGCCAAGGAGTCCAACTCCGCGGTTATGATCAGAGCAGGAGGGAGATTATGTAGTGATTCTGCAAAAATGGGGGAAACCAACGGATTTCGCGCCTCATCTGGTGAGTTCAGATAACTTTCATTAAAGATTTTTGCTACTCGTGGCGGAATCCCCTTCTCAAATTGGGGCTTCAATTTGGGATCTGTAGCAATATCCAGTGGTGGGTAATCCAGTACCTGATATACAATCGGAAATTCCTTGCGCTCCCGGGCCATAAGACACAGCGCCGCCGCTAGATTGCCACCCGCACTGTGCCCCCCGACCGCAATGCGTTGAGGATCTACGTTAAGCACATCAGGATGCTTGTACAACCATTGGGTCACCTCATAGCTTTCCTGTAGCGGGATAGGGAATTTATATTCTGGGGCCAAGCGATAATCGACATTAACGACGACGCAATTGGCACGTTCAGCAATGACCGGGCACCAGGGATCATCCATCTCGGCGCTACCCATTACAAAACCGCTGCCATGGAAATTAACGAATACAGGGAGTGGATCAGCAGACCGGTGAGAAGGTTCATATACAATCACCCTAGAGTCACCAATAGAGGTGGGGATGATCCTTTCTTTCCGATGTACTTTGGGAGAATGCGAAGGTTTGAAATCGGACGCAGCTACCATTCTGCCAGCCGATATGCGGGCAAGTTTGACGAACAGTTTTTGTCTCAGTCTTCGCACCATTTTTCTCTCTCCTCTCTGGAGTCGGTTAGACGCGAACCTTTAACATCTTCAAACGCAGAACGTACGCGTGACAAATAGGTTTGGAACTGACAGATTTCCGACTCACTAAAGTCTGACATCAGACGTGAAGCCAGCCCTAGGAAAAAGGGATCCATCTGTTGAATTTTACTTCTTCCTTTATCGTTCAGGGACACGAACACTCCCCGCTTGTCATTGGGATCGTCATATTTATTAATGAATCCCTCTTGTTCGAGAGAAATAACCATAGAACTGATTGCTGCCCGGCTTACACCCATCTTATCAGCCAAAGCAGAAGGAGATGACATTTCATCTCTTTGCGCTGAAAGTACACAAAGCGCGATATATTGCCCGTAGGAGAGACCAAATTCACGTGAACGTTTTTCCATATTTTTGCGTATTTCATACGTTATGGAAAATAAATCTACCAAAACACCAATCGGTTTATTGCCACCTGGAAAGAGATTATAGGCCAGTTGACGAATTTCGGAGTCCAAAAAAAAGAACATGCGATCCACCTCGATGTAGTTAATTAGTTAACTGTAATTTAATTAACCACTGGTTGCAATGATTTATACAAACTTTGTTCTGCATTTTTTAAAAAATATATCTGCAAAACGTCATATCCAGGGGCCGATACACTGATCGAGGCCCTGATTCACAAAGGCTTGTATGGAGGGCTGGCGCAGGGTACGTCCTTCTTGCCATCGCCACTCACTATATTGAACCTTGGCGGTAAACATAGGTTGCACCCAAAATGCGTCTTGATGCCGATCCGGTCTATTGCTAAAAGGTCGCTCCGATATGGTATGTGGCAGCAGGCGCTCGGTAAGCTGACGCCAATCTTCCCGAGTCAGCTTACCCGTACCCACATGCCCGATATAGCGCAGCATTCCTTGTTTATCATATTGGCCCAGCAACACAGCGTTGATAATGCCTCCGTTTAGGGTATAGCCACCGATAACGGCAATGATATCGCCATAATTTTTGACCTTGACCCATCGTCCGTCTTTTCCGCCCAATGTGTACGGACTATCCAGCTTTTTACACACAATGCCTTCCATTCCTTGGCTGCACATGACCTGAAATAGAGCTTGTCCATCAGGATGAGCGGGAGCCAGTTGAATCCGTTCATTCGGTATGATGATCTGATGCAGGAGCTCAAGCCTTTCCTGTAACGGTTTAAGATGAACCCACTCCCCGTTCAGATAAACAATATCAAACAACATGTAAGTAGCGGGTACAGCTTCATAGGCTGACTGAATTCGATCTGTTCGACGAATCAGATCCCTTCGCATAATTTCATGGAACGATGGCTTACCGTCGGCACCGAGTGCGATCATTTCCCCGTCCAATATGACCGAATCAGCTTTACAGTAGGAGGGGAAGAGAGCAAGCTCCGGGTATAAAAGCGTTCGTTCGTGCTGTTTGCGGTTGAACAGACGCGTGCTGCCCTGGTCGTGATACGTCAAAATTCTCGTACCGTCCCATTTTATTTCGTAACGCCAAAGGCCTGTTGCATCTACAGGTACTTTTTCGCTCAGTTCCGGTTCAAACGGGATGACAGGTTTTAATTCCGTACGCAACGCAGCACCTCCCTTGCCTTTATTGGAATAAATATAGTGTCGACGATAGATCTTATTTTATGTATGTGATGTTTCGCTGATTCCTAAATAGGGGAATGATAAGGATATCTTGCGTCGGCATGAAGTGATTGCAGTAATTCGTTAGCATGGAATTGTAAGGGATGTTCTTCAGTCAGAAAGGAGATTGGTTTCATGAGACAAATTCGCGAGGAGGACCATGCAGTAGTCATGGTGGATGATGGGCAGGTAGTTGCAGAAGTAGGCTATAAATCCATAGATGACCACTCATTGGTCATTGACCATACATTTGTATCCGAGCAGTTACGGGGTCAAAAAATCGGCAAGGAGCTTATTGACCGAGTGGTTGATATGGCAAGGAATGAGCATAAAAAGGTTATTCCTGCTTGCTCGTACGCGCTTGCTCTATTCAAGCGCCATCAGGAATACAGTGACGTATGGCAGCAATGAATATGGATCATCAAGGCTGCTTAATTGCATAATCGATACAACACCGGAGCGGGTAATCAGACCTTCCCGGTGTTTTTTGTGTGCATAAAGCTTGTAAAATCAATGCATTCTACCGTTGATATAGGGAAGTAAAGGGCTATTCTCAAATGTTAAATCATATTTTCCGACAGATGGCTATGAAATTGTTCATACTGTTGTCACTTCACAGGCTGTCCATGAGTTCTATATAATATATTATGGTTATGACTACAACAGTAACGAAAACCTGAATTTAACGAAGGAGACGCTCATGATGAATAAAGCGAGTGAGGACAAGCAGTACGTTCCAACGAGCAATCGTAATTTTACAGCCTTGATTATCACCGTTTCCATAATAGCCAACGTGATTATTTTGCTGCTGTTCTTTTCGCCGATCGGATACCAGGGTAGTGTGAGTTTTGATCTCACTATTTTCCCAAGGCTGAATGCGATTTTTAACAGCTTCACATTTATTTTTCTGGTGGCTGCACTGGTTGCTATTTTCAAAAAGAACATTAAGCTTCATAAAACCTTTGTTTTGCTGGCCTTCGCCAGTACCGTTTTATTTTTATTTTCCTATCTGACCTTTCACTACATTTCGCCGGAAACTGCAAAATATGGTGGGGTGGGTATCCTTCGGCCGATTTACTTTACGCTGTTGATTTCGCATAGCATACTGGCTGCGATTATTGTACCGCTGGCCCTGTTCACAGTTGTATGGGGATGGACGATGCAGGTAGCAAAACATCGTAAGATTGCACGCTGGACGATGCCGATTTGGCTATATGTGAGCTTGACTGGTGTACTGGTGTACGTTTTCATGGCCCCATACTATTAATAGATTAAACCCTTTGCGGGTTGATTTAGGGAAATGGCGTCTCTGCTGAAGAGACGTCTTTTTTGTATCCAATAAAAGAAAAATTATTCCTTCTAAATTTATTTTATTGAAAAAACGTTCCTTCTTTAGCGGCATTTCTGCTATAATTTGCCTTAATCAACTAAGAACAAGGGGGTCACCATGTGACAAAGAAAGCGAAAGGCAGGTTACGGTTGCTTGTATCTATGCTAGCGCTGGTTGTACTGCTGAGCAGCTGCGGTGGTGGAGGATCAAAGTCGGAAAAGGTTGACGGAGGGAAAGTAACACTGCAATTTTGGACCATTGCACTACAACCTACATTTACCCCGTATTTCAATCGGGTGATTGCCGATTATGAGCAGAAGAACCCCAATGTCAAAATTGACTGGAAGGATTACCCTTATGACGCAGTAACCAACAAGCTGTTGACAAGTATCGCTAGCAACAGCAGTCCAGATGTAGTCAATCTCAATACAGAATTTGCTAGCCAAATGGGCTCCAAGGGTGCTGTTGTTGATATGAATGAGCATTTGTCGCCCGAGGAAAAGGCTGCTTATTTCGAGGGTATTTATAATTCTACAGTTATTAACGGTAAAGCTTATGCGCTACCCTGGTATACCGGTACAGAAGTGCTTTACATGAATACAAAGCTGGTCAAAGCTGCCGGATTGGACCCTGCCCATCCGCCCAAAACCCGGGAGGAATTGTCTGAATGGGGGCGTCAGATTAATAGAAAAATTGGCAAGGCAGGCTATGCTCAGCAGCTTGTATCCAAGCTTTTCGCTGTGGACGGCATTCCTATTCTAAATAAAGAAAAGACAGCAGCGGCGTTCAACACACCAGAAGCAGTCACTATGATTGATAATCTGAAAAAACAGATGGAAGATGGCATTGTACTCAAGGAAGACGCTGAATTCTCACAACAAGTGAAATATTATGCCGGCGAGCAGGTTGCTTTCGAGCTGGCAGGCCCGACGTTCATCAATTTTATCAAAACGGCAGCGCCGGATGTTTATAAGAACACAATTGCTGTCCCTGTCCCAACCGGCAAAGCCGATGTGCGGCTCTCCAATTCCATGGACCTGGTCGTACCTGCTAAGTCTGCACATGTGGACGAAGCGGTGAAATTTGCTGTTTTCTTGACAAACGCAGAGAGTCAAACAGCTTTTTCTAAAGCGGCGAATACACTACCTTCCACGAAAGACTCCATTAAAGATCCATATTTTACTCAGTCTGACAAATCATTAGAAGCACAAGCCAAGGTAGTATCCGCGCAAAGCTTGGATAAGGCGACAGATTATATGGTCGGTGTGCCTAATGCCAAAGATGTGAACAGTGCCATCGCGAGAGCTTTACAAAATATGGTATTGAATGGCGCGGATACGAAGCAGACGCTTACTGCCTTGGAGCAGGAAGTGAACGATATTTTAAAGCAATAGGTTTGACAGGGGAGTAAGTGAATACTCCCCTGTTCATTTATCAAAATCAGGTGGTGATGCAGCATGATCAAATGGTTGAGGTCGGAGTCCTTTACGGCCTGGGCCTTTATGACGCCGGGACTGTTATTGCTTGCCGTCTTTGTATTTTGGCCTATTATTTACAGCATTCCGCTGGCATTGACGGACTACTCTGTCATATCAGACACCCATTTTGTCGGCTTGGATAATTTTGAAGCGGCGTTTAAGGACCGTAACTTTCTTATTTCGATTTGGAACTCATTGTTGTACGTGCTCATTGTCCCCTTTCTTCAAATTTTCTCCATCCTGATGGCTGTGCTTGTGAATAGCCGTATCCCGGGAATTAAAATATTTCGTACGACCTACTACATCCCTGTTGTGACTTCGATGGTAGCGGTAGCCTTAATTTGGAGCTGGCTGTTGGGCAAAAGCAGCATAGTGAACTACTTGCTCATGCAGGTCGGCTTGATTAGCAAAGACATCCATTGGTTATCGGACAGCAACTTGGCTTTGTATGTACTAATGTTCATCACAATGTGGAAGGGACTCGGGTATTATATGATGCTCTATCTGGCTGGATTACAAAATATTCCCCAAGATCTGTACGAAGCCGCTAGAGTCGACGGAGCAAGCCGATGGCGTCTGATTGTCCATATTACTCTTCCGCTGCTGAGACCCTACGTTCTGTTCTGTACCCTTATATCGCTCATGTCAGCTATTCGCGTATTTGATGAAGTATATGTACTAACCAAGGGTGGGCCGGGAACGGCCACGTTGACATCCAGCTTGTATATTTTTCAAAAGGGCATGGAGCAGTTTAATTTTGGATATGCTTCCGCGCTTGGCTTAATTGTCGGTGCAATGATTGCCGTACTTAGTATTATCGTATTCCGATTCAATAGGAAAGGCGGTGTCAATCCCTATTGATGAATCTAAAGGATGACAAAATGCTACGCTCATCTCTTCCTAAAAAGGAAAGCAGCCGCATCATGCGCAGTCTTGCTCGAATGCTGAGAATGACGGTCATCTACGTGCTTCTAGTGCTACTCGCCCTCTTTTTAATGGGACCGTTCCTATGGCTGCTCAGCGTATCCCTCATGCCAGGCCGCAACATTTTTTCAACGCCACCCGCTATTTTTCCGACCTTTATTGATTTCGACAACTACGTTCAAGTGTGGCAGTTCATGAATTTTCCAAAGTATATGCTGAATACGGTCATCATTACGGTGTTGGGCGTTGTGCTCAATGTGGTGCTCGCCAGTCTGACAGGATATCCCTTGGCTGTATTTCGTTTTAAGGGTAAAAATCTGGTGTTTACGCTGCTGATTGCCACGATGATTATTCCTTCCTACACCGCATTTATTGTGCATTATCTGACCATTCAAGGGCTTCATCTAGGCAATACCTATTTAGGTGTGGTGTTGCCTGGGGCAGTCTCCGTTTTCAACATTTTTCTAATGCGACAGACGTTTATCCATATTCCTACCGATGTGCGTGATTCCGGTAAAATGGACGGCGCTTCGGAGTTCCGAATTTGGTGGCAGCTGGTGCTTCCGCTGGTCAAGCCAGCGCTGGCTGTAATCTCTCTATTGGAGGCGATGTCGTTCTGGAATAGCTTTCTGTGGCCTATCGTTATTTTGAACGATACGGAGCTATATCCGCTGGCAGCTGCGCTCACGTATCTCAACGGTCAATTTGCCTATAACTTCGGCTGGATTGCTGCAGGCACAATGATTTCGGTACTGCCGATCATTATATTGTTCCTGTTTACACAGCGCTACTATATGGAAGGTCTGGCGGGAGCGGTAAAAGGATAAGCCAGTAGTTACGGCTACGAACAGCCTGTGAAGGGAAGGAGACGATTGCGATGAAATTGTCCAAAGGAATGGGGCCTCATTCAGGTGTAGGGCTATCACGGCAGGAGATACAATATTATTTTCGTGATGTGTATGACAGCGGGGAAAGGCTGGTTATCTCCGAACCGCGACTGATCTGTGAACTGTCCTCTCGCTTTGCAATGAATCAGGAGTATGAAGGTGTGCTGGACCCTGAGGGACCGATCAAGCTCATTGCACCTCCAGGACCGGGTGTACCGACTGAAACACGGGGAAGCGTACAGTTGGCGCTCGAATATGACGGAACGCTTGCTGCAGACGGATATCGGTTGGACATTCAGAAGGACGGGCGGATTGAAATCCACGCTTCCAATAAAAGAGGGCTCAAATACGGCATGGATGCCCTGCATCTCCTGCTTCAGGTGGAACAGGAGCGATGTACTCTGCCGGTGATGTCTATTCGGGATGAGCCTTCATTTCCGGTCCGAGGAATTATTGAAGGCTTCTATGGGATACCGTGGAGTTTCGCGGATCGGCTGGATGCCGTCCGTTTTATGGCTACGCACCGGATGAACACGTTCATGTATGCCCCCAAGGATGATCCATATCATCGTGAGCTATGGAGAGAACCGTACCCTGAGGATACGTTTGACCAGATCCGCGAATTAAAGGAAGCTTGCGAACGGCATGAGGTTGATTTTCATTATTGTATCAGCCCAGGGAACGACCTGAGCTTTGGCAGCGATGAAGATTTCCTCAAATTGACGGAAAAGCTGGCGGCCGTGATTAAGATTGGCGTACGTCATTTTTCTGTATTAATGGATGACATTGACTATGTACTCAAAGGGGAAAATCGACATTTGCTGGGCCGCTCGGGTCACGCTCATGTCTTTTTGACGAACAAGGTGCATGCATGGTTGGCTGAACGACTGCCTGAATTTACGCTGACGGTCTGTCCTTCGGAATATTGGTCATATTGGGATACCGAATACAAAAAGGATTTCCGTGAGCGGCTGCATCCGGAGATTAAGGTGTTCTGGACGGGGTACTTTGTTTTTGCTCCACAGATTAGTCGCGAGCACGCCGCTGATAATCATGCATACTTTGGGCATGAGCTGTGGCTGTGGGATAACATCCCGGTGAATGATTGTGACCATGATCGGTTATTCCTTGATCCGCTACGCGGACGATACTCCAGACTACCGGACTGCGGACATACCGGTATGGTGGCCAACCCGATGAATCAGTGGGAATGCTCCAAAGTGACGCTCATCACGATGTCCCACTACATGTGGAACAGTGAACGGTATATGCCTGAGCTATCTTGGGAATGGGCTGCGCGGGAGTTAGCGGGAGAGCGTGCGGATGAACTGATGTTTTTCTGTCGTCAAAATAGGAACAGCCGACTAGGCGGCAACACGTATGAGGACGTGGACCTTGCTTTGAAAATGCGCGATATCCCTGCGCTGGATATGTACTTTGAGCGGCTGCTTCAGGCGGTGAGCGTCCTACGGAACGTGCCTGCCGATGATCTAGCCGCAGGGTTCGTGTCCCAGGCCGCGCCGTGGCTGGAACGTGCCGAGCTGGACGCGGGCCTGTGGCAGGTGCTGCGTCAAGCTGCGCTCAGCAGCGAGCGACAGGACGATGCACAGTCGGAGGAGAGCAGCACGCCGAGCGAAGAAATTGACGGGCCAGAGCCGTCGCCTCTGACGGACGAAATCGCAGGAGAACTGCGACGCGGTATCACTGCTTGCTTAGAAGCGGAGGCTCGGCTGGGTAGCAATCCGGCGATCCGAGCTGCCGCGCAGTGGGGTTATGTCGATCAGGATGAACAAGGCAAATATCGGCTGATCTTGTAAGTGTCTGCGATGGATTAAGAAACCAAGGCAGCATAGCTGCCCTGAAAATAATCATTTGCCGTTAGGATAACGGTAATTTTCAGGAGAGGTGGAATGTACGGTGAAGTCAAACACCCGATTACTTTTTATACCGCTGGATGAGCGGCCCTGTAATTATCAATTTCCTTATTTACTGGCACAAGGCACAGACTTGGAAATGGAGCGGCCCCCATTGGAATGGATGGGACAAAAGAAAACCCCTGGCGATATGACCAGACTATGGGCATGGCTCGAAGAACGCGCAGCGACTGCTGATGGAGCCATTGTTGCGATGGATACGTTGCTGTACGGAGGAATCGTACCTTCTCGACTACACGGTATGTCGAGCGAGCAGGTCAGAGATAGAGTGAATCGGCTTCGCAAGCTAAAGCAGCTATATCCGCAACTGACTCTGTATGCATTTCAACTGATTATGCGTTGTCCGCAATACTCTTTGGCTGATGAAGAACCGGATTACTATGCCGATTGGGGTCGTGAGATATTCAGAAAGGGCTTCATTGAGCATCGTCAGGAGCTGGGGATCGCTACCGCAGAAGAGTTGCTTGAATTAGTTGATATTAACGAGCGTTTGCCAATGGAAATACTGGATGATTACTTGGGGCGTCGCCATGTGAATTTGGAGGCCAATGAAGTTGCATTGGATCTCGTAGCAGAAGGTATCATTAATTTTATGATCATCCCACAGGATGATTCGGCTCCCTACGGCTATACCGCCAAGGATCAGCAGCGGCTAAGAAGTCGTATTTCTGAGCTTGGGCTGGATTTGAATGTATACATGTACCCGGGGGCAGATGAAGTGGGTTGTACGCTGCTGGCTCGTTGGGTTAACAAGATGAATAATGTAGTCCCACTGGTGTATCCTCGGTTGTCTGCTTTGCAGGGGGCATTCGTAGTTCCGCTTTTTGAAGATCGCTATTTTTACGAAACCTTAAAATATCATATTATGGCGGCAGGTGGGCTAATAGCTTCCTCAGCAATGGAGGCTGATTTGATTTTGTTGGCTAACACACCCGGTGACACGATGGCAGAAGCTTCATCCCAGCAGCGTGCAATGACCGGATATGATGTACATCGGAATGTAGTAGAGCTGGTTGAGTACGGTTCTTATATGCTGCAATATGTAGGTCAAAATGTTGCAGTTGCTGATGTGGGCTACGCCAACGGCGCAGATCTCAAGCTAATTAGACTATTAAAGCAAAAAGGACTGCTTTTTAAGCTGGCGGGTTATGCAGGCTGGAATACCAGTTCTAACACGCTGGGCACCGTCATTGCCCAGTCCATGCTGTATACCCACTATGGCTCTACGGAGGAACATTTGGATTTTCTGTCGCTGCGCTACACCGAGGATGCCTGTTATTGCGCTGTGATACGTACGGCTATGAATAACGGGATTGTGGAGCAGATGGGTTTTACCAAGTTTATGCTCGATGGACCGAGAGGCTCGGTTGCTGCGGTTATTCGCAGACGGCTGGAGCAGGCGCTCAATGAATATGTGAACGGGCCGGAAGGCCGCGTGGAAATTACAGATTGCTACATGCCGTGGAACCGCACCTTTGAAGTCGGATTAACCGTACGGCATCATGCCGAGAAGAGAGGGTGATTCCTATGGGAATGGAAGGTGTGTTATCCAAAGTTCAGCACGGACTGATCGTATCCTGTCAGGCGCTGCCAGGCGAACCGTTGCATGGAGCAGATTCTATGGTCAAAATGGCGCTTGCCGCACAGCAGGGTGGAGCTGTAGCGATTCGCGCCAATGGCGCATCGGATGTACGTGCGATTAAACTGGCGATTTCTCTACCAGTCATTGGCTTGATTAAGCGGGATTATGATGATTCTGATATTTACATTACGCCTACCCTTCGTGAAATGGAGGAACTGGTAGAGGCAGGCGCGGATATCATTGCGCTGGATGCCACATTACGACCGCGCCCAGCGGGATGCAAGCTGAAGAGGCTCATAGATTATGCCCATGAGCAGGGGGTTACTTCCATGGCAGACATTTCGACACTGGAGGAGGCGCTTCATGCGGCCTCTCTTGGCGCAGACTGCGTATCCACCACGTTATCCGGGTATACACCGTACTCTACTCGGATTGAGGGTCCTGATCTGGAGCTGGTTCGGAGAGCGTCAGAACTGGTTCCTGTTCCTTTAATTGCAGAGGGTAAAATCTATGATCCGGCGCAGGTTGAGGAAGCATTCCGAATGGGAGCACATGCAGTGGTTGTAGGCTCGGCGATTACCAGACCCCAATTGATTACGCAGCGGTTTGCCGATGCCGCAAGGAAGGCAGTGAAATGCATCTATGGAGATGAACGACCGAATTAACACATATTATCCTTCATTAACGAAATCGGAGCAGAAAGTCGCCTTGTGCGTACTGGAGCATCCCGCAGACATCATATATTTCTCCGTGACAGAGCTGGCGGATTTTGCAGGTACAGGCGAAACGACCGTCATGCGCTTTTGCCGGAAGATTGGTTTCAAAGGTTATCAGGATTTCCGACTGTCCCTGGCGCAAAACCAGACTTATCGTAAAACAGATATGGGCGAGGAGAACATCGACCCAGATGACGAACAAGATATTACGCGTACGGTGTATCACAACATGCTCGATATTTTGCACTCCAGTATGGGGCTGCTGGACCATTCAGAGCTTGGTCGTGCGATTGCGTGTCTCGATCAAGCGGGCTATGTTCAATTTTTCGGTGTAGGCGCTTCGGGAATTTCTGCGCAGGATGCTAAAAATCGTTTCTTACGGATCGGGCGTCGCGCCGAGGCTGTGGCAGACGGACATATTCAGTCGATGATGGCGGTGTCCATGAACCCGGGTGATGTGGCTATCGGCATTAGTGTATCAGGAAGTACGCTGGATACAAACGATATGCTGCATAAAGCCAAGCAAAACGGTGCAACTGTTATCGCAATTACGAATTATGCCAAATCACCCATTACCTCCATAGCGGATATCGTGTTGCTGACCGCAGGCAAGGAAGCTCCAATAGAAGGTGGTTCAATCGGCGCTAAAATCTCACAACTATTCGTGATTGACCTCATCTGCGAAGGGCTTGCTCGCAAGCATACGAATCACACCAAACAGATGAAGGAAAAAACAGCGAGGGCCGTTATTGAACGAAGCTATTGAGATTTTTCAGTTGTGAATTGAAAACTTGTGCTCCGACAGTTCAATGACTTGTGTTTGTGGTGCTTATGAATGGCTATTTCAAGTATTGCTATTAATAGAAGGTTTGTACAAAAAGCTAGTAAGCTTTTATGTGGGGCAACAAGGAGGTTGGTGTGGTGGTAGCTGCTGTGAACAGAGTCATTGGAATCGACATTGGGGGCACATCGGTGAAGGCCGCCATAGTGGCACGGGACGGATCGGTGCTTGATGAAATCCGGCTGGATACGGACGCTTCCCGTGGACGTGAATGGGTGTTGTCGCAGGTGTCAGAATCTGTGCTCGGACTGTTGCGTTCTTTTGGGGATACCAGCATCGGTGCCTATATAGATATAGGCGCTCTAGGCATTGCTACTGCTGGCAGAGTAAATGTGGAGAGCGGCGTAGTTGTGTATGCCACAGATAACCTACCTGGTTGGCAAGGTACATCCTTAGTAACGTGGGCTAAAGAAAAACTGGCTTTACGAGCGGTTGCTGATAATGACGCGAACGCCGCTTTACTTGGAGAAGCGTGGCAGGGAGCGGGGAAGGGCAAGCGACGTTTGGTGATGCTCACGTTGGGAACAGGTGTCGGAGGTGCATATATGGAAAATGGCCACTTGTGCAGAGGGGCTCATTGGAGCGGCGGTGATTGGGGGCACAGTATTCTATTCCCCGGAGGACACCCCTGTAATTGCGGAAAAAAAGGGTGCGCCGAGCAATATGTATCGGGGAGCGCCCTGTTACGTCGAGGTAGGGAACACGTCGGTAAATTGTACCGCTCGGGAAACGAGATAGTGAAAGAGGCCGTTCACGGTAACCAGGAGGCAATCCAGGTACTGGATGATTACACCGCAGATTTAGCTGTACTTCTAGCTAACATCTCGGTGACTCTTGATCCTGAGGGGATCATTGTAGGCGGAGGAGTAGCGGACACGGGAGAGGTCTGGTGGCCTATGCTGGAAAAGCATCTGCACCAATTTGGAGTTCAAACGGAAGTAAGTCGGGCATTGTTGGGCAATCGCGCTGGAATCATCGGCGCTGCACGGCTTGCCTTCGAAATGACCGAGTCCTAGTACAAGAATGAAAGGGGAACGAACCATGACGCAAAAACGGCTTGATACCGACATTGTTGTGATTGGCGGAGGTCTAGGGGGGACATCGGCAGCTCTTGCGGCGGCGAAGGCTGGCATGAGAGTCATCGTGACAGAGGAGACGGACTGGTTAGGGGGGCAGTTAACTTCACAGGCGGTTCCTCCAGATGAGCATCGATGGATCGAACAATTTGGTTGCACAGCAACATACCGTGAGTTCCGTAATCGTGTACGTGACTATTACCGTCAGAACTATCCGTTAACCGAAGAAGCTCGAAATAATCCCATTCTCAATCCTGGGAACGGTTGGGTAAGCCGTCTGGCCCATGAACCACGGGTAGCTCTGCGGGTGCTTGAAGATATGCTCGCTCCTTATTTGAATACGGGGCGCGTTCATGTATACTATCACACCGTGCCTATTGCCGTTCAGACGGATGGGGACTGTATTACTTCTGTAACTGTCCGTACCTCGAATAGCGCTGATCATAAGTGTGGATTTAGAGTGCTGCACGGAACGTTTTATCTGGATGCGACAGAGTGTGGTGATCTTCTTCCGATGGCGGGCGTGGAGCATACGAGTGGAGCGGAGTCGCGGGCTGCTACGGGTGAACCTCACGCACTGGAGTGTGCTAACCCTTTTGATATGCAATCTATCACACATGTGGCTGCCGTAGACTATATTCCCCAGGAAAGCTTCATTTTAGAGCGGCCGCAACAATATGATTTCTGGAGAAATTATATTCCGTCCTTTTCCCGTTTTCCGATTTTGAGCTGGTTTGCTACTGACGCGGATGATACCAGTAAACTAAAACAGTTCACATTGTTTCCTAACGATCAGGGCATTGTATCCTTATGGGATTATCGTCGTATTGTAGATCCCTCGATATGGAGCAAACCGCTAAATGATGGTGAAGTAACTCTTTTAAACTGGGCGCAAAATGATTATTACCTAGGGCCATTGATCGGTGTTACCGCTCAAGAGCAGGCAAAACATCGAGAAGGAGCGCGTGAGTTGACTCGTTCATTAATATATTGGCTTCAAACCGAAGCGCCCCGGTTAGATGGAGGGTTCGGCTATCCGGGAATTCGACCACGGGGTGATATTCTCGGCACTTCTGACGGTCTGGCTAAAACGGCTTATATTCGCGAGTCACGCCGAATTCAGGCCAATTATATGATATCTGAGTTTGATGTAAGTCGTGAGCTTCGGGGAGAAGAGGGTCCTAAGCGATATACAGACAGTGTAGGTGTAGGTAGCTATCATTTGGATCTTCATCCAACTACGGTATCTCAGCGAACATTCTACATCCCTAACTATCCCTATGAAATTCCATTGGGCTCATTTATTCCGGTGAGGGTGCGCAATTTACTTCCTGCCTGCAAAAATATAGGGATGACCCAAATAGCCAATGGCTGCTATCGATTGCATCCTACAGAATGGAATATAGGAGAATCAGCGGGAAGCCTAGCGGCTTACTGTGTCTCCAACGAAGTATATCCCATTGAAGTGAGCCGATCAGCAGAGCATCTTGGATGTTTTCAAAATGTTCTTCTTCGCCAAGGTGTGGAACTACACTGGCCTGCAGAGGTATTTGAGCCAGAGGAAGTCATCAGCTAATGAAGGGGCAACTAGCCCCTCGACTGATTTTAAATGAGCTGAAAGATGAGTGGATTTATTCTAAAATAAAAAACAAAAAAAGTGCTTGCTAAGTTGCTGGGGTTTATGATATATTATTTGAGCTGACAACAAAACAGCAGTTTCAAAAGCGAAAAGCTTGGGTGAAATGATCTTCAAAAAAATAAAAAATAACCCTTGCATTTTTGAAACGAACATGATATGATCTTATAGCTGCTGAAAAACGCGGCGAAAGAGAAATGTTTGATCTTTGAAAACTGAACAACGAGTGAGTAAAATGATTTTGCTTGCAAAATCAAACAAGAGATATTTTTATCTCGTCAGTTTCAACATGAGCTTATCGCTCTTTCTATAAACCAGCTTCGGTTGGTCTTTAATGGAGAGTTTGATCCTGGCTCAGGACGAACGCTGGCGGCGTGCCTAATACATGCAAGTCGAGCGGGGTTGTGTAGAAGCTTGCTTCTACACAACCTAGCGGCGGACGGGTGAGTAACACGTAGGCAACCTGCCCACAAGACAGGGATAACTACCGGAAACGGTAGCTAATACCCGATATATCCTTTTCCTGCATGGGAGAAGGAGGAAAGACGGAGCAATCTGTCACTTGTGGATGGGCCTGCGGCGCATTAGCTAGTTGGTGGGGTAAAGGCCTACCAAGGCGACGATGCGTAGCCGACCTGAGA
>NZ_JAXCHD010000109.1:0-229 GCF_037027525.1 Paenibacillus sp. 203
TGAAACTCAAAGGAATTGACGGGGACCCGCACAAGCAGTGGAGTATGTGGTTTAATTCGAAGCAACGCGAAGAACCTTACCAGGTCTTGACATCCCTCTGACCGGTATAGAGATAGGCCTTTCCTTCGGGACAGAGGAGACAGGTGGTGCATGGTTGTCGTCAGCTCGTGTCGTGAGATGTTGGGTTAAGTCCCGCAACGAGCGCAACCCTTATGCTTAGTTGCCAGCA
>NZ_JAXCHD010000110.1:0-227 GCF_037027525.1 Paenibacillus sp. 203
CGGGATGGACGTACCGCTGGTGTACCAGTTGTTCCGCCAGGAGCACCGCTGGGTAGCTATGTACGGAAGGGATAAGCGCTGAAAGCATCTAAGCGTGAAGCCCCCCTCAAGATGAGATTTCCCAATTCGTAAGACCCCTTGAAGACGACGAGGTAGATAGGTGGGGGGTGGAAGTGCAGTAATGCATGGAGCTGACCAATACTAATCGGTCGAGGGCTTATCCTAAA
>NZ_JAXCHD010000111.1:0-220 GCF_037027525.1 Paenibacillus sp. 203
GGGTAGATGATTGGGGTGAAGTCGTAACAAGGTAGCCGTATCGGAAGGTGCGGCTGGATCACCTCCTTTCTATGGAGAATCGTTTCCTGCAATGGAAACATTCAAATATGAAGCGTAAGCTTCAAAAACTACTCACTCGTTGCTCAGTTTTGAGAGCTCAAACTCTCAAAAAAAGCTGGTTGTTTACAGCTTTGCACCTTGAAAACTGGATACCGAAACG
>NZ_JAXCHD010000112.1:0-219 GCF_037027525.1 Paenibacillus sp. 203
TGGCATCGTATTCAAACTTCCATTTCGGAAACAGCCCTTGTCTGGGATGGAATCTTCGGTGAGCAATCACGGCAAAAATCTTTCGGTTTTGCAAACCTCGGCAAATCGGCGTCGTTAAATAACCTGAATCTAGCGCAACAGCTTCTACTTGAAAACCAAAGCGTTCTCTTTGTCGATCCAAACGGGACAAATAGGGGACAGAATCATGTACATTCCCCG
>NZ_JAXCHD010000113.1:0-214 GCF_037027525.1 Paenibacillus sp. 203
TCAAGCTCCCTTCTGCCTTTGCACTCTTCGAATGATTTCCAACCATTCTGAGGGAACCTTGGGGCGCCTCCGTTACTCTTTAGGAGGCGACCGCCCCAGTCAAACTGCCCACCTGACACTGTCCTCGTACCGGTTTACGGTACCAAGTTAGAACCTAGATACGATCAGGGTGGTATCCCAAGGATGCCTCCTCTCAAGCTGGCGCTCAAGATTC
>NZ_JAXCHD010000114.1:0-211 GCF_037027525.1 Paenibacillus sp. 203
CCCAGCCCCAGGAACCAGCGATAAGCCAGGTTCGTCTGAATTTCACGCTCGAGTTGCCGTTCTGAGCGAATGCCATAGAAATAGCCGAGAAAGATCATTTTAAACAACACGGTAGGATCAATGGCAGGACGCCCGTTGTCCGCACAATACAGCGGGCTTACCTTCTCATGAATAAAGGAGAAGTCTATATATGTATCCACTTTACGAAGCA
>NZ_JAXCHD010000115.1:0-208 GCF_037027525.1 Paenibacillus sp. 203
GAATCTTGAGCGCCAGCTTGAGTGGAGGCATCCTTGGGATACCACCCTGATCGTATCTAGGTTCTAACTTGGTACCGTGACCCGGTGCGAGGACAGTGTCAGGTGGGCAGTTTGACTGGGGCGGTCGCCTCCTAAATAGTAACTGAGGCGCCCCAAGGTTCCCTCAGAATGGTTGGAAATCATTCGAAGAGTGCAAAGGCAGAAGGGA
>NZ_JAXCHD010000116.1:0-206 GCF_037027525.1 Paenibacillus sp. 203
ATCCGGTGAAATTTTAATACCTGTGAAGATGCAGGTTACCCGCGACAAGACGGAAAGACCCCATGGAGCTTTACTGCAGCTTGATATTGAATTTGGGTACGATCTGTACAGGATAGGTGGGAGCCGTTGAATCTTGAGCGCCAGCTTGAGAGGAGGCATCCTTGGGATACCACCCTGATCGTATCTAGGTTCTAACTTGGTACCGT
>NZ_JAXCHD010000117.1:0-204 GCF_037027525.1 Paenibacillus sp. 203
ATCGGCGCTGGAGGGCTTAACGGTCGTGTTCGGGATGGGTACGTGTGGAACCCCTCCGCTATCGCCACCAAACGTTCGAGAGTTTGAGCTCTCAAAACTGAGCAACGAGTGAGTAGTTTTTGAAGCTAATGCTTCATATTTGAATGTTTCCATTGCAGGAAACGATTCTCCATAGAAAGGAGGTGATCCAGCCGCACCTTCCGA
>NZ_JAXCHD010000118.1:0-204 GCF_037027525.1 Paenibacillus sp. 203
TCGGAAGGTGCGGCTGGATCACCTCCTTTCTATGGAGAATCGTTTCCTGCAACGGAAACATTCAAATATGAAGCGTAAGCTTCAAAAACTACTCACTCGTTGCTCAGTTTTGAGAGCTCAAACTCTCGAACGTTTGGTGGCGATAGCGGAGGGGTTCCACACGTACCCATCCCGAACACGACCGTTAAGCCCTCCAGCGCCGAT
>NZ_JAXCHD010000011.1:0-161524 GCF_037027525.1 Paenibacillus sp. 203
CACCTACTATAACTCAATTCGGATTCAAACGAAACTAAATAACCAGTCGCCGGTAGATTACAGGCGACTGGCTGCTTAAACTTGAAAGGTGTTTTGATCCCTGTCTCACAAACGGGGGTCAGTCCCAAGGGTACCAGGGACTTATATCCTATCTTGTTCTAACCGATATACATGTAACAGGGAAATTAGGTTGGTTACCAGCAGGAGGAGATTTGATGTTGGTGCATGGTAGAACACGTAGGGGTAACTTGTACATCCATACCAGCGGTTTTCACAAAATTGGAGATTATCGGGAAGAATATTCTGTAGCACCGGGTGATCGGCTGATGTCTAGACTGTCCAAGCGGATCTACACCATTGTATCCGTACATCTTGGTGAAGAGGCGTATGCCGATATTGATCTAGAAGAGGTTATCAGAAATAGTTAGAGAGCTTTATTTGGATTTAGTATAAAAAAAGCTTCCACTTTGCTCTTAGAGCGAAGTGGAAGCTTTTTTCTTTCAGCGGAGGGACTCATGAAGAAGGTCTCGTGTGATGATATTATTTTGGTTCATAAAATGTCTGATTGCTGCTTGTGAATTGGTTGCAGACAGCTCCTTTCCCCATGTCATGGCATAGGCCCAGGCTGGCTGGTTTTGCAGCACCTTCGCACTCGGCAGAATATCACTTTCTCCGATTCCCATAGGCTTGCCCTGCGCAAGCTTTAGCAATTCAGTGTAATAGGAGGATTTATAATCATTATTATAGATATCAGCTGCAAGAATATCTACCCGGTTAATACCTGGGAAGGACAGATTATAGGGAGTGCTATATGCGTTTGGAGCATTGGGACTCCACACCCACAACAGGTTATCCAGATGATGGACATGAGTGAACCGATCATACATTAGATTCCACAACTTAGCGTAATTTTGCTTGTTCCCCCACCAAAACCAGTTGCCGTTCATCTCATGATAGGGTCTCCATAAAACAGGTACATCCGCGTCTCGTAAAGTCTTAAGGGACAGAGCCACCTCATCCAGATCGGCGATCAGTTGTTTATATTGCGGGGTACCCGGTGTGATGTAACGATTAAATTCAGCTTGAGTTATTTTTGCTTGTACATTTTTCCACGTTTTGGGTGTGCCCGGTAGCGCCTGATGGAAGGTAATAGCTACGATTCCGCCGTCCTGACTCCATTGGATAGCACTATCCACAACATGCTGACGTTGCTCTTGTAGGGCCGTACGGGACTGATTAGCTAATCCTCCAAACTCATAGCCGTGAAGTCCTGCGTATTGTCCGCTGATTTGTTGTAGCTTGTTATTTTGTTCATCCGGTGCCTCTAAGTAATCATGCTGCCCGGAAATTAGCATATCATCCGGTACATTAGATAGGTAGGCGAGTAATTGCTTAGCTTTGGTAGAGGCCTGAACATTAATTGGCGGGGCGGCATCGGCAACAATGAATGATTGCTGAGAGCCGCTGAAGAGTAAAACAAGCATTAGTAGTAGCACCCTCTGTAACCAAAAGCGTGTTGAGTGAGATTTCATGGCGCTCCTCCTTTGATGCATGGTAATGGGATTAGTATTTTTCTTTTTGCTTTCTAAGCTGTATATAGGCGCTAATAATAATCACCAGCAGACTAATCGTGGCCCATCCATTGAATTCCTGTGAGTGTATCCAGTTGTCCCATATAAGGAAGCCTAAAATTACAACGAGCAAACCCATTGCAAGATACATTTTGGTTTGTGCTGGACGTTGGGTGCGTTTTGAAATCCAATGTATGATGCCGAAAACGATGGCTGCCTGAAATAAAAATATGCCCATTATCATTAAACTTGCTATAAAGATTGGGGACATAGGTATCCTCCTCCTGGGTTTACAAACAGAATATGCAGGTTGTAACCGGGATGTGGATTATTGGATGTAAATTTAATTGCAATTGGAATAAACAGTTGAGCGCTGGTTACGATCTTGAACATGTTGACTAAATTATACCATAACTACCGTCCTGCAATGAAAGACGTCTAAATACCCACTCTACCTTGATTCGACATCATACTTTATATTCAGCGAAATATTGACATATGGATATGCACTTCACATATATGAAGTTGCAATCAGAAATATGTGGTAAGTATATGCATAAAAGCACCGCGAAATCGACGGAAAAGTTTGGTAAGATTAAAGTGGATTGAAAAGGAGGTACTCTTATGAATGAAGAAAACAGACCATTCTCTAGATCAGCAGATGCTGAAGGAGCCAAAGCGAACTTTGATGCCAATCAGCGGAAGCTTCACTCCGAGGGAGTGCCTAGCTTATGGCGTCAGGTCAGCAACCTGCTGATTCTAGTTGGCGTGATTGCATTGATTATCATTTTAGCTCGAGTGCACTAATTGAGATATCCAAAAAAAACGAAAAGAATTTGAAGAATTAGGGATGTGAAATGGTGTTAAAGGCAGCTTTACTTTTTATATTGGCTGGCATCGCTGAAATTGGAGGAGGATATTTGATTTGGCAGTGGCTGCGTGAAGGTAAGACATGGTATGTCGGACTTTGCGGCGGAGTAATTTTGGCTGTGTATGGAATCATCGCTACCTTTCAGGTTTTTTCCTCCTTTGGGCGTGTATATGCAGCATACGGAGGTGTCTTTATTGTTCTTTCCATCGCATGGGGCTGGTGGATTGATAAAAAGACACCCGACTTGTACGATTTCATTGGTGGATTGATTTGTTTGGTCGGTATAGCTGTAATCCTGTTTCCGCGATCAGGGTGATAGGACGAAAAACCCTTTTTTATTTTCGAAAACATGACTATAGGTCTAAAAAAATAAGCTTCATATTCCGAAATAGAACTTAAGGAGGGGGTTCTATGAACTGGAATCAAATGAAGCTTAGATTGAAATTTGGCAGTACTATGCCGAAGAATGAAGGTAATTTCTCTTTTGGTATCATGTGTGGACTCTTAATCAGCATCGTGCTGTGGATCTCGATCATTGGCTGGATTATGCTGATCTTTAAGTGATTTTACGAAATCACTGTACATATCAAAGCAAATAAAATTAAGGGCTGCTCACAAACCTGTGCCCTATTACCCATGCTTTATTTTGTGAAATCGTTACGTAACTTGTCTATCCCGCGACCTATGGCTTCATCAATCATATCGGTAGCAGCAGGTGTATCTGCATCGGTGTCAGGAATGCGATTAAATCCTGGCTCGCGCTTGTCGAGGGATTGTTTATGTTCGATTTGATCGTCAGTACGATTTTTTTCAGAGTTATTATCTCTCATAGCACATCACAGCTCCTTTTATTAGGTACATTCAGCTTCTATACTTTACATAAACGCTTGTGCTCCAGACTAAACGTTGATAAAAATAAAACCGGGAGGGACTAAATCCCACCCGGCACTTCCCAAACAACTAGCGATGCTCAATCAGATCAATCGCTCCCAGAACAACATGAGCCAGTCCGAAACCGAGAATGCCTGTAGCTGCAAGTTTGTACTTACTGCTCAGCAACACAGCGCCTGAAGCCGATACTACCGTTCCAAGAACAGCTGGAATCATACCTTCACGCATTCGTAACACCCCTTCTGGTAGTTTGGAAAGACGTTTATTAGTGTAATTCAAATGTGCACAAGTTATACAAAAAGAGAAATTTATTATTTTTTAAAAAAACACTTTACAATTCGATAAAATTATCGTATTATATGTTGGTGCCCAATTGAATGACATTTACATAACGAGAACACTTCTTAATCAGATGCATGTTTCTCAGATACTTGTAAGACAAGTAAGTGTAAAGATTAGCGTTCCTAAATTTATGCCGGGGTGGCGGAATTGGCAGACGCACAGGACTTAAAATCCTGCGGTAGGTGACTACCGTACCGGTTCGATCCCGGTCCTCGGCATCCTTGAATTACCACGGACACATCAAAGTTAAATGAACGAAAATAATGAGAGATCTTGTAGCTGCAGTGGAGCATTCAGCAGGTACGCAGGATCAACAAAAAACGTCTCACCGTTAACATACGGAGAGGCGTTTTTTATTTTGGCAAGATTAAGCGATCTTGTAACAGAGAGTCGGAGCCTTTCTATTGCATCAATGGTTATAATCGTAGGTACCACGAAATGGGGGCTTTATAATTGAGTGTAAATTATCTCCAAAAATGAAGAGGTATAAATCCTTCAAACAGAATGTTGTTGTTTTTAATTAATCATTGGGAAGGTGGTTCAGTGAAGCTGATATGAATCTGACTTATCATATGGAACAGTTAAGAGTTTGTTTTATGAATTTCATTAACTATGTATATTTTGTAATGGATGAGAAAACAAGAGACATAGCTATTGTTGACCCATCATGGGATTTATTGAATGTAGAATCCTATCTTCAACAATTGAATGGCGATCTCAAAGCGATACTATTAACTCACTCACATTGGGATCATATTAATTTGGTAAATCCACTCCTGGAAAAATATAACCCGCAAGTATTCATGTCAATAAACGAAATCGATTTTTATAATTTTAGATGTAGAAATTTACATTCAATTAAAGACAAGGATTCAATCCAGGTTGGTGAAACGGAAATCAAAAGTCTTTTGACCCCCGGACATACCGTGGGAAGTGTATGCTACCTGTTGTCAGATCGCTTATTTACTGGGGATACAATTTTCATTGAAGGTTGTGGCTTTTGTGACCCAAATGGAGGAGATCCGGTAGAATTATATAATAGCGTTCAAAAAATAAAGCGAGAAATTGATGACTCTATTCAAATTTATCCTGCTCATTCATTTGGTAAAGCGCCTGGTTTTACACTCAATCACCTCATGGATGAAAATATTTATTTTCAATTTACGAGTAAGGAATCTTTTATTAAATTTAGAATGCGTCCGAACCAAAAGGGACTGTTTGATTTCAAATGAGTCTGTAATGTGGTCCAGTTCTAATGGTGAGAGAAAATCTTGAATATAAAAAATAGTACATAACGATCTATCGCTTGTGTATGCCTCAGATGACTCAAGTTCACTAGTATAAAACACCCAGATCAGTTTTTTTATGAGCCGCTAGAAACATAAAAGCTGTACTCGAAAGATAATAATGACCTCAAATTGAGCCATTTTCAGAAAGGTTTGCGAATCCAATGATGAACCTGACCGTTCCCAATCAACTGTGAATTGACAGGGTTTGAGTAGAGGATTATAATGGAAAAACATTATTCCAATTATATGATTATATGAAAAATAAAGGAACTTGTCTGTGGTTAATCGCTGGCGGGTCACGTTAACCATTAATGAGGGATATATCGTGAGAGATTGTAGCTTATCAAGTAGGATAAGTGAAAGGGCGAAGCTATGTATATGGGTAGTAGACATTATAGAAGATGATTTGGCAGTACGTTTTTATAGGAGATGAGTTAAGTGAGCTGGTACGTGTTTTTTGTGCGAACGGGTAGGGAAGAACAGGTCAAGCAGCTTATTAATGAGTGGATGGATTCTGAAGTCTACAAACCCTTTATACCTCTCCAAGAGAGACTTTTTAAAGTAGCAGGAATAGTAAAGAAAGAATGGGCTCCTTTGTTCCCAAGCTATGTATTTATTGAGTCGAATTTACCTGACTTGCAGTTCGTAACCAGTACAAATTCAATGATTTGCACTTCTAGTGATATCATTCGTTTATTGAGATACTCGAAGTTTGAAGCTTCAATGAGAGATTCGGAGAAACAAATGTTAGAGAGTCTATGCAATGATAGCTATTGTATAGAATCATCAACTGGAATTATTGAAGGAGACAATATACGTATCCTAGATGGCCCACTCAAAGGAAGGGGGAGTATAGTTAAGAAAATAGATAGACATAAACGACAAGCGGTCATTCAGTTGGAATTTATGGGTGATATTAGGTTAGTAAGAGTAGCTTTGGAAATTATAAGTAAGGTTTAAAGTGGAGAACTTATGACGAGTTCATACTCCATGAGGAAGCTTTCAGAACCCATAAGGGATTTGAAGGTCTTTTTTGATTTGGACTGCTAAGTTAGTAGTTTACTAGGGGGGATATGCGTAGCCTCGTATGCAGAACAACTAATATTGAAGCGGGAAGATGCCGTGATGAAGGCGGCCGTTAGTTTTGTCCATGTAGATTATAACGCAGACGCTCCCCTTGATCGGGAAGTTTTTCATTCGGATGAGTGTAATTACTTCGAGAGTTTGGTATTCCATCGGCGGAAAACCAACTTTGTGCTTGGCAGGCTAAGTGCGAAACAAGCGGTTTCGGTGCTGTTAAGCGAGCCAAACCTGCGCAACGTAAGTGTGGAGACAGGTGTCTTTGGCCAGCCCATGCTTCGAATCAATGGTGTCCACAGTTACCAGGTGAGCATTGCCCATTGCAACTATATCGGAGCGGCTGTTGTTTTTCCCGAAGCGCATCCCATGGGCATTGATATTGAGAGGATTGATTCTAAGCGAAATAAGACAATTGAAAGCCAACTGACGACGGAAGAAATGGAAAGAATCTCTGTCGTGCGGGGAGTAGGGGAGTATTCAGCTTTATTGACGGTTTTTTGGACAGTGAAGGAGGCCCTGTCGAAAATATTGCGCACAGGTTTTACAACATCGCTGCATGTACTTGAAATGAATGAGACCAGATTGGTGGATGGATACTTCCAAAGTACATTTTCACATTTTCCACAATATGCTGCCCAGTCTTACCGGTTAGGTGACTATATCTGCACGATTGTAGCACCAAGGAAGACGGAATGGAGTATGAATACTTCTCGGATTTATGAGAAATTCAATGCAAGTTTTCATCGAAATCCGTTTATAGGTCATGCTTATTGAATACCGGGTTGTTGAGTTTTAAATCATTTATCTTTTAGGAGGATACCCATGCATAAGGAAGAAGTATTCGATATTGTTAAACGTTGTATTCGTGAAGTGCTTCCTGAATTACAAGATCACACGTTCGAGTATAGCGATCGGTTGGTGGATTTGGGTGCAGATTCAGTAGACCGGGCCGAAATTGTAAACAAGACAATGGAAACATTATCTCTTAATATTCCGCGTGTCGAATTGTCTGGCGTGAAAAATATAGGGGAATTGACAGATGCACTTTATGCGAAATTATGAAAAATTATGAAAAGTCTGAGTTATTCGTTACGGGGATTGGCGTGACTTCGGCGATTGGGCAGGGGAAGGCTGCTTTTGCCTCGGCGTTGTTCAAAGGGCAGCATGCATTTGGCTTCATGCAGCGCCCTGGCAGAAGAGGCGAAGCTTCATTTATAGGTGCGGAGCTGCCAACCTTGTCTTATCCGAAGGCATTATCCAAACGAATGTTACGTACAGCATCATTTTCGGGGCAGGTAGCCATGGTAACCCTTCAAGAAGCCTGGGATGATGCCCAATTGGATAACGTTGATCCTAGCCGTATTGGACTGGTGGTTGGAGGCTCCAATTTTCAGCAACGGGAGCTATTTCAGACCTATGAGGCCTATCGGGAAAAAATGTGCTTTGTACCGCCGACCTATGGGGTTTCCTTTATGGATACTGATTTGTGCGGACTATGTACCGAACAGTTCGGCATTCAGGGGTTAGCTTATACCGTCGGTGGTGCATCCGCTAGTGGACAAGTCGCAATCATTCAAGCAATTGAGGCAATTCAAGCAGATCGTGTTGATGTTTGTATTGCAATGGGGGCATTGATGGATATTTCGTATATGGAATGCCAGGCATTGCGGTCCTTGGGAGCGATGGGAAGCGACCGATATGCCGATGAACCTGCAATGGCGTGTCGACCATTTGATCAGTCGCGGGACGGGTTCATCTATGGGGAATCTTGCGGGGTTGTAGTCATAGAACGAGCCGATTCTGCCGTGAGGCGTCGGGAGGAACCTTATGCCAAACTTGCAGGATGGGATATGGGAATGGATCGAAACCGGAATCCCAATCCCTCTTACGAAGGCGAAGCCCGAGTGATTAGAAGAGCTTTGGAGAAAGCAAAGCTGCTACCGGAAGAGATTGATTATATTAATCCCCATGGGACAGGCTCGGTCGTTGGAGACGATATAGAAATAAAGGCATTACAGGATTGTAAATTGTCACATGCCTATATCAATGCAACCAAATCCATTATCGGTCATGGCTTGAGCGCGGCAGGAACGGTTGAAATTGTGGCTACTCTTTTACAAATGAAAGAGTCGAGACTTCACCCTACCCGTAATTTGGAGGAGCCTATCCATTTGGACTGCAATTGGGTGAAGAATGAGTCTGTACCAGCAATTATTCACAATACCATGAATCTGAGCATGGGATTTGGTGGAATCAATACTGCCATTTGTATGCAAAAATGTGAGTCGCGTATTTGAGAGAGGGGGACGATTATGGTTGTCGTGGGAATTGAGGCAATGAACGTTTTTGGTGGCTCTGCCTATCTGGATGTTATGCAATTAGCCCAACACAGGCAATTGGATCCTGCAAGGTTCGAAAATTTATTAATGAAAGAAAAGGCGGTTGCCCTGCCTTATGAAGATCCAGTTACCTTTGGAGTAAATGCGGCAAAACCGCTGGTGGACGCTCTTTCAGAAGCGGAAAAAAACCGAATCGAAATGCTTATCACCTGTACAGAATCAGGTATTGATTTTGGGAAATCAATCAGTACATATATTCACCACTATTTGGGGTTGAATCGGAATTGCAGATTATTTGAGCTCAAGCAAGCCTGCTATTCCGGTACTGCAGGACTCCAAATGGCGGTGAATTTTATTCTTTCTCAGGTCTCGCCAGGAGCAAAAGCGCTTGTAATTGCCAGTGATATTTCACGATTTATTGCTGCTGAAGGCGGGGATGTATTGAGTGAGGATTGGTCTTATGCTGAGCCAAGTGGAGGCGCAGGGGCCGTGGCAATGCTCATTAGTGAAAATCCTCATGTTTTTCAAATCGATGCAGGCGCTAATGGATATTACGGCTATGAGGTGATGGATACTTGCCGGCCGATTCCAGATAGCGAGGCTGGGGATGCAGATTTGTCTTTAATGTCCTATCTGGATTGTTGCGAGCAAGCGTTTTTGGAATATCAAAAACGGGTGAAAGGAGTGGATTATAAAGATACCTTTCAGTATCTTGCCTTTCATACTCCTTTTGGCGGAATGGTAAAAGGGGCGCATCGCACGATGATGCGAAGGTTGACTCAATCCAAACCAAATGAGATTGAGGCAGATTATTTACAACGTGTTAAGCCTGGATTAGCGTATTGCCAACGAGTCGGAAATATTATGGGGGCAACTTTGTACCTCTCCTTGGCAGGTACGATTGATCAAGGTACATTCGATGCTCCAAAGCGAATCGGCTGTTTTTCCTACGGGTCAGGCTGCTGCTCTGAATTTTATAGCGGGGTTGTTATGCCGCAAAGCCAGGAACATCTGCGGCGTTTTGAAATCGAGCGTAATTTGAATGATCGCTATCAGTTATCTATGGATGAATATGAATCCCTGCTAAAAGGCAGTGGCGCCGTACGATTTGGAACCCGCAACGCCAAGCTGGATTTTCAATTGATTCCGGGGGTCATAGCTTCCGGGAAAGGGAGACAGCGGTTGTATTTGGAAGAAATCTATGAATTCCACCGTAAATACAGGTGGGAATCATGAGTTATCAAACGATTCAGGTTCGCTTTCAAGAATCGATTTGTTATATTCGGTTTTACCGACCTGAGGCAAACAATACGATTAATAATACCCTCATCGAGGAGTGCTTGCATGTACTTGCACTGTGTGAGGAGTCGGTTACGATCGTAGTTTTGGAGGGTCTGCCAGAGGTGTTCTGTTTTGGGGCGGATTTTGAGGGAATGCGTGAAAAAGTGGAAAGTGGACAAGAACATGCAATGAGTCCAGAACCTATGTATGATCTGTGGTTAAAACTAGCAACTGGGCCTTATATCACGATTTCTCATGTGCGAGGAAAAGCAAACGCTGGTGGCGTCGGATTTATTGCTGCCAGCGATATTGTGATAGCTGACGAGACGGCACAGTTCAGCTTGTCAGAATTGCTATTCGGACTTTTTCCTGCTTGCGTCCTACCTTTTTTAGTCCGCAGGATTGGATTCCAAAAAGCGCATTATTTAACACTAATGACGCAGCCCGTTTCGGTTCAACAGGCCCATGTATGGGGATTGGTTGATGCGTACGATGCTCAGAGCGAGATGGTGCTACGCAAACATTTATTACGCCTCAGACGATTGACCAAGAAGGGGATCTTACGCTACAAGCGCTTTATGGATGAACTCAACGATTTGCGTCAATGTAAACCACTAGCGTTGGCGTCCAATCAAGAGGTGTTTTCAGATTCTCAAAATCTTAAAGGGATTTTCCGGTACGTTGAAACGGGGCAATTTCCTTGGATGGACTGATGACGTACGCCACAAGATGGGGATGTAGGAGGGAAGAAGATCATAATGTCACAATCCGTGGTTGAATTACTTGAAATCGAACGAGGTATTATTCAAGTGAAAATGCAAGATAGAGTTCATAAAAATACATTTACGCTTGAAATGACCCATGGACTAAGACAAGCGTTCAAGACGATCCAAGAAGATTCAACCTGCAAAGTCGTAATTCTAACAGGATACGATAATTACTTTGCCACGGGTGGGACGCAAGAGGGACTGTTGGCTTTACATGAAGGAATCTCGAAGTTTACTGATGAAAATATTTACTCTCTTGCATTGGGCTGTAAAGTTCCAGTGATAGCTGCCATGCAGGGACATGCGGTGGGCGGTGGCTTTGTAATGGGGCTATTTGCTGATTTTGTAGTCCTAAGCAAGGAAAGTGTGTACACAACTAATTTTATGAGATACGGATTCACACCGGGAATGGGTGCCACGTATATTATTCCTAAAAAACTAGGGTTCAGCTTGGGAGAAGAGTTATTGTTAAATGGGGGCAATTATCGAGGTGTTGAACTGGAAAAACGGGGAGTTCCGTTTCCGACCCTACCCCGCAAAGAAGTGATGGGCTATGTAATGGATCTTGCCCGGCAGCTTGCCGAGAAACCCAGATTTTCTTTAATCACGCTAAAGGATCATTTGGTTGCTCCACTCAGGGAACAGCTTCCCAAAATCGTAGAACAAGAGCTTATCATGCATGAGAAGACCTTTCATCAAGCGGAGGTTAAAGAACGAATTATCAACTTGTTTGGAAAATAACCAAATAGAGATTCGTTGAACGCCTTTGCGGTTGTTCATGCGAACCAGCAACGAGTGTGAAAGAAGCATATAGCCTTCCTCATCACTCGTTTTTTCTTTGATATATTTTAGCAGGCAACTCCTGGCAATGCTTCAAACGTGAATAATAGCTCAAAATGGACAGGGTGATAAGCCTTTAGCTCATGTTATATAAACTTTGTGTTTTGAGGAGTTGGTGGAGAATGATGCGAAAACATGACCAAACATGGAACCTTGATATTCCGATCGCTTCTTTTATTGAAACTTGCCGGAAATTTCCTGAAAAAGAGTTATTTACGTTTGAGAAAGAAGGCCAGAGTCCTCAAATTCTTTCCGGAAATACGCTTCTACATCAAATACAGTCTTTGGGCAGTATCCTTTTGAAAGAACTGGCTGAGCAGGAACGGGCATTTCTTGTATTTCCTCAGGGCCTGGAATATATCAGCAGCATGCTGGCATGTTTTTATGCAAATATCGTGGCCATACCTACACCTATTACAGAATCGGAGCCGGATGAAAAAATCTTTGAGAAGATGATGCCTATTTATAAGGATTCCCAAGCCGTATGTATCATAACTAATACGGATTTCAAAGCATTTCTCCAAACACGGGAGGAGTTTAATTCAATCCGTATCCTGAATATTGATGAAATCTTTCAAGAAGACGCCGTTGACGTTGACATAGAAATGAGAATGCCAGCGCCGCAGGATACTGCTCTTTTGATGTATACATCGGGCTCAACATCCTTACCAAAAGGTGTAA
Source organism: Paenibacillus sp. 203 (assembly GCF_037027525.1). Lineage (NCBI taxonomy): Bacteria > Bacillati > Bacillota > Bacilli > Caryophanales > Paenibacillaceae > Paenibacillus > Paenibacillus sp. 203. Next base: position 11,953 of record NZ_JAXCHD010000011.1, read on the forward strand.
TCCTTAGTCACAGCTGCTTGATGAATCAGGCCAAGGCTGAGCAATGGAGAATTGACCGGAATAGTCGTGTTGTTTCCTGGACGCCGCAATTTCATGCTTTTGGACTGCATAACAATATTTTAGTCCCGCTTTTAAACGGGGCATCGAGCATTATTCTCCCGCCAGAAAGCTTCGCTAAAAATCCGGAAAATTGGATTCATATGATGGACAAGTATCAGGCTACCCATACGGCAGCGCCAAATTTTGCGTTCGATTATTGCTGCTCCACACTGGACATCGCTTCAATTAAGCAATATTCACTTCGCCATCTCCAAGCGATTATATGTGCAGGTGAGCCCATTCGGAAGGAAACTTACGAGAACTTCATCCATAAATTCCGGGCATTAGGGCTACGAGAGGATATATTTTGTCCCCTCCTTGGCTTATCGGAGCTGTGCCCTGTCGCCAGTATAAAACCAGGTCAGTCGATGAGATTCCTTAATTTAGATATCCCTAGCTTGGAGCAACGAAGAGTCCAATACACGGATGAGAAGAACAAATCGAAGTCCGTAGTGAGCTGTGGGGAGATTGAAGATCCGACGCAAATACGAATTGTTCATCCTGAAAGACATACACAATGCTTTCCGGAGGAAGTCGGCGAGATTTGGATTAAATCCGTACGGATGGCAGAGGGATATTTAAATAGGAAGGAAGAAACGAATAGCACTTTTGAGGTAGCCCTTTCCGATACAAAAGAAGGCGGCTTTTTTCGTTCCGGGGACCTTGGCTTCATTGCGGACAATCATATCTATGTCATCGGCAGAGAGAAGGAAGTCATCATTATTCGCGGCAAAAATCATCATCCCGTCGATATTGAATGGACCATCCAAAAGAATATGCCAGAGTTGACCTTGCCCATTGCTGTATTTTCCTCTGAAATCAATGGTCAGGAAAAAGTAATCGTCGTACAGGAAATTGAAGCGCCCCTTCAAGAGCAGGAATATAAACGGTTGGTCGAAAACATACTGAATGCCGTATCCGATACGCATCAACTTGAAATTTACGATATCTATTTGCTGCTTAAGGGAAGTATACCCAAAACGGGAAGTGGGAAAATCCAAAGAAAGATCTGCCGCAATGCTTATATCAAACAAGAGCTTCAAGCACTTTATCAATATCGGAGTGGATTTTCACCATCACATTCGAATATGGAAGAAACCGCTGCAGAAAACCATCACGCTACCATAAATGCCATTTCGTTGGTTCAGTCGAAGATTCAGGAATATATAGTGCAATTTTTGTGTTGGGAACTGAATCTCAAGCACGAGGAAATGAATTTGAATACAAATCTTCATGGTTATGGTATCGATTCTATTCTTATCATGAAGCTTATACGCGGCCTTGAGAAGTCCTATCCGATCAAGGTTAAAGCAAGAGAAATTTTAGAGAACCCGACGATTCAACTATTATCGGCATATTTAGCCCAAAAGGTTGAAGAAGATAAATCCACTGTACAGGTCAATACTGAGAAAAATTCGCTCAGTTTCCGAAGGAATCCGCTTTCTGAAGTTCAGAAAGGGTTGTGGCTATTACATAAAATGTCCCCTGAGATGAATGCTTACAATATACCAATATGCCTCCGGTTTAATACGAAGATTGAGATTGAAAGCATTAAACGGGCTTTTCACATCGTTTTAGAACAGTATCCTATTTTAAAAAGTGTGATTGAAGAGGAAAATGGGATACCTTATCAAAAGCTGCAACCCGCGCAGCCGCTTCATGTGCAAGTGGAGGATATTTCAGCCTTGGAAGCAGATAAGATTATTCCATTTATTAGGAATGAAGCAAAGCAACCATTCATGCTGGAACAGGATCCTTTGATGCGTATTTATGTTATGGCCAGATCTGAACAGGAACATTTCATACTGGTTGTCATCCACCATATTATTTTTGATGGAAGTTCTTTCGGCTTGTTTATACAAAGCTTTTTAAATGCCTATAAGAACGTGGTACAGGGAAAGACATCGACGGTGTTGCCACCCGCAGCGAGCTACGGCGATTTTGTTAAATGGGAGCAAACGATGTTAGCGAGTGCAGAAGGGGAGAAGTATCGTTCCTACTGGACACAACAGCTGTCAGGTGCTTTACCGACCCTGCAGCTGCCATATGACCGCTCTGGTTTTCCGGCTCAAAGCATGGAAGCACAAACATATTCCAAGCCGCTTCCACTTAAATGGGTCAAACGGGTAAAGTCTTTTGCCCAAGCGCAATATACGAGCTTATCTACAGTCTTGTTAGGTATGTATACGGTATTGCTTAACCAGTATTCGGGACAGGAAGATATCATTGTTGGAATGCCAGTTATGGTGCGCCCGGAGCAGCGTTTTGACAATTTAATCGGCTATTTTGTCAATATGCTTCCAATCCGGAGTCAGATATCGGAAACAGAGACATTCCTGGATTTCATGAAAAAATTGCAGCTGACAGTAGTCGATGGAATGGATCATGCCTCGTATCCTTTTCCGGCTCTGGTCCGAGAATTGAATGTGCCGCGGATACAGACGAACTCACCTGTTTTCCAAGCAGCCTTTTCTTATCAAAACTTCCTTCCAACTTCAAGCTTTCGGCAAATTTGCAAGCCATATAGAGATATCTTTTTCGTCGAATTGGTTGAAGAAATTCACCAGGAAGGCGAATACGAGTTGGTATTGGAAATGCAAGAGCAGGAAGAGGAAATGATATTAAATATCAAATATCGCTCCAATTTGTTCGATCACTCAACCATCATACAGATGGCAGAGCGTTATATAGAATTAGCGGAAACACTTATGGAGAATCCCACTTGGCCCTTGGAGGAGCATTCATTACTTTTACCAGAGGAAAAGGACATCATCCTTAATGACTGGAATGCTACCGGAACAAGTTATCCTGATAAATGCTTTCCTGAATTATTCACAAAACAGGCAAGAAAAACACCTGAAGCTATTGCAGTTGTATATGAAAAGGAATCGCTTACCTATGGGGAACTAAAAGAAAAGAGCACTTTGCTGGCCTTATATTTGCAGAAACATGGGGTAACTCCTGATACTCTTGTGGGGATTTGCATGGAACGTTCTTTAGATATGGTGATTGGGCTGTTGGGAATCCTGATGGCCGGTGGAGCCTACGTGCCGCTCGATCCGGAATATCCGGAGGATCGATTGGAGTATATGCTTCAGGATTCCAATGTTTCACTGGTCATTACGCAATCAGGGTTGTTGGAGAAAGTGTCACGTTTGGAAGGGAACAACGTTAGCTGTATTGTCCTTGATAAAGACTGGGATCATCTGAAAAGTGATGTGAAGGGTAGAAAGACAATCAAACGGGAAGTGCAACCTCACCATTTGGCATATGTGATATATACCTCTGGAAGTACAGGGAAACCCAAGGGGGTCATGATTCCACATAAAGCGTTGACCAACTTTCTTATTTCTATGGGAGAGCAGCCCGGTTTAACAGAGCAGGACAAACTACTTGCAGTGACAACGTATTGCTTTGATATAGCGGGACTGGAATTATATCTGCCTTTGATTAAGGGGGCTCAATGCTATATTTGCAGCTCCAAAAACATAAAGGATACCGAAAGACTTAAGCGGGAAATTCAAAGAATAAAACCCACAATCATGCAAGCCACTCCTGTGACTTGGACCCTGCTCTTTCAAGCCGGCTGGAAGAACGAAGAGAACATGAAAGTTCTCTGCGGAGGGGAAGCCCTTTCGGAAACGTTGAAATCTTATTTTGTTCATAACAGCTGTGACGCATGGAATATGTTCGGTCCGACTGAAACCACAATTTGGTCTACAGTTCAAAAGATCGACGCAGATAAGCCTATTTCGATCGGTAAGCCTATCGCAAACACCCAGATTTACATTTTGGACAAACATCTTAGACCTGTGCCTGTCGGTCTTCCGGGAGAGCTTTTTATTTCGGGCAGCGGATTGGCCAGAGGCTATTGGAACCAGCCAGAGCTTACGGCTGAAAAGTTCATAGACAACCCATTCAATCCGGAAACTAAGCTCTACAGAACTGGAGATTTATGCAGGTGGCTTTCGGACGGCTCTATTGAGTATGTGGGACGGATGGATTATCAAGTGAAAATTCGCGGGTTTCGGATCGAGCTAAGTGAAATTGAAGGTCAGGTCAGAACATATCCAGGAATCGATGATTGTATCGTGATTGCCAAGGAACAGGGGGGGAATAAGCAGCTTGTTGCCTACTGTTTGCTGAACAATTCCGAGTCCGGTAAGCCTCCTCTCGATCCGAAGGAAGTTCGAAACTATTTAAAAACTTTCTTGCCCTATTATATGATACCCGCATTTTTTATAGAGCTAGATAAGCTGCCTTTGACCCCTAATGGGAAAATAGATCGAAAAGAATTAATGAATCGCAGGATCGAGTTAGCACCAACAAGAAAGATTCACTTACCGCAATCGGATGTTGAACATCAAGTTCTAACGGTATGGAAAAAACTTCTGAATGTTGCTGATCTAAGTACAGATGATGCTTTCTTTGACGTAGGTGGGAATTCTTTTTCAGCAGCAGAGATGATCGGAAGGGTCAAGGAATTGTTGGAATGCGATATTTCGGTGACAGCATTGTTCAAGTATCCGACAGTTAAGGAACTCAGTGCCTATATTACAGAAACAAGAAGCGAGAATGTTGATTCTCAAACGGAACAATCACATACACCGGAACAAACAGATACAGCTGAGACATCCCTACCGAAAATGGATTCAGGCGAAGATGATCTCAAGCCACCCTACCCAGATTATTTTGAGGATAGTCTCGCAATTATAGGGATTTCATGTCATTTTCCAGGGGCCAAAAACCATGCCGAGTTTTGGAGCAATTTGAGGGCAGGGGTAGAGAGTGTTCGCTTCTTTTCCGAGGAAGAATTGGTTGGATTAGGGCTGGAAAAAGAAATCGTCGGTAATCGAGGCTATGTTCCCGGACGATGCACGATTGAAGGAAAAGAGTATTTCGACCCTGAGTTTTTCAGTTTATCACAGAAAAATGCAGAGTTTATGGATCCTCAAATGAAATTGCTGTTGCAGCATTCATGGAAAGCCGTTGAGGATGCTGGCTATATTAGCAAAGAAATTCCTGATACCAGTGTGTTTATGTCGGCAAGCAGCAGCTTCTATCAAGCATTTATTCCCAATTTGGCATCGCAATCGCCTAATGTCCTGAAGAACGCGGATGAATATGTAACCTGGATCTTAGCACAGGGTGGGACAATTCCTACTATGATCTCTCATAAATTAGGATTTAAAGGTCCGAGTCTGTTTGTGCACTCGAACTGCTCTTCCTCAATAGTCGGATTGCGTCTGGCTTCGCAAAGCCTGCTATCCGGTGAAGCCAAGTACGCTTTAGTCGGAGCATCCACGATCTTTCCTTTCACCAGTTTAGGCTATGTGCATCAACCCGGCTTGAATTTCTCCAGTGATGGACATATTAAAGCCTTTGACGAGTCGGCAGATGGGATGATTGGCGGAGAAGGGGTCGGGGTTGTTCTACTGAAGAAAGCGACAGATGCCGTTAGAGACGGTGACCATATTTATGCGCTTTTACGGGGAGTAGGTGTGAACAACGATGGAACCGACAAATTAGGGTTTTATGCCCCAAGTGTCAAAGGTCAGGCTGAAGTTATTCAGAAGACGATAGAATCAACCCGAATTCATCCCGAATCTATCAGTTATATCGAGACGCATGGAACCGGAACAAAATTGGGCGATCCTGTTGAATTTGCTGCCTTAAATGAAACGTACAGGCAGTATACGACCAAAAAACAATTTTGCGGTATTGGATCGGTCAAAACCAATATCGGGCATCTGGATACTGCAGCAGGTTTGGCGGGGTGCATTAAAGTTGCTTTAAGCCTATACCATAATGAGATTCCTCCTTCGCTTAATTACGAAAAACCAAACTCTGATATCCATTTGCCCGATTCACCCTTTTATGTTGTTGATCGTCTCCAAAAATGGGAGAAGGCGTCGTCTCCTCACCGGGCGGCGTTAAGCTCCTTTGGAATAGGTGGAACTAACGCTCATGCCATATTTGAACAATTTGTAGCCAATGCTGAATCAGAACGATTTAAAGATCATTCTGTGAAAGAAGATACTATCTATCTAATTCCATTATCTGCAAGGCATCATCATCGGCTTAAAGTGTATGCACAAGAGCTTTCAGATTTTTTGATAGCTTCTGAAGACATTAATTTGTCGGATGTATCCTTTACGCTTCAGACAGGACGAATGGCAATGAAAAACCGGGTAGCTTTTATCGTAAAGAATACGAGCGAGCTGGTACAAAAGCTCCAATCGTTCACGAATGAACAAGCACATATCGAGAACTGCTGGAGGGGAGAAAACAATCAGTCAAAAGATTCAGTGCAATTATTTGAACAGGAAGAAGTTTTCAAGGAATTAATGAGCAAATGGATTGCAAATCGTGAAATGAACAAGCTGGCAGAGTTGTGGGCTAAAGGCTTCTATATAGATTGGCGATTGCTATATTCCAATGTCATACCGAAAAGAATAAGTCTACCTACGTATCCTTTTGCACAGGAGCGTTGTTGGGCTCCAGAGGTTGAGGCCAGAGCAGTAAGAACAGAAACAGCGAAAGCGCCAGCGGTTACGAGTAGCTGTACACTGCTATTTGAGCCTGTCTGGAAGAAGCAGGACATACCGCTGGAAGTCGAAATCCCTGCCTATGATCGGCGAATGGTCTTACTTTGTGAGCCGGAAGAAGTTTTGCACGAGAAACTCGAAGCGAGCTTGAATGGAGCTACGCAGGTGCTTGCCTTTCAATCCGGAAAAGGCCGGGTCGATGAGCGGTTCCAGGGCTATGCTGTTCAGGCCTTTGAGAGCATCCAAAGTATGCTCAAAGACAAGCCGAAGGGAAGAGTACTGGTCCAGATTGTGGTGCGGAACTCTGGGGAAGGGCGGCTCTTTTCGGGGCTTTCGGGACTGCTGAAGACAGCCCGGCTGGAAAATCCAAAATTCATCGGGCAGCTGATTGAAGTGGAACAGGGAGAACAGGCGGAAGGCATCCTGGCGAAGCTGGAGGACAACAGTCGAAGCCCAATGGATGGCTGGATTCGCTATGAGGAAGGTCAACGGAAAACCGCTTGCTGGAGTAGGCTTGTAACATCTGGGCAAAAAGAGGAGCTTCCATGGAGAGATAGTGGGGTCTATCTGATCACCGGCGGCTCCGGCAGTCTGGGGCTGCTGGTTGCAGAAGAGATTACGCGGCAGACGCAAGCAGCGACCTTCATTTTGACGGGGCGGTCGCCGCTGGACCGAGACAAGCAGACGAAGCTGCAGGAGCTGGAAGCTTCAGGGGCCAGCGTGGTGTACAGGCAAGGCGATATCACCGACAGGAAGACGGTTATCGATTTACTGGACAGCATCGAGCAGGAATATGGACGTGTCCATGGGATTATCCACTGTGCAGGGGTGATTCAAGATAACTTCATCATCAAGAAAACAAGGGAAGAATTTATAGAGGTGCTGGGACCGAAGGTAAGCGGACTAGCCCATCTGGATGAGGCGAGCAGCGGTCAGGACCTGGACTTCTTCGTGCTCTTTTCTTCCATATCGGGCAGCCTGGGCAATCCGGGACAGGCTGATTATGCGACCGCCAATGCCTTTATGGACGCATACGCCGAATACCGGAATGCCCTGGTAGGGGCCAAGCAACGGCGGGGGCAGACGTTATCCATCCGCTGGCCGCTATGGAAAGAGGGCGGAATGCGGATCGATGCGGATTCGGAACAGATCATGACGCAAAACATGGGCATTACAGCCATGCAGACTCGGTCGGGAATGAGGGCGTTGTACCAAAGCTTGGCCTCCGGCAAGGAGCAGGTAATGGTCTTGGAGGGGAAATCTGAGAATATTGAGGCCTACCTGGCGAAAGCCGTTTCACAAGCCGGTGTCCGTGCCATTCAGGCAGTGCCTAACCAAGCAAGCGTACCTATGCTGGATGCAGGCTTGCTCTACGACAAAACCTTGCATTGTCTCAAGGTGCTGTTTGGAGAGGTGACCCGGCTGAGCGTCGGCAGCATTGAAACCAATGAACCGCTGGAAACCTATGGAATCGACTCGATCATGATTACCCAGCTCAATTCCAAGCTGGCGGGCTTCTTTGGAGAACTGTCCCAGACGCTGTTTTATGAGTACCAAACCTTGCGTGCTTTGACGGAATATTTTGTGGCGGAATACCCGCAGGAGTGTATGCAGTGGGCCGGGATGAGCCATGACATACAGCCTGCGGAGGAAACAGTTGCGGCAACGCTGTATGTCGAAGAAGAAGCCGTGCCATCTGCGGCAAAGGCGGCAGCGAAGCCCGTCCGAAGCTTGGCGGGGTCTGCTCCTGCGGAAATGCGTGAACCGATAGCGATCATTGGAATGGCTGGAAAGTATCCCTGGTCCAGTGACATGAACGAATATTGGGAAAATCTAAAAGCAGGGAAGGACTGTGTCACCGAAATCCCGCGTGAGCGTTGGACGCTGGAAGGGTTCTTCCATCCTGATCCACAGGAAGCGGTGGTGAATGCAAAAAGCTACAGCAAATGGGGGAGCTTTATCGAAGGATTTGCAGAATTCGATCCGCTGTTTTTCAATATTTCGCCACGGGAAGCACTCGGTATGGACCCGCAGGAAAGGCTGTTCATTGAAGCCTGCTGGGAAGCACTGGAGGACGCGGGCTACACCCGGGAACAGCTTGCGGTGCGGCATAACCGCCGGGTAGGCGTATTTGCCGGAATTACTAAGACGGGCTACGAACTCTATGGGCCGGAATTATGGAAGAAGGGAGCGCAAATATTTCCCCAAATATCCTTTAGTTCGGTAGCGAATAGGATTTCGTACCTCTTTAATTTGCAAGGGCCAAGCATGCCGATCGATACGATGTGTTCGTCCTCGTTGACCGCGATTCATGAAGCCTGTGAGCATCTGTACCGCGGAGAATGCGAAATGGCTATTGCAGGCGGAGTAAATTTGTATCTCCATCCGCTCAGTTATGTTGGGCTTTGCGCCAACCACATGCTGTCAGCAGACGGGCAGTGCAAGAGCTTCGGCAAAGGAGGCAATGGGTTTGTCCCTGGAGAAGGCGCGGGAGTCGTCCTATTAAAGCCGCTGTCCAAGGCGATCGCTGATGGGGACCTTATCCATGCGATGATCCGGGGGACAAGCATTAACCATGGAGGTAAGACCAACGGCTATACGGTGCCGAACCCGACAGCCCAAGGGGAACTGATCCGGGCGGCCCTAGAGCGAGCGGGGGTACATGCGCGGACGGTCAGCTATATTGAAGCCCACGGAACAGGCACGGAGCTGGGGGACCCGATTGAAGTGACGGGTCTAACCCAGGCATTCAGGAAGGATACGCCGGATACGGGATTCTGCGCCATAGGCTCTGTGAAGTCCAACATCGGACATCTGGAGGCGGCAGCGGGTATCGCCGGGGTTGGGAAAATCATCTTGCAGATGAAAAACCAGACGCTGGTTCCCAGCCTGCATGCCCAAGAATTGAATCCGAACATCCATTTCGGTCAGACGCCGTTCGTCGTCCAGCAGGAGCTGGGGGAATGGAAGCGGCCAGTGGTTGAGATCGATGGAGATACGCGGGAATATCCGAGGATTGCCGGGATTTCATCGTTTGGAGCGGGAGGCTCCAATGCACATGTCATCATCGAAGAGTACATTGCAGAAGAGAAGATGCCGATGAGCGTTACGGCTCAAAAGCCTGCGATCATCGTATTGTCGGCCAAAAATGAAGAACGACTGAAAAAACAGGCCGAGAGAATGCTAGCCGTTATGCGGGAAGGACAGCTCAGCGAAAGCAGTCTGGCCGATGTGGCCTACACGCTGCAGGTGGGACGCGAAGCCATGGAAGAGCGCTTGGCAGTGATTGCAGGGTCCATGCAGGAACTGGTGGACAAGCTGGAAGGATTCCTGGAAGGACGAGATGGAATCCCTGAGTTGTACCGGGGCCAGGTCAAACGGAATAAGGAGGCGCTGACGGCGCTGGTAGAAGATGAAGACATGGAGAGAATGATTGCTGCCTGGATAGGGAAAAGGAAATATTCGAAGGTTATTGATCTCTGGGTCAAGGGACTGGCAATGGATTGGAACCTGCTTTATGGGGATGCCAAGCCGCGGCGAATCAGCCTGCCGGCCTATCCTTTTGCGAGAGAGCGGTACTGGATCACGGATATTAAAACTAAATCGGCTTCCATTGAATCTGCAGATGCTGTAAAGCCAACAGATTCGTTCATTGCCCAAAAGGCACTTGCCAAAACGGCAAATGTTTCGGAAATGAATAAGGAAGACATCGATGCTTCAAATCTCGAAGCTATTCCTTCGTATATCCAAAACATCCAGAGTCATATTTCTGCCAGTGTAAAAATAAAGAAGATGCCAGATCTTTCTTATCTAGCGGCTGCATACGAGACAATGTCCTCGACTACAGTCGACAGCAAAGCTTACTCGGAACAGGATGGAGCGACACGAGGGACTGAACGGGAATGGAGGCTTACAGATGAAGGAAATGAATGATATCTTATGCAGGCTGTTATGGAGCCATTTGCGCTTGATGGGATTATGTCCATATGCGCAAATGGAAAAGAAAGCTATGATCGCGGATTTTAAAACAAAAAACGGCTTACTGAATTTATACGATCGTTGGCTTGAAGAAAGCATAGAGATTTTGGTACGGAATCAGTATTTGTACTGCAATGGAGAGTCATATAGCGTAGCGGGTACTGCTTCGGTCGATCTGCAGGCTGTATGGAAGGAGTGGGAATGGAAGAAAGGGGCATGGCTGAAAAATCCGGATCTCTCAGCCTGGGTATTTTTGGTAGGATCGACCTTGCGCAAGCTGCCGGAAATTTTAACCGGGAAGATACCAGCCACCGATATCATTTTTCCTAATTCCTCCATGAAACTGGTAGAAGGTATATATAAGAACAGTCCTGCAGCGGATTACTTTAATGAAGTGCTGGGAGATATCGTAGTTTCCTATCTAAATGAGCGGATCAAGCATAACCCGTCGGTACCGATTCGAATCATTGAAATTGGTGCAGGCACTGGAGGTACTAGCGCTTTGGTCTTCCAGAAGCTCGAACCTTATCGGGAGCATATTCAAGAATATTGCTATACCGACAAATCCAGAGCATTTTTATTACATGCACAAAAAGAGTACGGTCCGAAAAATCCTTACCTGACTTATCAGATTTTTAATGTGGAAGAGTCGGCTCAGGGACAAGATATTGATACAGGTGGATATGATATTGCGATTGCCACCAATGTATTGCACGCCACACGGAACATTCGCCAAACGTTACGCAATGTCAAAGCGGCGCTGCGAGAAAACGGTCTGATTCTTATAAATGAAATCAGCGGTAACTCTCTGTTAAACCATCTATCCTTTGGCCTTTTAGAGGGATGGTGGCTTTATAATGACCCGGAGCTGCGCATTCCAGGCTCTCCCGGGTTATATCCCGAAAGTTGGCAAAAGGTATTGGAAATGGAGGGTTTCCGGTCCGTTTTCTTCCCTGCTCAGGAAGCGCATGATATAGGTCAACAAATTATTGTGGCGGAAAGCGATGGTATGATTCGGAACAAACAGGAGCCTGAACACGACAAATCTCAAATGAAACAGCGTGACGAAGGAATTCGATCAGATATTGATGTAACAAGCGAGATGGCTGAAGAGTATGTCAAGGAGCTTATCGTAGGGAAGCTGGTAGAGGCTTTGAATGTGGACTTTACTATGATTGATATTCATGAGTCATTCGCAGATTATGGGCTGGACTCCATTCTTGGCGTCAACTTTGTGCAGGCTGTCAATCAGGGGCTGGGGATTCATTTGCAAACTACCGACATCTTCGATTACAGTTCGGTAAAACAACTGACGCTATACATTTTAAGCCAATATGGAGATAAAGTTTCACAAGTCTTGGACCAGAGCGCTAATCCAATAGACAACATGGAAGATGCAAGTCGCGACATCCAAAAACCTAAAGACACGGATCATATTCTTCATCCCGTTGAAACGGCAAGTATATCCTTTGAGGAGGACAAACCCAATAAGACGGATAAAGAGAAAGCTTTAACACCAAGGGAGCCCATTGCGATTATTGGAATGAGCGGGCGGTTTGCTGGATCAGATAATGTACATGAGCTTTGGAATCACCTTAAGAACGGTGACGATTTAGTGGAAGAGGTAACCCGGTGGGATCTTTCGAAATACCAGGAAAAACATGCAAGCTACTGCAATCACGGCAGTTTTTTGGGGGATATTGATAAGTTTGATCCGCTTTTTTTCAATATTTCAGGACTGGAAGCGACCTATATGGATCCGCAGCAGCGATTGTTTCTAGAGGAAGCGTGGCATGCTCTGGAGGATGCTGGCTATGCGGGTACAGGGATGGAGGGTCGCCGTTGTGGAGTGTATGTGGGCTGTGCCGAGGGAGATTACCAACAATTGCTGGGTGAAGACCTGCCTCCACAAGCGCTTTGGGGTCATATGGGTTCCGTGATTCCCGCTAGAATCTCCTACTACTTGAATCTTCACGGACCAGCAATAGCTGTAGATACAGCTTGTTCCAGTTCGTTAGTTGCAGTTCATCTGGCCTGCCAAAGCTTATGGACCGGAGAAACGGATATGGCTTTAGCTGGTGGTGTCTATATTCATACGACTCCTCGCTGCTATTTATATGGTGACCGGGCAGGGATGCTGTCTCGATCGGGACGCTGCTATACCTTTGATGATAGGGCAGATGGAATGGTTCCGGGAGAAGCGCTTGGCGCGATTGTGCTCAAGCGACTTCATGAAGCTGTTGCTGATGGAGACCACATCTATGGAGTGATTTCAGGCTCAGCGATCAACCAGGACGGTACCACGAATGGACTTACTGCGCCAAGCCAGAAATCTCAGGAGCGACTCGAGCAAAATGTATACGATACATTTCATATCCACCCAGAGCAAATCCAGATGGTGGAAGCCCATGGAACTGGCACCAAATTGGGAGATCCCATTGAATATCAGGCACTGACTCGAACCTTTAGAAAGTATACCGACAAGAAGGAATATTGCGCCATAGGGTCCATTAAGACGAATATTGGCCATACGCAAATTGCGGCAGGAATTACGGGAATGATCAAACTGTTATTGTCATTAAAGAATAAGCAAATTCCTCCTACACTTCATTTCCGGTCGGGCAATTCAAACATTCAGTTTGCGGATAGTCCTTTTTATGTCAATACGTATCTGCAGGACTGGGAAGTTGAGCCTGGAGTCAGACGCTGTGCAGCGGTCAGCTCCTTTGGTGCCAGCGGTACGAATGCTCATATGGTCATAGAAGAGGCTCCACAGACGGAACGGAGACATTCCGAAAAGCCAGGTTATTTCATTCCGTTGTCGGCACGGACTTCAAAACAATTACGCCAGCAGGTAGAGCAACTGCTCGCTTATTGTGAACAGGAGCCTAAGGCGGATTGCGGTAATATGAGCTATACATTATTGCTTGGGAGAAAGCACTGTAATCATCGGCTTGCATGTGTTGCCCGTAATCAAGGCGAGCTTGTCATGTCCCTTAAAAAGTGGCTGGAAAAAGGCAGTGCTTCTCAAGTTTATCATTCTGAACTGCACGAAAAAGATCAACGCATACAAACATCTTTGAAAAGATACGGGGATGAATGTATTTACAATTGTCAAAACGCAAGCGATACCCGCGAGTATTTGGAGCTTTTGACTACGATTGCAGATCTGTATGTTCAGGGATATTCGTTAGACTTTGAGTGCTTGTTTTCAAATGAACAGTACTCTAGGATTCCGTTGCCAACTTATCCTTTTGCAAAAGAGCAGTATTGGGCGCCTAGGAGTGAGGACGAAATTACAGGCGGCAGAGCGGCAGAGCGTGAACCAAAATTTACGGTGGTCAGAGCTGCGGAAGCGCCTGACGTTACGAGTAGCCGTACACTGCTATTTGAGCCTACATGGAAAAAGCAGGATGTACCGCTGGAAGCCGAAGTCCCTGCCTATGATCGGCGAATGGTCTTGCTTTGTGAGCCAGACGAAGCTTTGCACGAGCGACTCGAAGCGAGTTTGAACGGAGCTGTGCAGGTACTTGCCTTTCGATCCGGGAAGAGCCGGATTGATGAGCGGTTCCAGGCCTATGCTATTCAGGCCTTTGAGAGCATCCAAAGCATACTCAAAGACAAGCCTGAGGGGAGGGTGCTGGTCCAAATTGTGGTGCGGAACTCTGGGGAAGGACGGCTCTTTTCGGGACTTTCGGGACTGTTGAAGACAGCCCGGCTGGAAAACCCGAAATTCATCGGGCAGCTGATCGAAGTGGAACAGGGAGAACAGGCGGAAGGCATCCTGGCGAAGCTGGAGGATAACAGCCGTAGCCCGATGGATGGCTGGATTCGCTATGAGAACGGACAACGGACAATCGCTTGCTGGAGCAGGCTTGAAACATCTGGGCAAGAAGAGGGGCTTCCATGGAGAGACGGTGGGGTCTATCTGATTACCGGCGGCTCCGGCAGTCTGGGACTGCTGGTTGCAGAAGAGATTGCCCGGCAGACGCAAGCAGCGACCTTCATTTTGACGGGGCGGTCGCCGCTGGACCGAGACAAGCAGACGAAGCTGCAGGAGCTGGAGTCTTCAGGCGCCAGCGTGGTGTACAGGCAAGCGGATATCACCCATAGAAACACCGTTATCGGTTTATTGGACAGCATTCAGCAGGAATTTGGACGTGTCCATGGGATCATCCACTGCGCAGGGGTGATTCAAGATAATTTCATCATTAAAAAAACTAGTGAAAAATTTTTGGAGGTGCTGGGACCGAAGGTGAGCGGACTGGTCCATCTGGATGAGGCAAGTAGCGGCCAGAACCTAGACTTCTTTGTGCTCTTTTCTTCCATATCGGGCAGCCTAGGCAATCCTGGACAGGCTGACTATTCGACGGCCAATGCCTTTATGGACGCATACGCCGAATACCGGAATGCCCTGGTAGGGGCCAAGCAACGGCGGGGGCAGACGTTATCCATCCGCTGGCCACTATGGAAAGAGGGCGGAATGCGGATCGATGCGGACACGGAACAGATCATGACGCAAAACATGGGTATTACAACCATGCAGACCCGGTCGGGAATGAGGGCGTTGTATCAAAGCTTGGCCTCCGGCAAGGAGCAGGTGATGGTCATGGAAGGGGAGCCTGAGAAAATCGAGGCCTACTTGGCGAAAGGCGTCTCACAAGCCGGCGTCCGTGCCATCCAAGTAGCTATTTCTAATCAGGCAACCCCTAAGCTGGATGCAGGCCAGCTCTACGATAAAACCTTATATCGACTCAAGGTGCTTTTGGGAGAGGTGACTCGGCTGAGCGTCAGCAGCATCGAAGCCCATGAGCCGCTGGAGAGGTATGGAATCGACTCGATCATGATTACCCAGCTGAATGCCAAGCTGGCGGGCTTCTTTGGAGAGCTGTCCCAGACGTTGTTTTATGAGTACCAGACCTTGCACGCCTTGACGGAATATTTTGTGGCGGAATACCCGCAGGAGTGCATGCAGTGGACCGGAATAAGCCATGACATGCAGCCTGTAGAGGAAATACTTGCGGCACCGTTGTGCGCCGAGGAAGAAGCCGTGCCGGCTGCGGCAAAGGCGGCAGCGAAGCCTGTCCGAAGCTTGGCTGGGTCTGCCCCTGCGGAAATGCGTGAGCCGATAGCGATCATTGGGATGGCTGGAAAGTATCCCTGGTCCAGGGACATGAACGAATATTGGGAAAATCTAAAAGCAGGGAAGGACTGTGTCACCGAAATCCCAAGTGAGCGTTGGACGCTGGAAGGGTTCTTCCATCCTGATTCACAGGAAGCGGTGGCGAATGGAAAAAGCTACAGCAAGTGGGGTGGTTTTATTGAAGGATTTGCGGATTTCGATCCGCGCTTTTTCAATATTGCGCCACGAGAAGCACTCGGTATGGACCCGCAGGAAAGGCTGTTCATGGAAGCCTGCTGGGAAGCACTGGAGGACGCGGGTTACACCCGAGAACAGCTTGCGATGCGGCATAACCGCCGGGTAGGCGTATTTGCTGGGATTACCAAAACGGGTTTCGATCTATACGGACTGGATTTATGGAGAAAAGGAACGCAAATATACCCTCATACATCCTTTAGTTCAGTGGCCAACAGGATTTCGTATCTCTTTAATTTGCAAG
The DNA here is from genome assembly GCF_037027525.1 of Paenibacillus sp. 203. Taxonomy (NCBI): domain Bacteria; kingdom Bacillati; phylum Bacillota; class Bacilli; order Caryophanales; family Paenibacillaceae; genus Paenibacillus; species Paenibacillus sp. 203. Next base: position 28,199 of record NZ_JAXCHD010000011.1, read on the forward strand.
GGCCAAGCATGCCGATCGATACGATGTGTTCGTCCTCGTTGACCGCGATTCATGAAGCTTGTGAGCATCTGTACCGCGGAGAATGCGAAATGGCTATTGCAGGCGGAGTAAATCTGTATCTCCATCCGCTCAGCTATGTCGGACTTTGCGCTAACCACATGCTGTCAGCAGACGGGCAGTGCAAGAGCTTCGGCAAAGGAGGCAATGGGTTTGTCCCTGGAGAAGGCGCGGGGGTCGTCCTATTAAAGCCGCTGTCCAAGGCGATCGCTGATGTGGACCTTATCCATGCGGTGATCCGGGGGACAAGCATCAACCATGGAGGCAAGACCAATGGCTATACGGTGCCGAACCCGACAGCCCAAGGGGAGCTGATTCGGGCGGCCCTGGAGCGAGCGGGGGTACATGCGCGGACGGTCAGCTATATTGAAGCCCACGGAACAGGCACGGAGCTGGGAGACCCGATTGAAGTGACGGGTCTGACTCAGGCATTCAGGAAGGATACGCCGGATACGGGATTCTGCGCCATTGGCTCTGTGAAGTCTAACATCGGACATCTGGAGGCAGCAGCGGGCATCGCCGGGGTGGGGAAAATCATCTTGCAGATGAAAAACCGGACGCTGGTTCCCAGCCTGCATGCCCAAGAATTGAATCCGAACATCCATTTCGGTCAGACGCCGTTCGTCGTCCAGCAGGAGCTGGGGGAATGGAGACGGCCGGTGGTTGAGATCGATGGAGAGACGCGGGAATATCCGAGGATTGCCGGGATTTCATCGTTTGGAGCGGGAGGCTCCAATGCACATGTCATCATCGAAGAGTACATTGCGGAAGAGAAGGTGCCAATGAGCGTTACGGCCCAAAAGCCTGCGATCATCGTATTGTCAGCCAAAAATGAAGAACGACTGAAAAAGCAGACCGAGAGAATGCTAGCCGTTATGCGGGAAGGACAGCTCAGCGAAAGCAGTCTGGCCGATGTGGCCTACACGCTGCAGGTGGGACGCGAAGCCATGGAAGAGCGCCTGGCAGTGATAGCAGGGTCCATGCAGGAGCTGGTGGACAAACTGGAAGGATTCCTGGAAGGACGGGACAGTATTCCTGAGTTGTACCGGGGTCAGGTCAAACGGAATAAGGAGGCGCTGACGGCGCTGGTAGAAGATGAAGACATGGACAAAACGATCGCTGCCTGGATAGGGAAAAGGAAATATTCGAAGGTTGTTGATCTCTGGGTTAAGGGATTGTCGATGGATTGGAACATGCTTTATGGGGATGCCAAGCCGCGGCGAATCAGCCTGCCGGCCTATCCTTTTGCGAGGGAGCGGTACTGGATCACGGATATTATGAGTCCCTCTGTAGAAAGAGTCTCTTCTGTAGAAAGAGCCGTTACGGAAGCTCAGGAAAAGGCAATTCCCGTCCAGACTCATGCGATGCAGCCAACAGCCCTAATGCAATCCGTTTTTTTGAATAGTTCTGAAAAACCAAGCGCTATATCCTTACCGAATTTGTTGGACCGTCAGCCGCATCTAAGCAAGTCTGCCAACCAGGAGGGGACAACGATCATGTTAACTTCACTGGAGGAGACATCGCACACATTAGAGGATGAGAAGAAGACGGAAGCGCTGTCGTCTATTCCTTCTGTAATATCGGCGGAAATATTGCAGGAGGAGCTGACAACAAGCCTAGCGCAGGCTTTATATATAGATCGGAGCGATATCGATTCGGATAAGAACTTTGTTGATCTTGGATTGGATTCCATTATAGGCGTAGAGTGGGTTCGTAGCATTAATAAGCATTACAATACATCCATAACAGCGACAAAAGTCTACGATTATCCAACCATCCGGGATTTTAGCAAATTTGTAGAGAAGGAATTGTTAAGCAAATCAATTGCGCCATTCTCTGCCCAGTCTATTTCGGATCATTCTCCAGCAGAGCATTCACCGTCATCCGTTGCATTAGAGCAGGAGAAATCGGCAGAGGCTTCCATTCAGGTGAATTTGATGCCGATTTCGTTTGAAAAGCAGGCGCAGGCCAGCATGGCTGAGTGCAGCGCCTCTGCAGAGCTGTTGCAGGAAGAACTGACGGTAAGCCTGGCAGAGGCTTTGTACATGGAACGGAGCGAGATCGAGGCGGATAAAAACTTTATAGATACCGGACTAGATTCCATTATAGGCGTAGAGTGGGTTCGAAACATAAATAAACGATTTGGCACATCCATAGCAGCGACCAAGGTCTACGACTATCCGACCATTCGCCAATTCGCTACTTTTTTGGCACAAGAAATCAATAAGCATGGAGGAAGCTTCAATCAACAGTTCTTGAGCACAGTCCTGGACACAGACAAGCCTATTGCGGAAGTCCATTCGAAGGGACCTGACATGATGCAATGTTCCCCAAGGCTATCGCCTAAGGAGGAGCCCGAGCCATTCCACCTGGTAAAGGTAGCAGAGGATTCATCGCCTTTGCCTTCGGAAAATAAAGACGTAATTGCAATTGTCGGAATTTCGGGAAGATATCCTGGTGCGGAAGATGTGCAGCAATATTGGGATAATCTCGCTCTAGGCAAAAATTCCATTATTGAAATCCCGAAGGACCGTTGGGATGTAAGCCAATATTATGATCCTCGTCCAGCGCAAGAGGGGAAAATCAATTGCAAGTGGCTGGGTGCTTTAGAGGATATGGAATATTTTGATCCGTTATTTTTCAATATTTCTCCTACCGAGGCGGAAGGGATGGATCCCCAGCAGCGCATCTTTATGCAGGAAGCATATAAGGCAATTGAGGATGCAGGCTATAGTGGCTCACAGTTGGGAAATAAAAAATGCGGGGTTTACCTTGGAATTTTAAATAATGAATATAGTATGCTGCGGTACAAGCATCAAGCGCAGTTCACCAATACTACCGGAAACAGTAACGCTATTGCAGCGGCTCGCATCTCTTATTTCCTCAATCTGAAAGGTCCGGCCATATCCGTAGATACGGCATGCTCCTCATCGCTGGTGGCAACCCATCTGGCATGCCAGGCGTTATCTAACGGAGAGATAGAAATGGCGTTGGTTGGCGGGGTGTCGTTATATCTGACTCCTGAATCGTATGTAGGTATGTCTGCATCCGGAATGTTGTCGCCAGATGGCCGGTGTAAAACGTTTGACAATAGCGCCAACGGCTTTGTTCCAGGGGAAGGAGTAGGGGCGCTGGTTCTGAAGCGGCTGAAGGATGCTGAAGCTGATCGGGATCATATATACGGAGTTATTATCGGGTCCGGAATCAATCAAGATGGAAAAACCAACGGGATTACCGCTCCAAGCACTAACAGCCAAATTGAGCTGGAGCGGGAAATATACAACAAATATCAGATTGAGCCTGAAAGCATTAGCTATGTTGAAATGCATGGGACAGGAACCAAGCTGGGCGACCCTATTGAATTGGAAGCTTTATCAACCGCTTTTAAAGAAAAAACCGATCAGAAGAACTACTGTGCCATAGGTTCGGTAAAAAGCAATATCGGGCATACTTCTGCAGCAGCGGGCATAGCAAGCGTGCAAAAGGTGTTGCTATGCATGAAGCATAGAAAACTAGTACCGACACTGAATTTCAAGAACCCGAATGAGCATTTTGATTTTGATAATTCTCCTTTTTATGTCAATACAGAATTGAACGCCTGGGAACCTTCCCACGGGGACAAAAGGCGCGCCGCTGTGAGCTCTTTCGGATTTAGCGGTACGAACGCCCATCTTATTATTGAAGAATATCGTCCCGGGACGGGAACATCTACAACATTACCAACAGCCGCCGATATCCATAATCCCGTTCTCTTCGTTTTGTCTGCCAAAGGTGAAAAGCAACTAAAAACGTATGCCGAAAGAATGAGAAGCTTTATTGCATCCCAGGAAAATCTTAACCTCTCGGATATGGGATATACGCTGCAAGTGAGCCGCGAGGCGATGGATTACCGGCTGGCTTTTGTGGCAGATTCAAAAGAGGCAATGCTAAAAGCGTTGGAAGGATTTGTGAATCATGATCCGCTTGCTGGCGTCCTAACGGCTCAGGTGAAAAAGAGCAAAGACGGGATTGTGATGTTTGAGGCGGATGAAGATGCCAAATCGTTGCTTGAAACCTGGATCAAGAAGAAAAAACTAAAAAAAATAGCGGAGTTGTGGGTAAAGGGGCTAACTATTGACTGGAACAAGCTGTACGGGGACATCAAACCTTACCGGATCAGTCTACCGACCTATCCTTTTGCAAGAGAACGCTGTTGGGCGCCTGAGCTTGACAGCAAGGCAGGCAAAGGCATGACTTCTGTCACTGCTGCTTGGCTCCATCCTTTACTGCATCTAAACACCTCCGATTTCTCGGAACAGCGGTTCAGTTCGACTTTTACAGGCCAGGAGTTTTTCTTGAAGGATCATGTGGTGAATGGACGTAAAGTTTTATCCGGGGCTGCTTGCCTTGAAATGGTCCGGGCAGCCGTGGATCAGGCAACAGGATCTGATGAGGGCGGGCCAACCGGAATTTGCCTTAAAAACGTGGTTTGGGCACGGCCTATTATCGTAGAGCATGGGCCACTACAGTTACACATCGGACTTTTCCTGGATGATCATCAAGAGATTTCCTATGAAATATATGGGGAGAGCGAAGAAGCTGATGCAGGGATTGTGATATATAGCTACGGCAGTGCTGCACGAAGATCAGCTGCGGAGGTCCCAGCACTGAATATTAAAGACTTGCAGAATGTATGCAGTCGGAACTTCGATCCCACACAATTGTATAGAGTTTTCAGGGATATGGGAATGGATTATGGCCCTGGACATCAAGGGATTGAGATGGTGTATGCGGGAGAGGGTCAAGTGCTGGCTAAGTTATGCTTGCCGTCTTCCGTTTCTGACAACCAAAGCCAATTTGTCCTGCATCCAACTATGATAGATTCGGCCTTGCAGGCAACCATAGGCTTGACGCTGGGGTCTGGCGAGATCAAACCTTCTCTGCCTTACGCCATTCAAGAAGTTGAAATTATAAAAAATTGCAGCTCCATCATGTGGGCGTTGATTCGTTATAATGCAGACGGTATAGCTGAGGAAAAGGCACAGAAGCTGGATATTGACCTGAGCGACGAAACCGGAGCCATCTGTGTCAGGATAAAAGGATATTCATCAAGAATCCTGAATAGGGACTCGATTTCCTCGGATGTTCAGTCTAATTCTAGTAACTTGATGCTTGAACCCGTATGGAAAGAGCAAGGGATTGCTCTAGAGGCCGAAATGCCTGCATATGATCGCCATGTCGTGTTACTCTGCCAGCCGTCCGGGATTTCCCGTGAACAAGTTGAAGCTCGGATGGACGGCGTGCAATGCATTGTACTGCAACCCGACCGAAACGGAATCGCGGAACAGTTCCAGCGTTACGCCGTCCAGGTGGTTGAAGAGATTCAAAGCATTTTCAGGGAAAAACCCAATGGTAAGGTGCTGATCCAGATTGCCATAAGCGGACAGGAGGCGCAGCAGCTTTTCTCGGGACTTTCCGGTCTTTTAAAAACGGCCCGGCTTGAGCATTCAAAACTGGTAGGTCAGTTAATAGAACTGGGACAGGATGAGGACTGGGGAGCAATCATAGACATCTTAAAAGAAAACAGCCGTAGCCTCGAGGATGTCCAGATTCGGTACGAGAAAGGCACACGGTGGGTTTCCTGCTGGAACGAAGTTCACATCTCTCAGGAAGCGGCGGGTAACCCGTGGAAGGATGGCGGAGTGTACCTGATTACCGGCGGTGCCGGTGGATTGGGACTCATTTTTGCCAGAGAGATTACGGATAAAGTCCATAAAGCCGTCTTGATTTTAACGGGGCGTTCCACGCTGGATGAGGGCAAACGGGCTGAGATAAAGAAAATGGAGGCATTAGGGGCACGAATCATATACAGGCAGGTCGATGTGACTCAGGAGCAGGCGGTGACCGATTTAATCCAGGAAATTCAGGAGGAATTCGGAAACATCAATGGCATCATTCACAGTGCAGGTGTCATTCGCGACAACCGCATACTCCAAAAAAATAGCGAGGAGATGCTGGAGGTTCTAGCTCCCAAAGTATTAGGGACAGTGAATCTGGATCAGGCGAGCAAGAACTTGCCGCTTGACTTCTTTATTCTATTTTCGTCTGTAGCCGGAGGATTAGGTAATCAGGGACAGGCAGACTATTCTGCAGCTAATGCGTTTATGGATGCTTATGCCGGATACCGGAACACTCTGATAGCATCTAAGCAGCGACAGGGTCAAACGCTATCCATCAATTGGCCGCTATGGAAAGAGGGTGGGATGCGTATTGATGAGGAGACGGAGAAGCTGGTAAGGCAGCGTACAGGCATGAGCGGCATGTCAACCTCTTCCGGCATTCAGGCCTTGTACCGTGGCATGATCGCAGGCGTTGATCAGGTTATGGTGATGGAAGGCAATCTTGCAAAAATGAAGAAAACCATGGGGTTAATCACGACTCCAGAGACTAGGCAGCCTGAAAAGGTGACAGGAATTTCAGAAGCTTCCTCTGAAAGCAATGTCGTACCAGATCTGCTGGACAAAGTGCAGGCCGCGATGATACAGGCTGTGTCAAAATTGCTGAAAGTCAAACTTGAAGATATTGATGCACATGTAGAAATGAGTGAGTATGGCTTCGATTCCATCCTGCTCACACAATTTACCAACAACATCAATCACTCATACCGGCTTGAGCTGACGCCGGACATATTTTTTGAATACACAACGATTCATGACTTCACCAGATATTTGGTGGACGAATATGATGCCGTGCTTGGCGAGCAGTTTGCCGTGCATGCCCGGACTGAGCCTGCTGTGCAGGCCGTGGAGGATGGTAGGGAAGACAGTACCCGCGGTAGACGGCAGCGTTTCCGGTTTGCAGGCGGGAATGTGTTGTCCAACCCGCAGCTGACTCAGGCTGCTCCTGAACCCATTGCTATCGTGGGAATGAGCGGTGTATTTCCCATGGCCCGGGATGTGGATGAGTTTTGGAAAAATCTTGAGGAAGGCAGGGACTGTATCACTGAAATCCCTGAAGATCGCTGGGATTGGAAGACGTATTACGGTGACCCTGAGCAGGAGGCCAATAAAACAAACATCAAGTGGGGCGGGTTTATTGAGGGGATCTATGAGTTTGACCCGCTATTCTTTGGAATTTCACCGCGAGAAGCCGCACTCATGGACCCGCAGCAACGTCTGTTGATGACCTATATCTGGAAGGCGATTGAAGATGCAGGCATTCAGGCTGGGAGTCTGTCGGGAACCCGCACAGGAATCTTTGTAGGTACCGCGAACAGTGGCTACAGCGGTGTGATTTATCAGGGAAATGTGGGTGTCGAGGCGTATTCCTCCAGCGGTATGGCACCGTCTGTTGGGCCCAATCGAATGAGCTATTTCCTTAATATTCATGGTCCGAGCGAGCCTGTCGAAACGGCTTGCTCCAGTTCACTGGTGGCCATTCACCGAGCCGTTAGGGCCATAGAGGATGGAAGCTGCGAGATGGCGATTGCGGGTGGTGTTAATGTGATTATCACACCTGAACTCCATATCAGCTTCAACAAAGCAGGAATGCTGTGTGAGGACGGTCGATGCAAAACCTTCTCCAATAAGGCCAATGGCTACGTGCGTGGTGAAGGGGCCGGCATGCTTTTCCTGAAAAAGCTGAAGGATGCAGAGAAGGATGGAGACCATATTTATGGTGTAATTCGGGGTACTGCCGTCAATCACGGAGGCCGGGCCAATTCTCTGACAGCTCCTAATCCGAGGGCTCAGGCGGATGTGTTGGTAAATGCATATACAAAGGCCGGAATCGATCCAAGGACTGTCTCTTACATTGAGGCCCACGGGACAGGCACCGAGCTGGGCGATCCGATTGAAATTAATGGACTGAAAGCAGCTTTCAAAGAGCTTTATGAGAATACAGAAGGGCCCGGGATTACAGAATCCCATTGTGGATTGGGTTCGGTGAAGACTAATATCGGACATCTGGAACTGGCTTCTGGAATCGCGGGCGTCATAAAAGTACTGCTTCAGTTAAAGCATAAAAAGCTGGTCAAAAGCCTTCATTGTGATGCAATTAATCCTTATATAAAACTTGAAGGCAGTCCGTTCTATATCGTTCAGGAGGCGCAGGAGTGGAAGCCACAGCGGGATACTCGAAGGGAAAATATTCCTCGGAGAGCAGGTGTTAGCTCCTTTGGATTCGGGGGTGCCAATGCCCATTTGGTAATCGAAGAATATATTCCTGGAAAGCAGGAGCAGAATTCTATTACCCGTACCACCCCAAAATCGGCTATTGTGGTGCTGTCAGCCAAGAGTGAAGGACAACTGAAAGAGCAGGCGCAGCTATTACTAGCTGCAATCGGGGAGCATCCGTTCACAGACAGCGGTCTGGTAGATATAGCGTATACCCTTCAGGTAGGGCGCGAAGCGATGGAAGAACGTTTGGCTTTCGTTGCAGGCTCTCTCCGGGAGCTTGAAGAGAAATTGAAAGGATTTGTGGAAGGCCGGGATGGTATCCACGGCTTACACGTGGGACACGCCAAACGCCATAGAGAAGAAAATAGAGCTCGTGAAGACGGAGAGGGTGCGGGCACGGCGATTGATGTGTTAGTTAGCGAAGGCAACTATGGCAAAATCGCTGACCTTTGGGTAAAAGGAGTCGTTATTGACTGGGCCCTGTTGTACGGAGAGGCTAAACCAAACCGTATCAGTCTGCCAACCTATCCCTTTGCCAAAGAACGATATTGCATAACCGATATCAATAAACGGACGGGAGCAAGCGGTGTAGTGCTGGAAAGGGAGACAGCAGTCGGCATTCATCCCCTACTTCAGCGCAATACGTCCAATATTTATGGACTGCAGTTCAGCTCCATTTTTACGGGGAAGGAATTTTTCCTGTCTGACCATGTGATAAGGGGGCAGAAGCTCTTGCCTGGAGTGGCCTACCTTGAAATGGCGCGGGCGGCAGTAGAGCAGGTTGCAGGATCTCCAGAAGACAAGTGGACGTCCATCCGGTTAAAAGATGTGGATTGGATCCGGCCTGTTGTGGTTGGGGAGGAGTCGGTGGATGTCAGTATTGGGCTCTATCCTCAAGATGGCGGGGAGATCGCCTATGAAATTTACAGCAAGTCTGGAGCAACGGACACGGAGCTGGTGGTGCATAGTGAAGGCAGGGCAGTAATTGTTCCGGTGGCAGAGATCCCCGCTATAGATATTGAAACCTTGCTGGAGCAGTGCAATCTGGGCTCCTTCTCATCCCGTCAGTGCTATGAGGCGTTTGCGACGATGCAGGTATCCTATGGGCCGGGACACCAGGGAATTGAGAAAATATATATCGGGGTGGGTCAAGCGCTTGCCAAGTTGTCCTTGCCTTCTTCCGTCTACCCTACGATGGAACAGTTTGTGATGCACCCTAGCTTGATGGATTCTGCTCTTCAGGCGACGATAGGCTTGATTATGAGTACAGGTGATCGCAAAGCTTCCATTAAGCCAGCTTTACCATTTGCATTGGAAGAGCTTGAGGTGTTTAACGGATGCACATCAGAGATGTGGGCCTGGATTCGTATGAGTGAGGGCAGCAGGCAAGATGGTCCGCTGCAAAAGTTAGATATCGATTTGTGTGACGAGCAGGGGAATGTTTGTGTGAGAATGAAGGGATTCTCATCACGAGTTGCTGAAGGAGGAACAGGGGGCCCAGATGAATGGACTGCACCTGAGACTTTGATGCTTGAGCCTGTGTGGGAAGAACAAGCGATTGCTCTGGAAGGAACAGCACCTGACTATCAACAGCATCTGGTAATTTTATGCGAACCGGGATATATTTCCGGGGAAATTATTGAATCGCAAATGAACGGGGTGCAGTGCCTCATTCTCCAATCCGAAGAGAAGAGCATTGATGCACGGTTTAGGACTTATGCGACACAGGTGTTTGAGGCAATTCAACATATTCTTAAAACGGAATCCAAAGGCAAAACATTGGTTCAGCTTGTCGTTCCGGTGCAGGATCACCAACAGGTATTCTCGGGACTTTCCGGACTCTTAAAAACAGCATGGCTGGAGAATCCAGTACTGGTTGGCCAGTTGATAGAAATGGATGTGGAGCAGGATTCAGCAGCTATGATAAATATCCTGCAAGAAAACAGTCGCGGTTCTATAGAACCACATATCCGCTATCAATTGGGTAGACGGCATGTTGCCGTATGGACGGAAATTAAAGCCTCCGGGGAAGCGATCAGCATTCCGTGGAAAGACAGGGGAGTATATTTGATTACCGGCGGAACCGGAAGTCTCGGTTTGATTTTTGCCGAAGAAATTACACGACAGGCCAGAGATACTGCTTTAATTCTTGTCGGACGCTCCCCGCTTCGTGGTGACACCAAAGCAAGGATTGAGGAGATAGAAGCTTTAGGTGCAAGAGTAGTATTCCGGCAAGCCGATGTCGCCGATAAAAGGGCGGTTGAAGATTTGATTCGGGATATTCAGGAAGAGTTTGGGAAGCTGGATGGAATTGTGCACAGCGCAGGAATGGTTAGCGATAATTTCATTATTAAAAAAACACAGGAGGAATTGCAAAACGTTTTGGCGCCAAAGGTTACGGGAGTGGTGAATCTGGATCAGGCTTGTAAGGAAATTCCGCTGGACTTCTTCATCCTTTTTTCATCCGTTGCAGGGAGCCTTGGGAATATAGGACAGGCTGACTATGCTGCTGCCAATGCCTTTATGGACGCCTATGCCAAGTACCGCAGTACACTGGTAGAGCGAGCACAACGCCAGGGGCGGACGATTTCAGTTAATTGGCCTCTCTGGAAAGAAGGCGGAATGCGTATTGATGGGGAAACAGAAAAGATCATGGAAGGGATGGGGATGTTTGCAATGGAGACTGGTGCAGGAATTCGGGCTTTGTATCAGAGCCTGGCTTCCGAAAAGAATCAAGTCATGGTGTTGGAAGGGCATGCCAGTCAGCTAAGAGAAACGCTCCTGCAGCAACCGTCCCTGAATCAGGCTGGAGATGCCTCCTCTATGATAAGGGAAAGCGAGATGGGTTCGGTCATCGGACAAGACCTGCTTGCCGAAAAAGCGGCAAATTATTTAAAGCAATTGCTCGCTACATCCATCAGGCTACCGGCAAGGCAGATTGAAACCGATGCCCCTATGGAGAAGTATGGCATTGATTCCATTATGATTAAACAGCTAACCCGTGAGTTGGAGAAAACGTTTGGAACACTGCCCAAAACTTTATTTTTTGAATACCAGAATATCCGGGAATTGACCCAATATTTCCTTAAAGTCCACCAGAAGCAGCTGATTAAATTGCTTGGAATCGAGACAGAGGTCAACGCTGCGAAAGAGTTCAAACCTTCTACGAAGGAAAACGACCCGGTAAGGTCACTTTCTGATAGTCGGAAGCAATCGCGTTTCATGCCAGTTCAGGCAAGTTTCCAACCGCAACCGGAAAGAGCAGGCGGATCGGAGGAAATTGCCATTATCGGCTTGTCCGGCATGTATCCCGAGGCAGAAAACATACGGGAATTCTGGAACAATTTGCGTGATGGGAAGGATTGCATTACGGAAATCCCCAAAGATCGCTGGGATCACAGTATGCACTTTGACGAGGACAGGGACCAGTCCGGAAAAACTTACAGCAAGTGGGGAGGCTTTATTAAAGGTGTGGATCAGTTTGACCCCATGTTTTTCAATATCTCTCCTAGAGAAGCACAGATCATCGATCCTCAGGAGCGCCTATTCCTAAAATGTGTCTATGAAACGATAGAGGATGCAGGCTATACCCGGGAAGCGCTTGGACTGGAGCGGGGCCTTGGGCTGGATAGGAATGTGGGTGTTTTTGTCGGGGTCATGTATGAAGAGTACCAGCTTTATGGGGCACAGGAACAAGTTAGGGGCAGAATGATTGCCGTTCCTGGCAATCCGGCTTCCATTGCAAACCGGGTATCTTATTTCTGTAACTTCCACGGTCCGAGCATGGCTGTGGACACCATGTGCTCTTCTTCATTGACGACCATTCATCTGGCCTGCCAAAGCTTGCAACAAGGCGAGTGTGAGCTTGCCATTGCTGGCGGCGTCAATGTATCCATTCATCCGAACAAATACCTGATGCTTGGGCAAGGGAGGTTTGTATCGAGTAAAGGACGGTGCGAAAGCTTTGGACAAGGCGGAGATGGATATGTGCCGGGAGAAGGCGTAGGAGCTGTACTGCTTAAACCGCTGGCCAAAGCTATTGCAGATGGAGATCATATATATGGGGTCGTAAAGGGGACCTCGGTGAATCATGGAGGGAAGACAAACGGATTCTCAGTTCCGAATCCCCATGCGCAGGCCAGTGTCATTGGAAGAGCATTTAAGAAAGCAGGAATTAACCCCAGAACCATCAGTTACATCGAAGCGCATGGCACTGGGACATCCTTAGGTGACCCCATTGAAATCGCCGGATTGCAAAAAGTGTTCCAGGAATATACGGAGGACAAGCAGTTTTGTGCAATCGGATCAGCAAAATCAAATATTGGGCATTGTGAGAGCGCGGCAGGGATTGCCGGAGTTACAAAGGTGCTCCTTCAGCTCAAATACGGACAAATCGTGCCTTCGCTGCATTCAAAAACACTAAACCCGAATATCGATTTTAGCGATAGTCCTTTTATAGTTCAGCAGGAGCTGGGAGAGTGGAAAAGACCCGTCGTCACAATGAATGGGAAAACGGTTGAATACCCAAGAATCGCAGGTATTTCCTCTTTTGGCGCCGGAGGCTCCAACGCACATGTGCTTATTGAGGAATATATCCCTGAGGAGCAGGAGACTAGACAGGCTGCCATTTCACTGCAAAATCCTTTAATGATCGTGCTGTCGGCGAGGAATAAAGAGCGACTGGAAGAACAGGTGCAAAGGTTGCTTGCTGAACTCAAAGAGCCGGAATACTCGCAAATCAGCCTGGAGGATATAGCATTTACTCTGCAGGTGGGACGGGAAGCCATGGAAGAACGGTTAGCAGTTATAGTTAAGTCTACCCGTGAACTTACAGGAAAGCTGGAGAGCTTTTTAGCGGGGGATGAGAATATTGACGGGCTATATTGGGGTCAGGCAAAGAAGAATAAAGACATCCTAGCTGTTCTTGAGGCGGACGAAGACATGGCAAAAATGGTGGATAGTTGGATAAGCAAGGGTAAGTATACAAAGCTGGCGGAGCTTTGGGTTAAGGGGCTGCTCTTCGATTGGACTAGACTTTATGAGAATACCAGCCCTCGTCGGATTAGTCTGCCAACTTATCCATTTGCCAAGGAGAGCTATTGGATCTTCGCGCGTGGGGGCGAATCCCGGGACGTCGAGGCGGAATCTCCTGTAGCCGATGTGTCGGTACAAGAACTCGTTTCCAGCCCTCCTGCAGTTAACCATAGCAACGATAATGTGCAGAGACAGACTTTGGCGAAAGTACCTGAAAAACCGCAGGGCATTTTGCTAAGCTCCGTTTCCAACATCCAGATGGTAGCAGATAAGCCGGAGAAGTCAGCCGCGCTGGCAGAATCCAAGCCTGCCCCGCCGCAACCTGAGGCCAAGCCTTCTTCGTCGCCGCCCGCTGCCAGGGATGAGGCAAAGCGGTCGACATATGCGCCAACGGCTGTACAGATAGAAGCATTGGAGAAGGAACTGGTAGAAAGTCTTGCGAAATCCCTGAGTATGAATGAAAAGGATATTGGCCGGGACGATCAATTTATTGATATGGGGCTGGACTCTATTATAGGTGTAGAGTGGGTGCAGGCTGTGAATAAACGCTTTGGAACAGCTATTCCAGCAACCAGAGTGTACGATTATCCTAACATTAAAGAATTCTCCAAATTTTTGGCAAAGGAATTGAACAAGTCGGCGGGAGATACAAATCAGGCTTCTACAGAGCCGAAGCCTAAGCAGCCCATGCAAGCCTTGATACAGAAAGTACTGCAGGGTGAGTTGGATTTTGAACAGGCAGACCAGTTATTCAACCAATTACACTCGTAGACAGCCAACACGGTATTTGTCCTATTTCATACAGCTAGGAGGACATGTTTATGGATTCAAAAGATATTTTTCGTGCGGTGCAAGCAGGGGAAATAAATTATGAAGATGCTGAAAAACAATTGCTTCAATTTATTGGCGAGCTCCCGGATGAATCATTGGAAGCCAGTCCACAGGAATTATCAGAAGGAGTGGCTTTCACGTTGCAACCATTGGACAGCTTCCACACGCCGGAGGATGGGCAGGAGATAAGCGCCCCCCAAATAAAGGTACAGTCTGTGGTTGAATTGCAGGAATTTGAGCACGGGATTGTCTTGTTGAAAATGAAGGACACGGCGCACAAAAATACATTTTCCGATGAACTGATTATTGGCCTGAATCAGGCGTTTGAGACAGTGCAGGCTAACGAAAATTATAAAGTTGTGATTCTGACGGGATATGACACCTACTTTGCCACAGGAGGCACCCAAGAGGGATTGCTGGCTATCCATGAGGGAAAGGCAAAATATAGCGATACCAATGTTTATAAGATTGCTTTGGATTGCAAGCTGCCCGTCATCGCTGCTATGCAGGGACATGGGATTGGTGCTGGCTGGTGCATGGGGATGTTTTGCGATTTTATCGTGATGAGTCGGGAAAGCATCTATACTACTAACTTTATGAAGTACGGCTTTACCCCCGGAGCGGGTTCAACCCTGATTTTCCCTGAGAAATTCGGGGTTAGTATGGCACAGGAAATTTTATTTACAGGTACTAGATATAGCGGTTCGGAACTGGAAACCAAAGGGGTTCCTTTTCCTGTTGTGCCGAGGAATGAAGTGGTGCCGTACGCCATGCAGCTGGCAAGAAAACTGTCCGAGTCTCCCAGGGAGTCATTAATTGAGCTGAAAAACCATATGGCTCAATCGATAAGAGAAAAGCTGGCGGCTACCATTGAAAAAGAAATAAAAATGCAGGATAAAACGTTTGTGAATCAGCAAGAGGTTAAAGAACGGATTCAATTTGCCTATGGACAGCTGCCGAATAGCAATGATTCCCACAAAACGGTCAAGCATGCTGATTCTAAAAAAGCTATGCCAGATATTCCGCGCGGTCAGGAACATAAGGAGTCTATCGCGATTATTGGTATGGCAGGGCAATTCCCCGAATCCAAGACTTTGGCTGAATTTTGGGACAATCTGGCTCAGGGAAGGGATTGTATATCGGAAATCCCTTCAACGCGATGGTCAATCGATGAATATTACGATACCGATCCCAAGGCTCAGGGAAAAACCTATAGCAAATGGATGGGTGTTTTAGAGGATGTAGATAAATTTGACCCGTTGTTCTTTAATATATCCCCTGCAGAAGCAGAGATGATGGACCCTCAACAGCGTCTGTTTCTTGAAAGCAGCTGGAAATGCATTGAAGATGCCGGATTAAATGCAGCCTCACTGTCGGAGAGCCGATGCGGTGTTTTTGTAGGTTGTGCAGCCAGTGATTATGGGAGGTCCATGAGTGGGCAGGGGTTAAATGCGCAGGTTCTCATGGGAGGGTCTCCTTCAATTCTATCCGCTCGGATTTCGTATCTGCTAAATTTGAAAGGTCCTTCTTTGGCTATTGATACCGCGTGCTCTTCCTCTCTGGTGGCCATTGCTGAAGCTTGCAACAGTCTCCTTTTAGAAACAAGTGACCTTGCTTTGGCAGGCGGAGTCATGATTATGGCTGGTCCGGGAATGCATGTTATGACTAGCAAGGCAGGAATGCTGTCCAAGGATGGACGGTGCTTTACCTTTGATGCCCGTGCAAACGGGTTTGTCCCCGGAGAAGGAGTTGGGGTCATTTTATTAAAACGGCTCTCTGATGCAGTCAGAGACAAGGACTCCATATATGGAGTTATTCGGGGATGGGGAATGAACCAGGATGGAAAAACCAACGGAATAACTGCCCCAAGTGTAAATTCACAAATCTCGCTGGAAAAAGACGTATATCGACGGTTTAACATTCATCCCGAAACCATCTCCATGGTCGAGGCTCACGGGACAGGAACAAAGCTGGGTGATCCTATCGAGGTGGAGGGACTTACGGAATCATTCCGATCCTATACAAGCAAGAAGGGTTATTGCGCCTTGGGGTCACTGAAAAGCAATATGGGTCATATGATGACTGCGGCCGGGGTGGCCAGTGTGATGAAAGTGCTGCTGGCCATGAAGCACCGCCAATTGCCGCCTACCATCCATTTCGAATCCTTAAATGAACATATTTCTCTGGAGGATAGCCCGTTCTACATTAGCACCGGTCTGCAAAGCTGGGAGCCCGAACCGGGAGTACCCCGGCGTGCGGGCGTAAGTTCCTTCGGATTTAGCGGCACTAACGCTCATATGGTTATTGAAGAATATGTTCCTGTAGTCTCTGCGGTGAATCTACCCCCAGTGGGTAAAGACAACCCGGGACTATTTGTGCTGTCCGCTAAAAGTGAACAATCCTTGAAAACCTATGCAGCAGATATGATGAATTTTGTTAAGTTGCACGAAAGCGTTAATCTGACGGACCTGACCTATACCTTGCAAGTGGGAAGAGAGGCTATGGACTGGCGTCTCGCGTTTTTGACGGATTCAAGAGAAAATCTGATAGATGAACTTGAACTTTTTATTAACGGAAGCTCGTCGGAAAAAGTGCTGATCGGCCGTGTGAACTATGCAGGGGACAGAATCGAACTCTTGGATTCGGACGAAGACACCGGAACCCTGGTTCGGGCCTGGACTGAGAAGAAAAGACTTGATAAGGTAGCCAAATTGTGGGCCAATGGCGCAAGCATTGAATGGGACGCACTTTATGGAGATATCAAGCCCAGACGAATCAGTCTGCCGACCTATCCTTTTGAAAGGGCACGCTATTGGTTATCCGAAACGGGCACTGGACAAGGCAGTATAAATCCAGCTATGACTGCCCAAATTCATCCTTTATTGCATCAGAATATTTCCGATCTCTCCGGACAACGTTATAGCTCTACTTTTACAGGTCGGGAATTTTTCCTGTCAGACCACAGAATCAAGGCTCAACAAACATTACCCGGGGTGGCTTATCTCGAAATGGTGCGAGCAGCTGTAGAAGAGGCAGTGGGGGCTGTAGTAGAAGGCGAGACACATATTCGGCTAAAAAATATCGTATGGGCCCGGCCTGTGGTTGTAGCAGACGGACCGGTGAGGGTACTCATCAGTCTATATCCCCAGGACAATGGAGAGATTGCGTTTGAAATATGCAGCGGGATGGAAGGAGCCGACGCTGAGGGCATTATACACAGTCAGGGAGTCGCTGTGTTGGAGAGGGCGGGCGAGCTACAGTATCTGGACCTGAATGTCTTACGGGCAGAATGTACCCGTACACCACTTTCTTCAAGCCAATGCTATGAAGCTTTCAGAGCCATGGGGATAGACTATGGACCGGCACACCGTGGCATTGAGGCAATCTTCCGAGGAAAGGATTACGTGCTGGCCAAGCTGTCCTTACCATCCTCTGTACTCCATACTCAAACTGAATTTGTTCTGCACCCGTCTTTGATGGATTCAACTTTGCAGGCCACAATCGGCTTGGTAATGGGTTCGGAAGAAAATTTGCCTGTAGGCAAGCCTGCGTTACCCTTTGCTTTGGAGGAACTGAAGATATCCGAAAAATGCACTCCAGAGATGTGGGCCCGGATCTCTCACGATGGGAGTGAAGAGACGTCGAATGGATTAAGTAAGGTGGATATTGATCTGTGCGATGAGAACGGAAAGATTTGCGTGCAGTTCAAAGGACTTTTATCCAGAGCGTTGGAAGGAGATGTGGGACAAGCCAGCATCACTGAGGATATGGGTACACTGATGCTTGAACCTGTCTGGCAGGAGATGCCTGTCACCGCAGGGGTGAACGCAAACGAAGATATCCGGTATGTTGTGATCCTGTGTGAAGTGGATGGTACCGCCAGGGAGGATATTGAAGCCCGCATGGATGGTACTCGCTGCCTTGTTTTACAGTCTTCCAGCGCGGATATGGACGGTCGGTTTCAAGATTATACCATTCAGATATTTGAAGAATTGCAAAGCATCCTGCTGGACATACCCAAACAGAAAGTTTTGATACAGCTTGCAACCCACGCTCGGAAGGACCAACAGGTTTATTCCGGGCTCTTTGCAATGCTGAAAACCGCTCAAAAAGAAAATCCGAATGTCATGGGTCAGTTGCTTGAGCTTGATGTGGAGGATGATGTCGAAGGAATCATTGAGAAACTACAAGGGAACCGGAGTGGCCGGTATAACGAACGGATATGGTACCAAGGGGACAAACGACAGGCTTTAATATGGCAAGAAATTGAAGCCTTACGTGAAGATGCAGACCTGCCGTGGAGAGATGGTGGGATCTATCTCATTACTGGTGGCTTAGGCGGTCTGGGGCTTATTTTTGCCAGAGACATTTTGCGCAATGTGAAAAACTCCATCATCATATTGGTGGGTCGGTCATCACTTTCTGCGGACCAAAAGGCTCAGTTAAACGAACTGAGAGCGCTGGGTGGTCATATAGAGTACCAACAGGCGGATGTGGGCCACAACGAATCGGTTACCGGGCTAATTCATGGCATCGTCGAGCAATTTGGCGGCCTTAACGGTATTTTGCACACAGCCGGAGTGATTCGGGACAACTTCATCATCAAGAAGACTAAAGAAGAGGTTAGAGAAGTGCTGACTCCGAAGGTCTCAGGGGTGATGAATCTGGACCAGGCCAGCAGAGACCTGCCCCTGGATTTCTTTATCTTATTTTCTTCGGGCGCAGGAAGCCTTGGCAATGTAGGACAGGTTGACTACTCCGCTGCTAATGGCTTTATGGATGCTTATGCCTCCTATCGAAATGCTTTGGTGACAGCAAAGCAGCGCCAGGGGCAAACGCTGTCGATAAACTGGCCTCTGTGGAAGGATGGAGGCATGCATGTCGACCTGGAAACGGAAAGGGCGATGCAGGGCCTAGGCATGATTGCCATGCAAACGGAGAGTGGAATCAAAGCTTTGTATCAAAGTCTGTCTTCCGGCAGAAGTCAGGTTATGGTGATCGAAGGATATCCCCAAAGGATTAAAGCGGCAATTTTAGGCCAGCTCTCGGAAACTGATGTCTCAGGCCGATCTGTAATGGAAAGCGAGGGAGCACCGCTTATCGGAGAAGAATGGCTAAGGGAAAAAGCGGAGGGTTATTTGAAGACGGTACTTTCAACCGTGATCAAGCTGCCCGCTGAAAGTATAGATGTACATGCACCAATGGACAGGTATGGGATTGACTCCATACTGGTTATGCAGCTTACCAATGAATTGGAAAAGACTTTCGGCTCACTACCGAAAACATTATTTTTTGAATACCAAAATCTCCGGTCATTGACGGGTTATTTCCTTGACTCGTATCGCGGTCGGCTGATTGATGCTGTAGAAGCGACAGAGAAGAATACGGCTCCTGATGCAGGCCCGAAAGCACCTATAAAAGCAACCATAGAGCCTTTGACCTCGATATCGGCTAATCGTAGGCGTCCATGGCTTCTCCCGACAGGTATACAGCCACATCAGGAGAAGAAGGCATTAGACATTGCAATTATCGGCGTGTCAGGAAGATATCCGGGAGCATTAGGTATCCGAGAGTTCTGGGAAAACCTAAGGGATGGAAAAGATTGCATTACAGAGATTCCCAAGAGGCGCTGGGATCACAGTCTGTACTTTAATGAAAACAGAGGCAAGCCTGGGAAAACCTACAGCAAGTGGGGAGGGTTCATCGATGGGGTGGACTGGTTTGACCCGTTGTTTTTCAATATTTCGCCAAGGGAAGCGGAAACGATGGACCCGCAGGAGCGCTTATTCCTGGAATGCGTTTATGAAACGATAGAGGATGCAGGTTATACGAGAGAAAGCCTTTGTGCAGAGCGGGAGCTTGGCGGCATAGAAGGCAATGTCGGGGTTTACGTTGGAGTGATGTATCATGAGTATCAACTTTATGGAGCCCAGGAACAAGCCAAGGGAAGGATGATTGGGTTTTTCGGTAATGCCTCGGCGGTTGCCAACCGGGTATCGTATTTTTGTAATTTTCAAGGGCCAAGTATCGCTGTAGATACTATGTGCTCCTCGTCACTGACATCAATTCATATGGCCTGTCATGGACTACAGCATGGAGAATGCGAACTGGCAGTAGCAGGAGGGGTCAACGTCTCCATCCATCCTAACAAATACCTATTGTTGGGACAGGGAAGTTTTGCATCAAGCAATGGGAGATGTGAAAGCTTCGGACAGGGAGACGGATATGTACCGGGAGAAGGAGTCGGAGCTTTGCTGCTCAAGCCATTAGCCAAAGCCATAGCAGACGGAGACCGCATATATGGAGTTATCAAAGGAACTGCAGTGAACCACGGGGGGAAAACCAACGGCTATACCGTACCTAACCCCAACGCACAGGCCCGTGTGATTGGTCAGGCAATTAAGGAGGCAGGAATCAACCCCAGAACCATCAGCTATATAGAAGCCCATGGTACAGGAACTCCACTGGGAGATCCGATTGAAATTGCAGGCTTACAAAAGGCTTTCCGTAAATATACCGGGGATAAGCAGTTCTGTTCAATCGGGTCGGCGAAGTCTAATATCGGGCATTGTGAGAGCGCTGCTGGTATCGCCGCGGTGACAAAGGTACTTTTGCAGTTGAAATATAAACAAATCGTGCCTTCGCTACATGCAAGTACCTTAAATCCCAATATAGACTTCAGCGATAGTCCCTTTAAAGTTCAGCAGGGGTTAGAAGAGTGGAAAAGACCTGTAGTTGCCATCAACGGTGAAACCAGAGAATACCCAAGGGCAGCAGGAGTGTCGGCCTTTGGTGCTGGGGGCTCTAACGCTCATGTGGTCATCGAAGAATATATTCCAGAAGAAGCTAGTCAGCAGCAAGCTGCTCCTACATCCCTGAATCCTGTCATGGTCGTGTTGTCGGCCAAAAATAAGGAAAGGCTGGACGAGCAGGTGCAAAGATTGCTGTCTGCAATCAGAGAGCTGAATGACCCGCATACAAGTCTCTCAGATATCGCCTACACGCTGCAAATTGGGAGGGAAGCGATGGATGAACGTCTGGCGATCATTGCCAAATCCATCCAAGAGCTTGATTGGAAATTGGAAGGCTTCCTGCAAAAAAAGGAAGGTGTAGAAGAACTGTATAGAGGACAGGTAAAGCGTAATAGAGGAGGGCTTGTCACTCAGGAAGTCGATGAAGATATGGCTAAAATGATTGATGCATGGGTGGACAAAGGGAAGTATGGAAAGCTCGCTGAACTTTGGGTTACGGGACTGATTTTGGATTGGAACAAGCTTTATGAGGATGTGAAGCCTCGCAGGATGAGTCTGCCAACCTATCCTTTTGCCAGAGAAAGTTATTGGATACCCGTACATGAGGAAAAGAGCGCCGCAATAACAGAAGCCGCTTCGTCCCAATCTTCCTTTTTGACACCTTTACTGCATCAGAACACTTCAGACTTTCTGGAGCAGCGGTTCAGTTCAACGTTTACAGGCGATGAATTTTTCCTCAAGGATCATGTTGTGAAAGGCCAAAAGGTTCTGCCTGGCGTAGCCTATCTTGAGATGGTACGGGCGGCTGTAGAATGTTCCACAGGCGATATGGACAACAGCACAACAGGAATCCGTTTGAAAAATGTAAACTGGATTCGGCCCATTGTGGTGGACAACCAGCCAGTTCCTGTACACACCAGGCTATCCCTGGAAGACACCAGAAAAATAAGCTTTGAAGTGTATAGCGGGCAAGTAGGAAGCGAAAGAGGGCATACCGTGCATAGCCAAGGTGATGCGGTGCAGGTTTGCGTAGAGCAAAAACCAACACTAAACCTTAAGGCGTTACAGGCAGATTTTGGTCAACACAGGTTTAACGGATCGCAATGTTACGAAATCTTCGAGGAAATGGGTATGGATTATGGCCCGGCATACAGATGTGTGGAGAAGGTATATACACATCCGGGCAGGGTGCTAGCCGAGCTGGCATTGCCTTCCTTCATTTCTAATATGGCGGACAGCTTGGTCCTTCACCCCAGCTTGCTGGATTCGGCCTTGCATGCATCCATCGGGTTAATCATGGGCCAAGAGAACGGAGGGCTACCGGGTACCGCTGTACCAGCTACGCCTCATATGCCGTTTGCCCTCCAAGAGATTGAGATTTATGGGGCATGCACCCCGACCATGTGGTCGTTGATTCAATACAGCGAGGGCAGCAAGAAAGAAGACAAGGTACAGAAGCTTAATATTGACTTGTGTGATGAGGAAGGAACTATTTGCGTCAGAATAACAGGATTATCCACCCGGGCGCTGGACGGAGAAATCGGCATTGAAAATGCACAAGGCGCAGCGGCAGGAGAAAGTGCCGCCGACCCGCTTGTGGGATCTGTAATGCTCATCCCGAAATGGGACCCGGTTGCTATAAAAAAAGATGTCGTTTCCCCCTCACCGACAGACCGATTGGTCATTGCAGGTGGTGCTGACAAAGACAGACAGGCCATCCGGGAGTATTATCCTAGGGCGCATTTCTTGGAGCTTCAAGCGCACGATTCCATTGAAACAGTAGCCTCAAAGGTAGAAGAATATGGAGCCGTTGACCATATTCTGTGGATTGCACCCTGTGCTTCCGTCGAATCGGTGACTGCTGAATCCATGATCAAGGAACAGGAGCAGGGAGTCCTTCTCTTCTTTAGAATGGTCAAAGCGATGCTTTTATTGGGATACGGGACGAAAAAGCTAGGCTGGACAACGATAACCAATCAAGCTCAGCCGATGGATCAGAACGATACAGTCAACCCGACTCACGCAAGTCTTCATGGGCTGGTAGGCACCATGGCCAAAGAATATCCGAACTGGAAAATCCGTATCCTTGACCTGCAATCCGATGATGACTGGCCGCTATCCGATATATTTACGCTGCCTTCAGACCGGCAAGGACGGATGTGGGTTTTCAGAAATGGGCAGTGGTATCGGCAGCAATTGATTCCATTCAAACAGACTTCAGGTTTAAAAGGACAGACGCTATACAAAGTCAGAGGCGTCTATGTGGTCATCGGGGGCGCCGGCACTATCGGAGAGGCTTGGAGCAAGTATATGGCCTGTACCTACCAGGCTCAGATGGTGTGGCTAGGCAGAAGGCAAAAGGATGCCTCTATCCAGGCCAAACTGGACGGATTTGAAGGCCTGGGACCTGTTCCATGCTATATCACGGCGGATGTAGCAGACGAAAGGGAGCTGCAGCGGGCATATGAGGAAATAAAACAGCGGTACTCCAACATAAACGGTGTGGTCCACTCAGCCATTTCATTTTTGGAGAAGGGCTTGGAAGATTTGACGGAGGAAGAGCTCCGGTCAGGGCTTTCAGCAAAGGTTGATGTCAGTGTACGCATGGCTCAGGTCTTCCAAAATGAGCCGTTGGATTTCGTATTGTTCTTCTCTTCCATGATTACCTATGTAAAGAATCCGGGACAAAGTAGCTATGCTGCCGGAAGTACCTTTAAAGACGCGTTTGCGCATCGTCTTTCGCAGGAATGGCGTTGTCCGGTGAAGGTCATGAACTGGGGATATTGGGGGAGCGGCGAAAACAATGCCTCCGAAAATGGACGGCAGGAGGTAGAAAACTACTCCAGACTGGCGCAAATAGGTGTTGGGCTCATTGACCCGCAGGAGGGGATGGAGGCGCTTGGGACGCTTCTTGCCTCACCGATCGACCAAATGGGGCTTATGAAAACAACAAGACATCTGGAGATGGAAGGGACTAATCCGACAGAAGAGATTGATCTCTACCCGCCTAATTCGGCTCCGAACCTCAGGGATATACAGGAAAATATTGCTACAGCAATACAATCAAGAAGCCATTTTATCGAAAATTATGCCGCAGACGATATGAGCGATCTCCAGGAAAGGGAGATGGAACATCTCCTACACAGGTTGTTGCGGGAGCAGCTCTTGTCCATGGGGTTATCAGGGACAGATCGTCAGTCTGTCGACGAGTTCAAAAATAAACTCGGACTTCCTGAGCTATATGGCAAATGGCTAAAAGAGAGCATGGAGATTTTGGCACAGATGGATAACGACCTATCAGGTAGAAACTCCAGCTTGACGGATCGAGATGATGTCTGGCATGAATGGGAAGAGCGCAAGCGTACTTGGCTGCAATATCCGCAGATGAGAGCAAGGGTCAATTTGGTTGAGACAACGCTACGAGCTTTACCAGAAGTGCTTACCGGAAAATCGCCTGCGACGGAAATCATCTTCCCCAATTCCTCAATGGAACTAGTGGAAGGAATTTATAAGAACAATCTGGTTGTGGACTACTTTAATGAGGTACTTGCCGATACTACTGCTGCTTATATCCAGGAGAGGATTATGGCCGACGCCGCTGCGGAAATCAGAATTCTGGAAATCGGCGCGGGCACCGGAGGGACCAGTGCTGCGCTTTTCCTGAAATTACGCCCATACAGCAAACACATTCAGGAATATTGCTATACCGATATTTCCAAAGCCTTTTTGATGCATGCAGAAAAAGAGTATGGGCCGCATAATCCGTATCTCAGCTATCAGATTTTTAATGTTGAAGAACCTATTGCCGGGCAAGGTATTGAGACGGGTAAATATGATATTGTCATTGCCGCTAATGTACTTCATACCGCAAAAGACATCCGTCAGGCGTTACGTAATGCAAAAGCGGTTTTGAAAAGCAACGGCTTGCTCCTGCTCAATGAAATCACAGGTAGTAGCGTGTTTACCCACCTTACCTTCGGATTGCTAGATGGCTGGTGGGCGTATGAGGATCCGGAATGGCGTATTCCTGGATGCCCAGGGCTCCATCCTCAAATATGGGAAACCGTATTGGACAAAGAAGGTTTCCATGCAGCGTTCTTCCCGGCGCAAGAGGCGCATGATTGGGGCCAGCAGATTGTTGCAGCCCAAAGCGATGGCTTGGTTCGGCAAAAGCGACAGCACAAACGAAGATCAATATTGATAGAGAAAAGAACCGTAGAAACGGTATCAGTGAAACAACGAACTCAACCCAAAATAGAGGTAGCACAAGCAGAGGTAGAACATGTGCTGCGTGAAAAAAGTACGGCGTACTTTAAACATTTGCTTGGTGAGACGCTAAAAATGGAACCGGGAAGTATCGACTCAACGGTTGCCCTGGAAGAGTATGGAATTGACTCGATATTGGTAGTGCAAATCACAAATGTTTTGCGTGAAGTCATCGAGGATTTTGCCAGCACGCTGTTTTTTGAGTACAACACCATAGATGATCTAGTAGCATACCTTCTTCAAACGCAAAAGGACTCGTTGAAGAAGCTGGTAGGAATGAAGGAACAGGAGTTGACCGAAGAGACTTCCAGAGTTGAAGAGGGCCCTGCTTCGCAATTACTCGCTACTGTCCCAATGAGGTTTGACCGGGGAGGGCGTTTCCTTAAGCCTTCTGACAGCACAATGGAAAAGCCAACGACACGATCCTCCAATATCAGGGATGTTGCGATTGTTGGGATGTCAGGACGCTATCCGGGAGCTCGTAATATAGAGGAATATTGGAACAATCTAAGAGAAGGTAAAAATTGCATAACTGAAATTCCGAAAGACCGTTGGGATTGGAAGACCTACTTTGACCAAGAAAAAGGGAAAAGGGGCACAATCTATACGAAATCGGGTGGTTTTATCGAAGGCATTGATTTATTCGATCCGCTATTTTTCAAAATTTCTCCCGCAGAAGCCGAAACAATGGACCCGCAGGAAAGACTGTTCCTGGAAGCAGCATATGCAAGCATAGAGGATGCTGGGTATACCCCTGCCAATCTTTGTGAGAGTAGAAGAGTCGGTGTATTTGCAGGTGTTATGAACGGAAATTACGGTTTGGGACCTCAATATAATTCCATCTCGAACCGGGTTTCCTATCATTTGGATTTCCAAGGTCCGAGTATGTCCTTAGATACCGCTTGCTCTTCCTCATTGACGGCGATCCATTTGGCTTTGGAAAGTCTGTATAGCGGTACAAGCGAGTGTGCCATTGCCGGGGGAGTCAACTTAATTGTAGATCCTATCCACTATATCAAGCTGTCGGCTATGACGATGCTTTCTAAAACGGGTGAATGTAAGTCATTCGGAGACCAGGCAGATGGATTTGTCGACGGAGAGGGTGTCGGTGCGATTGTGTTGAAGCCGCTGGAGAAGGCCATTGCAGATGGCGACCATATTTATGGAGTTATCAAAGGGAGCATGCTAAATGCTTCAGGTAAAACCAGCGGTTATACAGTACCTAGCCCTCAAGCTCAATCCTGGTTGATTGAAGAGGCGCTCCAGCGTGCGGATGTTGATGCAAGGACAGTTAGTTATATTGAAGCCCACGGAACCGGTACAGCTCTGGGAGATCCTATTGAAATTGCAGGATTGACAAGGGCTTTCGAAAAATTCACAACGGATAAGCAGTTCTGCGCCATAGGGGCGGTCAAATCGAATATAGGCCATTGTGAGAGTGCAGCAGGCATTGCAGGAGTGACTAAAATATTGTTGCAGCTTAAGCACAGCCAGCTAGTACCATCCTTACATTCCAGGAAGTTGAACCCTGAAATTAATTTCAACAATACTCCATTTATCGTTCAACAAAGCCTGGAGGAATGGAAGAGACCGGTAATTACAAGCGATGGAATCACAAAAGAATATCCAAGACGGGCTGGAATATCGTCTTTTGGTGCAGGCGGGGCAAACGCCCATATCGTGATTGAAGAGTATATTCCCGAGTATCAGGAACAGTCTGGAACAGAATCTGACTCTCAGGGACCTGCTATGATCGTGTTGTCAGCCAAGAGCGAGGAGCAGCTTAAGGAAAAGGGACGACAGCTGCTGAATGCTCTTCAGGGTCAGCTATCCTCCGCAAGCCTATCGGATATTGCCTACACGCTTCAGGTGGGGCGCGAAGCGATGGAGGAGCGTTTAGCCGTACTTGTGGAATCTACCGCAGAGCTTGAGGGAAAATTAAAGAGTTTTGTGGATGGACGTCATAACATGCTCAACCTATATAGGGGACAGGCTAAACGCAACAGAGAATCGTTGTCTATTTTTTCGGGGGACGAAGATTTGCAACAAATGATCGATCTTTGGATTTCCAAAAAGAAATATACCAAGCTTTTGGAGCTATGGGCCAAAGGAATAAATTTGGATTGGAAAAAACTTTACACAGGGAAGATGCCTCACCGTATCAGCCTGCCTACCTACCCTTTTGCTAAAGAGCATTACTGGACTTCTGAAAGCAAGGATCAAGTAAAAGCCTATGCATTATTTTCGCAAGGTGAGAGCGATGTAGACTTTGATGATATATTGTGCGGCAGACTCTTGGATGAAATGATGAACGATACCCTGTCTGTTGATGAGGCTGCCAGTGAAATCCTCAATATATGTATACGTAAATGAGAAGTTTCTACGTGCTGGGAGGCAATAGAAGATGAAGGACTTTTTTCAATATATTCTAGGCGAGGTAAAAAGCGGACGGATACAGAAAGAGGATGCCATTGTAAAAATACGCCAATTTCAAGCTCAAATGGCTTCGCATGAGACTGCGCAAAGCGGAACAAGGACTGCGGGGTTCTTGGCGGATACGGGAGTCCTTATGCTTGAGCCTTTCTGGAAAGAGCAAGTTGCTCTTCAGAAAGTGGCACGCCCTGAATTTAGCCAGCATCTGGTGGTGCTTTGCGAACTGGATCATTTCGCGGAGCGAAGCATTGAATCGCTCATGAAAGGAACCCGTTGCATCAAGCTGCATGCCAGCCAAAGCAGCATGGATGAACGCTTTCAGGCGTATGCCACCCAGCTGCTCACGGAAGTGCAAATGGTTCTCAAAGAGGAATCCAAGGGTAGCGTACTAATACAGATTGCAGTTTCCGCACACAGCGCGCAGCAACCTTTCGCAGGACTATTGGGATTACTGCAGACAGCTGAGAAAGAAAACCCGAAAATCGTAGGGCAATTCGTAGAATTGGAATCTGTAGGTTTGGAAGAGATGATTGAGAAATTAAAAGAGAACAGTCAATATCCAAAGGATAAAAGGATACGGTATGAGGATGGCAAACGTTTGGTTCTCGGCTGGAACGAGTTGAAACCCACCGAGACAACGGGAAGAGTGCCCTGGAAGGATCGGGGGACTTATTTGATTACAGGCGGTGCAGGAGGTTTAGGACTTATTTTTGCGGAGGATATCGCCCAGCGAGTCAGGGAAGCCACGCTAGTTCTTGTAGGCCGTTCAAATCCGGACGAAGGCAAACAGGCCGTATTGGAGAAGTTGAAGGCGCTGGGGGCCCGCGTTGAGTACAGACAGGTAGATGTAGCACGGAAGGAAGAGGTCTCCAAATTGATCCTTGAGATCAGGGAAGAGTATGGAGGCCTTGATGGTATTCTTCATAGTGCTGGAGTAATACAGGATCGTTTTATCATGAATAAATCACAGGAAGAGTTCGCGGGAGTAATGGCACCAAAGGTTGCCGGACTGGTGAACTTAGATCAGGTGACCAAGGGGCTACATCTTGATTTCTTTATTCTCTTCTCCTCAATAGCTGGGATTATGGGCAACCCCGGTCAAGCCGACTATTCTGCCGCAAATGCCTTTATGGATGCCTATGCCGCGTATCGAAACAGCCTTGTATCCTCAAAGGAGCGCAAAGGGCAGACGCTATCTGTCAATTGGCCTCTCTGGAAGGACGGAGGGATGCATGTGGACAATGACACGGAGAGGGCTTGGCAAAGTATTGGCATGGTAGCTATGCAAGCTTCAAACGGTATCCAGGCTCTATATAACGGTCTGGCCGCTGGTCTAAATCAGTTATTGGTCATAGAAGGTGAGCAATCCAGATTGCAAAAGTATTTCTTGGAGTCCCAACCGCAGGAGAAAGAATATGTTGAAGAGTCAGCTTCTTCAGAGGTGAATCTTGAACTGCTTCTGGAAAAAACCTTACATCAGCTAAAACTGTTGTTTGGAGAAGTTACCAAGCTGAGCATTGACAAGATTGATGTCAGCGAGCCTTTGGAGAGCTATGGCATAGACTCCATCATGATTACAAGGCTTAATCAAAAGCTGCAGGGGATTTTTGGAGAAATATCAATGACCTTGTTTTATGAATATCAGACGTTGGAAGCAGTGGCCGAATATTTTATTGCTGATTATCACAAGGAATGCGTACGGTGGACAGGAATCGGAAGCCCGATAAAGACGGAAGAGAAATCCGTCTCCATTTCCGCAACCTTGCATGCTGCCAGCGAGTTTTCTTTGTCACCCCTGCCAAAGGAAGAAAACAATCGTATCTGCAACACGGCTACTAGCAGAGACCGTGTGAAACACGAGCAAATAGCCATTATTGGTATAAGCGGACGATATCCGCAGGCCAAAAATATGGAAGAGTACTGGAGCAATCTGGAGCAGGGCAAAGACTGTATAACAGAAATTCCTGCGGAACGCTGGAAGAGGGAAGGTTTCTACTGTTCCGACATCAAAGAAGCGGTTGAAAAGGGCAAAAGCTATAGTAAATATGGAGGATTCGTGGAGGATTTTGCAGATTTTGATCCTCTCTTCTTTAATATATCTCCCCGGGAAGCAATGAGTATGGATCCTCAGGAACGAATATTCCTGGAAGAATGCTGGAAGGTTTTCGAGGATGCAGGATATAGCAGAGAACAGCTCGCCGAACAGTATAATGGCCGGATTGGCGTCTTTGCAGGAATTACCGGAACGGGGTTCAATCTATATGGACCAAAGCTGTGGGAACAAGGACAACCCGTCTTTCCGCGAACCTCCTTCAGCTCGGTAGCCAACAGAATATCCTATTTCTTGAACTTAAAGGGGCCTAGTATCCCGGTTGATACCATGTGCTCTTCCTCATTAACTGCAATCCACGAGGCCTGTGAGCATATCTTTAACGGTGAATGCGAAATGGCTGTTGCTGGAGGAGTCAACTTATATCTTCATCCTTCAAGCTATATCTTTCTCAGTACGATGAGAATGCTATCGCCTGAGGGACGGTGTAAAAGCTTTGGGGAAGGTGGGAATGGATTTGTCCCTGGCGAAGGTGCAGGGGTCGTACTGCTCAAACCTTTGTCACGAGCCATTGCAGACAAGGACCATATCTATGCCGTTATTCGGGGAACCCGTATCAACCATGGAGGAAAAACAAACGGGTATACCGTGCCTAACCCGGTAGCACAGGGTGAACTGATCAGAGAGGCTTTTGATAAAGCAGGCGTAAATGCCCGGGCAGTCAGTTATATTGAGGCCCACGGTACTGGAACGGAGCTCGGCGATCCTATTGAAATCACCGGGCTTACCCAGGCATTTAAGAAAGATACGCAGGACACGGGGTTTTGCGCTATTGGCTCGGTAAAATCAAACATAGGTCATTTAGAGGCGGCCGCAGGGATTGCAGGCATCGCTAAAATCATCTTGCAAATGAAAAACCGGAAAATTGCCCCTAGCCTGCATTCCCAAAAAGTGAACCCTAATATAAACTTTTCCAAAACGCCATTTGTAGTCCAACAGGGGCTTTCTGAATGGGAGCGTCCGATAGTGGAGGAGGACGGCGAGCAACGGGAATACCCGAGGATCGCCGGGATATCTTCCTTTGGAGCCGGTGGGGCTAATGCCCATATCGTCCTTGAGGAATATCTCCCTGCGGAACAGGATGACTTTCAAAATGCCTTTACTCCTCCAAGACCGGTCGTCGTAGTTCTGTCGGCAAAAAGTGATGGAGCATTGAAGGAGCAGGTAAGCCAATTGGTTGCTGCAATGGATCGGAATGAGTTTTCCGATCACGATCTGGTGAATGTGGCTTATACCTTGCAGACAGGACGCGAAGCGATGGAAGAGCGCCTCGCTGTGGTCGTTGAGTCAGTGGAGGAACTTAGAAACAAGTTACGGGGCTTTATTGGAGGAAGACAGAGTATTGCACAGCTTTACCGGGGACAGGCCAAGCGAGACAAGGAGAGCTTGAACATGGCCTCAGAGGAGAAAACGCTCGATGAAACGGTTGATTTACAGATTCTAGCGGAAAAGTACGGCAGAATCTCAGACTTGTGGGTCAAGGGTGTCCATATGGACTGGAGCAGACTTTACGGTAATGTCCAGCCCCGCCGTATCCCTTTACCCACCTATCCTTTTGGCAGAGAACGCTATTGGATACATTTAGATGAAGAAAAGCCTGTCGTCAATGCGGTTGCACATCTACATCCATTACTGCATCAAAACACCTCCGTACTTTCTGAGCAAAGATTTAGTTCAACCTTTAGCGGCCAGGAGTTTTATCTGAAAAACTCCGTAATTGACGGAAAGCTTGTCCTGTCAGAAGCGGCATGCCTTGAAATGGTGCGGGCAGCGGTTGAGCAGTCGTTAACAGTACAGGAGAAGGGGCAGGCAAACATCATTATTAAAGATATTGTATGGACACATGCTCCCGCTATAGGAGATCAGCCGTTAGAAATACATATAGGGCTCTTTCCGGGAGATCAAGGAGCGATTGGCTTTAAAATCTACAGCAGATTAACAGGAGCCGGAGACCCTGTCTTACACAGCCAGGGTAATGCCGCACTGGAGATGTTGAATGAAGCGGAAACGTGGGATATACAAGCTTTGCAGATGGAATGCTTTCAGCATGTTTCGCCTGGGATAGACGACGAAGCAGTGTGGGACATGGGAGCCGACGACAGTCTGGGACATCAGACCAATGAACAAGTGCATATAGGACAGGGGTTAGTGCTGGCCAAGCTATCGTTGCCTTCCGGTATTAGGAATACTGAGAGCTTATTTGTTTTGCATCCCTTTATAATAAACGCTGCTTTGCAAATGCCGCCGGCATACTTGTTTTCGAATGATGAAAATATCATGCGGCCTTCAGGCATTGATCCTCTACAGAAAATACGGCCGACTGCCATTGAGGGACTCGAAATATTTCGGGAATGTCCCTGTGAAATGTGGGCGTTGATCCGGTATAGCAGAGGAAGCGGGGCTGGTCATAATACGCAGAAGTATGACATTGATTTGTGTGATGAGGCAGGCCAGGTCTGCGTGCGCATAAAAGGATGCTCCTACAAGGTAGTGGGCGCATGTGAGAAAACACCTGGTGCAATGATGCTCCAACCCTTCTGGAAAGAACAGGCGGTTGTTGCGGAGGACACGATGGTTCCCATTTACGAACGACATGTGGTAATGCTTTGCGAAACAGATACCATTGCTGCAGGAGATATCGAGTCCTCCTTGGCAGGAGTGGAATGTATCACTCTGCAATCCGGTATGGAGGAGGTCGATCGCCGCTTCGAAATGTATGCTATCCAGGTTTTTGAAAAAATAAAAAGTATCCTGAATGACAAACCCAAAGGCAAGGTGCTGGTGCAGATTGTAACGATGCCTCAACATGAAAAGCTGCTCTTCGCTGGGCTGTGCGGCATACTCAAAACTGCGCAAAAGGAAAATCCAAAGATCCATGGTCAGTTAATTGAAGTTGAGGGTACAGAAAAAATGGAAGGGCTCATCGAAATACTAAAGACGAGCAGCCGACACCCTGCGGATAGCCGTATCCGGTTTGCAGAAGGCAAACGTTGGATTCCTGTCTGGAGTAAAGCAGAAATGCCGTCAGAGACACCAGATATTCCATGGAAAGACCGCGGGGTTTATTTGATTACTGGAGGAGCAAAGGGTTTAGGTCTTATTTTTGCTAAAGAGATTGCGCGTCAGGCCAAGGAAGCGATTTTGATTCTTAGTGGACGTTCCCTACTGGACCAGGACAAGCAGACCTCATTGGAGGAATTGAAGGCATTGGGCGCCCGGGTGGAATACAGACAGGTGGATGTCACGCGGAAGGAAGCTGTGGTTGGCTTAATTGAAGATATCAAACAGACATACGGCGGAATCAACGGCATCCTACACAGTGCTGGAATAATCCAGGATAACTACATTATTAAAAAGACTAGCCTGGAATTCAGGACAGTACTGGCGCCCAAGGTTGCGGGACTGGTAAATCTGGACCAAGCCAGTAAGGACATTGCTCTTGACTTCTTTATCCTGTTTTCGTCAGGTACGGGAGTGGGTGGTAATGCAGGTCAGTCTGACTATGCTGCCGCGAATGCTTTTATGGACGCATATGCCTGGTACCGCAATACCTTGGTATCCTCCATGGAGCGTACAGGCAAAACGCTGTCCATCAATTGGCCGTTATGGAAAGATGGCGGAATGCGGCCTGACCAGGAGACGGAGAAGGCCATGCAGAAGGTGGGTATGTATGCGATGAGGACAGAGACAGGCATGAGCGCCCTGTACCAAAGCATAGCCTGCATACCGGATCAGGTCATGGTGATCGAAGGAGACGTAGAGCTAATCAGCAACATGATGATCATGGAGGGACAGCTTGAAGAAAGCGGCAAAGCATCCCAGGATCAGGCGCTCGGATCAGAAGCTGAAGCATACATCGTTTCCTCCACAGCAAACAAGACAGAGTCCGGCCGTGAAGGAGACCTGTTGCGTGAAAAGACGGTCCATTACTTGAAGACCCTGCTTTCAACGTCCATCGGCCTGCCCGTATATCGAATCGAAGAGGATACACCTTTTGAAAATTATGGGGTTGATTCTATAAAGTCTATGGAGTTGACCGACCAGCTGGAGAAAACATTTGATCAGGTATCGAGGACTCTATTTTTTGAATATCCGGATATCCGGAGTTTAACGGAATATTTTGTGGAAGCCTATCGAGACCAATTAATTGCTTTGTTTGGTATAAATCAGGTAGCGGTGGCAGGCGCGAAAGCTGACACAACTTTTGCAGCAAACAAGGTAGTGTCCGGCAGAGCAGAGGACCTACTGCGTGAAAAGACGGTCCATTACTTGAAGACCCTGCTTTCATCGTCCATCGAACTGCCAATATATCGAATCGAAGAGGATACACCTTTTGAGAATTATGGGGTTGACTCTATAAAGTCTATGGAGTTGACCGACCAACTGGAGAAAACATTCGATCAGGTGTCGAGGACTCTATTTTTTGAATATCCAGATATTCGGAGTTTGACGGAATATTTTATGGAAGCCTATCGAGACCAATTGATCGCTTTGTTTGGCATAGATCAGGCAGCAGCTGCGGGTGCAAAAGCCGACACAACTTCTATAACAAATAAGGCAGTGTCCAGCCAGGAAAAAGAGCTACTGCGTGAAAAA
The DNA here is from genome assembly GCF_037027525.1 of Paenibacillus sp. 203. Taxonomy (NCBI): domain Bacteria; kingdom Bacillati; phylum Bacillota; class Bacilli; order Caryophanales; family Paenibacillaceae; genus Paenibacillus; species Paenibacillus sp. 203. Next base: position 62,434 of record NZ_JAXCHD010000011.1, read on the forward strand.
ATGGCAAGTTACCTAAAGCGCCTGCTCTCTTCGTCCACTGGACTGCCGGAACACCGCATTGAAGAGGACAAAAACCTGGAAAACTATGGTGTCGACTCCATAAAGTCAATGGAATTAACCGATGAGCTGGAAAAAAACTTCGGACCGCTATCGAGGACCTTACTTTTTGAATATCCGAATATCCAGAGTTTAATAGAATATTTCCTGGAATCGCATCGAGGCGAATTGATTGAATGGTTTGGTATGGAGCAGGTAAAAGCCCCTTCTCCGATATTCCTTCATCCCCAATTTTCTGCAACCGAGGTAGAGCCTCCAGAGGAGAAGAAACAAGAAACAGGAGCGATGGACATTGCTGTCATCGGGATGTCCGGGAAATATCCAGGTGCGGAAAATATTCAGGAGTTCTGGAGCAATCTCCAAGAAAGCAAGGACTGCATTACCGAAGTTCCAAAAGATCGTTGGGAGCATGATCTTTATTTTGACAAGGAGAGAAACAAGCCGGGAAAAACCTACTGCAAGTGGGGCGGTTTCATGGAACGAATAAGCCTGTCAGAGCCAGCATTCTTTCATCTCACCCCCTATGAGATCACTTTAATGGACCCGATGGAGCAACTCTTCCTGGGGATAATATGGAATTTGCTTGAAAGTGCAGGATATACGCGAGAGGCATTACAGAAGAAACACCAGAACAAGGTTGGCGTCTATGTGGGCGCTACGTATCACAAATACTGCTCCTGTGATACCGAACCGGACTCTGCTCAACGGGTAACATCATTTGGGTCTGTTGCAGTCGCAAACCCCATGTCGCATTATTTCAATTTCCAGGGACCGAGCATATCCATTGATACGATGAGCTCTTCCTCAGCTGTAGCTGTCCATATGGCATGTGAAAGCCTGATCAGGGGAGAGTGTCAAATAGCGGTAGCTGGCGGGGGGAATCTATTGACCAGTCCCAAAAAATATATTGAATCCAGTCAAAATCAGTTGATTGGAAGTCATGAAGATAGCAGAAGCTTTGCAGATGGGGATGGATACCTTCCAGCGGAAGGAGTTGGAGCGGTACTCTTAAAACCGCTTCATAAGGCTGTACAGGATGGAGATTGCATTTTAGCGGTTATTAAATCCACGGCAACCAATCATGGGGGACATAGCAATGGATATACAATCCCTAACCCCAATGCGCAGGCGCAACTAGTCGAAGAAAACTTTTTGAAAGCCGGTATAGACCCCCGGACGATCAGTTATGTAGAGGCAGCCGCAAATGGGTCTACATTGGGAGACCCTATTGAACTTGCTGCTTTGAATAAAGCATTCCAGAAATTCACGACCGAGCAGCAATTTTGTGGCATTGGCTCAGTCAAATCCAATATTGGGCATGCAGAAGCGGCTTCGGGGATATCACAGCTAACCAAGGTCATATTGCAATTGTGGCATCGAAAACTGGTTCCTACCATTAAGGCCGAGAAGCTTAACCCTAATATTAATTTCAGTAATACTCCATTTTATTTGCAGCGGGAAGTTCAGGAATGGGAGCGGCCTGTAATTGAGATGCAGGGAGAAAAACGGGAATTCCCGTTGCGGGCAACCGTAAGCTCCTTTGGTGCGGGAGGCTCTAATGTGCATTTCATTCTGGAAGAATATATCCCTTCAGAAAAAGACAACATTCATTTACGAGTGGCAGATCAGCCCGAAGTGGTGATTCTCTCGGACATAAACCGGGAGAGACTGATGGCGCTTGCCAATCAATTACTGGGATATCTGGAGCAGCAGAGCGATGATGCCTTACAAGATATTGCCTTTACACTTCAGACAGGTCGCGAAGCGATGACATGCCGGGCGGCAATCATAGCGAGTACGCGGCAGGATCTACTCACGGGTCTTAGGGAACTTCTCAAAATAGCTGATAGCGGCAACGGACCCGAAGGGGCATCTATTCCTTTATTTATAGGAGAAAGCGTAGAAGACTCAAACACGAGTGCGCTTCTCTCAGGGAAAATAGGAGAGACCGTTTCTCAATTGCTGCTAGAGGAGAAAAACATGGAAAATATAGCGATGTATTGGACCCAGGGGGGCAGGATTTCATGGGAGGCACTCCATGAGGATAAAGATGTCCGCAGGATTCCTCTACCGATAACCCAGTTTTAAACATAAACAGGGAACCGATCACTATCAGATAGAAATTACAAATTATTCTGGAGGTAAATCATGAGGGAATTTAAAGATAAGATAGCCGTAGTTACAGGAGCTGCCAGTGGGATTGGCCGCGCTATTGCGGACCGATGTGTAAATGAGGGCATGAAGGTCGTTCTTGCGGACATTGAGGAGGAGGCCCTTCTAAGGGCTGAAAAACAATTGAAAGACATGGGCGCAGAAACGTTATCCGTAGTGACGGATATTTCCAAAGAAGCTGATATACGTGCATTAGCGCAAAAAACGGTTCAGACATTTGGAGCTGTGCATCTTTTGTTCAACAATGCAGGGGTGGACGCCGGCACGGGCTGCTTATTGTGGGAAAATACGGTGGCAGATTGGCAGTGGGTAATAAACGTAAACATATGGGGGATTCTCTTTGCAACTGAAGTTTTTGTTCCTATTATGCTGAAACAGAAAACTGCATGTCATATTGTGAATACAGCATCCATCGCCGGACTGTTGTCCGGCCCCGGTAATGGAATATATAGCGCGTCAAAACATGCCGTTTTAAGCTTGTCTGAAACGCTACACCAAGAACTCAGATTGATAGGTTCCAATGTAGGAGTTTCGGTTGTCTGCCCTGGGTTCGTACGTACCCAAATTATGGATGCGGAACGGAACCGACCGACGGAGCTTAGTAAGCAGACCGGACTAGGAAATCTTCCCCCGGAAAGACAAGTCATTAATCAATTGGCCCGCAAGGCTGTCCAGAATGGAATACTTCCAGAGGATGTAGCAAATCAGATGTTTGAGGGAATCAAAAAGGGGCAGCTATATATCATAACAGAGCCGAAATTCAAACCTGCAATAAGACAACATATGGAGAATGTTCTTAACGAAAGCAATCCTACACCTTCCCAAATGCAATTAGTTCGCAATTTGCTGTGAAATATTTATTTTAAATGGTTTTATTAGGATTTTAACAATGAGTATGTTGTGGGAGGTTAGAATGGACAGATCTGTAATTTTTATGTTTTCAGGCCAAGGCTCACAATACTACGGCATGGGAAAAGAATTATATAGGTTAAATTCAGTTTTTCGGAAATGGATGACCAAGTTGGATGAGATTCATACGGATATTACAGGCAGGTCCGTATTAAAAATGCTGTACGACGACAACCGTGGGAGGGGGGACGTGTTTGATAGCCTGTTATATACTCACCCTGCAATTTTCATGGTGGAGTATGCCCTCACACAGGTATTACTGGAAAAGGGGATTTATCCTGATTATGTTTTGGGTTCCAGCCTCGGTGAGTTTGCATCTGTTGCTGTGGCTGGCTGTATGAGTTATGAAGATACTCTTCAAAGCCTTGTCAAGCAAGCACAAATGGTAGAAAACTACTGTCCAAAGGGTGGCATGCTGGCCGTAATTGGCGACCTCAGTCTGTATGACCAAATATCCGTATTGAATGCCAACTCAGAGTTAGCATCAATCAACTACGACTCGCATTTTGTCATTTCTGGCAGCTGTGAGGAACTGGAAAAAATTGAACGCTACTTGATAGCTAATGAGATTATATGTCAAAGACTGCCGGTCCAGTTTGCTTTCCACTCTTCCTTAATGGACCCTATAGCCTTGGAATATACAGCGTTTTTAAAGCTTAAAACTCTAAGGAATCCGACCATAAATATGGTCTCATCTATGTACGGAGGCAAGGCGGCATCCCTTGACAACCGTTTTCTTTGGGATGTTGCTAGGAAACCTATCCGTTTTCGGAACGCTTTAAAATGTCTGGGAGACGGGGACGGGATTATCTATATTGACCTTGGCCCCTCAGGCACTCTTGCTAATTTTGTGAAGTACAATTTTGGTAGCAAGAAAATGGCAAGTATTTGTTCTATTCTTTCACCTTTTCAAAACGATATGAAAAATTTGGATCGTCTATTTGAAATATTCGACTAATATGCATTCACTAGCAAAAAGGAGGACACAAATGATCGCATATCTGTTCCCTGGACAAGGGGCTCAAGCCAAAGGCATGGGAGTAGAACTATTTGACGAATTTCAGGAATTGGTTGCAAAAGCGGATGCTATTCTTGGTTATTCTATTAAAAAACTGTGTCTTGAAGATCCTGCCAATCAACTAGGACAAACGGATTTTACCCAACCGGCGCTATTTGTCGTAAACGCTTTGAGTTATCTTAATACATTAAAAGAGACTGGAAGAAAACCTGATTATGTTGCAGGACATAGCCTGGGTGAATACAATGCCTTATTTGCCGCAGAGGCATTTGACTTTGAAACGGGCTTGAAGCTGGTTAAAAAAAGAGGAGAGCTGATGGTCAAGGCTACCGGTGGTGGTATGGCTGCGGTCATAGGCTTGAAGGAGGAAGTATTTAGAGAAGTTATCGAGAAAAATAATTTAAGGGAGATTGATGTTGCTAATTTTAATTCGCCAAGCCAGATTGTCATCTCAGGACCGAAGGGCATGATTGAACGGGCGCAGCGAATTTTTGAGGATGCAGGAGCCACAAACTATGTAATTTTAAATGTAAGCGGAGCATTTCACTCTAGGTATTTGGAAGATGCCAGACAGAGATTTGAGGCCTATGCGTCACAGTTCGAATTCTCAAAATTAAAAATACCAGTCATTTCAAATATCTATGCCAGACCCTACAGGCAGCAAGATGTAAGAAGTACGCTGATCAACCAGATCGTAAGTCCGGTCAAATGGTCGGAAAGTATAAGATATCTAATGGGTAAAAATGTAACCCAATTCATCCAGGTTGGACCTGGAAAAGTCATAACAGGGTTAGTTAATGCAATACAACGAGAAGCAGAACCGCTGATTGTGAGGGAGGATGAAGAACATAGCGAGCAGGTACAGGAAGTAAAGTCGAGGAATAGTATATCCGGCCAACGATTTACAGCGGAGTCTCTTGGTCATAGCGAATTCAAACAATATTATGGACTTAAATACGCGTATCTTATGGGTTCGATGTATAAGGGAATATCTTCAAAAGAGATGGTCGTAAAGGCAGGTAAGGCAGGAATGATGGGATTCTTTGGGGCAGGGGGAGTCAAGATTGGGGCCCTTGAAGAAGCTATAAAGTATATTCAGAAAGAATTGAACCAAGGCGAAGCCTATGGAATGAATCTTATTCATGTTCCCGATCACCTGGAAATAGAAAATAACATCGTTGATTTATACATAAAATACGGTGTTAGAACTATTGAAGCCTCTGCGTTTATGAGTATAACGCCTTCTTTGGTAAGGTACAGATTGAAAGGTTTGAAACGAGATGAAAAGGGGATCGTAACAGCGCAGAACAGGATTATAGCGAAAGTATCAAGACCCGAGGTTGTGGAGGCATTCTTGAGTCCTGCGCCTCAGAATATCGTAAATAAACTGCTAGAGGAAAATAGGATAAGCCGGGATGAGGCCCGGATGGCCATGGAAATTCCTATGGTAGACGATCTGTGCGTCGAGGCTGATTCAGGCGGGCATACGGATCATGCGGTTGCATATGTACTGGTTCCGTTGATGCTTAAAATGAGGGATGAAGCGTTACTTAAGTATAAATACAATAAAAGTATAAGGGTAGGGGCAGCCGGGGGGATAGGGACTCCACAAGCAGCTGCGGCAGCGTTTATACTGGGTGCGGATTTTATCATGACAGGATCAATCAACCAATGTACGGTTGAAGCAGGGACAAGTGATGATGTAAAAGATTTGCTCCAGCAGTTAAATATACAGGATACAGACTACGCTCCCGCAGGGGATATGTTTGAAATAGGAGCGAAAATTCAGGTTATGAAAAAAGGAGTTTTTTTCCCGGCCAGGGCGAATAAATTATATGATCTTTACCGTAATTATAACTCCATAGATGAAATTGATAGCGGAACCAAAAAATATATTGAAGAAAAGTATTTTAAGAAGAGTATTGAACAAGTATATGAAGATATTAAAGCTTATTACCCGGCTGAGATCATTGAAAAAGCTGAAAGGATTCCTAAACGTAAGATGGCGTTGATATTTAGATGGTACTTTACTTATTCTACACGACTTGCAATGAATGGAGACAAACACAGTAAGGTTGATTATCAAGTACACTGCGGACCAGCCCTTGGCGCTTTTAACCAATGGGTCAAGGGAACAGTCTTTGAGAATTGGAAGAACAGGCATGTTGATGAAATAGGACAAAAAATAATGGTTGAAACTGCGGAATACCTGAATGAAAGGTATAAAGCTTTAACGATAATGTGAGTATAAGTATGGAGAAAAATAGAAATTACTAAGATAATAGGGGATAAAAGAAAGTGAGGTTTTTCATGCATAGTTATAGGACTCATAACTGTGGAGAACTGGATCAAAAACATGTCGGCGAAGTAGTGAGAATTGCAGGATGGATAAAAAATATGCGTGACCATGGCGGGGTTATTTTTATTGACCTTAGGGATCATTATGGAGTAACGCAGGTTGTTGTTTCTGATAATAACGAATTGAAAGATTTTGTATCAAAGATCACGAGGGAGTCAACCATTTCTGTTACAGGTACTGTATGTAACAGATCTGAAAATACGATTAGTCCCACTATGAAAACCGGGCATATTGAGTTAGCTGCCAATGAGATAAAAGTTTTAGGGAAGGTAGTGAATCCATTACCTTTTGAAGTAACTTTAGCAAATGAAGCTCGGGAGGATTTAAGATTAAAGTATCGTTTCTTGGATCTGCGGAATGAAAAACTACACACTAATATTATACTTCGTTCTAAAGTAATTCAAAGTATCAGAAGAAAGATGATCGATTTGAATTTTTTAGAGATTCAGACACCTATCCTGACAAGTTCATCTCCAGAAGGCGCCAGAGACTATTTAGTTCCTAGTAGAGTGCATCCAGGTCAATTTTATGCCTTGCCTCAAGCACCTCAACAATTTAAACAATTATTAATGGTTTCGGGCTTTGATAAATATTTTCAAATTGCTCCATGCTTTAGAGATGAGGATGCAAGGGCAGACAGATCACCAGGCGAGTTTTATCAGCTGGATTTGGAAATGGCTTTCGCAACACAGGAAGATGTCTTTAATGTAGTTGAAAATATGCTATATGAAGTTTTCTCCGAATTTACAAATTTTAAAATCTCAAAGCCTTTTAGCAGGATTCCATATCAAGAAGCCATGCTCAAATACGGGAGCGATAAACCTGATTTAAGAAATCCATTAATTATCCATGATGTTACAGAGCTGTTTACAGAGACTGATTTTAAAGTATTTGAAAATAAAACGATAAGAGTTATTGCTGTTCCTGGTTGTGGTGCACAGCCAAGAAGCTTTTATGACGATATAGTAAACTTTGCTGTTGAGGCTGGAGCGAAAGGCCTATCATGGATCAAGTTCAATGATGATATGTCTCTTAGTGGCTCTATTGCAAAATTCATCTCTGAAGAGGTGAAAAACCAATTAATACATGTTACGCAAGCTAGTTCAGGATATGCACTGTTTTTTGCTGCTGACCAACTTCAAAATGTAGAAAAAATAGCCGGTGCTGTCAGAAATCAATTAGGAAAAAGACTGGATTTGCTGGAAAAGGATATATATAAATTTTGCTGGATAATTGATTTTCCTATGTTTGAATTGGATCCTGATACTCATAAAATTGGATTTAGCCATAATCCTTTTTCGATGCCACAAGGTGGTATGGATGCATTGCTGAATATGAATCCTCTTGATATCCTTGCGTACCAATATGATATTGTATGTAATGGGATTGAACTGTCCTCGGGTGCTGTCCGTAACCATGATACGGAGATTATGGTAAAAGCTTTTGAGATTGCAGGTTATACATATGGAGACATCAAGAGTAAATTTCCTGCACTCTTTAATGCTTTTCAATTTGGGCCGCCGCCTCATGCAGGTATAGCACCTGGAATTGATAGGATTGTTATGATCATTGCAAATGAATCGAATATCCGAGAGGTTATTGCTTTTCCAATGAATAGCAAAGCGCAGGATCTATTAATGGGAGCACCTTCGGAGGTTACTGAGAAACAATTGAGAGATGTTCATATAAAATTGGTAAATACTCAGCCAGAAACAGAATAAACAGATTCAACAACATACTGAATGCAAAGGCTCAATCCGGCACGTATTTAAATCTCATTGAGTGTGTTAAAAACTCTCCCTGCTAGATGCAGAGGAGAGTTTTTTTTATTTAGCTCAGATTAGGGTTGTTCACGATGACAATCTTTATCGGTACACTGGAAGGTATGCAGGCTTATCGAGTGGAGCTATACCAAAAAGTAGAAATTATAGGAATACAGGAAAATCGAAATAGCTAGAAACGAAAGAATCAGCGTCGCGGTGTATACCTTTCTTAACAATGTAGTTTGGGTAACACTGCATCTTCTTACAGCAAGATAGGCGGCCGATACAAAGGCAAGCCCCAGTACCCAGAAAAAGATAATATTCAAATTGAAATTGGACATAGGCTGATAGGGGTCGCCTATCAATTGGATGCTTGAAGCAATGAGATTGACGATCACAAGCAGACCCAGCAAGGGTATTACGGTTACACTGTCAGGCAAGGGAAGCCGCGAAGCACTCTTCTGCTTTCTTGCGTCCTTGAGCTTCCGCAGCCATCCAATAATACCGAAAATAGACCCAAGCGCAAACCAAATACCGCATCCCCCGACCAGAATATAACTGAAGATGGATGTTTGCAGGAAGGATATCGGCAATTGGTCATCGATCACACCATATGACAACTGCGTCACTTTACCATCGGCATTGGTTAAGAAATAAAGACGGCTGATGTTTAGGCCCGCGTGATCATAAGGAGTGCTCCCTGGAGTCACGCGTTCAAAAAAATAGGGTTTGGTTTCTACATAATCAACATTAATATTCATGGATGGAATACTCAGAGTGATTCCGCCATTGCCGTTGGCTGTGACCACTTCTTCCGCATTGGATAATACGGGTATAAGCTTCAATATACCTGATGATACTGCGCGAGCAGAGCGGTATTTTCCCGCCACATCCGCGCTATGCTTCAACGTGCTGTCCGCTTGCGGAGTAGCGTCGGAACCCCCGACAAATAGGTCAATGAGTTCGCTTCTCGCCCCGGACATTTCATTTTCCACATTAGTCAGAATACTGATCCCAAAGTTTTGATCTGGCACGATAGAGACCAGAGAGGAGAATGAATCTGTATTTCCACCGTGCTCGATAACACGATAATCCCCCGCGAACCGTTCCCAAAAGCCATGGGCATTCCCCGGAAGCTCGGGATAGTGGGTATACGAAGCCTCATGCATTTCTCGCAAGGTTTCATTCTTGTTGAACAGCGAATATTTTAAGGAATGGTTCATGTTCAGATGAGCAAGCATAAAATGAGCCATGTCCTCCGAAGTAATGTTTAACGCACCAGCCGGCACATCATTAAAGAAAACATTCGGCTTTGCCACCCAGTTTCCATCCTTCTTGGAGTAGCCTGTTGCTTTATGTTCGATAACCTCTGGGATAAGATCATACCGTTGTGTAAAGTAAGAATGTTTCATGTCTAGAGGCTCAAATATATGTCTCTGAATATAGGTTTCAAAAGGCATTCCAGATACACGTTCTATAATATAACCGGCCAGGTTGGTCCCATAGTTGGAATAAGCAATCACTGTTCCAGGCTCATAAATCTGCTGAGGCTGATTTCCGGGTGCGATATGCTCCTTGAGAGGCCTAAGATCAGCAACGTCATGAACCAAAAGCTTTTCCAGGCGCTCCTCAAAACCTGCCGTGTGGCTCATCAGTGATTTCAGGGTAATAGGCTTATCAAAAGAAGGCTTGAGAAAGCCGTTAGGCAAGTATGTGCGGATGTCCGTATTCAAATCCAGCTTTCCTTGCTCAACCAATTGCATTACTGCCGTCCAGGTGAACAATTTCGATACGGAACCGGCCTCCATATAGGTTGTTTCCGTACTCATGGGTGTTTGTTTCTCGATGTTTGCGTATCCGTAACCTTTTGAAAAAACAATTTTTCCGTCCTTTACTATGGAAACCGCAGCACCAGGAATCGCTGTTCCTATATATTTTTTCATAATTTGATCTGTTTTGTTTTCGATTTCGGAAATCGGAATTCCAGAGGGAGTGGTTGGGACGGACCCAGAAGCATATGCCTGGACCGGGATAAATGCCATCAATGCCAACAGGAACAAAGAGGCAAATCGTTTTTTCAATTTCATATTAAGTCTCCTTTTTGCTGCGCTTGAATCTTTAAGAGCAGTCTGTTTTTTGGAACATTTTTAGTGTAGCAGTCAAGTCTTTCTTATTTCTCTCCTGTTCCTTACTTTTTTCTTTCTCAAATGAAGCTTCAACTCTCAAATGATTTACCGAAAAAAAGCTATATTTACGTTGGTAAAGCTTTATATGTATGTTGACAACCTATAAAATAAAGACAAGAAGAATCCTCATAGCTGAAAAAATAGGAGATGACAATAAATGAAGGCCTGTGAACCTCTGACTATTTCATCTGAAAGCGGATACAATCTTCAAGCTGATAGAAGTGTGCCCATTGCCCACGCTTGGAATATGATTGCGCGAGATCATAAGCAAGTGTTTGGCTGCGAGCCATTGCTAACAGAAGTAGAGCCCTCGATCATTATCCGTTATGCGCAGGAAGGAGATAGCTGCCCGCATTGGCCAGAGGGCTATTGTCTGCGTTTTGTTGCTGGTAGCAAGGGAACGGTACTCCATATTATTGGCCGTGATGAATTAGGGATTATTTATGGACTGCTTCATTACAGCCGTTTCGCTCTGGGTGTGGAGCCGTTCTGGTTCTGGGCGGAGATTCTACCGCCTAAGCGGGATACCATAGTTTTGCCGAGTCAGAATGTTGACAGTATACCGTCCAAGGTCCGATATCGGGGATGGTTTGTCAATGATGAGGTATGCTTGATTGGCTGGAAGGATGATTATCCACCGACGGAGCAGGTGTGGCAGCCCGTTTTTGAAGCGTTACTGCGCTGTGGTGGAAATATGGTGATTCCCGGAACCGATTTACCACGCACAGGTATCCATCATAAGCTTGCAGCAGACATGGGCTTATGGATCACACATCATCATGCTGAACCGTTGGGGGCGGAGATGTTTTTGCGCGCCTTTCCGGGTAAACAAGCTAGCTACAGAGAGCATCCCGAGTTGTTTGAACAGCTGTGGCAGGAAGCGATTGAACGGCAAAAGGAAGAGAAGATTGTATGGGTATTATCTTTTCGCGGGCAGGGTGACAAGCCTTTTTGGGAAGATGATCCTTCCTTTAATACGCCGGACAAACGTGGACAATTAATCTCGTATGTGGTTCGCAAGCAGTACAATATGATCTGTGAATTTGTGGAGCATCCTGTGTGCTGTATGGCGATGTATGGTGAGATTGCCGAGTTATACAAGCAGGGGCATATTGAAGTACCCGAAGGGGTGATCAAAATATGGGCGGATAATGGTTACGGTAAAATGGTATCTCGGCGCCATGGGAATCTTAATTATCGTATACCAGCATTGCCTGAGGCGCAGGATGGGGGCAAGAATGGAGTATATTACCATGTGACCTTCCACGACTTGCAAGCGTCAAACCATCTTACCCAATTTCCCTCCTCAGCCAGCTTGATTGTAGAGGAATTAACAGCAGCGTTTACTTCAGGGGCGGACGAGTACCTGCTAGTCAATTCAGGTAATATTTTGCCACATGTATATACGCTGGATTTAGTAGCAAATTTATGGACGAAGGGTGAAGTGGATGCTGAAGATCAGCTTACTGATTTTATCGGGCGGCTGTACAGTAGTAAGCTTCAAGAGATTTCCCAATTATACCGGGATTATTCCCGTTGTACGATCGTTTATGGCCCGCACAAGGATGATCGAGCAGGGGAGGAATTCTATCACCATCCAGCTCGGCAAATTATGGGGTATTGGCTACAAGGCAAGGAAGGCCGTGATGAACGGCTGTACTGGGCTACTGGAAAAAGGCCTTTTCCTGAACAGATACGCTGGTTCAAGGAAAAAGCCGAGTCGGCAATCCCGGACTGGGTTGAATTGCGAGAGCGGTGTCTACGAATCATGAAGCAGTTGTCAAAAGATGAATGTCGCAGGCTGTATAATCAACTGCTTGTGCAGATTGAACTGCATCTAAGTGGCTCACGTGGACTGGCAAGCTTATGTAGCGCTTATGGGCTGTTCCTTGAAAAAGATTATCCACGAGCATTTATACAAGCTTCTCATGCCGTTTGGAGCTACCGAATGGGTAAAGAAGCTTTATCGCTCGCAGGAACTGGAAGATGGGAGCATTTCTACCGGGCAGATTGGTTAACCAATCTAGATAACACTATTTCTCATGCGGACACTGTGCGGAGATTTCTTCGTCTTCAGGGAGACAGTCCGGATATGTTCCTGTGGTCCAAACAATATTTAATGCCAGAAACAGAGAAATATATCTACCTAGAGAATACGCATCGCAAGCCCCTTCCCGATGATGAGTTGGCACGCAGTCTGGAGAAGGTATTATATTAAAAAGGAAGGCATGTAGCATAAGAAGCAACAGCGTCTGCCTGCAACTTTTCCAGCTTATACTACGTCAATGAAGTTGTTAATGGCCAAGCGGCCTAATTCAACTACAAGGTGGAACTTAACATGAGTATGAGAAAAAGTGCATTCGCAGCCATTACAACCGTAGCCATTTTGTCCTTCTCCTTTGGAAGTCAATTGTCTGCGGCAGACAGTCAATTCAAGGATTTGAACAACGTAAGCGGCAAAGAAAAAATCATATCCCTTAAAGATCAGGGTCTACTCAAAGGTGTCTCTGACACGCAGTTTCTCCCGTCATCTAAAGTGACCGCTGCCCAAGGCATTCAGTTGATCTCCGGCGGACTCCAGCTCAGTTTGGCCGCGATTGCTTTTAATACGGCACCACAGGCCAGCGGACTGTTTACCCATGTTAAGGATACTGCATGGTATGCCGAAGCCTTTATCACGCGCATTATAATGGCGTAGAGATTCCAAAGGATATTGATCCTGCCAAAGCTCTGACTAAGGAAGAGTTCACCTACATGCTGATTCAGGGCATGGAAAAAGCAGGCGCTCTTCCGATGATTAAAATGGCACCTGCGAATATTGCGGATGACAGCGAACTGGAGCCTTCTTACCAAGGTAGCATTCAACGCTCGCTAGTCTACAAGGTCAATACCTTGGATGCAAATGAAAAGTTTCATCCAAAAAAAGAGATTACACGTGCCGAAGCTGCTGTTATGTTATATAATGCATTGGAATACCTGAATGCTCATACAAAATCGTAATAAATACAGCAATAAAGAGCTTTTCTTCTGAGGGAATTAAGCTTTCAGTTACTTGACATCATTATCGTTAATGTTATAATAAGGAAATCGAATTTAGACCTGCGGTAGCTGATTACCGTAAGGATATTTTCCTGGTCCTTCGGCATATAACACAGGTAACGAATAAATAAGCTGGCTCCGGATGAGGAGTTCAGCTTATTTTTTTGGATCAAAAAGCTTACCGTTTTCACAGATCTACATATTGAGAGGAGACAGGGGTATGTTTGGGAATGACTGGGATGATGTACTACGAGAAGAGGTCGAAAAGCCATACTTTAATGAATTAAGGTATACGTTAGCCCGAGAGTACAAGTTACATAAGGTATATCCTCCAAAAGAAGACTTGTTTTCCGCACTTAAATTAACGCCATTTCATCTGACCAAAGCGGTTATATTGGGACAGGATCCATATCATGGAGAGGGACAAGCTCACGGTTTGAGCTTTTCTGTTAGACCTGGTGTGCGAACACCGCCATCTCTACTAAATATATATAAGGAGCTTCGCGATGATATCGGTACTCCCATTCCGAATCAGGGATACCTCGTTCCTTGGGCTGAGCAAGGTGTGCTGCTGCTAAACAACGTGTTAACCGTGCGTGAAGGACAACCGCAATCTCACCAGGGAATAGGTTGGGAACGTTTCACGGATGCTGTCATTGAAGCGATTAATGAGCGCGAGCAGCCAGCAGTGTTTATTTTGTGGGGGAGCCATGCTCAGAAAAAAGCAAGCTTCGTGAACACCAGCAAGCATCTGGTGCTGAAATCCGTTCATCCGAGTCCATTGGCGGCTCACAGAGGCTTTTTTGGCAGCAAGCCTTTTTCGCGTACCAATGCATTTTTGCAGGAGCATGGAATGGAGCCGATTCGGTGGGAGATTCCTAACCGCTAGCACTGGAGGTGAGGACATGCGTCAATGGAAGGGACGTCAGGTCATTTTATATCACGGCAACAACGATCATACCCAGAAGGTGCGCGGCACGCTTGAAAAATGGGATGATATACGAAAGTGCGTTATTTTAGGCCCGAAAATGCTGGCTATTCCTTTTGAAAATATTACGTATATTACCATGCTTCCTCCGGGGCGTGAGCGTAGAAGCCGCCATCCGGCGAAGCTCAACGCTATCGGTTATGTAATGAGTGTTCCGTTACAGTTTGATAATGCCATTCATTTTCAGTCGGCGGTGATGATTTGGAGAGAAGATCAGCTGATTGCTTATAATGTAAAGCTGGTTAGTCACTCGGCACACAATGTAATCCTTGAAGATGGACAAACCTTATCTAAAGAAGAGCATTTGTTTGTGGTAAGGTCACTGCGTGGAGAACTTTAACTGTAATTATTCACCTTTTTTTGATGAAGGGTTCAATTTAGTAAGCTGCTAACCGATAAAAGTAATGGGATTGTTAATTATATCCTATTTTATAGAGATGAAACTAAGGGAGAGAAACGAATGGAGCGTATGAAACGTATGAGCAAACGGAGTACCTTCTTACTTGCATTGCTGATGTTTGTATTTGCAGCATGGCCAGCGGGTTTGATCCGGGCTGAGGAGAGCACGACCTCCACGGTACAGTGGGACAGTCAAAATCCGACTACATTGAATCTGGGTGGAAGCCCCGCTCAATTAAAAGTGTGGTCATTGACTGAAAAGGGCAAAGAAGATGTTACCCAAAAGGCAGAATGGATCTCTGGGGATTCAAGCATTTTAAAGGTTGATAAGGGGCTCATTACTCCTGTGTCAAAAGGGCAGATTAAGATTGTTGCCACATATGAGAAGAAAACGGTAAGTACAACGATTACAGTAAAATCGCCTTACAGCAAGCTGCAATTAAATCCGTCTAGTCCCATTAATTTGACGATTGGCGGAGAATCAAAGCAATTGACTGCTCAAGGTGTACTTACTGGAGGTGGGACGGAAAATGTATCCGGTGTCGAATGGACTTCTTCGAATGCGGCTGTTGCTACCGTTGAAGATGGTCTTGTTCGTCCACTTGCCAAAGGCGTGACTTACATTAAGGCAAGCAAAGATGAACTTAAAGCACAAACGATGGTGTATGTGCGTTCTTCTTCTCAGGCGTTAGTATTGAGTGCAACTGGGGCCAAATCGGTCTTTCTGGGTAGCTCCCCAATTCAGGTTAGTGCAACCGATGTCAACCTGACTGGCGGCAAAACAGATGTAACCAACACGGCAGAATGGACTTCCTCCAATCCGCTGGTTGCCACAGTCGAGCAAGGTAAAATCACACCAATGGATGCAGGCAATTCGACGATTACAGCGTCCTATCACGGTTTGAGCAAGACTCTGAAGATTAATGTACTTCCAACGGTTGAAAAACTGGTTTCGAGCAAAGCCAGTCTGACTCTCGAAACAGGAGGCAAAACTTCTCTTCCGAGTATATCTGCTTATTTGGTCAATGGAGCAAAAAAAGCAGTTCAATCCGATGTAAAATGGAGCTTAAGCAGTGAAAGTGCAGTTAAAATAGCAAATGGTAAGCTAGTTGCAGTGAACCCAGGCAGTGCAACATTGACAGCAACGGTAGGTGCGCTCAAACTGGATATTCCAGTGACTGTGCAATACAAAGTGCTCAAGCTGACCGCTTCTGAGAAAAAATATGTATTGGTTGCAGGCCAAGAAGCAAGTATTCCGACAGTAAAAGCACACATGGCTGGTGGCGGAATCCTTGATGTTACCAATCAGGTAAGCTGGGTAGGTACAACAGCCGCAGTTACAGTAGCAAATGGTAAAGTAAAAGCGGTGAATGGCGGTAACTCTGGAATCAAGGCTATGTATATGAACAAATATGTGAAAGTACCTGTCATTGTGGAAGGAGCCATTTCTACATTGACACCAAGCTTTTCGAGTGCTGATATGAATTTGAAAGGAAGTAAGTCCATCAAAGTCATCGGCATATATACGGAAGGTAAAAAAGCTACGCTGAGCAGTAAAGTAAAATGGACAACATCAAATGCTTCCGTAGCGATCGTAAAAGGCTCTTCCATTAAAGCCGTTGGAATTGGAAACGCAACGATTACGGGCACATATCAGGATAAGTCGTTTAACGTTGAGATCAAGGTCACACCTAAGCTGCTCAAACTGGTATTGAGCAACAAAAACCTGAAGCTGCCTAAAGGTTCCTCTCAAGTGCTTAGTGTGAATGCAGTTTATGATTCAGGCTCAACTACCAATGTGACAAGCTCAGCGGTATGGACATCTTCCAAACCGTCGATCGTACAGGTTACTGGCGGTCAGGTGAAGGCGATTGATACCGGAAGTTCCAGTATCAAAGTAGTCTATGGTGGTAAGACTGTAGCGACATCGGCTAGAGTGTTAAAATAGTCTACGCATATTGCCACATCCACTTATACAAAATAACCCCCGGTCCAAAGACCGGGGGTTATTTTCAGCTTATTCTACGCCGTCCTGATAATGATTTTTCCAGTGCTTATCGCCTTTGTGTGCGAAGTCTTCAACTGTCTTTTCCAAAGTAGCAACCAGTTGGGCTTTAATCTCAGAAATTGTGTCTCGGAACAGTCTTTCTTCTGTACCATTGATTTTTTCACCATATAGAGCCTGAGCGGCTACAAATTGACGATGTTGCTCCACAAAACTGTCAATCGAATGCAATGCATGCTCCACGTATTGGGAAATGCTATGATGCTCGTTAGGCAGTTGCAATTTTAATTCATGAACTCTGTTTAATAATGCCATGATGATCACCTCGTGCGTTTTATTATGTCAATAATTATACATCATTTTCGGAAAACTTTCATTAAATTTTGATTAAAATGTGACTTTTATTATGTCATGATTGCATTTTCACTGGTGATTAGGCATAATTTTCGGAATAATTTCGTTATTTCCTTTGTGTCGTGATTTTAAAATTTAATATATATGATACGAAGATGATATAAGAGCAAGCTGCGATAGCTGTCTTTCTGACATGTTATAATGGGGAAAAAGCCCAGTCGGAAAGGTTGTCAGTAAGGTATGAAGCTTTTTAAAGGTTTATTTTGGGGGATTCTGATCAGTCTTCTCCTGTGGTGTGCTTTGTTCGGGCTTGTCCACTGGATGTCTCATTAAGTCGCTCCCTGTATCTTATACAATAACTCTTGCGACCGTATCCACGTCATTAACGGAAATCGTATATACGTGTTCGTCATCGTAGAGCTTGAATTGCTGAGTTTCTTGGTCAGATAGGAACTTAGGCCAGCCAATTAAGGTACTTCCATTCAGTAACCGGATTATAACGGCTTGCATTTGGCTCACGGCCAGTTTGATCTCATCGTTCATTCGTACAACCTCCTCTCTATACTATTTGTCGTCGAATATTCAACCTTTTTTTATAGTCAGTAAGGGGTTACGAAAAATAAAATCCGGGGATTACCTTAGTTGAAGGTATCTACTGGAATAGCTTGAAGGGGAGAGGGAAATTGAAGAAAAATTTGCTAAGTTTTATAGCTTTAGTGCTGCTAGCTTTGGGCGCTTACTGGTTTGAAGGAGGCAATCTTCTTACGAAAATGACAGGAGAGAACCCGCCTTCATCGGCTCAGGTTACGCTGCAATTCCCGTCAGGTCGTTACCCTGAAACGGCGCAGCATATTAAGGAAGCCATTCAGGCGGGAAAATCACCGGTATGCACAATTGACCGTGAAGGAGCCGAGCAAAATCGCAAGCATTCGCTTGCAGGTGTTCCCACTCGTAAAGGATACGATCGTGACGAATGGCCGATGGCTATGTGCTCAGAAGGTGGTAAAGGTGCAAATATCAAATACATAGTCCCTAAGGATAATCGTGGGGCAGGATCATGGGTCAGTCACCAATTGGATGAGTATGAGGATGGAACTCGTGTGAAATTTGTTGTGAAATAGTGCTATTACTTTTTATTACCTTGGGTTGTTTCCTGTCTGGCCTTAATCAACGCCAGAAAATCAAAAAAATCACCTAGTGTATTGAAGCCGGCACCTAAAATGGCCAAGTCTTCAGCGGATAGTTGGTCAAACCATTCCATTTGCTTAGCATCAAACATATTATCACCGCCAACCATTGATAATGTATAGTATGTACTGACGGCAACGAAGGTCAGGGCTCTGGCATACCATTTAAGTATGCCTGTTTTTTGTGCAGAGGATGTGTAGAACTCATGTTTAAATTTAATTTTTATACTAAAATCGTCTCCATCGTTATCGTATTGCTTATACCTGTGCTGATCCTGTATGTCTATTCTAATCAGACAACGACAGGTGTATTACGTGAGGAGCTGAATCAATCTAATTATAATCAGCTGACTTTTTTTCAAAACCAAGTGAATACGAATATTGAAATGATTTCCTCCTGGCCGCATCTGCTGATTCATGATCCCGATGTAGCCAGTTTTCAAGCGATTTTTTTGAAGGATAAGGTTCTCAATCTGGATGGAATTAACCTGGTCAAACGGATTCAAACCAAGCTTGGACTTCAGGAAAGCTCTTCTAATTGGAGAACCGGGCTGAGTATCTATTCTCCTTCGCTTGGACGAGTTGTATCGGAGAATGGAGCAGGTTTATATGACCAGAAAAAACTAAATCAGCTGATAAAAGACGGCTGGCAGGTATCCAAAAAAAGATCATACGGGAAAGACCAATTTATATTTTCATTGTATACATTATCCCCGTTTTCTTCGCTTGGTAATCCAGAAACCGCTAACACGATTATTAAAGTTGAATTTGACAGCAGTAATATTCAGGATATGCTTGACCGCTTCAAAGGTGATGGCCGAAAGGAGCCTTTTTATTATAAAAAAGGCGTAGGAGCGATCTATAATCGTACTGCCAATGAAGAGTTGTCTGGACAGCTGATTTCAAAATTAGAAAAAATGGGGCTCCATGAAGTTGACAATCTGACTGTGAAAATTGGAGAAGAAAGCTACCTGGTTCATGCCGTTCTTTCGCAAACGACGGGGTGGTATTTGATTGATTATATGCCTTTGTCCGATATGATGTCTCCGATTTACTCATCGAATCGACTGTTTTATATAACTGTTGTTGGCTCGCTGCTGGTAGGCTTGATTGGCGCTTACTTGCTTCATTCACAGGTACAAGTGCCGATTCTTCAGCTTGTGCGGGCATTTCGGAGACTAAAGGATGGAGACTATGCTGTTCGATTAAGTCTAAGGGGGAGTTACGAGTTTGCTTTCCTGTCTAGTCAATTTAATCTGATGGTCGAACAGATTCAGGAGCTGTTTGAGAAGGTGTATGTTGAGCAGCTACATGTCAAGGAAGCGCGACTA
Source organism: Paenibacillus sp. 203 (assembly GCF_037027525.1). NCBI lineage: Bacteria > Bacillati > Bacillota > Bacilli > Caryophanales > Paenibacillaceae > Paenibacillus > Paenibacillus sp. 203. The sequence continues at coordinate 82,201 of NZ_JAXCHD010000011.1, forward strand.
AAGCAGCTCCAGTCACAAATCAATCCGCATTTTTTTTATAATTGTTTTTCGTTTATTACAAGTATGGCGAAACTGCGCAATCATGAGGCGGTCGTGGCCATGGCTCATAATTTATCCAGGTATTATCGATACACAACCAGACAGGAGCGGGATTTGGTTCCATTGTCAGAGGAAGTCGAATTTGTTCAATATTATTTGAACATACAGCAGATGCGTATGCCAAGGCTAACGTTCTTAATTCATGTTTCTTCACAGGCTAGCAGTCTGCTGATTCCGCCGCTTGTAGTGCAGCCACTGGTGGAAAATGCGGTGCTGCATGGGATAGAGCCTCAAGCGGAGGATGGTGTAATTCATATTTTAACCGAGCGTGTTGGCTCGTATATGTACCTGATTGTGGATGATAACGGACTCGGTTTGAGTAGAGAGGCTATAACTGCCCTGACATCAACGCTTGACAAGCCTGTGGGAGAGGATCATGGATACGGTTTGTGGAATGTGCATCAACGTATGCGATTACATTTTGGAGAAGATGCAGGACTGGAATTCTCTTTGTCTCCAATGGGAGGATTGCGTGCAGTTTTAAAATGGTCGCTCTCAATAGAAGGAGAGCATGCGAATGGTTTAATTGAGCCTTCGCCAAATTCGAATATAGTTAAAACGGAGGGAACAGATGGTTCAGATATTACTAGTAGATGATGAGAGTTATGTAACAGAAAGTCTGGCAGCTACCATTCCGTGGGAGACGCTAGGCATCGAGAGGGTTCATCAAGCGGCTTCCGCATTAGCAGCAGTGGATGTGCTGGAAGCGTACGATATTGATATTCTGGTTACGGATATTCGTATGCCTGGTATGACGGGACTGGAGTTGATTGTTGAAGTAAACGAGCGATGGCCGCATATCCGGAGTTTGTTACTGACAGGCTATGCCGATTTTGAATATGCTAAAAAAGCGCTCCAGCTTAAGGCTTTTGATTACATTTTAAAGCCGGTAGATGATGATGAGTTTATCAAATGTGTGTCAGCCGCTATGGATTCGCTAAAGGAAGAATGGGAAGCATTTGACAAGGTTCATCAATTACAATATAGCCGCAGAAACGATTTTGGTGTACTGCGGACCCATTTGATGCATGATTTGCTACTCGGGCGTGATTTACCAGTACCCAAAATAGAGAGCAAAATGTCTGAGTACGAAATCAAGCTACGCACGGGACATCCTGCCAGTATGCTGCTTATTCAGCTAGGAAAGCATTTTTCTGATATGGACTATCATTCAGTCTCCTTAATTGAGTATGCGATTGGAAATATTGCCGAAGAAGTGTTCGCACCTGATTTTCACGTTTGGCATTGCAAAGCGCCGCATGACTGCTTAATTGTATTAATAGAAGGGAACTGGAATTCATTTCCTGAACGGAGTGTGGATGAGCAGAATCGTTTTTTGAGTGCGGCGATTGAGACCTTTCGAAAAAATGTGAGCAATTACTTGAAAGGGGAAATTTACGTTGCATTAACCGGATGGTTTAAGTTTCCAGAGGAACTGCCTAAGCTATATCAGACAGCGATTAGATCCTTATACTGGAACCATCAGGAGGAGACGGATACACTGCTATTCATAGAAGAACAGACAGAACAGCCACACAGCTCAGTTAAGTCACTGGAGGGGCTATATATGCCCCCTACGCTTACTCATCTGCTTGAATCCAGACAATGGGACGAGGCCGAAGCGAAAGTGAGCCGTGTATTTGGAAAAATGGAAGAGGTGGGATATACACGCGAGCATTTATATGAGCTGTTTATCTCGGTGACGAGTGCCTTTATGTATACAGCGCACAAACAAGGACGTTTCATTACGCAGATGGATCAAGTAGGCTTCGATCCGTTACATGCGCAGAAAATGGTTCATTCGTTCTCCCACCTCAAAGAGTGGATATTTTCCATGATGAACAAACTTAAATCTGAATGGTCCGCAAGCGAGCAAAGCGCTAAAAGCTATGTGGTCAAGCAGGTTCAGGAGCTCATCTCCCAGGATAAAGGCCAGGAGCTGTCTGTTAAGACGATTGCTGATCAGGTTTATCTTCATCCGGTCTATCTGTCTAAAATTTATAAAGCTGAAACCGGAGAAGGTCTGGGTGACTATATTATCCGAATGAGAATGGAGCGGGCTCTTTATTTGCTCAAATATTCCAACAAAAAAATATACGAAATTACGACGGAACTAGGCTACCAGAATCCCCAATATTTCAGTAAGATGTTCAAAAAGCATTACGGAATAACTCCGCATGAATTTCGGGACCAGTAAGGACGAAACCAGCAAAGATCAGTTGGGAAAGGTGCAGAAATATTTATTTTGTGACATAGGCTGTGAAGAAAAGCCCTCTTATAATAAAAGAGTAGATAATGATTTTTAGAGGGGGAACAATATGCGAGTTCATTCGAAGAAAAAGCTGTTGTCGTTGCTCGCCGCAACTATGGTATTAGGAGTGGGCCTTGTGGGCTGCTCAGGTACGGGGAATGATGGAAATGCGGACAGCACAGCTAAAACTGAAAACGTATACAAAGAAAAATACAATCCAGAAGTCACAATTTCCACGGTATGGGGTGTAGATCCCGCCTTGAAATTTAAAAATGGTGAATCTATCGAAAATAACATTGCGACAAAATGGGCTAAAGAGAAATTCGGTATTAATATCAAATCACTCTGGTCCGTCACGGATACGAATGGCGCATTTGCTACGAAACTGCGTTTGGCGATGTCCTCCGGTCAGGAGATGCCAGACGTCGTTGTACTGGGGACGGAGAATGAGCAACTGGCACAAGACATGATCGATTCTGGTATGTTTGCAGAGGTGGGCCCGTTGTTTGATAAGTACGCTTCGGATTATTGGAAGCAGGCGATGAATCAGGATACAAACGTATGGAATCAGTATAGCCGAGATGGTAAGAAAATGGGTATTCCTGTGCTTGATTTTGCCTACAACCATGATTATGTATTGTGGGTACGACAAGATTGGTTGGATAAGCTGGGTATGAAGGCTCCTGAGACGATGGATGATCTGGAAAAAGTGATGGATGCCTTTAAAAATAAAAATCCGGACGGACTGGCTCCGAACAAAGTGATTCCGCTCAGCATCGGTTTCAAAACATCCATGAACACTTGGATGGGTGACCCATCTTGGATTTTCGGGGCATATGGCACTCTACCTCAGCAGTGGAACAAAGGTACAAATGGCAGTTTGGAATATGGCTCCGTGCAGCCTGGCATGAAGCCGGGTTTGCAAAAGCTGAGCGAGTGGCTCAAAAAGGGATATATTCCTCAGGAAGCAGCATTGTGGGATGAAAATAAAACGGCAGAACCTACAGTCGCAGGAACAGCCGGTATGATTCCTGGACCATATTGGATGAGCGGCTGGCCGCTTCAGGATACAGTCAAAAATGCGCCGGGTGCCGTGTGGAAGCCGATCAAGATTCCAGCGGGTCCTGACAACAAAGCCATGCGTCACGGAACGCAATACACCAATGGTGTTGTATTAATCAACAAACAAATGCAGCATCCTGAAGCCTTTTTCACTTATCAAAATTATTTGTTTGACCATTATGCTAATGCCAAACCGGACGGCGATTTGTCGAATGGGCTGTTTAAGGGCTACGATTATGATTTGGATGCGGGCGGAAAGCTAATGTCTATCGATAAAATACCAGGCGGTTATGTAAACTCTATTCGTTATTTGCTGGTTCGTGATGGTGCGCGTATACCTGATGCCCAAATGAAGGCTTTGCTAAGTTTGGCTAACGGCGCAGAACCGAAGACCCGTCTGGAGAAAGATGTAATGGTGAACTACGGGAAAGATACTCCCGCAGCTGCCAAAGTGCTTATGGAACAGAAAGATATCTCCATGAAAGATCAGTTCACGGGCCCTACTACGCCAACCATGAAGGCTAAAAAGGACTATCTGGATAAGATTGAAAGTCAGACCTTCAATGAAATTATTTATGGCAAGCAGCCGATCTCTGCTTTTGATACCTTTGTGCAGACGTGGAAAACAGCTGGTGGCGAACAAATTACAAATGAAGTAAACGAATGGTATAAAAGCGTCGAAAGTAAAAACCAATGATGTTGTAACAGAGTAGGAGGGCTGTCCCGAGGTGGGCAGCCTTTTTACTACAGCTTTACCCGTATCGAGTAGAAATGAATGCGCTATCATGGTGTATTTGAAAAAAAGTTTTATTCGTTTGGCGAGCTTAAAAAATGGTTGCTTTTGTGCCATGTATGTTGGTTTTTTGAACTGTTGGGACCGCGAAAACGCTTTTATAATTGAAGTATACCATGAGAGTTACAGGAGGAACTGCAATGAGAAGTCTGCAACGTACGTGGCCATTTCATATCATGCTGCTGCCAGCCATCATTTTCTTAATTGTATTCAGCTACATTCCGATGGGCGGCATCGTGATGGCCTTTCAAAATTACAAACCTTGGCTAGGCATAACGGGTTCCGAGTGGGTTGGACTGGATAACTTCCGCTTTTTGTTTCAACGGGAGGACAGTCTTCAAGTCGTCTGGAATACGCTAATTATTGCTGTGTTAAAGATGTTTTTCAATCTGGTAGTTCCGTTTGTTTTTGCTATACTGCTGAATGAAATTCGCAAGGTTGGACTTCAGCGATCCATTCAAACACTGGTTTATCTACCACACTTTCTGTCGTGGGTCATCTTGGGCGGAATTCTGATTGACCTGTTGGCTACAGATGGATTTATAAACCGTATTCTCGGTAGTTTCGGGATTCAGCCTATCTTTTTTCTAGGAGATAATAACTGGTTTCGGTTTACTGTCATAGTATCGGATATATGGAAGGAGTTCGGATACAACACCATCGTATTTCTTGCTGCACTGGCGGGTATTAATCCTTCGTTGTATGAGGCTTCTGAAATGGATGGAGCAAGCCGCTGGAGACAGACGCTACACATCACTGTACCTTCGTTAATTCCGATGGTAGTCGTTGTTGGAACGCTTGCACTTGGCAATGTACTGAACGCCGGCTTTGACCAGATTTTCAACCTTTATAATCCGCTAGTTTACCAAAAAGGCGATATTATTGATACATTCGTCTACCGGACAGCGTTAATCAATGGGGAAATGGGCTTTGCCACTGCTATCGGGTTGTTCAAATCCGTTATCAGTATGATTCTCATTCTGATATCTTATCGACTTGCTTACAAATGGGCAGGATACCGCATATTTTGATTCCACGAGGCTGAAAGAGGGAGAGTCATGTATCATAAAACAACGCCATACCGCATCTTTAATGTGTTTAATATTTGCTTGCTTGTGATTTTGTCCATCATGTGTATCGTTCCGCTGATTCATGTGTTAGCTGTATCATTTAGTGCTAAATCAGCTGCAGATGCTAATCTGGTTGGACTGTGGCCGGTACAATTTTCATTAGAAGCCTATAAGAAGACGATGAATAACCCGATTTTTCTGCACTCCATCTGGATTTCTGTCTGTAGGACTGTATTGGGAACCGGCTTAACACTGCTTATTACCTTTTTAGCTGCTTATCCACTTTCAAAGGAAACATCTGTGTTCCGTAGCCGAAACGTATATTCATGGTTGTTCGTATTCAGCATGATTTTTAACGGTGGTCTGGTTCCATTCTATATGGTTATTCAAAAGATCCACCTCATGGACAGCTTCTGGGTACTTGTTTTGCCAGGAGCGGTCAACACATTTCTGGTCATCCTTATGTTGAACTTTTTTAGAGGAATTCCCAAAGAGATGGAAGAGGCCGCATTGATCGACGGAGCAGGACATTTTCGGACATTGTTTAGTATTTTTTTACCGATATCCATGCCTTCCATTGCGACGATTGCGCTGTTTAGTATGGTATTTCATTGGAACTCCTGGTTTGACGGTCTGCTCTATTTGAGCAATGCAAAGGATTATCCGCTGGCGACGTTCCTGCAAACTGTAATTATTCAGAAGGACATGAGTTCCATGAGCATGAGTCCCAAAGAGATGGAATTACTTTCTCAAACGACGGTTAATGCAGCGCAAATTTTCATTGGTGCAGCGCCTATTCTCATTGTATATCCATTTTTACAAAAGTATTTTGTTAAAGGTATGACGCTAGGTTCTGTCAAAGAGTAATAGAATTTATAGAAGGAGATGATTTGTAGTGACGAATCAAAACATAATCAAGTACCCTCCCATTAGTGAGCGAGTTCCACGTATGCTGCATGGAGCGGACTATAACCCGGAGCAATGGCAGCATTACCCTGAGGTGTTAGCGGAGGATATCCGTCTAATGAAACTAGCCAAATGTAACGTGATGTCTGTCGGCATTTTCTCATGGGTTTCATTGGAGCCTGAGGAAGGCGTATTTACGTTTGAATGGCTGGATCGTATTCTGGATTCGTTTGCTGAGAACGGAATCTATGCGTTTTTGGCCACTCCGAGTGGAGCAAGACCAGCCTGGATGTCACAAAAATATCCTGAGGTGCTGCGTGTGGAGGCTAACCGTGTCCGTAATCTGCATGGGTTTCGCCATAATCACTGTGCTACGTCGCCTGTTTACCGGGAAAAAGTACGTATCATGAATACGAAGCTAGCCGAGCGTTATGCTAACCATCCTGCTGTTATTGGCTGGCATATTTCAAATGAATTTGGTGGAGATTGCCACTGTGATTATTGTCAGGAGGCATTTCGCGCTTGGGTCCAGGATAAATACGGTACGCTGGACAAGCTTAATCACGCATGGTGGACGACCTTTTGGAGTCATACGATTACGGACTGGAGCCAAGTTGAGTCCCCGGCACCTCACGGTGAAACACAGGTCCATGCCATGAATTTGGACTGGAGACGGTTTGTGACCGATCAGACCGCAGATTTTATCAAGCATGAGATTATGCCGCTCAAGGCTGCCAATCCAGCCATTCCAGTCACAACCAATTTAATGGAGTTTTTTGAAGGATTGAATTACTGGAAGTTTGCTGATCTGCTCGATGTTATATCCTGGGATAGTTACCCGACGTGGCATGACTGTGAGGGGGATGATAGCCGTCAGGCTGCTAAAGTGGCCATGATGCATGATATTATTCGCTCAATTAAGGGAGGAAAGCCTTGGATGCTCATGGAGAGCACGCCAAGTTTGACGAACTGGCAAGACGTTAGCAAGCTGAAGCGGCCGGGAATGCATCTGCTATCGTCTTTACAGGCTGTGGCACACGGGTCAGACACCGTTCAATACTTTCAGTGGCGGAAAAGCCGCGGTTCGAGTGAAAAGCTGCATGGTGCGGTTGTCGATCATGTCGGACATGAGCACACTCGGGTATTCGGGGATGTGACCCATGTCGGTAATGCGCTGGAAAAACTGGAGGAGGTTATCGGGACATCTGTACCGGCGGAGGCCGCAGTCATTTTTGACTGGGAGAACCGTTGGGGAATCAACGATTCACAGGGACCGCGGAACAAAGGTGTGAAATATGAGGAGACAGCTGAAGCGCATTATTTGGCACTTTGGGAGCAGGGTGTGCCTGTAGATGTCATTCATATGGATGCAGATTTCTCCAAATATAAACTTTTGGTAGCTCCGATGTTGTATATGGTCCGCAGTGGTGTGGGGGAGCGTATACAGAAATTTGTTGAAAATGGCGGCGTTTTCGTAGCAACCTATTGGTCTGGTATCGTAGATGAACATGATTTGTGCTTCCTTGGAGGCTTTCCGGGCCCGCTTCGTAAGACGCTGGGGATCTGGTCGGAAGAGATTGACGGATTGCATGATCATGATCGTAATCACATTTTGCCGGTTGAAGGCAATGAGCTGGATCTGCAAGGGGAGTATGAAGCTGTAGAATTGTGTGATCTCATTCATACGGAGGGTGCAGAGGTACTGGCTGTGTACGGCTCAGACTTTTATGCAGGACGTCCGGCTTTGACAGTGAACCGTTTGGGACAGGGAAAGGCTTATTACATCGCATCACGCAACATCGGACTATTCCACAGTCATTTTTACAGAAGTTTAATTGATGATGCAGGAATCAGTAAAGCGCTCAATGTGAAGTTGCCTCATGGAGTGAATACGGCGATTCGTACCGATGGGGTTCATGATTATATTTTTATACTGAATTTCACGCATGAGCCGCAAAAGATTACGTTGGATGGACGAACTTATGCGGATATGCTTGAAAATCATGCGATAGAAGACGGTAGCGTTCAATTGGATGCCTACGCTGTTAAGGTTTTAAAGACAGAGCGCAATAAATAGAACATGATATTAAAGTGTGATCTCTATCGTTTTCCCGAGTGAGGGAGCTGGTAGATTGGTCAGAGGCAATGAGGAGTATACAATTTGAATGGAGGATGTACTTATGAAAACAGGTAACCGCATTATGGTATTTGCGATGTTGATCTTGTTATCCAGCTTATTGTATCCGTTGGGCTCTGTGGGGTTAGGTGCGGCTTCGGCCGCCCCTGCTTTCGCCAAAGGAGCAGATATAAGCTGGGTAGCAGGAATGGAAGCGCAAGGTATGACTTGGAAGGATAAAAAGGGTGTTCGTCGAGATATACTGCAAATTTTGCGAGATGACTATCAGATCAACTCGGTACGTATCCGTGTGTGGGTAAACCCTGACATGAAAGATTATGCAAGCGGATACATGAATGCCGAAAAGGCAGCAGAACTGGCACAGCGAGCTAAAAAATTGGGCATGAGTGTTATGCTGACTCTACATTATAGTGATTCCTGGGCAGATCCAGGGCAACAGAACAAACCTTATGCGTGGCGCAATTTCACATTTACACAACTTATGGATGCAGTCTGGTCTCATACGGTCTATGTTATGAACACGATGAAAAGCAAGGGGGTAACACCGGACTGGGTGCAGATCGGTAATGAGACGAACAATGGAATGCTCTGGGAAGACGGCAAAGCTTCGGTGAACATGAAAAACTATGCCTGGCTCGTCAATACAGGTAATAATGCTGTAAAATCGGTTAGCAGCAGTACTAAAACGATCGTACATTTAGCCAACGGGGATAACGGTTCCGTGTTGAACTGGAATATCGGCGGACTAATTGATAATGGAGCTCAGTTTGATCTCATCGGGCTGTCTCTGTATCCGTCTCCTTCTGACTGGCAGGGTAAGGTGGACCAGACGATTACCAATGCCAATAACCTCATTGCCAAATACGGCAAAGGCATTGTCATCAGTGAAATCGGAATGGAATATAACGAACCTGCTGCTTCCAAGGCATTTATTTCTGCAATCAAAACAAAGGTTCGGAACATTGGAGGCGGCAAGGGTACAGGGGTATTTTATTGGGAGCCGGCTGCAACTCCAGGTTACAATCAAGGTTATAACAAAGGTGCTTGGCAGGCTGACGGTAAACCAACCTCAGCTTTGGAAGGATTTATAAATTAAGAAGTATGTAAGAGTATATCAAAGAACCTCTAGTTCGCTTCTATGCAGACTAGAGGTTCTTTATTGTTATCTTGAGTTACTTGGAAGTTATAAAATTAGGCTTCCCGGTTCACCTTGAAGAACGAAATGAGCTCTTCCAGCTCACCGGACATCAATGTAAGCTTGTCAGAAGCTTGGACAATAGAAGCCATAGACTCAGCCTGTTCTCCAATGGTATGCTCGATTTGTTTGCTACTATCGACTGTTTTGCTAACTGTCGAAGACAGCTCGTCAGAGGTAGCTGACATTTCCTGCGTGCTGGCTGAAATCTGCTCCGTTGCGCTGGATACCTCTTGAATTTGTGACGACACTTTATTAGACGCATCTAAAATTTCAGAGAACATTTTGCCTGTTTGCTTCGTAACTTCTAGCCCAATGTGAACTTCTTTTGTACCAAGGCTGATGCCTTTTACAGTCTGCTCAATTTCTTTTTGGATTTCTCCAATAAGCTCTGCAATCTGTTTGGCAGACTCTTGAGACTGTTCAGCCAAATTACGCACTTCTCCCGCTACTACTGCAAAACCTTTGCCCTCTTCACCGACTCTGGCAGCTTCAATAGAAGCGTTCAGTGCAAGCAGATTCGTTTGACTGGCAATGCCTGTAATGATGCTGACGATATTGCTGATTTCGTTAGAACGGTTCTGCAGCGCATTAACGGAATCAGCTGTACTTTCCATTGTAGTGGAGATGGAGTCCATTTGAGCGGAAAGCTTTTGGGCTACCTGGTTGCCTTCAACGGAGCGTTTTTCCATAGAATAAGCTTGATCCGCTACGGAAGAGGAGCTTTCGGCAATCGTTTGGATAACTGTCGACATTTCATTCATAGCTCTGGAGCTTTCAAGTGCTGCGTGATCCTGAGCTTCAAGCCCCTGGGTTATTTCCTGAATATTGCTGTTAATGACGTTCGTATTCGTACTGTTTTTCTCGCTAATGCTTAACAATTCCTGGGCAGATCCCGTAACTTCTTGCGTCGTATCCTGTACTTTCACCATGGTATCGTTAAGGCGTTTGATCATAGAATTAAATTTTTGATTGATAATGCCAAGGTCGTCCTCGCCTGTCTTGATTTGTACATTCAGATTCCCCTCGCTGACTTCTTCAATGCCCTTCATCAGGCTACGAATCGGGGAGAGGGTACGTTTTACCAGTAAATATTGGACCGTTAAGAAGATCGCAAGGAACAGAATGAGCAATGAAACACCATATACAAGCAATTTATGAAGTCCGTTAGGTACAGAGCTTGCGTCTACGTCAAAGTATATCGCACTTGTGATTTTACCGCTTTCATCTGTAATTGGGTAAACAATGGTCGTCCATGTACCAAAATCGTCAGTATAAAAGCTGCTAAACGCTGAGTCTTTAGATTGAAGCATTTTATTTACACCTTGTACATTTTCGTCTGGAAGAGTGTACATATCCCCAATATTCATCTTCGAGTCTTGGAAAGCTTGGACTAAATTTGTAGGAACGCCAATAATGGAGGTTTGATTTCCTTCTGTTAGTTCTGTGCCAAATATGTAAGCTTGGGCAACATTAGGATAAAATGTGTGGATAGAATCTAGGAATTTGCGTAAATCCTGTTGAGCAGAACCGTTATAATCTTTTTCGCTTAATGCTTGTTGTACTTTTGTTTTGTCAACATCTTCTGCCCATTTTTTAGTCAATACTTTAACTTGGTCTTGCAGCTGCGTGGTGAGAATGTTCTTTTGAAGTATATAGCTGGATGTGATGAGAATAGCACCTATTAATACGATGTTAAGAAAAGAGATTAATAGATTTTTACCAAAAAAGGACATAGTTCTCCACTTCAAGTTTTTCACGTTTTCTTCTCCTTTGAATTAGCAATTTAGTTTCATATACAACCTACCCCATATATATTTCGACAATTTGCTTTCTAAATGTTAGGTATTTATTAAAAGGGAGAGTAGAAGGTTATTCAAAAAGAACGGCGGCCCCTAGTGAATGAAACGATGGGACCGCCGCTTGTCGGCAAAACTGGATTTTATGTTGTTTTTCCAACTCAATTCTTACTAAATCACTTTATTGTTCAAACAATATTTAAAAAATAAGATAAATGAGAGCAAACGGGTATGCTTTATACCTATAAATACCTGGATTGCATTGAGGGTTCTTAAGTTTCTGTCCCTATAAAAGAAGTGAAATAAGTAAGGGTAGTGAAATGAGCGATAAGACTGAGCTAATAACAAATGCAGATGCAGCTTCCGTTTCTAGTGTTTCATAACGGGTAGCAATCATAGCGGCCACAGCCGAGCCGGGAAAAGCGACAAGCAGTACGGCTTTGGTTACATCTTCATGGGATAGTCCTATTAGAACAGCAATACCGAGCATAACAATAGGCATCACGATGGCTTTCAGCACAGCGATGCTAAGTGCTTTTGGACTGAACGTAATCTTTTTGATACCAATGGTTACCCCGATGGCAAATAGGGCTGTACCAGCAGTAATATTGCCGATTTGATCAAACATGGATTGCAAAAGTTTCGGAGCGTGGAATCCACATAGAGTCAATACGACACCAAACAAGGGTACGCAGGCAAGCGGCTCGCTGAGTCCATGAAGGACTGATTTCATAGTGACTTTAAATAAGTTGCCTTTAGTGCCGTCGGATTCTGTTGTTTTGCGCTGACCGACCGTTCCCAAAATACTTGCAAGCGGATCAAGAATGGCATTAACGACGATCCCAGTAATCGCAATCGGGATGGCGACTGCCGCACTTCCGAACAAGCTGCCCAGAACCGGAATTCCCATGAATGCAAAAGAAGGCTGTGTCGAATTCAACGCGAACATGGAGGATTCAGTCAGGCCTTTTTTGGCAATTAAGCGATAAACAATGAGCAATACAATATAAAAGCCGATTACACCAAGTAGCAAAGCCACAAGAAAGGGCCACTTTTGAATCAACGTCTCTCTGGGTGTCGTCGTGATACCAATAAACAAGTGTGCAGGTAGAGCAAACTTCGTCACGAGTGTATTTAATCCCTTAGAAGAAGCAGGGTTAAAAGCCTTAAACAATCCTGCGAAATAACCAATTAAAATGACAAAGAAAATAGGAATTAAGATAATAAAAATATGACCTGTAGCCATGATGTCGCCTCCAATGAAGATGTCCGCCAAAAATGGCGGACATCAGTTAAATAATCACTTTGCATATGCAAGTACAAATTTGATGTTGTTCGCTATTTTTTAAACCAGGACCGCTTCCTGACCATATTGTTTGATGGGTTTATATTTGCAGTCCCACATCGCATCTCGAACCGCTTGTGCGATATCGTCCGGTTGATGACGCGCTACTCCATCCTGAACTGCTGCCTTAGCTACAGCCACGGCTACCGCTTCAGATACTTCTCGTAGCTCGTTGATTTTTGGCAGCAGGGAAGCACCAGGCTGCGACAAATCAACCATTTGAGCTACTGCATGGGCAGCTGCTGCAAACATGCTATCTGTTATAATTTTGGATTTTACCACGATTGCGCCGAGACCCAGACCCGGGAATACGAAAGCATTGTTGGATTGCCCAATTTCAAACTTAATATTGTTATAGATCACTGGCTCGAAAGGACTTCCTGTTGCAATGAGGGCTTTTCCTTCGGTCCAGTGGATCAAATCTTGCGGAGTTGCTTCTGCCAGTGGAGTCGGGTTGGACATAGGCATAATAATAGGACGTTCTGTATGCTTGGCCATTTCTTTAACGATTTCCTCACTGAATGCCCCAGTAACACCGGAAGTACCGATCATAATCGTCGGTTTCACGCGGCGAATGACTTCAAGCAAAGGGATTTTGCCATCCTCAGCATGTTCCCAGTCACGGCATTCTGCAACATCACGCACATAAGGGACCTGGAATGGAAAAAGTCCTTCTGTTTCGTTGGTGAGCAGGCCGCGGTAATCATAAGCCCAGAAGTTACGTCTTGCTTCTGCTTCTGACAGTCCTTCCAGCATCATGGCAGCGCTAATTTGGTCTGCATTGCCGATTCCGGCAGCTCCTGGACCAAAGACTAGCACCCGATGCTTGCTCAGTGGGATTCCGGACAATTGAACACCAGACATCACACCTGCGAGCGTAACCGCTCCAGTACCTTGAATATCGTCATTAAAAGTCAGAATACTATTTCCGTATTTATTGATAATGTTCCGTGCGTTGACATTGCCCAGATCTTCCCAGTGCAGCAGGGCATTCGGGAAAAAGGAAAGTGCAGCTTGAACATAAGTGTCAATAAATTGGTCATATTGTTCTCCACGTACACGTTTATGGCGATTCCCCATGTATAAAGGATCTTCCAATAGCTTCTCGTTGTTTGTACCTGCATCAAGAACAACTGCCAGCACCCGGCTAGGATCTATACCAGCAGCAGCTGTATACACAGCAAGCTTACCAATAGAGATATTAATACCTCCGACTCCCCAGTCCCCGATTCCCAAAATACTCTCGGAATCTGTGGCTACGATCAGGTCGATATCATCAGGGTCTAGGTTCAAATTCTTAAAAGCCTCTCCAATACCCGCAAGATTATCGATAGATAAATACATACCACCAGGCTTGTGATATTCATGACTGTATTCCTGTATAGCCTGGCCTACTGTTGGTGTATAAACAATCGGGAGCATTTCGCTTAGGTGCTCAGAGAGCAAACGATAATAAAGGACGGTATTCCGATTAAAAAGATCATTTAACGCAACATTTTTACGCAAATTATCCGGTTGGCTCTGAAATTGCTCGTAAACCCGCTGAACCTGCTCCTCAATAGTTAATATCGTAGGAGGAAGGAGACCATCAAGTCCAAGCTGTTTCCGTTCTTCCAGAGTAAAAGCCACTCCTTTATTCAGCAGGGGGTTGGCAAGTAGATCTTTTCCGGTTAATTTGGTTTCGATAGATCCGTCTTCCGTAAAATGAAAAGCACGCATTTCAATTCCTTCTTTCTAAAAAATTACATTTAGTTAATCCTTGAACAATTCGTGAACAAGTATACGCCTTATTTTAAACCAAGTGAAGAAGTATGTTGTGTGAAAAATGGTTATATAAGTGTTTACATAAGAAAAATTATGAAAATGAAAGCGATTTTCAATGTTTTTCGAATGAAAATTTCATTTAATTTTCATAATATTTTCGGAAAATATTGATTCAATGTGATAATTATCATAGTTTTTATAGGTGTGATTCGACTGAGTGGGCATGAAAAATAGCTTAACTTCATTTTATATAAACGAAGTTAAGCTATTTTTTTGACTATAGGGATGGTTGAGGGACAATTCAATGCTTCGCAGCTCTATGTTTAATGAACATCAGGCATTTAATTCTCCGATGCGCTTGACGGCTTCATCAGTAACTGTAGCAGAGCGTCGCATCCAGCTGTTACGCCATTTCAATTGCATGATGATGACGAGGGTAAAGGCACAGAACGTGATCAGGCTCAGACAGATGAAGCCTGGCATATAGGAACCTGTTGATTTGTATAGATGACCCAGTATAAGGGGAAGAAAGTACCCGCCTATGCCACCAGCAGCGCCGACGATACCGGTCATGAGCCCGATTTCGTTGCCGAACCGCTGCGGAACGAGCTGGAATACGGAGCCGTTGCCAGCGCCAAGGCACATCATGCCTACGAACAGCAGCACGACTACCACGGCAAGTGGCGGTAAAAACGCAATGCCGGCGAGCATAATCCCGGCTCCTGCATACAAGTACATTAACATGCGTGAACCACCAATCCGGTCGGACAAAAAGCCACCTACAGGACGAAAGAAGCTTCCGGCAATCACACAAATGGTCGCAAAATCGGCGGCATGTACCGCGGAGAGGCCATATTGGGTATTAAAGAAAATAGTCAAATAATTAGAAAGGCCAACGAATCCGCCAAACGTCACGCAGTAAAAGGCACAGAATACCCAGGCATCCCTCTGTTTGAGCACCGAAGCATATTGCGACAGACTTTTTGGTGCTGGGCGGTGAGGGCTATTGCGGGCAAAAATACTGAACAGAACGAAGACGGTTAAGATGGGGAGGATGGCCAATCCGAAAACGGCTTCCCAACTGCCAAAATGTTGAGCAATGCGGTTGGCGAACAATGTCGCAAGGACGGTACCGCTATTCCCGGCACCGGCAATTCCCATAGCCAAGCCTTGATGCTCTTTGGGGTACCATTGACTGGCCAACGGCAGCGCAGCTGCAAATGATGCTCCGGCTACGCCCAGGAGCAGGGCAACAACGTACATGTGCTCTAGCGAATCAACCCACAGCCAGCCGAGCAAGAGAGGGATTATCGTGACAAGCATACCAATCTGTCCCGTGAGCTTCGGACCGATATAATCAGACATGAATCCGAGCACGAGCCGCAGCAGGGAACCACCAAGTATGGGTAGGGCGACAAGATTGGCTTTTTGTACAGGGTCCATTGGATAATCATTAGCAATTACAACGGCCAATGGTCCGATCATTCCCCATATCATAAAACTGATATCAAAATACAGAAAGGAGCCAAATAGGGTGGGCTTGTGTCCGCTTTTCCAGAAACTTTTTTTGTTCATTCTCCATCTCTCCTGTTCTAATTGTTGTTCTTTGTCTGAAAAATGTAATTTGAACATGAAAAAGCCGCAAATCGCCCCTACATGGTATCTAGGAAACGGTTTGCGGCCTCATTGCCGTGGTTGACACACCTCATTGTGAGTCGACTTGGTATGATCACGTTGGAGTGATTTTAATCAAATTATAAAAAAGGATCTGTTTTATGTCAATATACATAACACAAAATCGTAAAAAAATTAAATATCAGGTAAAAATATAACTTTCATGTATTGAATATTGACATGACATTCACAATTCAGTAATCTTAGGTACATATCGGCACAACGATGTGCCGACATTAATGGCAACGGCGCCCTTTTCCATTGAATGGAGAAGGGCTTTTTCTGTCATTTTATTCGGAGAATGGGGCTGGTTTAATATGATGAAAAAACTGGTCGTCGTCGGTAACGGTATGGCAGGCATCAAATGTGTGGAGGAAATACTTGATCTGGAGCCAGAGCGGTTCCAAATCACGATATTTGGTGCAGAGCCCCGTCCCGGGTACAACCGAGTGCTCCTGTCCAAAATGCTTCAGGAGGAGAGCTCATTTAAGCACATCGTTACCCATGACTGGGACTGGTATGAAGAGAACGGGGTAAAGTTGTACGCGGGTGAACGCGTCTGTCGTATTGATGTTGCAGCCGGGATGGTGGAAACGGAATCCGGCATCAAAGAACCTTATGACATGCTCATATTGGCAACGGGCTCATTGCCTTTCATGCCGCCCATTCCCGGAGCTCGAAAACAGGGGGTAATCGCTTTTCGTGATGTGAATGATTGTGAAACCATGGAAAGATATGCCAAAGCATACCGTAAGGCCATAGTTATCGGAGGGGGGCTGTTAGGACTTGAAGCCGCTCAAGGCCTGTTGAATCTAGGGATGGAAACTGAGGTTGTTCATAATGCGCAGTATCTTATGAACCGTCAGCTTGATCGGACGGCGGCTATGCTTCTGCAGCGAAAGCTGGAACAACAGGGCATGAGGTTTCATTTGGCGAAGGAAACGGTCAACATCATAGGCCGAAACAGGGCGCAAGGATTGATGTTTTCGGACGGGAACAGGTTGGAAACGGATTTGGTTGTGCTGGCGGTTGGTATCCGACCGAATATCGAATTAGCTCAGGACAGCGGTCTGACCGTAAACCGTGCCATTGTCGTGGATGATTATATGCGCACGAGTATTCCCGGTATTTATGCCGTCGGCGAATGTGCTGAGCATCGCGGGATTTCATACGGGCTAGTGGCGCCACTATATGAGCAGGGCAAAGTGCTGGCAAAAGTTATTTGTGGGCGTGAAGCGGCTCCCTATGAAGGGACGGTTCCGTATGCGCAGCTCAAGGTAGCGGGAATTCATCTATTTTCCGTAGGAGACATTCGCGAAGAGGGAAACGAGACAGCAGTCATGGAATATAACGGGATGCTGGAGGTTTACAAAAAAGTAATGATGCACGGCGGTGCTGTCACTGGCGCCATTTTGTTCGGAGATACATCTGAAAGTACCTCGCTACTCGGAATGGTACGGCGCAGCGCGCCCGCTACAGAGCTTACATCCCGGGATAACAGCGTGAGCAGAGCAGAGGATGCGGCAGCCGCACTCCCGGAAGAGGAAACGGTATGTGCGTGCAATAGCGTGAGTAAGGGGGCTATTTTGCGAGCGATTGCCACGGATAAGCTGAAGACGGTGGAAGAAGTGAAAAGCCGGACCAAAGCATCCGGTTCCTGTGGGGGCTGTCGGCCGCTGGTGGCTGCACTGGTCAAAAATAGTTTGTCCCGATCGACAGCTTCCGGACCTGTAGTTACTCCCACCGCCCAAGAAGTTTTCCCTGTATGTGGATGTACGCATTACGATCATGATTCGCTTAAAACAGCTATGGTGGACACAGCATGTCAGACTCCAGATGAAGTAGTGTCCCGTCTCGGTTGGACCAGACAGCAGGGGTGTGAATTATGTCGTCCGGCTGTACTTTATTACTTGGAATCTCTCGGGTTGCGCGACAGATCTGCGACAAATTCATTAAGTTCTGGTGTTACGGTTCAGGTCACACCGCAGTGTGGAGGAGAAGCTCCCTCTGCGGGCCTGCGCTTTACGAACCTAAATGCCGAGAATCAGGCTTTTGTTAAGTCGGACCTGATGGATCAGACTTTTGTAGAAGTAGCCTGGCTAAGAGAGCGGTTGGCAACTTTATGGGGAAGTCTTGCATTGCCCTCGTTGGTTACAGTTTCTGTTTGTCCTGGATCGGAGTATCCCGGAGGTGTACTTGTCCACGATATTGGAATATCCCGATCTCCAGCAGGCTGGGAGGTTTATGCCGGTGGTCATGCAGAGCATCCGGTTCGCCAGGGGCAGCTGCTTGGATTGGAGGAGGACCCGACAGAAGCGGTCTTGCTGGCTGCAGTTTGCTTGCGAATATACCGACATAGTGCCCGGTACGGGGAGAAAATGTGGGAGTGGATTGAAAGGACTGGCGTTATGGCGCTACGGGAAAGTGTGCTTGATGCTGCTCTTCGAAGTGAACTGGCGGGCAGCCTACGGACCACAATGCTGACAGGATGACGGGTTGAGTTGGAGTTGTGGGATATATCTAGCGTGTGCAGACAATAAAATTACGAAAAATGGCGAAGGGGAGGTGACTTTGATGTGTCAGTCAGGAGAAAGCAAACCGGAAGCTGGGCTACATGTATCGTCAGTAATGGATACGCAGTGCCCGTTTTGCAGCGTGCAATGTAAGATGACCGTTAGCACGGGTACAGAGACACTCGCGGGTATCATCCGTACAGTGTATAACGCGGAAGGCAAGCCTAATGCAGCCTCGCAGGGTAGGCTGTGCATCAAGGGAATGAATGCGCATCAGCATGCGACTCATGCGGAAAGGCTGGTACAGCCTCTCATACGCAAAGAGGGCAAACTTGTTCCCGTCAAGTGGGAGGAGGCATTGGATACTATAGCTAGCAGTTTCTCTACGCTACTGTCCACACAGGGTGCCGATGCAATCGGAATTTACGGTGGAGGTTCACTCTCCAATGAAACGGCCTATTTACTCGGTAAATTTGCAAGAGTGGCTGTAGGTACGCGATATATCGATTATAACGGGCGCTTCTGCATGTCGGCAGCGGCATCCGCTGGTAGTAAAGTGTTTGGCGTTGATCGCGGACTGACCTGCAGACTGGCTGATATTCCATTAGCTCGTTGTATTGTACTCGCAGGTACAAATATCGCTGAATGCCAGCCGACGTTAATGCCTTATTTTCACGAGGCGAAGGAAAACGGCGCGTTTGTCATCGTGATTGACCCGCGCGCGACACCAACGGCGGCGGCCGCCGATTTGCACCTGCAAATCAAGCCGGGTACGGATGCAGTGTTGGTCAATGCCATGCTAAAGGTCATCGTGGATGAAGGATTTGCGAATGAAGAGTTTATCCGCAAGCGGACCAACGGCTATGACCAGCTGTTGATTCATTTGAAGGGTGTGGATCTGAACGAATCGGCTGCGTTGTGCGGAATTGAGGTAGAAATGATCCGGCAGGCAGCACGTGCCTTTGGCAGTGTGGAGACTGGCATCGTTTTTACGGCCAGAGGTGTCGAACAGCAGACAGATGGACATATGGCGGTGCGTGCATTTCTTAATCTGGTGCTGGCCACTGGCAAGATTGGAAGGGAAGGATGCGGTTATGGAGCTATCACAGGTCAGGGAAACGGGCAAGGGGGGCGAGAGCACGGCCAAAAGGCTGACCAGCTTCCTGGTTACAGATCAATTGAGAATGAAGAGGATCGAGCCTATGTGGCGTCCGTGTGGGGAGTAAAACCAAGCAGTTTGCCGGGAAAAGGGGTGTCCGCATATGAAATGATGGAGCTTATTCATCAGCGAGAAATCCAAGCTCTGTTCGTGATGGGCTCTAATCCTGTTGTATCTAATCCGAATGTCCGGCTGGTGGAGGAAGCCCTCAAAAAGCTGAATCTGCTGGTTGTGGCGGATATGTTTCTCACTGAAACCGCGCGGATGGCCGACGTTGTTTTGCCTGTGACGTCTTATTTGGAGAATACAGGGACGATGACCAATCTGGAGGGCCGCGTTCTGCTACGGGAAGCGGCGAGGCCCGCACCGGGCGAGGCTAGAGATGACTGGAACATTTTGTGTCAGTTAGCTGCAAAGCTAAACAAGGGAAGCTATTTCTCGTACGAGGATGCTGAGCATATCTTTGAAGAACTGCGGCTTGCCAGTCGGGGCGGTCCTGCCGATTATTATGGGATCACATATGACAGGCTGCGTCGTGAAGAAGGAGTATATTGGCCATGCCCGTCTACGGACAGAGCCGGTATGGATACGATGTTTCGGGAAACCTTTGCCCATTCCGATCAAAAGGCTGTTTTTACGGTGGTTGAAAGCTGTGGAGCAGGAGAGGGGATATCAGAGGAGTATCCGCTTATTTTGACGAACGGCCGTGTACTGGCTCATTATTTGACCGGTGCACAAACGCGCAGAAGTCCGTCGCTGGCCGCGCGAGAGATTGAAAATTATGTGGAAATTCATCCGCGGACAGCGCGACGCTGGCATATCAGGGACGGGGAGTGGGTAGAAATAGCATCACAGCGCGGCAGCTTCACTGTCCGCAGCCGGATCAAACCACATATCCGCGAAGACACGCTCTTCGTGCCCATGCATTGGGGTGGGATACAAAATGTAAATCGGGCGACCCGACCCGATCTTGATCCGTTCTGCCGGATGCCTGGCTTCAAAACGGCAGCTGTACGTATTCGTCCCCTTCATCTGGCTGCAGTTGCAACAAGTGCAGATAATGGGGGATGGTCTGAGTTCTAGAGCAGGACTGAGTAAGTGACTTCTTCTTTGCATAAAAGACCAGCCCTCATTGTATGAATGAGGGCTGGCCTTTTTGGGTTGGACAGTTATTGGCCTGCAATCACAGACTGCGTGAGGCCGATATTATAATTGCAATCGGGTTTCGGATATGTTTGCTCCCGTTTTTATTTCTGTTCTGAGCATAGCTTCCCGCCATTGTTTATACAAATTCCAGGCGTCCCCGTTTTCTAGCAGCGGTTTGCAGGTATACAAACCTTCCTCTATGGAGTCGACTCGTCCTGCAACGAACAGTCGGACCGCACTGTTGAGTAACACTTGATTCGAAAAGGCTATAGAAGCTGTACCTTGTAGCACTTCCTCCGTAATGCGCAGTTGTTCAGCGGGGGTCCAGTTATGCTCTGGTACCACCGAATCCAGCCCGTACATTTCTGGATCAATAACCTGTAGTGACACCTCGCCGTTAGCAAGCAGGTAAGTCCGGGTCGGTCGATCGATGAACAGGTCCTCCGATCCTTCGCTCCCCTGGACGATCAGAGCCCTGCGGTAATTGAGATTTTGCATGAGTTTCGCCGTCTTCTCGAACACAGTATTGTGGAAAACGCCGAATACAATATAGGGGGAAGAACCGTAATCAACCAGTTTCTCGGCAGTATTCAGCACCGTGCGAAGCCCCAGCTCTTCGCGAATGGACCGCAGATCTCGCAGGGGCGCGCACCATTGTTCGGAGGCTATGAATAGTACACCAGTCAGCTTCGCGGCATGAATGGCGGTTTCGCGTGTCATGTTCCTGGACGTAACCCCCATTTCCTGCAGTAAAAGCGGTAGCGTAACCCCCCATTTGGGAGGGAGAGGTGCGCTGCCATGCATCGTTACAGGTATTCCGCATGAGGCGAGTACGAAGGCTGTTGCGAAGGTGGTGATAAACGATGACTTCCTGCCATCGTACGGACCGGCAAAATCAATACCTTCCTGCATCGGGAAGCGATGGGTATATTTACGGCAGACGTTTACGAATGCTTCCAGCTCGGCAACGCTCTCCATTTTAATGCGCTCCGCGGCAAAGAAAGCTCCGATTTGAGCAGGGGTTGCCGACTGGGTCATAATAAGTTCGGCAGCAGCTTCGGCTTCGGCATAATTCAGATCTCGGGCGCCTCTTTTGCCACGACCCACTTCTTTTAATATTTCAACGATATTCATGTTCAGGCCCCTTTCAGATTTATGCTTTTAGCATTTGCTGTGCTTTGACGATGGAGATGGCCACATCAACGATACGTTTGCGTTCGTTCATTGCTTTTTTGCGTAGCACATCGTATGCTTCCGCTTCCGGGATGCCGTTTACTTCCCCCAGTATTCCTTTGGCCATATCAATCCATTTGCGTTCTTCCAGTCGAGCGGTCAGTTGCTTGCGTTCACTTTGCCAATGCTGGCGTTCAAAAAAGCGTTTGGCACTAAAATGAAGAGCCCAATTCAGTTCATGGGCTGCCATTGAAGGGGTTAGAATGCCATCGACAGTGACATCAGCTTCACAAGCCTCTGTCGATGATAGCGCTGATTCTGCGCTGCACCACCAGAGCAATGGGACCGCTTTGGCTTGCTCCAGCCTATCACTCCATATGCTGATAGTGCCGACAGGTATGTTTAGTACCGCCGCATCTGCATTAAGGATTAGCTGTTTGATTTCGGATTCATTGCGGCAGGGCAGAGTTAGGTATCCGTTGGACTCTAAAAGGTACTCAGGTCCTGCCTGCCATGAGGAAACGGCGTGTGTCTGCTCAGATACATGGTCAGAATGTAAGTGAATTACCAACAAGGAACGCAAGCGGGCTCCTCCTCTCTGTAACATGAAGGGTGGTTAGGGATGGGATGGTATTCATTGATAACAAATATGACATGGAATTTTATCTGTCAGCTTATTTTTTTAACCATCATCAAATTAAAACGGACTTTTAAACCATTTTGGCGTGTTTTGTTCTGAAAATCAATCCTAATTTTGTAGGAGAGTGATATTTTATACGTCATAGATATGTTACATGGTGATAAAATATAATTTTTTATAAGATATTGCGTAAGGAATGTTGACATATCATTTGAACCATTATATATTAGCTACAGTACTTTTTAATTCCATACTCTGATGGATACAACGGCGTATTCGATGAAACGGCAATGGAGCCTGTTTTCTCATGTGAGGGATATTTTGAATCCCCATATGTGAAGCAGGCTTTTTATGTTTTAAGGATACAAATGGAAGGGGAGTGACCTGATGAACGATATCCAAAAGTTAGTGTTGATCGGCAACGGAATGGCGGGAATACGCACTCTCGAACATTTGCTGAAGCTTGCACCAGGTAGCTATGAAATTACGGTATTCGGGGCCGAGCCCCATCCAAACTATAACCGGATCATGCTGTCCTCCGTTCTGGCGGGAGGGGCTGGTTTGCAGGATATTGTCATCAACGACTGGAGTTGGTATGAAGACAACAATATTCGATTGTATACCGATGATCCTGTCACCGCTATCGATACGGAAAAGCAGCAGGTGACGTCGCGCTCCGGCGTATGCATCTCTTATGATTTGTTGTTGTTGGCAACGGGTTCTAAAGCCTTTATTCTGCCGCTTCCAGGAGCCGACAAGGAAGGTGTTATCGGTTTTCGGGATATTCGTGACTGTGAAACGATGATGGAGACGGCAAAGACGCACAAAAAAGCAGCCGTCATCGGCGGCGGATTGCTTGGGCTAGAGGCAGCTAGGGGGCTGCTTAACTTGGGGATGGACGTCACCGTTATTCATATTAACGGATATATTATGGATCGGCAGCTGGATGAGGCTGCTTCCCTTATGCTACGGCGCGAGCTGGAGGAGCAGGGAATGACTTTTCTGGTCAATAAGCGGACGGCGGCTATTACGGGGCGTCGCCGCGTGGAAGGGTTGAAATTTGCCGATGGCAGCGAGCTGGAAGCAGATCTGATCGTTATGGCGGTAGGCATCAAACCAGACATTGAACTGGCGGTGTCGGCGGGAATCCCTGTAAACCGCGGCATCATCGTAAATGATTACATGGAAACGAATATCCCTGGAATCTACGCCGTTGGCGAATGCGCAGAACACCGGGGAATCACTTACGGGCTGGTTGCTCCATTATATGAGCAAGGTGGTGTACTGGCTCAGCGGCTCGCGGGAATGGAGATTCCCGGCTACAGTGGTTCTGTTACCTCGACAAGGTTGAAGGTATCGGGTGTCGACGTGTTTTCAGCAGGGGATTACAAGGATGAACCGGGAACACGTTCCCTGCGGTATCAGGATGATATTGGCGGCGTCTACAAAAAAATCGTGATCAAGGAAGAAAAACTGATCGGAGCTGTTCTGTTTGGGGATACGTCTGACGGAGCCATGCTGTTTTCTTTGATCAAAAGTGGCGAGTCGGTGGTTGGCCGAGAGAAAGAGTTATTACTTGGCTTCAATCCCGGTCAACCTGAAGCTAGTGGCGCCATGATGCTAGAGCAGATGCCTGATGACGAAATTGTATGCGGATGTAATGGTGTATCCAAGGGTGACATTGGAGAGGCGGTTGCGGCTGGCTGCCGGAGTGTCGGGGAGATTAAGGCATGCACAAAGGCATCGGCATCATGTGGCGGCTGCAAGCCATTAGTGGAGGGACTCTTACAGCTATACGCAGGCGCAGAAGCCGGAGAAACGCTGAAAGAGGGAATTTGTAGTTGTACGACGCTTGACCGGGAAGCGATCATTGATGGCATTCGGGAGATGGGATTGAAGAGCGTCAAAGAAGTGATGAATGTGCTGGGCTGGAACGAACCGGAAGGTTGCACTAAATGTCGACCGGCCCTCAATTATTATCTAGGTATGCTATGGCCGCTGGATTATGAGGATGAGAAGGAATCCAGATTCACGAATGAACGGTACCATGCCAATATACAGAAAGATGGCACCTATTCTGTCGTGCCCCGCATTTATGGAGGAGTTACTTCACCTGCCGACTTGAAGAAAATTGCTGCTGTCGCAGAGAAATACAATGTGCCTCTGGTGAAATTTACGGGGGGCCAACGCCTTGACCTGCTTGGTGTGAAGAAGGAGGATTTGCCGGGGATCTGGGCTGAGTTGGATATGCCGTCTGGATATGCCTATGGAAAGACGCTGCGAACGGTTAAGACGTGCGTAGGTAACACCTTTTGTCGCTTTGGCACTCAGGATGCTATGGGTATGGGCATCCGGTTGGAAAAGGCATTTGAACGTCTGAATGCGCCATCCAAAGTCAAACTGGCTGTATCTGGTTGCCCGCGTAACTGCGCTGAAGCGACGATCAAGGATTTGGGCGTCGTTGCTATTGACGGTGGATGGGGGATCTACGTTGGAGGTAACGGCGGTATTAAGGTTCGGGCAGCTGAACTGCTTTGTACCGTTAAAACTGAGGATGAAGTGATGGAATGGACCGGTGCCTATCTGCAGTATTATCGCGAGCAGGCCAATTGGAACGAACGCACAGCCCATTGGGTGGAACGGGTCGGAGTTGAATCCATCAAACAGGCACTCGCGAATGCAGAGACGAGGAAGCAACTGGTGACCAGAATTGAGGAGACGTTAAGCACGACGACTGATCCGTGGCACGAAATTATTCACAACGAAGAGCTGCGCAAAAATTTTGTGCAACTGCCGGAACTTAAGCCAGTAATGGAATAGGGGGCTGACAAAATGGAGACTAATACGACAACCAACAGAATCAGAATAGCTGATCTGAACGAAATTGACCGACGTGGAGCAAGGACAGTTCGCATTCATAATACAGAGATAGCTGTATTCCGTCTGAGCGATGGCAGCGTGCATGCGCTTGAGAATCGTTGTCCGCACAAAGGGGGACGGTTATCTGAAGGAATGATATGTGGCTCAGCGATCCATTGTCCGCTCCATGACTGGAAAGTTGACCTTTCCACTGGCCAGGTGCAAGAGCCGGATACTGGATGTGTGACTGCTTACCCCACGGAGATTGACAGTGAGAGCGGGGAGGTTTATATCGTAATCTAAGAGTTCTATGCGTATTGTGCTGGAGGTTCTGCTTTTTTTCTTCTATATAATAGAAGGATCAAGGTGAAAGGCTTTGTTGAAGAAGTAGGCATCATTTTGATTGAAAAATAGGTTATTGACTAAATTTTGGTCAATAACCTATTTTCTTTTCACAGGATAACTGGATTTATCTCGAGACAAACAAAAAAGCCTTGAGTATCAAGGCTTTTGACGAATAGGACGGATGGGGATCGAACCCATGACCCTTACCCTGTCAAGATAATGCTCTCCCGCTGAGCTACCGTCCTGCGGTTACTAGATAATATCATGTATTAACCATATATGTAAAGTGGAAAAATAGAAGTCAGCCTGTACTTCATGAGCATTTATATATATAATTCGAATTTAGTGAGTTTGCAATCTGGAATTAATGATAGGGGGAACAGATGATGGCCGCAGAAATTATAAGTGTAACAACAGAGGAGCAGCTACAGGAGGCAATATCGATCCGTACCAAAGTGTTTGTCGAAGAGCAAAAAGTGCCTCTCGATTTAGAAGTTGATCATTATGACAAGCTGGGAGATACGGCCCATCATTTGCTAATTTGTGAACATGGTGAAATGGTGGCCACTGGTCGGTTGACATACTATGAGGAAGATACAGCTAAAATGCAACGTATTGCCGTCCTCAAGGAGCATCGTGCCGCAGGCTATGGGCGTGTATTACTGCTAGCACTGGAGGAACGTGCACGTGAATTGGGGCTAAGATACTCGCTACTAGATGCCCAATGTCAAGCCGAGAAGTTTTACGAAAAGCTCGGTTATGAGACGATCTCCGATGAACCTTTTGACGATGCGGGAATACCGCATGTACGTATGCGTAAAAAGTTGTAGTCGACAGCGTAAGTGCATACAAATCTGTACAATGTGCATGCTAGTAAAAGTTCCTCCACTATACTATGGATAAGGAGCGATACAGCATGGCTAATACAGAACGGGAGCAAATTATAGCAGTACGTAAAAACGGGGATGGCGACCTTACATCTTTTCAGACATCTACCGGTCGGATTTTAGATTATAGCCAAGCATTGAATGAGATTGAGGCAGGCTCAATTGCAGGCGTTAACGTGTTCAAGGCCAAGGATGGAAGCAAACGAATTCGGGGAGATGCCGATGGAGATCCTTCTAATAACCTGGATCAACTGCCATTGTTCTGACCTTAACTCGCAACATTAGAATGCAAGTTCATCATTATATTCAAGAACAGCAAGCCGCCTGGCTATCCTTTGTAGGAAAGTCAGGCGGCTTTTGTTAATTATTCAAGCTGTATTTAGCATGCTACTCTGCACGTTCCAACTCTGTAAGTTGATATACTCGTTGCTGCTCCAGAAAGGACATGACTCCTGCCTTCTCCCTGAACTGTTCCATATCATCACTATAGTGCATTAGATGAATCCGTTCTTGAAGAGATGGCGCCAAGCTTAGCAGCTCGTCCAATGTCGTATGGACTTCTCCAGCGCCTTGTAATTGAACCTCATGGAGAATACTCCGACATCCTCGTTCATGCACCAGATGATGAAGCAAATCAGGGTCAAAAACCATATCTGCACTATAAAAAAGGCGGTCATTAATGAATATGGAATAACTGTTTTTACCAGGAATATGCCTTGTAGGGATTAGCTCCACCTGAATACCGGATACTAATGTAGTGGGTACACCAGGCGTTATTACGTTTACCTCGAATACATCTTCAAGCTTGTCAATCATACCCTGCTGTGACATTCCACCCTTGAGTGTATGCTCCCATAAAGGGTAAATTAGTGGTTCGGCAATATAAAGTAGAGGCTTGCGACGATGGAGAATGTTCATTTGAAAACCGAATTCCTCCAAACCTCCGACATGATCTGCGTGAATATGTGTGATTAAAATTGCGTCAATATCAGGCAAAGGGACGCCCATTTGGTGTAATGCTAAAGAAGCGGTTGTACCGCAATCGATCAGCAGTTTGCCTTCTCCGCTGTCCAGCAGCGCGTTGTTGTTGTAATAATGCTTGGCAAACGCACTGCCTGTGCCAAGCATTTGTATCGTTAGGCTCATTATGGATTTATCCTCCAGACTTTGTGTACTAGGACATTCTACAGTCGATTTTATCACCTATGCTACCGGAACTAAAGATTTGGCTCCTTATGTAAAAACTTTGGACAATTTGTGAAACACAGCGCAACTTGTGCGGCTGAGCTAGGTATAAATGTACGACAGAAGGTTTTAAACAGATGACGATGGAGGGATTAGTAGTTATGAAATGGAGAAGAGTGATGGCCCTGATGATGGCCTTTTCAATAATGGGAGGGACCGCCATTTCGGCGGAATCCGCCAAGGACCAAGTGCAGTTGATTATTAATGGAGAAGTGTCAAAAGATGGTGCAGTTGTCATTGATGGGAAAACCTATGTGCCCATCCGTGATTTTAACGGACTTGTCAATTTTGATCCATCCGGTGGAAAAGTTGTTTTCGACCAGCCTAATGTGCATATGTTCCTGTTCAAAGGAGATACTGTGTTTGGTAACGTGAATAAAGGCAATAAAGTGAAATTTAATGTATTTAGTCAAATTGATACCTTGAAAACAGATATCTCCGGAGTGAAGGTAGCGATCACCGACCCTTCGGGCAACGTGAAGGATATTCAGTCTCAAGATATCAAAGGAGCGCAAAAGGATAACTTCTGGTTCCGTACGAACGACTTTACGTATGATTTCAAAACAGCAGGGAATTACCGGGTTGGTTTCTATATTAAAGAGAGCAAAGACGGCAGCTATACCTTGGTGTCCGAAAAAGTCATTACAGCGATAAATTAGGCATACCACAAATTGACCTGCACCCTTGATCATGTTACGATACGGGGGAAAATAAAACAATTTGAAGGTAGGTATTTCCATGAGTGATCACAAACATGAACACGGTGAAGCCTGCAACCACGATCATGACCACGAACATGAAGAAATGGTTCTTACGCTAACTGATGAAAATGGTAAAGATGTAGAAATGGTGCTGGTAGAGACCTTTGACGTAGAAGATCACATTTATGCTCTTCTGCTTGAGCGAGGCAATCCTGAAGCGGATGGCATTATTCTTCGTATGGAAGAAGAAAACGAAGAAATGGTGCTTTACAATATTGAGGACGAAGATGAGTGGAAACGTGTAGAAGCTGCATATAGCGAGCTTGTTGCCCAATACGAATAGAATTGGATGTAGCAGCTGTATAGCTCTTTAAGAAAAAAAAGCCCCCGAACGGGGGCTTTTTTTCTTGACTATCAACATGTTTTTTAAGCAT
Organism: Paenibacillus sp. 203; assembly: GCF_037027525.1. Lineage (NCBI taxonomy): Bacteria > Bacillati > Bacillota > Bacilli > Caryophanales > Paenibacillaceae > Paenibacillus > Paenibacillus sp. 203. The sequence continues at coordinate 111,398 of NZ_JAXCHD010000011.1, forward strand.
GTGTAGACAGTTCAATATTATGAAATAGCGTCAGTTTCGACGATAACCTTCACCTGATGTACTGTTCGGTCCTCAGGTCCTTTAACAGGCAGGCCTACTTCTACATGATCAACAATATAATCAATATTGTCCTGCGAAATAACTTCTCCTGGCAGTAAGATCGGAATACCAGGTGGATACACATAGATGAATTCTGCAATAATGCGACCTGCAGATTCCTTGAAAGGCACGATTTCCGTATCTCCATAAAAAGCGTCTCTTGGAATGAGGGAGAGCTGAGGGATATCCGGTATCTTTACAACTAGCTCATGCTCCTGACCTGTGGAATAGTGCAGAGAAGCCAGCTCACGCAGAGCTTTCAACAAAATTTCAATTTCCTCTTTGGTATCACCGGGGGTCACCAAACAGAGAATATTGTACATATCGCTAAGCTCAACCTCGATATTGTAGTGATCTCTCAGCCAATTTTCCACATCGTATCCGGTAAGGCCCAAATGGCGGATATGAACCGTAATTTTGGTTGGATCATAATCATAGGTGGCTTCCGTGCCAAGAATTTCGCTGCCAAAGCAATATAGCCCTTCAATCTTGTTGACCTCTGAACGACAATATTCAGCCAATTCCAGAGCACGTTGTGCAATTTCATGACCGTTAAGGGCCAAATTACGTCGGGATGTGTCCAAAGAAGCCAGCAGAATATACGAAGTCGACGTTGTTGTCAGCATACTAAAAATCGTTTGTACACGCTGTGGGTTAACGTATCCGTTTTTCGTATTTACATTCAGAATTGAGCTTTGAGTCAAGGAACCACCCAGCTTGTGAACGCTTGTAGCTGACATGTCTGCTCCCGCCTCCATGGCGGACATCGGTAGATCAGAGTGAAAATGAATCAGTACTCCATGAGCCTCATCGACCAGGACCGGCACATTATAGCTGTGAGCGAGATCTACGATTTCCTTCAAATCGGCGCACACACCGTAATATGTCGGGTTGATAACAAGGACGCCCTTGGCGTCAGGGTGACGTTCCAATGCCCGGCGTACGGACTTGGTTGTAACCCCGTGGTGAATACCGAGATTCTCATCACTGACTGGAGAAATAAATACCGGCTTTGCACCAGCAAAGATAATGGCAGACATTATAGATTTGTGTATGTTTCGGGGTACAATAATTTTATCACCAGGTATGCAAATCGACATAATCATGGTGATGATGGCTCCGCTTGTCCCCTGTACACTGTAGTACGTATAATCAGCTCCGAAGGCCTCTGCTGCAAGCTTTTGAGCTTCTTCGATGACGCCTGATGGCTGATGCAGATCGTCCAATGGAGCGATGTTGATCATATCTATGGAAAAGGCATTATCCCCCATAAATTCGCGAAATTCCGAATCAGCTCCCACTCCCTTTTTATGGCCTGGGATGTGAAATTGAACCGGGTTGCTCTGAGCATGCTTTTTCAAAGCAGTAAAAAGCGGGGTGTTGCTTTGATTCATTAGTGTTGTCACAACCTTTCGTGCAGGATTTCGACAATCCTGTGCAAGTGATAATAGAACAAAATTGAGTATAGCAGTTTGAAGTAGGAATGCAAGCGATTGAGGGCGCATTTATTTGCGAAAGAGTGGAGTAGGCTGAGAACCCGGTCTATACAGCCAAAAAACGAAGGTGGAGGAAGTGGATTAGATGAGGCAAATAGGAAGAAAAAAAGCTTCGCAACGGTGGTGGACTCCTTTTTTTACCAAATTGTGGATTTTGGTATTTCTGGTCGAATTTATGAAAGGATCTCTTCTGGTATCCATCCTGCCGGTATATATGGGAGAAACGCTTGGTTTGTCGGCCGGGATTATTGGTTTGGCCTTTTCACTTCAGTATTTTGGAGACAATGCGTTCCGGGCACCGGCGGGCTGGATGGCTGAGCGGCTCGGCTACCGTGGAACGATGTCGACCGCACTGTTGTTTACGCTTGTAGCGATTATTATGCTGAGCGTATTGACAGATCCCGTGTGGCTCGTCGTTGCGTGTCTGCTGCTCGGTCTGGGTACTTCTCCGCTCTGGCCTTGTGTTATGACCGGAACGACCGAAATGTCCGGACCTAATAACAGCAATGGCGCGGCGATGGGCACACTGGAAATTGCGTCTATGGGTGGAACGGGATTGGGTCCGCTCATTATGAACTTTGCCATATCCCACTATGGGCACTCTTACGGCATGGTGTTCATGATTTTGATAGGATGCAGTATTGTATTGTTGTTGGTTGCTCTTATGCTGCCAGGACCGAAAAGGTCTCCTGATAAAGGTGACCTCGAACAGAGCGCTCTAGTGTCGTCTGATGGGTACACAAAGCAGAAACAGCAAATTCTGAAAGGAATCCAGGAGACGATCGCTGTGCTCAAAACAAAGCTTAACGTCAATCCGTTAATTTACCCGGCGCTATTTTTGCAGTCTTTTGTTATCGGTTTGATCAGCCCCGTACTGACGCTGTACGCTCGGACGGACCTCGGGATTTCACCAAACCTGTACAGCGTGCTTCTGATTGCAGGCGGTGGGGTGACTGTGCTGGCACTGATCCCTTGTGGCAAGTTGGTCGACAGACTTGGAACGGAGTATTTTCTACATGTTGGCTTTTTGCTAGCCGGAATTACGCTGTTTTTCTTCTCAATCGTTCGATCTATTCCGCTGGTGTTTGTATCCGTGGCGCTTATCGGTTTGGGATATGCGCTCATTTTGCCTGCATGGAACACCTTTCTTGCCCGATTGATTCCGGAAAGCGAGCGAGCAACGGTGTGGGGCTTTTTTTTAACACTTCAAGGCTCCGGCATGGTTATAGGCCCGCTCGTTTCAGGAGTGCTATGGGACCGTGTCGGACACACCGCTCCATTTATCATCAGTGGGGTCGTGATGCTGCTCATGTTTGGCTGCCACCTGGCTCTGGCGCGCAATCCACGCAGGAAGACTGTGGAGGCCTGAACAGCGCCTTGAAAAGCGGCGAGGGCTACTCTTTCGGGAAAGACATTCGGTACAGCGGCAGCAAATGCTCAAAGGTAGAACGCACTGCCTGTAATAATGCAGCCCCGTCGCTGGCAAGTGGATCTTCTCGGTCAATACGGATTCCACACATGACCTCCGCTTTTTTTACCTGTTGCAGCTTATGGATGATCGTTTGAAAATCTTCATTATCCATATGTTGTTGTTCTGTGCCTTCCGGAGCCATATGATCCATGGACCAGTAAAAATGATCAGGCAGGTTAGAGCGCACATCGCTCAGATTGGCTTCGAGTGCCTGGGCAAATGTAGCTTTGTTAGGACTTTCATAAATAATTGCAAAAATAACGAATAGGTGGGAAGCGAACATACCTACCTCAAAATGCGGCAGCGCCTTGTACCCGCGCTTATTTGCCGCCCAGGCTACCCAAGTATCTTTGGGGGGATTGACTTTGCGTCGTGCATGCTTGGCGACGTGAACGTGCATAGGCTCTCCACATAAGTCCGTCAGAAATGGGGCTAATTCCTCGCCAATTACCTCCAGCTTGGGCCGAACCTGCTGAATCAGCACTTCCATACGAGGCTCCAATCCCGGTATTTCAAAAACATCGAAGTCCTTTGCAGTAAATCCACTAAATGTCATTCCTTTTCCTCCTGTAACTGGGTTAAGCCATAACGTGTGGCGTAATATGTCCAATTATAGCATAATGCCGCTGGGCTTGGCCGACTTTAGACTAGGTTTGAAACAAGCATATAAGGCAAAAGTAGGATTGTTCGCTGTTACTCATAAAAATAGGTCAAATAACCAAGTACCCTTACATAAAATGAAGTATAAAATAGAGCAAGGGAAGATCAAGCGGGAAAGCCGCAGGCTTGCTGTAGCCGGACTTCTTGAATCGGACTTGAAAAAGGAGGGAATGCCGTGAACAAGGGCTGTGAGGTAGAATATTGCAATCTAGAGCTCCGGTTTAGCCGTCGGCATATCCATAATCTGATCAAGGATTTGATATCGGAAGGGTATTCGCTGTACTGGAGCGAGGATGAGTCGTACCTGGTTTTGTCGGTGAGAACCGGGCGCAAGCTGGTGAAGCTCCGGTTTCAACAGCTGCGCACAGGACACTACAAGTTGGCTGGAGATTATGTAATCCGCGATGCCAAGCTGGCTGAGTGGTTGGAGAAGCTGATTGGAAGCACCCGAGGTCATGCCATTGTCAAAAGAGTCAAGGATCATCATATTTTGGTAGAAAATATTTTGTTTGGTGAGGTCATTCGTCTGGTCGAGGTTACAGGCTTTAAGCAGCGTGTCATTTATCAGAAGGGGCCGGTGCTGTCCGCACAGGAAATGGAGGATATGTACGCTTCCAATGAAGGAGAAACCCGACTGCTGCTGCTTAAAATGGAAGTGGACGATGAATTGGAGAAGCTGTTCATAGCGATGACAGACGGAGATAAGGCTAAAATCGGGAATTGCCATGAACGCCTGCAAACGCTATCCCACCAACTACTGATGATGGAAGCGTAGTACATCTGAACACCTCATGTAAATGAGGTGTTTTGATCTGTGAATAGACAGGGGTTCACTTCTTACATCAAAAACGTTAAAATAGAAGTGCACGTGTTCCGATTCACATAAAGTGTAATGCGGTAAAGCGGCGATATAGAAGACAAAATATGTTGCAAAGGATGAGGAACCAGATGGCAAAACAGCAAATTGGTGTGATCGGCCTGGCGGTAATGGGTAAGAATTTAGCCCTTAACATTGAGAGCAGAGGCTTCACCGTCTCGGTTTTTAACCGCTCTCCAGAAAAAACGCACGATCTTATCAAAGAAGCAGAAGGTAAAAAACTGACGGGTACTTTCTCTATTGAAGAATTTGTGAACTCATTGGAATCCCCCCGTAAAATCCTGATCATGGTTCAAGCTGGTAAAGCAACAGATGCCACGATTGAACAGCTTGTGCCTCATCTGGACAAGGGCGACATTATTATAGACGGAGGCAATGCCTACTTCCCTGATACACAGCGCCGCAGCAAGGAGCTGGAGGAAAAAGGACTTCGCTTTATTGGTACAGGCGTATCCGGTGGTGAAGAAGGTGCCTTGAATGGTCCTGCTATCATGCCGGGTGGACAAGAAAGTGCCTATAAACTGGTAGAGCCGATTCTAACGGCAATCTCTGCTAAAGTGGAAGGCGACCCTTGCTGTACATATATCGGTCCTGACGGTGCTGGTCACTATGTAAAAATGGTGCATAACGGTATCGAGTACGGCGACATGCAATTGATCGGTGAAGCGTATCACTTGTTGAAATCAGTCCTGAATGTGAATGCGGAAGAGCTTCATGAAATCTTCACGGAATGGAATAAAGGGGAACTGGACAGCTACCTAATCGAAATTACAGCTGACATTTTCTCCCAGTACGATACTGAAACAGGCAAGCCAATGGTAGACGTTATCTTGGATGCTGCTGGTCAAAAAGGTACAGGTAAATGGACAAGCCAAAGCGCGCTGGATCTGGGTGTGCCATTGTCCATGATTACCGAATCCGTATTCTCCCGCTTCTTGTCTGCTATGAAAGACGAGCGCATTGCGGCAAGTAAAGTGCTGAGCGGTCCTAATGCTGAGTCCTTCAGCGGCGACAAAAAAGAATTTATTGAAAGTGTACGTAAAGCACTGTTTGCAAGTAAAATCGTGTCCTATGCTCAAGGTTTCGCTCAAATGCGTGCAGCTTCCGATGAATATGATTGGGATTTGAAATACGGAAAAATCGCTATGATCTTCCGCGGCGGTTGCATTATCCGCTCGCAATTCCTGCAAAACATCAAGGATGCATATGACCGCGATCCTGCCTTGAAAAACCTGTTGCTGGATTCTTACTTCAAAAATGTAGTTGAAACGTATCAAGATGCATGGCGTCAAGTGATTTCCGTGGCTGTATCCCAAGGTATTCCAGTGCCTGGCTTCTCCAGCGCGCTTGCATACTATGACAGCTACCGCACTGAGCGTTTGCCAGCAAATCTGCTGCAAGCACAGCGTGACTACTTCGGTGCCCATACGTTCAAACGTGTGGACAAAGAAGGCGTATTCCATCATCAATGGTTCTAATGAACGGACGGATATGCATGAATAGCATCATGTAATACAACGGAAGCTTTTTTGCCCTATGGGTAGAAGAAGCTTCCGTTTTTTAATTTATAATTATGGATACGATTATGATGGCAGTAGAGGATTGTGTAATCTTTTGGCGCTATGGTATGATAGGGACAAAATATTTTAATGCATTACCGCGTCTAAGCTTTGAGTCAAAACAAAAAAGACGAGAAGGTTCCCGTCTCTTTTGTTAAGTAGGTTTCTATTGCTCCTGTGACCATTGCAGCATGCCGCCAGTCATGTTAGTACAGCCTTCATAACCTAGCTGCTGTAGATATTCGCAGGCTCGTTCACTGCGGTAACCGCTCCGGCAAATAAAGATAATTTCACCGGTGCGTTCAATTTCTTCAAGACGACCCGGAAGCTGTCCGAGCGGAATGTGCTTGGCACCTTCAATCATGCCTTCCGCTACTTCTTCCGCTTCGCGGACGTCGATTAATTGCAATTGCTCTCCTGCTTGCAGACGTGCGTGCAACTCAGAAGGTTCAATCAGGGCGATTTGCGTCATGCCGGACCTCTTTTCTGATATATATTGGGTGCTACGTATGTTTTTGACGTGTGCAAAATGTCACACACACTCTATGTATGATAGCTAAGCTATCTCTAGGCTGTCAATCGGCTTAATCCTAAAGGCAGATAAAGATTAATTAACCGACGGAATTCAACTTGGGGGACCTAGATTAATATTTCTTATTTTTTGGGTGGAGAAATGAATGCTACAACTTGTATAATTAACGTAAAATAGGATGGTTTGAATCGAAAAGGAGCATGTACATTATGGATGTTATCGTTAGACCTACCCCTTCCTTGCAAGGAGAGATTGGGGCCCTGTCCTCCAAAAACTACACTACTCGTTATCTGCTCACTGCGGCACTTGCTGAGGGACAAAGTACCATTTATTATCCAGCCCATAGTGAAGACAGTGATGCTATGCGACGTTGTATCGCCGATCTGGGTGCAGTACTGGAAGAGGATGATGAAAAAATAGTGATTACAGGTTTTGGTAGCCATCCTCAAGCTGTGAAGGAATTGAATGTGGGAAACGCAGGAGCGGTGCTCCGTTTTTTGATGGGTATTGCATCTCTATGTCCGGATGTTACATTTGTTAATACATACCCCGACTCATTGGGCAAGAGACCACATGATGATTTAATCGATGCACTGGGGCAACTGGGCGTGAAAGTAGATCATCGTGAAGGTAAGTTGCCCATTCGTATTCAGGGTGGTCAGGCGAAGGGCGGTAAAATTCAGGTATCCGGCTCGGTTAGCTCACAATATTTGAGCGCCCTGCTATTCCTTACGCCTTTACTGGAGGAAGACAGTGAAATCGAAGTGCTGCATGATTTGAAATCCAAGGTGGTCATTGGGCAGACCCTGGAGGTATTGCAAGAGGCTGGTATTATCATTCATGCAAGCGATGATTACATGTCTTTCCGTGTCCCGGGGCGGCAATCCTACCAGCCACGTACGTATACGGTACAGGGAGACTATCCAGGGAGTGCAGCGGTGCTGGCGGCGGCTGCAGTAACGAATTCCGATGTTACCATCCATCGTCTTAAAGAGCAGAGCAAACAGGGAGAACGCGCTATTGTAGATGTGCTGCGTATGATGGAAGTGCCACTGACACATGAGAACGATACCGTCGTTGTGAAGGGCAATGGCCGATTGAAAGCTGTTGAGTTTGACGGTGATGCTGCAACAGACGCTGTGCTTGCAATGGTGGCTGCGGCTGTATTTGCTGAAGGCACGTCCCGTTTTTATAACGTGGAGAATTTACGGTATAAGGAATGTGACCGCATTACCGATTATTTGAATGAGCTGACCAAGGCTGGTGCTCGGGTAGAAGAACGTCAAGCAGAAATTATCGTACATGGCAGACCGGAGGGTGTCGAAGGTGGCGTGGAAATTAACGCGCACTTTGATCACCGTGTTATTATGGCCTTGACGATTGTAGGTTTGCGCGCACAGAAGCCGCTAGTAATCAAGGATGCACATCATGTCGCCAAATCGTATCCGCAGTATTTTGACCATCTAACGACGCTTGGTGCTTCTGTAGAATGGGTAAAATAAAAACAAACGAAGATGCGAATAGGAGGGAACAGAATGGCTTTTGAAAATCCGTCAAGAGAAGAGATTAAAAGCATTTTGGAACAAGTAGGCAATATTGCGGTTGTTGGTTTGTCTGATAAATCGGACCGTACCTCATACATGGTTTCTTATGCCATGCAGAAGCGGGGATACCGGATTATTCCAGTTAACCCTGCGGCGGCAGGGCAAACGATTCTTGGGGAGACTTGTTATGCCAGTCTTGCTGAAGTACCTGAGCCTGTGGAGCTGGTCAATGTATTCCGCCGCAGTGAATACTGTGCAGAGGTTGCGCGTGAAGCAGCTACTATTGGAGCTAAGATTTTGTGGCTTCAACAGGGAATTATAAGCCAGGAAGCCGCTGACATTGCGCAGGAGCATGGAATGACGGTTATTATGGATCGTTGCATTAAGGTGGAGGACTCAGTGACCCAAGCTGTACGTAAAGGATAAACATGGATCAGTGATCTGTGCTATACGCAGATGAATAAAAACCTTCTTCCCTTGCTTCACAGGGTTGAAGGTTTTTGGTGCGAAACGAGGAATATGGTACAGTATATTATACTTTCATGAATCCATATAATGTATGTATGTCTTGATGATGAAATAGCTCTAAACGAATTCATAGTGTTATCTGTTGTGATGATAAAGTTTTTGACCTGTAGTAGCGTAAATAAATATTTTGGCAGATGGAATCATTGCTTTGACAAAAGTATTTATTCGGCTTACCATCAGGGATAGAAAGGAGAGGAATGCCATGAATTGGCTCGGATCCTTACAACAGCTCGGTCGTGCTGTCATGCTCCCGACGATGGTGCTACCAGCCGCTGCAATATTGCTAAGTCTCGGCAGCCTTCCTTGGTCCACATGGGGATTCCCTATGGTGTCTGATATGGCAAATGCGGCTGGACACGGGATTTTTTATTTTTTGCCATATTTATTTGCGGTTGGTGTTGCCCTGGGTATGTCGAATCAGGCAGGTCAGGCGGGACTGGCAGCATTGGCTGGTATGGCTATATACGATCAGGTCACATTGAGATTTGGAAACGGACTCATTCAACCGGCGACGCTCATTGGTATCATTTTGGGGGTCATTTCAGGGGTGGCCTATAATCGCTTCAAAAGCATCAAATTGCCCGAGGTGCTTCAATTTTTTGGAGGTACCCGATTTGTTCTGCTGCTTATTGGTCTCTTCTCGGCTGTGTTTGCAGGACTCATGCTAATTATTGCCCCACTCATACAGAGAGGGCTGCAATTTATAGTAGGTCTGGAATCAAGCTTGGGCGGCTTTGGACTGTTTATCTACGGTATTCTATACCGGTTGCTGGCGGCCTTTGGTCTTCACCATCTGCTTAATAATATTTTTTGGTTTCAACTGGGTACATATAAAACGCCGTCTGGCAACGTTGTACAGGGCGATTTACCCCGGTTTTTTGCTGGCGATCCGACAGCGGGCTATTTCATGTCCGGGTTGTTCCCCATTATGATGTTTGCCATCCCTGCCATTGCGCTGGCGATCATTCAGGAAGCGCGTGAAGATTTGAAGCCAAAGGTGCAAAAAACATTTTTGACAGCTGCGCTTGTTTGCTTTTTTACTGGAGTGTCGGAACAGATTGAGTTTGCCTTTTTGTTTGCTGCTCCTTATTTGTTCCTCGTTCATGCAGTTATGTCTGGGCTGGCCATGTGGCTTACCTTTGAGCTGGATATTCATCACGGATTTTCCTATTCGGCGGGTTTTATAGATTATGTCCTTAATTTTCATCTCTCACATAACGCCTGGTTGTTAATTCCAGTGGGGGTGGCGTACGGGCTTGTGTATTATGTACTGTTTCGATGGGCTATCCGGCGGTTCCGTATTCCAACTCCTGGGCGCGAGGAAGGTTCAGTTCTGGAGGATTGGGCCGGCAATATTCCTTATAGTGCTCCGCTTATTTTGGAAGCACTTGGCGGGAAGGAAAATATTGTGCAGGTAGAGGCCTGCATCACACGTTTGCGGCTGACCGTCCACAATGACAGGCTGATTGATACCGGAGCGATGAAGGCTTTGGGATCGGCCGGACTTATCAATCTGGGTGGGGGTAATTTGCAGGTTGTATTCGGAACGTATTCAGAACTGATTCGTGAGGAAATCGCGAAGCTGATGGAGCGTGATCTCCCTCAAATTTTGTTCAACGCTCCTGTACATGGAAAAATGCTACCGATTCATGAAGTGCCTGACAAAATTTTTGCGACGAAGCTGGTCGGGGACGGTGTTGCTTTTGTTCCTGAACGCGGTGAACTTGTTTCTCCGGTGTATGGTACTGTGATGCATTTGTATCCGACTATGCACGCTTTAGGCATCTCCACACGAGAAGGACTTGAAGTTCTACTTCACATCGGGATTGATACTTCACAGCTAAAAGGGAATTTTACTGCTATGGTAGAAGCAGGCGATACGGTGGAACCGGGGCAATTGCTGATCAAATTTGATTTGCAGGCGCTGCGAGAGCAAGCTCCATCGCTGGTGACTCCTATGGTCATCACGAATCCGGATCGCGTCAAGTCGTGGAGCTTTGCTCCGTTTAAAACAGTGAAAAAAGGTCAGGCCTCGGTAATGTCCGTTGTGCTGCATGACAGGAATGTTGGAGGGGTAGAAACATGATAGAAGGCATCGGCGCCGCAGCAGGTGTGGCAATCGGGAAGGCATTTGTCCTGCCGAGCTGGGAGTGGGATTTACCTGATCAAAAAATGGATGCGGTAGATCTTGCAAAGGAATTTGAACGTTTGTATGAAGGGATACGCACATCCAAAAGTGAAATCCAGTTTATTAAGGATGAGTTTCGAGAGATGGTGGGGCCAGAAGAATCCAGCATCTTTGATGCTCATCTTGCGATATTGGAAGATCCGGAATTCATGAATGAAATTCGTGGAATTATTGAGCGTCAGTACAAGGCGGCCGAGGTGGCCGTGAAGGAAGCCATTGATCATTTTGTGACAATGTTTGATTTACTGGACGATGAATATATGAAGGAGCGGGCAATTGATATCAAAGATGTGGGGAACCGGTTGCTCAAGCATTTGCTAGGTGCACCGGAGGTGACTCTTCCCAAGGACACACAGCCCTATATTCTGGTAGCCAAGGAGCTTTCACCCTCCCAATCGGCACACTTGAATCCTAGCTATGTTTTAGGGATTGTAACTATGAATGGTGGTAAAACTTCGCATTCTGCGATCATGGCCCGTGCACTTGGTATTCCACTTGTTTCAGGACTGGAGAGCAATCTGAATTTGCCCGTTCAAACGGGAGACATGATGGTTGTGGACGGAGACCTGGGCAAAGTTTATGTGAATCCGGAAAAAACGGTAACTGATCATTATAAAATTTTGCGCGACGAGCAGCGACGCAGAAAAGAGCAGCTTCAGGTACTTGCTTCTGTAGATGCCGTGACCAAGGATGGAACCACTCTGAGGCTGGCGGCCAATATTAGTTCGATTAAAGAGCTGGAGGCGGCTTTGAAGCATGGCGCTCAAGGTGTAGGACTGTTCCGCACGGAATTTTTATACATGGATCGCAAATCTGCTCCAGATGAAGAGGAACAGTATGAAGTATATCGGCTGATAGCGGAAAAGGCAGGAAACCACTCCGTAGTCATCCGTACATTGGATATCGGTGGAGATAAGCCGTTGGACTATCTTCAACTACCAGAGGAAGAAAATCCTTTTCTAGGTTACCGTGCTATACGGATCAGTCTGGATTGGAAGGAATTGTTTAAAACCCAGTTGACTGCAATTTTGCGAGCCAGTGCAATGGGAAATATCAAGGTAATGTATCCGATGATTTCATCCGTGGAGGAGGTCCGCCAGGCAGATGCTCTTTTGAAGGAGGCTATGGCGGATTTGGATGCAAGAGGACTTGCCTATAATCCGAACATTCAGCGAGGAATTATGATTGAGGTACCGGCTGCGGCGATGATCGCTGATCTATTGGCAGCTGAAACAGATTTTTTTAGTATCGGAACGAATGATCTGGTTCAGTATGTGCTGGCTGTAGACCGTATGAATGAGCAGATTGCACATATGTACCATCCATACCATCCAGCTGTACTTCGAATGCTGCGCATGACTGCACAAGCGGCACATCAAGCGGGAATTGATGTGAGTGTATGTGGTGAGATGGCTGGAGATGAACGGTCCGTTCCTCTTTGGCTGGAACTGGGGATACATCAACTCAGCATGTCTCCCCAATCATTATTGCGGGTCAAGCATCGTGTGCTGAATACGACTGCATCTGAGGCAAAGACAGTCGCTCAGGTTTGCTTTGGCATGTCCACTGGTGCAGCGATCGAAGACAAGCTCACTGCAGCTAATGTCAGCTGCACTCCGGCCGGGCCTGGACGGCAGTAATATGTAATGTCCGTATACATCTTCAGGAGGAGCCGAACTCCGTACTGTTAGGTTTGTCGTAGCAAACCATAATGGCGTAGCATGGTTTAGATGAAAAAGAACCTTCAAAACCATGAATAAAGTGGTTTTGAAGGTTCTTTTTTTCATCTTGTTGACAACCTCTTGTGATTATGGAAAATTCATAATTAGCAATTATCCTGATTCCATTAGATTGGGTTATTCAAGCCCTGAGTGTCAGGACTTATTCTCTTATTTCCGGGTGTTATCTGCTAACAAATCGCAGAACGCTTTTCCGTAAGGTGGAAGATCAGGTGGCCGACGAGCAGATACAATATGTCCATCCGTTACAACTGCCTCATCCTTCCAAATAGCTCCTGCATTCTCCATATCATCACGAATACCTGGTGTGGAGGTTACCGTAACACCATCCAAAATTTTAGCAGAGATCAGTACCCAGCCTGCATGGCAGATTTGTCCAATCGGCTTATGAGCAGCATGAAACTCCTGTACGAGTTGGATTACTTTGGGATAGCGGCGCAGTTTATCAGGTGCCCAACCGCCAGGGACGAGAATCCCGTCATAATCACTGCTATTCAGTTCCTCAAAGGCATATTCCGCTTCAGCAGGTACGCCATATTTTCCAATATATTTTTTACCCTTTTCCGCACCGGCTAAATGCACTTCTGCGCCTTCTTCACGAACACGGTAAATCGGATACCACAGCTCCAGATCCTCGAATTCCTCATCCACTAGGGCGATAACCTTTTTTCCGGCAAGTCTTGACATCCAACCATCCTTTCGTGCGTCACATGATGACACCTCTGTTTTGTAATCTGTACTTTTACATCTTAAGAAAAAGAACGCCCGAAGTCCATTCCTTCGCAGATTCTTATGTTAGTAGTCTGCTCTTTAACAGCAATTGTCGTCAATTTCCGACCCGCCAAAGCTTTGGTAATTTGTTCATAGCTGCAATCTGTGGAAGGATTTGAGGTCCCAAAGTCGAAATAAAACAAGGTATGATAGATTTAATGGAGTTAACAAATATTTATTAGACTAGTAGATAGATATATTTGGATTCTGACGAGATCCTCGTATAGTTTGATCCTACGTAATGAGGTGGTTAAATGCATAAGCAATGTCAATGTGGCAAACCGATGGGACTGGAACTGCGAAAGGTAATCTATGCGGGCAAGGTTGAAATTTTGCACGTCCCTGTATTCTCATGCTCGTCATGCTTTTCCAGTGAGGTTTTGCAGCATGTGACGAAAGACATTAAGGCACTATTACAAAGTCTAGGGAGCAAACCTACGGCACGGAGAATATCTTTTGCTCGCAACAATGAACTGGCAGAAATCATTCGCAAGCTTGTACTGGAGGAAGCGGACAATCCCAATGTGGATTGGCAATCTGCTTTGGAGGAGCGGATGGAGCTTCGAATTAATCTCTTATTGGATCTTTATCGCTATGCGAGAAGTCTGGGAGACGAAGATTGGATGAATGATGTAGAGAGAAAATTGGTTCAATTATCCGGTTTTACCAGTGAATCGGTATTTACGAATACAAAAAACTAAAAAATATGAAAATTTTCATGGTCACCATTGGATTTTACATGTTCTTTTTGTTACGATGAGAATAGGCCATACGACAAGACACAGAAAGGAATGTATATCCAATGGCGACGATGACAAAAATGACTACTGTTCAACAATTAAATACGGCTCTGGAAGCGTCATCAGACAAGCCGTTGCTTCTCTTTAAACATAGCACACGTTGTCCGATAAGTGCAGGCGCATATCAGGAAGTGGAGTCCTATTTGCATGGCGCTCCCAACGAAAATATTGAATACGGTATCATTTATGTAGTAGAAGATCGGCCGGTGTCCAATGAAACCGCGGACAGGCTTCAGGTGAAGCATGAATCCCCGCAGGCCATTTTAATCAAGGACGGAGAGGCTGTTTGGCATACATCCCATTCGAATATTACAGCCCGTGCACTCCACGATCATCTCACATAGATAAATGTGTGCTGTCGTTGCATAAAGTAGTATTTTGTCGTATCATGGTTCTAATTAGTTGATCTAGGATTCGGTTGAAAATTTATTGGCAATGGAGAGAAGGAATGTGACGGTAACGATCTATGATGTAGCTCGCGAAGCTGGTGTCTCAATGGCCACAGTGTCCCGCGTAGTTAACAATAATCCTAATGTGAAACCTCAGACCCGCAAGAAAGTGTACGAAGCGATTGAACAATTGGGATATCGTCCAAATGCGGTCGCTAGAGGTCTGGCCAGCAAGAAGACAACGACCGTCGGCGTGGTTATACCGGATATATCGAACTCAATTTTTGCAGAAATTGCGCGCGGTATTGAAGATATAGCGAATATGTATCACTATAATATTATTTTGTGTAATGCCGACAAGCGAAAAGAAAAAGAGATTCGTGTCATCAACACATTGCTTGAAAAGCAAGTGGATGGTCTTCTGTTCATGGGTGGTACAGTAACGGACGAGCATATTCAGGCGTTCCATACAGCTGCGGTCCCTATTGTTCTATGTGCAACGAGTGATGAAAAAGGAAGCTATCCTTCGGTCGATATCGACCATGAAGCCGCTGCTTATGATGCAGTAAACACGTTGATCCGCCATGGACACCGTCAAATCGCAATGATCAGTGGTACTCTTCAAGACCCTGCAAACGGCTATGCACGTTTCCAAGGTTACAAGAGAGCACTGGAAACAGCCGGAATTGATTATCAGGAGGATCTCGTGCGAATCGGGAACTACCGTTATGAATCCGGTGTCGAAGCAATGAAATATTTTCTCGGCCTAAAGAAGAAGCCAAGTGCAATTTTTGCTGCTACGGATGAAATGGCAATTGGTGCAATCCACAGTATTCAGGATGAGGGATTGAAAGTTCCTGATGATTTTTCGGTAATCAGTGTCGACAATATTCGTATGGCCTCTATGGTTCGTCCTCAGCTGACAACCGTCGCGCAACCGATGTACGATTTGGGTGCGGTAGCGATGCGTTTGCTGACCAAGCTGATGAAAAAGGAAAACGTGGAGAACCCTCGCGTTATTTTGCCGCATGAAACTATTTTGCGGTTGTCAGTTAATTATTTAGACTAGACGCAGTGCTGAATAGGATATACCTTCGATGAAAGCTCCTTTGATGGAGCTTTTTTCGCGGATATAAAGCTTCTTATGGACATCATCATCAAACCAAGAATAGAGGGATGCGTAATGAGCCGACTTTACGGATTAATGGGTGCTATGGATGAAGAAATTGAATTGCTGCTGGCAGCGATGACGGAAGCAAGCAAGACGGTCAAGGCTGGAATCACGTACACTACAGGAATCATTCACGGGCAAAGAGTCGTTGTCTGCAAATCCGGTGTAGGCAAGGTTAATGCTGCGGTAACAACACAAATCCTGATTGATCATTTTGGTGTGGAACAGATTATATTTACGGGAGTGGCAGGGGCCGTTCATCCCGATTTAAACATTGGGGATATTGTCATCTCATCAACATGTATGCAGCATGATATGGATGTAACGCCTTTAGGTTATGCCAGAGGAGTCATTCCTTATCAGGACACCTCAGAGTTTGTGGCTAATCCTGAGCTTGTAAGTCTAGCTGAGCAAGCCTGCAAATCGTTTGGCGATCGTTATATTGTCGGCAAGGTGCTTTCTGGCGATCAATTTGTTGCAAGTCGTGAGTTAGTGACTGCATTGCATCAGGAAATGGACGGTGCTTGTACCGAAATGGAAGGTGCAGCTGTGGCTCAGACAGCTCATATGAACGCTGTGCCTTATGTTGTCCTACGGTCTATGTCAGATAAGGCTGATGGATCGGCTCACGTTAATTATGCTGAATTTACGGTAGAAGCTTCACATCGTTCGCATCGTATTGTGGAGTTCATGCTCAAGCATTTGGGCTAATGGTATAATTTTTTAATACATGAATCTTCGGACAAACCGGATATGGTCAAACTGCTCCTGTGATGCAAGGGGCACATCCTTTCCCATTCGTACCATCAGACAGTTAGCAGGATGTGAACATATTTCAGGATCATCAGTGGCGTACCAGACCATATCTACAGTTTTCATCAGACGTTCCATCATGCGGCGGTATTCCCACACGGAGAGACCGCTGCCTTTTAAATCCCAATGCCAATAGTATTCGGTCGTAAAAATAATATAGGATTCAAGCTGGCCGTCCTCAAAGGCAATCCGAATCATTCGGCTACCCAGGCCCAGACCACGATAGTCATCGGCTACCTCAACAGCTCCAAGTTCCAGTAAATCCTTCATGCCAGCTTCCGACCAGCGCTCCATCTCATCTGGGTAATGAAAAGTAACATATCCCAGGAGAGTTTCCCCGTTGTGGGCAATGATAATTCTGCCTTCTGGCAGTTCCGAAATATCCACTAATGCATCGAACTGTTCCTTTGGTTTGCGAAAGGCATCTAATTGCTTGTGCATTTGAAATGAACGCAGTTGATCCGCGGATACGGGGCCTTCTACATAGATTGTTTGTCCGTTATGATCCAGCGTATCCAAGTGGTACAGTTTTAAATGCTGCATGCGTACGCCCTCCTTGTTCGCCATAAGCTCGTTCCTCATATCCCCTACTTATAGCAAAAAAACAATTAAATGAAAAGGATGGTCGTCACATCCTGACCTATGATATACTGTTTTAGACATAAAATGTTCACAATTTAAATCAATCAGTAAACCAAAGGGCTTCATCTGCTTTATTGATTTTGTAAGCGTTATCTTGTTCTGTGTGATTCTCATTAATCTATTGTGAGGAGGCTGAACGTATGAAGTTTGAAGAACTCCAGACTGTAGTTCCCACATCCAACATGGGCCCGTATGAACAAGCTTACAACAACTTTCAGTGGGAAGATGCAGAGCGTCATTTTACGTGGTATGAAACAGGCAAGGTAAATATGGCACATGAAGCCATTGATCGACATGTACAGGAAGGACGAGGGGAGAAAGCGGCACTATTGTATTGTGACGCAAACCGTCATGAAACCTACACCTTCTCTCAGCTTCGTGCTAGCTCTAACAGGTTCGGAAATGTGCTTCGCAAATACGGTATTGGTAAAGGGGAGCGGGTGTTTATTTTCATGCCGCGTTCACCCGAGCTGGTTATTAGTTTACTTGGTGTTCTAAAGGTAGGGGCTGTTGTCGGTCCATTGTTTGAGGCGTTTATGGAAACTGCGGTTAAGGATCGATTGGAGGATAGTGGGGCAGTAGCATTAGTGACCACACCTGCGCTTCTGTCACGGGTAAAACGTGAGGAGCTTCCTGAGCTGCGACATATTTTTGTGGTTGGTGATATGGATGAACGCGAGCAGGGAATTATCGATTTTGAGACAGAAATGCTCACATCCTCAGAGGAACTTGAGCCAGAATGGTTGAATCGTGAAGATGGATTAATTATTCACTATACATCAGGCTCAACAGGCAAGCCCAAAGGCGTGTATCATGTGCAAAATGCAATGATTCAGCATTACTATACTGGGAAAATGGTGCTGGATTTGCGAGAAGATGATGTGTATTGGTGTACTGCTGATCCTGGCTGGGTCACGGGAACATCATACGGTATTTTTGCTCCATGGCTAAATGGAGCGACGAATGTCATTCGTGGGGGGCGTTTCAGCCCGGAAGACTGGTACCGCACGATTGAGCGTCACGAAGTGACCATATGGTATAGTGCTCCTACAGCGTTTCGGATGCTGATGAGCGCAGGGGAGCAGGTTGTTTCCAAATATGATCTTAGCAGTCTGCGGCATGTTTTATCCGTTGGGGAACCGCTGAATCCAGAAGTGGTGCGATGGGGATGGCAAGTGTATACACAACGCATTCATGATACTTGGTGGATGACAGAAACAGGAGCACAGTTGATCTGTAATTACCCTGAGCTGCCGATTAAGCCAGGTTCGATGGGAAAGCCACTCCCAGGTATCCAGGCTGCTATTTTGGACGACAGAGGGCAGGTGTTGCCTCCTAACCGGATGGGCCACTTGGCGATCCGTACACCATGGCCATCCATGATGAATCGTATATGGAACAATCCGAACAAGTTTCAGGAATATTTCCGCTTTCCCGGTTGGTATGTATCGGGTGATTCAGCTTACATGGATGAGGACGGATATTTCTGGTTTCAGGGTAGGATTGATGATGTCATTAACTCCTCCGGGGAGCGCATCGGCCCTTTTGAGGTGGAGAGCAAGCTTCTGGAGCATCCTGCTGTAGCGGAAGCCGGAGTTATTGGAAAACCAGATACCGTGCGGGGAGAGATTATCAAAGCTTTTGTTGCACTGCGTGAAGGCTATGCACCGTCTGAAGCTTTAAAGCAGGACATCTATCGCTTCGTTAAGGAAGGGCTGTCTGCTCATGCTGCTCCACGCGAAATTGAGTTTAAGGAAAAGTTACCCAAAACCCGTTCCGGTAAAATTATGAGACGCGTGTTGAAAGCCTGGGAGCTTAACCTTCCTACAGGTGACTTATCCACCATAGAGGATTGAAGTGCTCTGCATATTAGAATTAAAAAAGGGAGTCTCCAAAGCCTTAATGGCTAAGGGGACTCCCTTTTTGTTAGGGCGAATCTCATCTTCACCCAACCTATCACTTTCTGCTTTTGTCTTCAGTTATGGACGGACGGCTCCGGAAGGAGCCGATTCCCCCATGGCATTCATGGAAGTGACACGAAACCAACCTTTTAGCTTTTTCCCTGACTTATATTCAAAGCTGGTAGATGCGGTAGAGCCTATGTTTGTAAAAGGCTCCGCACCGTTTTCGCTGTAATACACGTTATAGCCTGTAATAGCGTCCGCAGATTTACCTGCGCTCCATTGGAGCGCTACGGATGAGCCAGCGGCTTTAGCTTGAGGCTGTCCAGGGGCAGTAGGAACCTCTGTAGGCTGCGCACCTGTTCCATCTCCCTCGCCCGGAACGTTTGGAGACTCAGAATCTGCAGGTGGCACCACAGGTGCTGCGCTTGCTTTCGTGCTTGGCCCGGACTCATGACCGCCCACATCAACGGCAGTCACGTAGTAGCTGGAGCTGCTGCCTCCAGGGCTGTCAGAAAACACCTTGGAGCCGTCAGCCATAACGACCTTGCCAAGCCGTTGGAAGCTACCCCCATCTGTAGAACGATACAGACGGTATCCTACGACGTCGCTGTTTCCGCTTGGGCTAAAGCTGATTATGGCTTTACCGTCACTATAGCTTACGTTGACGCTAGATGGAGCGTTAGGGGCTGCTCCATCGTCCTTGCGTGGATCAATCTGAGTAGGAGCTTCCTTATCTGCATCCTGAGGCAGATAATAGGACAACGAGTTATGTCGTCTCATCACCTTAAAGGCTTGCTGAAGCTCTTTAATCAATTCTGAGATTGACTTTTCCCGTTTCCTAACGGTCCGTTCATATAACATATCATCCGGTGTACCATCGCGTGGAATATAATTCACACCTTGGTAGGTAATATATTTCGCACGGCTCACACCATTTTCACTGTTTTTAGGTGGATACTTACTGTTATAAATGTCCGAACCATACGCGGATGCTGTACGGCTTACAATGCCGTCAGGTCTCTTGAAGCTGTCCGTTTGGAACAGCTGAGCATCCTTAGCTGTTACTTCATTCATGATTAGAGCCCATAAGCGGCGAGCCCGCTCTTTTTGGACTTTCGTTTCAAGCTTATTGACAGGTTGCTTGTAACCAACCCATACACCCAGTGTGACGTCAGGCGTAAAGCCCTCGAACCAAACATCAGTGTAGGATTGCGTAGTGCCTGTCTTGCCGGCAATCGGAATCTTACCGGATTGATCAAAGTTCCGCTTCACCAGTCTGCCTGTGCCTTCCGACACGGCTGTACGCAACATATCTGTCATCAGGTAGGCGGTTTGCGGTGAGAAGGCCTGCACAGGATTAGGCTGATGCTTATATACAATATTGCCTTGCGAATCCACAATCTTTTCGATCATATAGGCATCATTAAACACACCGCCATTTGGAATGGCTCCATATGCATTCGTGAGTTCCTCGACGGTCACCCCGTGGGCTAAGCCGCCAAGTACACCCGTTTGGGCGTTGTTATCACTAGATTCCAAGGTGGTGATACCCAGTTTTTTAGCAAAAGCCCAAGCATTGCTAATCCCTACTTTTTCGTTAAACAGCTTGAGTGCTATCGTATTTAGCGATTGATTCAGTGCATAACGCGCCGTGACCAATCCTTGATAGCGGTTGTTAGAATTTTTCGGAATGTGATATCCATTACTGCCATCTTTCAAAATAATAGGGGCATCATCCACGATACTACCAGGCTGCACAAGACCGCTGTCCAATGCAGGGAGATAGGCAGCAATCGGTTTCATTGCCGAACCCGGCTGACGTACCATCTGGGTGGCATAATTCATCTGCTCCTTTTGGAAGTCCCGACCTTCCATCATTCCAAGAATGGCGCCTGTTTTATGCTGAATCAGAATAGCCGCTGCTTGTTCGTCACCCTTGGTTTTACTAGTGGCAGAGAAGTTGTTTTTATTTTCTGCAATTTGACGCATAGATTTGTATACGCTCTTATCAATGGTGGTGTACACCATATAACCGCCTGTGCGAAGCTGCTGTTCGGCTTCTTTGAGTAAATCGTTATCATCCTTTGTCTTGGTATCTGCACTGGCATTAGCTGCTTGACCCGGATTGGTGACAGACATGAGTGCCTGCGCAGCTTGTCGTTCTGTTTCCATCATAAGGTATGGATAGGTGTTATAAGCTTTAACAGTGCGTGGTGCGAGAGATTTTTTGATATCAAAAGCCATCGCTTCATCATACTGTGCTTTATTGATTTTGTTCTCCTCCAGCATTCGACTGAGTACCAGGTGCTGGCGGTTGATGGCTCTTTTAAAGCCAGCTTCATTAAACTCACCCTTACCGTTGAAAGCAGAATAAGAAGAAGGAAGCTGTGGCAAACCTGCTAGATAGGCAGCCTGGGCTATATTAAGCTCGTTCAGATCATTCTCATTAAAGATACCTTTGGCCGCTGCTTTAATGCCAAAGACGTTGTAACCGCTTGAACCATTACCAAAAGGTACTTTATTGAGATAGGCCGTAATAATTTGTTGCTTGCTTAGGAAGCGCTCAAGGCGCAGAGAAAGCAAAATTTCTTTGACCTTGCGGTCATCCGTGCGATCGAGATTTAGAAAGACACGACGTGCAAGCTGCTGGGTGAGGGTACTACCCCCGGTTTGTACGGATTCATGCAGCGCCTTTTGCTTCACAGCACGCAGCGTTCCCGACAGATCGACACCTTTATGCTCGTAAAAATGATTATCTTCAATGGCAATGACTGCGTCAATGACGAGTTGTGGAATCTCCTTAAACGTGACAGGTCTTCGATCTTCTTCTGTCCGAAGTTGTCCGATGGGAGAGCCATCATTGAAATAAGCGAAGCCTGTGATTGCATTCTTATCTACTTCCTGTAGGATCATGGATCTGGAACGCACGGGTTCGCTTTTTACAATAGAAGCAACATAGCCGGCGGCGGCTCCTCCTGCAAATAGTGCCCCCATAAAACCGATGATGACGACCCACTTTATGACACGGCCGAGCCTTCGCATGGTTGTCCGCAAGCGGGAAGGCTTTGGCTCTGATACATTGTTTTTTTCTTCAACCATTAAGTCTTCCTCCTTTATAACAGCCATTATTATAGCATAAAATTACAAAATGAACCCATATGCTAAAAAGCCTGTCTTTTGGTGTCGTTGACTACATAAAAGCAGTGTGGTATAAATAGGTCAAAGTAAATATCGTGAAAAGCAGAGAAAGACTTCAGTAGAAGGCGGATTCACGTTGTACAGAGAGCCGATGGGTGGTGTGAATCGGTAGCGTCCCTCCTTTGAATTACCGTCTGGAGCTGTCTGGATGAATGGAAAGCATTTGCAGATTTGCGAAGCTGCCATAGTAATCCAGTACCGGGTGTAGGCCCGTTATAGGAATGAAGTGAAAGAAATGTCTGTCTTTGACATGCGTTTCTTTAATTAGGGTGGTAACGCGAGCAGCTCCTTCTCGTCCCTTGGGATGAAAGGGGCTTTTTGGTTTGTCTAATATGTAATATTTTGGATGAAAAATAGGGGGTATACAGCATGAAGTGGGAAGAATTGAAGCCGGAGCAACAGGTAGAGGTCGAGCGACAGCTAGAGGTGATACGTCGTGGAGTAGCGGAAATTGTACCTGAGGATGAGCTGAAGCGTAAGGTTATTAAATCGGTCGTTAGCGGCGAGCCACTCAAAATTAAGCTGGGTCTTGATCCATCTGCGCCTGACATTCACATCGGACATACGGTTGTTATGCACAAACTGCGCCAGTTCCAGGAATTAGGCCATCAAGTGCAACTGATTATCGGAGATTTTACGGGAAGAATTGGTGATCCGACAGGTAAATCGGAGACTCGCAAGCAACTGACTGAGGAAGATGTACAGCGTAATGCACAAACGTACAAGGAACAAATTTTTAAAATTCTCGATCCTGAAAAAACAAAGGTATTCTACAATTCCGAATGGTTAGGGCCAATGTCTTTTGCTGATGTAGTAACCCTGTCGGCCAAAGTAACGGTTGCCCGTATGTTGGAACGGGATGATTTTACAAAAAGGTACCAAAACGGATTGCCGATCAGCATCCATGAGTTCTTTTACCCGCTGATGCAGGGCATGGATTCCGTGGCTCTCCAAAGCGATATTGAATTGGGGGGGACGGATCAGAAGTTTAATCTGCTAATGGGCAGAACCCTGCAAAAAGAATACGGAGTTGAGCCGCAGGCTACGATTACATTACCATTGCTTGAAGGGCTGGATGGCGTCCAGAAGATGAGCAAAAGTTTGGGGAACTACATTGGTGTTGATGAGGAGCCGAACGAAATATACGGTAAGTCCATGTCCGTTCCTGACGAGCTGATGCTGAAATATTTTGAGCTTGCAACGGATATCAACAACGAGGAGCTGGCAGAGCTGGCGAAAGGTGTTAAGGACGGCTCAGTGCATCCACGTGATGCCAAAATGAAGCTGGCTGGAACGTTAGTGCGCATGTACCATGGTGAAGAAGCAGAGGAAGCAGCGAAGCAGCATTTTGTGACCGTATTCCAGCAACGTGCGCTGCCTGATGATATTGAAGAGTTCACCTTGACGGCTGATCAGTTAGAAGAAGGTGGCATTCGTGTGATCCAGTTGCTGACTCATCTGGGCTTTGCAGCATCTAACGGTGAAGCCAAGCGCAGTATTCAGCAGGGTTCGGTCAAAATTAACGAAGAGAAATGGACCGATGTGAACGAAGCATACACGCCGAAGGAAGGCGACATTGTGCAGGTAGGTAAACGAAAATTTGCTAAAATCAAGCTTGGATAATGAAAATATATTCAAAAGCAGCGTTGAGATTGTATCGATCTCAGCGTTGCTTTTTTATTTCTGCAAAGTGAAAAGTCATGGTAAACTTAGCACAAATAATCAAACATGTAGGTAAAGAGTTATACATAATGAAAACGTGGGTTGCACAATTTCGGTGTAGGATCGATAACCAAAACAATTACAAGTGCGGGGAAGGATTATATGGACTACTTTAAACGAATTCAGTGTGCGATTGAGTTTATTGAATTGAATCTCCGGGAGGATCTAAAAATTGCCGATATTGCTTCACAGGCATGCTTTTCAGCTTTTCATTTCCAGCGGGTTTTTCAGGCCATTTCGGGTTTTACGGTTCAACAATATATAAGAAGGAGAAGATTGTCCGAGGCGGCTGAACAGCTAAAACAATCCAATCAAAAAGTGTTGGACGTTGCTATTGAGTATCAGTACAACTCACAAGAGGCTTTTACCCGCGCTTTTGAAAAGAATTTTGGGATCACCCCTGGGAAGTATCGTAACGGTGATATTGAGCTTCCTGGGCAAAGTAAAATCAATTTTCTGGATTACCAAAAAAATACGATGGGGGATTTGGATGTGAATAAGCCGGTGATATTGCAGCTCGAAACGGTCAAAATTGTAGGATATGAATATAAAACAAATCTGAATAATGAGCAGCACTATAAAGAAATCCCAGGATTTTATGGACACTTTGGAGCAAATGAATATTTTATGTGTATCCCGAACAAAATTGCACCGGGAATGTCATATGGGGTTGCCTGTCGATTTGAAGATAACGGTGCATTTTCATTTGTGGTGGGCGAGGCAGTTGAAAAAGAGTCAAAAGAACTGGCAGAGGGTTTCATATATATTGAGATTCCAGCAGGGAAGTATGCTGAGTTTGACGCTTCGGGTTCAGATGGACGGGTTCAGAATATACGAGACTTTATCTATGGCACATGGCTTCCTAATTCTAATTTTGAACGGAGGGAGGGGCCTGATTTTGAAATTACGGACGTGATGAATTCCTGCTATCCAGATCATTTGAGTATGAAGGTATACATCCCCATTGAATAAAACCCTCAGGCTCGATGCATAGAGAATATAAAAAAGCACCCGAATAAATTCGGGTGCTTTTTGGTGCTAATGCAAGGATTAGCGGTTGTAGAATTCGACGATTTGTTTTTCATCGATATCTTGGGACAATTCGCCACGCTCAGGCAAACGAATGAATTTACCTTCCAGAGCTGCGTCATTGTACTCCAGGTAAGCTGCCAAGTGGTTGCGGTTTTCCAAAGCTTCTTTGATGGAAGACAGGGAACGACTTCTTTCACGAAGACCGATCACGTCGCCAGGGCTTACTTGGTAAGAAGCGATGTCAACTTTTTTACCGTTCACAGTAACGTGACCGTGAGCTACCAATTGACGTGCGCCTGCACGGGAATTAGCAAAGCCAAGACGGAATACAAGGTTGTCCAGACGGCTTTCCAGCAAGAACATAAAGTTTTCACCAGCGATACCGTGCATGTGTTGAGCTTTGTTGAACAGGGTACGGAATTGTTTTTCACCCAAGCCGTACATGTGACGCAGCTTTTGTTTCTCTTGAAGCTGCATACCGTAGTTGCTGATTTTTCTCCGTTGGTTTGCACCATGTTGTCCCGGAGGGAAAGGGCGTTTCAATTCTTTACCTGTGCCGCTCAGGGAAATACCGAGACGACGGCTCAATTTAAATTTAGGACCAGTGTAACGTGCCATTATAGAGTTAACTCCTTCATAATTAAAATTTGAGTTGGGGCTCTCTTTGCGCTCCAATTTGTTCGGCGCTACCTATTAAGGTAAGACGCACTACTGACAGAAAAGTTCAGCCGCTGTCCTGTCAGCAACAAAAAAGATGAGGGTGACACAAACTGTTACGCCCAAAATTTAAGATCCGCACAGTAGATAGTTCTGCCGTACAGTCTTTTTCAATAATATATACTATATGTAAGACTAGGTCAATGTCAAGAAGAGAAAAAGAATGAAAACGTCAAAATTTGTCGATAGGGCTTTAGAACTAAAAAAGTGGGACGAATTTCTGAAAAATGGATGCAAATTTCTAAAGTTGAGAGTAAAATAGATCATATTATGAGCTATAGTGGTGTATAGCCGCTGTCTTGGTACAGCTAACTTTGCTGTGAAGGAGCGCCTTAATATGTCGGAATTTTCAACAACGGATCAGCAAATGCTTGACAGTAAAACAGTCCAGGCTAGCGGTGCTCCGCTGTTTGATGATAAAGGATATACGTCTTTTGCCTGGCTCCAGAACATGGATATGACACCCTATGATTTCCCCTATATTAATCAGCTTCTTGTCCAAGGATATCGGAGTTGGTTACAGCAGAGCAATGGTATATCTTGGATTAACGAAGAGTATACTGCTGTTTTTAATTTTATAGGTGTTCGTGTTGCTGGTAGGGAAGAAGATGATGACGAGGATTTGGATTTGGTCGAACGTTGTTGCATATCTAGAGAGATGGAAGTGAGCCAGCGCAAACTTCGTGATGGAAGCCTTGCGTTTGTGTATATGGTTCCCATACTATGCCGTAATTATAAGAGGGAGCCCTTTGCCGCTCTTCGTTTTACACAGCCTGTTCAACATTCTGTCTCAAATCAGGACACATTGTTAGTAGCTGCTTTACATTTTAAATCCTGCTTTTACTCGAAGTTTGAGTACATATTTATGGAAGATATCCTTGGGATGCAGAATCGAAGCGATCGTGAAGGTAGACGCCGTTCTATTTTATTTCAGATTGTAAAACGGATGCATGACAAAATTGACGTGGAAGGCGTGCTGGATGAGGTATTCGGGAGCATCGCCTATTTGTTTCCCCATGTAGATATCACCTTGTACATGAGTCAGGATCGACACAGTCGCAATCCGCAGGTCAAACCTTTGCTGCTGCATGAACGGGATGAAGATGTATGCGTTCGTGCATTTATGAAAGGGCAAATGGCTGTGAACGAGCCTGTCGGTACACAAGATGAAATAACTGAAATCGCCATCCCATTACGTGGCAAGCAGGGTGTATACGGTGTTTTCCATATGATTCTTCCATCGGGTGCGGATAGTATGAAAAAAGTGGATGTAGAGCTGATTGCCATGATGGCGGATACGGCTGGTACTGCATTTGAAAATGCGAAGCTGCTTGAGCAATCGAATGTACTTATCCATGAATTGCGTCTCATTAATGAACTGGTTCAGCGCTTGAATCAGAGCCTGAAGTTAAATGAAATATTTGAATTTGCCGTGCAGGAGTTATTAAAAATGTTCATGGCGGACTTTTGTTGTATTGTACAGCTTGATCAGGATGGAAATTGTTTTAAAGTCATGTCGAGTAATGTGGAAAGCTTAAGACTGGAAAGTTACCCTCTTGAAGATGGATTTGCAGGGCTGATACGCTTAACAGGAGAACCAGTGATTGTGTCGGACTATAGAAAGGATGGAAAGATATCCTCTCATTTTATGGATGCGACAGACTCCCAGTCTTTGATGGCTGTACCTATGAAGACCAGCGATACTCCTAAAGGGGTTATACTATTGTCCAGCAAGCTTCCACACTTTTTCTCTTACGATAATTACAAAATGCTGCAAATGCTAGCCCCTCATATCGGATTGGCGGTAACCAATGCTATGCTGCACGCTGAAGTGCGGCGATTGGCTAATATGGATATGTTAACAGGTCTGTATGTACGTCACTATGTGGACCAAATCATTCAGCAACATCAGGAAAAGGATTTCTGTGGATCTCTTATTTTGGTAGATATTGATCAATTTAAACAGGTGAATGATACGCATGGGCATCAGACGGGTGACGAAATTTTGATAAGTGTCAGCAATATCGTTCGTTCGGCGACTCGCGATGAGGATGTATGTGCAAGATGGGGCGGCGAGGAGCTTGCCATTTATTTACCGCAGCTGGGGGTTCAGCAGGCGCTCGAATATGCAGAAAAAATACGTTACCGTGTGCAGCATGAAACCGAGCCTCAGGTGACTGTTTCTTGTGGGATTGCTGAATGGAACTGGCTGGATGAGCAGATCAGTATTGAATCTTTATTTTATAGGGCTGATATGGCCTTGTACGAAGCGAAAAATGAAGGACGCAATCGAATAGTTGTTGATCATGTAGCCAATGTGTAGAGAATATTCCATAGGGAATGTTCTCTTTTTGTCTTGCATAACCCATTGCAGACAGGTAATCCTAAACGTAGCTATATCGTGTGTATGATTGAATTATAGGGAAAACACGATAAAGTGAACCAGGTAGCATAACTGCCTTGAAGCAGGCTTATTGCTCATGAGTACAGTTATGTTCAGGATAGGACGGATGATGGATGTATTGGAGAAAGCAATGGGTGATGCAGGTTTGTGTGTTCCTTGTAATAGGTGTGTTAAGTGGTTGTGCACTGGATCGACAATATACTCCTGAGCAGATTTTTAAGAGAGCTGTTGCAGGAATGGCCGGCAAAGAGATGGTAACGTTTACTGGACGAACTGCAATTAGAGCTGACAGTGGTCTGCCGACGAATAAGCAGTTTGAATATCGCGGTAGGCTAAGAAATCACGATGAATTGACCATGCACTGGGGCTCTGCAGTGGCTTTTCGTAAGCAAGGTGGCTACGCAGCTCTGCAACAAGGTAAGTCCGAGGATGATGTTACACAAGAACGTTTTCTTCGTCAGAGTGGAAAATGGGTTGCGCTGACATCCGGTTATCCCCCTCTGGTTAGAAATGGTATGTTAAATCGCTTTAATCCGATTCAGGAGCTTGAGGAATTAAATACACTGAATAAGAGCATTCGTATGGAAACGGGAGCTGCCCGGGGAACTTGGGTGTTGAGGATTGAACCGGAATCTGCTTCGGCAAAGCGCTGGTTGAAAGATCGTTTAATAAAAGAAATGAATACTTTAAACCCTCAAATCGGGATATTAAAAACGCAGCATACAGGAACGAATCGAGAACTGCAAAAGAAGTTGAGCCAAATATGGGCACAAAGTTGTGAGGATATGAGCAACCAGCTGGAGCAATCCATTGTGCGTACTGTGTATCATCTGACCATAGATCGCCAAACAGGTTTACCCTTAAAGCTTTCATCGGAATGCAGGATTTCCCGACAGGGAGCGAATGAAGAACTGCATCAAGAGGCTTTGATAACCAGAGTTACTTTTAAGGACTACAAGTAACGTGGCGGGCATGATACAATGAATTTTGAATTAACCATTGTTCAAAAAGAATGAAATAGAAAAGGAGAGACACTACATGAAAGATCCTAGAATACTAAAACTGGCGGAAAATCTGGTCGGTTACTCTGTTGAAGTGCAGCCTGGAGAAAATGTATTGATCGAAATGATTGGTACAGAGCGCGACTTGCTTAACGCCATCATTCATGAAGTTGGTAAAAAAGGTGGAAATGTTTTTGTACAACTTACAGACCGTAAGGTACAGAGCGCCATGCTTCGTCACGCGACAAAGGAGATGCTGGAGACCTGGGCTGAGATTGACCTTAACCGGATGAAGCAAATGCACTGCTACATCGGAATACGTGCAGGTGAAAATGTAAATGATCTGTCAGATGTGCCGGAAGATAAAATGAAAATGTATAATTCCATTTATCAGCATGCGGTACATAGCGAACAACGGGTGAAACACACTAAATGGGTAGTGCTGCGTTATCCGAATGACAGCATGGCTCAATTGGCGAATATCAGCACAGAAGCGTTCGAAGATTTTTATTTCGATGTGTGTAATCTGGATTATGCAAAAATGGACAAAGCTCAAGATGCATTGGCAGACCTGATGAATCGGACGGACAAGGTACGGATCAGCGGACCGGGTACGGATTTGAATTTCTCTATTAAGCAAATCGGAGCTATCAAGTGTTCAGGTCAATGCAATATCCCGGATGGCGAAGTATACAGCGCGCCTGTACGTGATTCCGTAAACGGAACTATCAGCTACAATGCACAAACCTTGTATAATGGTATTACTTTTGAAAATGTTAAATTCCGTTTTGAAAATGGTAAGATTGTGGAAGCGACGAGTAACGATACGAAGCGGCTGAATGATATTCTCGATTCTGACGAGGGAGCACGTTATATTGGCGAGTTTGCCATCGGATTTAATCCGCACATTTTACATCCAATGAAGGATATTTTGTTTGACGAGAAAATCGCCGGCAGCTTGCATTTTACACCGGGTCAAGCTTATGAAACAGCGGATAACGGTAATCGTTCATCGATCCACTGGGATTTGGTGTTGATTCAGCGTCCAGAATATGGCGGTGGTGAAATTTATTTTGACGATGTTTTGATTCGTAAAGACGGCATCTTTGTTCTGCCTGAGCTGGAGCCATTAAACCCTGAGAATTTAAAATAACGATATCCGTTCTTGCTGAGAAAGCGATTTCAATGTATTATTATGGGTGAGTAACGATACATGACAATTCAGTAAAGCGAGGGATCTCTATGTCCAATAATAACGCGGCGGTTGTTGAAATTGCACAGACGGCGAGCAAGTTCACCTCTTCCATCGTCCTTCATTCCGAAAATAAGTATATTGATGTGAAAAGTATACTGGGCTTGTTTACGACCCTAGTCAGCAGCCATAGCTATGAACTACACGTTCATGGACCAGATGCGGAGGAAGCTAAGAAAGCGATCATCGAGGTATTCGAGAAGCACGGACTTCATATTTCAGTAGCCAGCTAACTTTATTCTTGAAGCAAAAGCATCCCTACCTGTAACTGTAGGGATGCTTTTTTTGTCAGGTTCTTGTATTAGCCTGCAATTTGGTCTAATATTAAGGATAGGACGTCTTGTGCGACATTGAGACATAGGGGGGAAGAATCCATGACTTCATCTGATTTGCAGGAACAATTGAATATCAAGGCTATTAATCTGCTTCAGGAAGATGCAGATAAAATAAAGAAGCTTATTGAAGTACAGATGGAGAATCTGGCAACCCGTTATTGCCCTCTCTATGAGGAAGTGCTGGATACTCAGATGTACGGATTTTCCAAGGAAGTGGATTTTGCGGTTCGCGCTGGACTTCTTCCAGAAATGGTAGGTAAACAGCTGGTCAGTGAGCTGGAACGCAATCTGGCTATTCTATATGAGGCCATGAATAATAAGGCCAATTAGGAAGACGGTTGAATTGATGAGAGCATGCGGAGTTTGAGAGCATGCTTTTTTTGATGCCTTTTTTTAAAAAAATGTTCCTTTAGGATGGCAAAAGCGCCTCGCCCTTCCACCATCCTAATGCACATTTTAAAACCTTAAAAGCTACACAAGGAAGAAGGATACACCTAACAATACATACACTACCAGTAGCATGAGTCCCTCATACCAGTTGGTTGAGCCGTCCTGGGTGATGGATTTGGCGATAAATACAGCGACAGCAATGGCGACCAGCTCAATAGTGGTGAAAACAATATTCATCGTGTTTCCCATAAAGTAACTGACAAAAATCAGCACAGGGGCAACAAATAGCGCAATTTGCAAACTGCTGCCGACAGCTATTTCGACCGATGCACCGATTTTGTTTTTCATCGCCAGTAAAATAGCAGCGCTATGTTCTGCTGCATTACCAATAATAGCGACGAGGAAGGCACCTACGAACAATTCGCTGAGCCCAAATTGGGTTGTAAACACCTCCAGTGTACCTACCAGCCATTCGCTGACAAAAGCGACCATGACGGTAGCGAGTACCAAATAGGCAATGGATTTGTTTCTGGACCACACAGGGGTATGCTCATGTGGCAATTCTTCATCTTTTTGTTCGGTCACGTCAGCTAAATAGTCCTTATGCGTAATCATAGAAAAAATAAGCCACGCAATATACGCGACAATGAGCGTGCCTGCGACAATCAGGCTGAGCGTATCTGATTCGCTATCTGTGATAACGTGTGTGTTCAGAAAGACAGCTGGAACGAACAAGGCAATAACAGCCACAATCATCAGAGAACCACTTAATCCAGCCAGCGATATATTGAAATTTTGCACTTTGTACTTCAAACCGCCTGCGAACAGACTTGCTCCGAGCACCAGCAGCAGATTACCGATGATGGAACCGGTAAGACTGGCCTTTACCATATCGTAAAGACCTTCTTTAACGAGAAAGATGGCGATGATCAGTTCGGCTGCGTTACCAAAGGTGGCATTTAAGAACCCACCTAGACGTTGGCCAGCATAATGCGCGACACTTTCGGTCGCCCTGCCGAGAAAACCGGCTACGAATACAACAGAAATTGCACAAATGACAAATTGGGCTATTGCATTCCAATGGGTGTAATGAGCGACTGCGCTAAGAGCAAATGTCGCTATGAGCAAAGCGGGAGATAACCATTTTTTCAATGAAGAGCACCTCGATATCAATAGATGTGTACAAGTTTGGCGAAAGCTGTCACTTGTATGGATTTTCTAAATTAATATACCCAAAATGATATAGGTTGTAAACGAAAGTTGTTTTTCATACGTAGGGTTTGCATTTGGAGTGGCTGAGGCTTTACAATACAAATAAAGGATGGATGAAGGGGGACATAGGTCATGGCAGAGCAAATTCAACAACTGGAAGCAGGAAACATCAAGATTTCCAACGATGTCGTAGGTAAAATTGCCGGGATGGCCGCATTAGAGACACCGGGCATTGCTGCAATGTCAGGCGGTTTATCGGAAGGCTGGGCCAAAAGGCTGAGCGGTAAAAATGTACAAAAAGGCGTATCAGTGGAGGTTGGACAGCTGGAAGCTGCCATTGATCTACGTATTGTCGTGCTCTACGAAACACCTATTCATGAGGTATCCCGAATTCTTCAGCAAAATGTGCGAGAAGCCGTCGAAAGTATGACGGGTTTGCGGGTTGTGGAAGTGAACGTAAAAGTGGAAGGTGTCGCGTTCAAGGACGACGCAGTGTAAAAGAATCAGGAACCGACAAATTGATGTTTTTAACCAATTGTATACATGTCGGGAAATTCCGTGGGATAACCCGAATAAAAACACGAAAACTGGTGGTTATAGAATCGCCAGTTTTCGTTTTGTGAATCAACAGTATAGCCATTTTTGCAGAGGGCTCTCGTATTTTATACATAACCAAAAGAACTTCCAAAGCCACCGTTGTAAGTGGACCTTGGAAGTTCTTTTTTAGCGAAAACGGTTGGTTCTACGAGTTTGAAAGCGATTGGGTACTTCATTACGGACAGCTACCCCTGTGGTGCGTTCCTGCACCGCTTGTTTGGTGTTCTCACGAGAAATACTGAGCATAATGCCCATGGAAAACATCATGACAAGTAGGGAGGAGCCACCAAAGCTGATAAATGGAAGCGTTACGCCAGTGATTGGAATCGTTTGGGTTACACCGCCGATATTAATGAAGGCCTGAATGGCGATCAAACCCATGATGCCGGTGCCTACCAACGTTCCGAACGGATCATGACAACGCAGAGCAATGATCATGCCTCGCCAAATGAAATACAAATATAGCATCAGGAATATGGCTGTTCCGATAAATCCGAATTCTTCACCGATTACGGAAAAGATAAAATCATTAAACGAATTGGGGAGATAGTGTAGCTTGATAATACCTTTACCAAAGCCTGACCCGTTTAAGCCGCCTTCACCTATAGCTTGTAAGGACTGTACCAGATTGTATCCCGTTCCTTGTCTATATTTCTCGGGATTAAGAAAGGCTTGAAAGCGCCCGATTTTATAATCTTGCTGGGCAGCAGCTTGTCCATCTGTGGTTCCAGAATCTCCTCCAAACAACGACCCAATACCAAACACGATGGAAGCACCTAGCACGAGCAGAACAATGGATGCTGTAATATGCTTGACACTGGCTCCCCCGGCATAAATAATCAGACCACTCGTAGCAACCAAAATGAAGCAGGAACCTAAATCAGGTTGAAGCATGATGAGTCCTGCAACACAACCTACAATGACTGTTACAGGTATGTAGCCAGTCCGCAGATCTCTAAAGCGATCTCCTTTTTTGACGATGAGTGCGGATAAGTAAAGAATGATGGAAATTTTCGCAAGCTCCGTTGGCTGGAAGCCAACACTACCAAACCTGAGCCAGCTTTTTGCGCCGTTAAGTGAGCCTGTAAAAAGAACGATGATTAGCAGTAATATAGTTATGAAAAATAAAGGTACAAAAAGCTTTTTATATTTTTCCATCTTAATATTCATAGCTACCAACATAATAAAAAGTCCAAGTACAGCAAAAGCAGATTGGCGCTTCACAAAATATAAAGAATCAAAATTGTATTCTTTATTCAGCAGAGCTACGCTGGAGCTGGAGCTAAATACCATAATTACACCGAATCCAACCAGTAACAAAGTGAGGATCAGCAATTGGAAATCCGGTGTGCCTCTTCTTCGAGTCTCCGGCTTCGTATTTCTCATATCAGCTTCCCCCGGTATTCGTCACAAGGTATATTCCTCGCAGACGGTTATCATTTTATCGTTTATCCATTTTATCATATTATGTTTGATGGGCTTCTGCAAGCTCCCTGGAGCAACAGATATCGCAACAATTCCATATCTGCTACAATAGGATAAAAATGAAGACTTGAGAGTAGCGGTGCATACGTGGTGACGCTGCATGATTAATCGGGAACTTGCCCGATGCTTTAAAAGGAGAGGTGGAGCAGAATGACACAACATGTGATAGACGAGACCTGGTTTGATCGTTTGCAAGAAAACATGGTGGAATGGCGTAGACATTTACATAAGAATCCCGAAATTTCCTTTCAAGAAAGCAAAACCGCAGCTTTTGTAGCGGATAAGTTGGAGAGTTGGGGAATCGAGATTCGCCGTCAGGTAGGGGGACACGGTGTTGTAGGTACCATTCGTGGTGCTAAGCCCGGGCCTGTCGTCATGCTGCGCGCCGATATGGATGCTCTTCCTATTCAGGATGAAAAGGAATGTGAATATCGCTCCAGCGTGGACGGAGCCATGCATGCTTGCGGCCATGACGGACATACATCCGCGTTGCTTGGAACGGCTTACTATTTTAGTCTGAACCGGGACGAGCTGCAAGGAGAAATTCGGTTGTTGTTCCAACCTGCGGAGGAATTGTTGCCTGGCGGAGCGGTCAGTGTAATAAAGGATGGTGTATTGGAAGGTGTGGATGTCATTTATGGCATCCATTTATGGACACCTTTTACGGTCGGGACGGCCGCGAGTTGCGCAGGGCCGCTGATGGCGGCGGCAGACGATTTTTATATTGAAATCACAGGTAAGGGTGGGCATGGTGGCATGCCTCAGTCCACTAATGATAGTGTGGTGGCGGGTTCAGCTCTTGTTATGCAACTGCAAAGTGTCGTAAGCCGTTCAGTCGACCCTTTGCGACCTGCTGTGCTGACGGTGGGAACCATCCAAGGGGGCTCTGCGCAAAATGTGATCGCAGAAACGTGTCGCTTGAGTGGGACGATTCGTACGTTTGATGAGGAGACACGAACGGTAATGAAGGAGCGACTGCATGAGGTGACAGAGCTTACAGCCGCAACATACGGTACAACAGCACAGGTTCGCTATATTATGGGATACCCACCAGTTGTCAATGACGCACATGAAGCATCTCGTTTCTTTAATGAAGCAAAATCTGTTTTTGGCGAGGAGAATGTACAGGAAGCGTCGAAACTGATGCCTGCTGAAGATTTTGCGTATTATTTGGAACGTGTGCCAGGTTGCTTCATGTTCGTAGGAGCGGGTAACCCAGTTAAAGGAGCAGTTTATCCACACCATCATCCGAAATTTGATTTTGATGAGGATGCTATGATTAACGCGGTTCGTTTGTTTATTGCGATGTCTACGGGATATGCTGCGGAACGAAAAGCAGGGGCAATTAAGGGCTAAAATGAGTTGAATTGGGAACGGTTCAATCTGGAGTATGAGCTGAATGAAATGGGGTACCCTACTCTTGAAAAGGAGGGAGTACCCATGAAAAAAGTTCAGGAAGTTATGACTAAAAAATGCGTAACGGTTACCCCGCAGGACAATATTTATGAAATTGCGGTCAAAATGAAGGACAATGATACTGGTTTTATTCCGGTTGTGGAAAGCGAAGGCAGTGATAAGTTGATCGGTGTAGTAACGGACCGTGATCTTGTCGTTCGCGGCTATGCGGCTAAAAATTCAGGTTCGGGTTCGGTTGATACGGTTATGACGACAGGTATTCGTACAGCTAGTGCGGACATGTCGGTGGATCAAGCAGCTGAGCTGATGGCAGAGCAGCAAATCCGTCGTTTGCCCGTGACGGAAGGTGACCGTCTGATCGGGATTGTCTCGATCGGGGATTTGGCTGTTCGTAATATTTTTGCAGACAACGCTGGAGAGGCGCTTAGTCATATTTCCGAGCAGGTCCACTAGAAGAATAATTAAGGTAGGCATTGGTTTGGGGAGGTCTTTACCCCGAGCTTCTAATCAGGAGTTCAACCCGAATATGGGTTGGGCTCCTTGCTGTTCTGGTTGATATGCGAATAAACGGATAAGCTATTTATTATATAACTTTAAAATGATGTATGGTTAGATTATCAGGAGGTAGTTATGAATCCAGAACATCCTTGTATTGTACAACGTGATTTTACCGTTCTGCTGGAAATGGGCTTGCCCGGTTCAGAACGGGCTCGTTCACAGTTGCAGATTTATGCGGAGTTGGTTAAAAGCCCGTCCGCTTTTCATACATATCACCTCACTCCACTGTCTTTGTGGAACGCAGCTGCCCTCGGATGGAGTGCTGAGGACATTCAAAATAGTTTGAACTCCATGTCTCGTTGGGATATTCCACGTGATTTGTTGAAGGATATTGAACAGCTCGTTTCTCGTTATGGGACGTTGACGCTTTCAAGGGAGGGTACGGAAGAAGAGCGAACTTATAGCACAGATACGATTGGCGCATACCGTGCTGAACATGAGCCAGACGGAGGTATAAAGACAGGGAAAGCCAACAGCTATACAATAGGTGATCGCTTGATCTTGGGAGCAGAGACCCCCGCTTTACTGGATGAGCTTCTGATCAAGCAAGAGCTAGAACAGCTTGGTTTACTTCGCGTTGACGAGGTAAGCGCATCGGTCCCGCCCGAAAATCGGGGCTTGCTCAAGCAGGAATTAACGCGCTTGGGATATCCCGTTGTGGATACGGCAGGCTATCTTGAAGGGAATCAGCTTAGTTTTACCTTGGGAAAGGGACAAACGAAGTTGCAGCTTCGTGATTATCAAGTAAAGGCCGCTGATGCGTTTGAAGGAGCGGACGGCTTAGGGGGTAGTGGTGTACTGGTGCTTCCATGCGGAGCCGGAAAAACAGTGATAGGTATGGCGGTAATGAATCGGTTTCAGTGCGAGGTGCTTATTCTAACATCTAATACTACATCTGTACGTCAATGGGTAGAAGAGTTAAAGCAAAAGACGGATATTCCTGCCGATTCCATCGGGGAGTATAGTGGTCAGAAAAAAGAGGTGCGTCCGATTACGGTGGCAACTTACCAGATTTTGACACACCGTCGTACCAAAGATGGGGATTTTGAGCATATGAAACTGCTGAGTGAGCGGAAGTGGGGACTCATTATATATGATGAGGTTCATTTGCTACCCGCGCCAGTATTCCGGGCGACGGCTGACATTCAGGCTACCCGTCGTTTGGGGTTAACGGCCACGCTGGTTCGAGAGGATGGTTGTGAACGGGATGTGTTCTCTTTAATTGGACCCAAACGATACGATATGCCGTGGAAGGAGCTGGAGCGGCAGGGCTGGATCGCTCAGGTCGATTGTGTGGAGCTACGGCTTCCAATGACAGCTGAACTCTTGGAGCGCAGTATGCGTGCGGAGGGCAGACAGCAGTACCGAATTGCAGCCGAAAATCCGGTCAAACTGGAGGCGGTGCGTAGCCTGATGCAGCAGCACAGCGGTTTGCCCACGCTTATTATTGGTCAATATTTGGACCAATTGCGTATATTGGCTCAGGAGCTGGGCGTCCCACTGATTACGGGTTCAATGAGCCAGACCGAGCGGATGCGTTGGTTCGATGCGTTCCGCAAGGGTACAATTCGGACCCTATTGGTGTCCAAGGTTGCAAACTTTGCGGTGGATTTGCCAGATGCGGCAGTAGCCATAGAGGTATCGGGTAGCTTTGGCTCTCGCCAGGAAGAAGCGCAGCGACTGGGCCGTATTTTGCGACCAAAGTCGGGCGAGAATAAAGCTTATTTTTATGCGCTAGTGACGGAGAATAGCAAGGAGACGGATTTTGCAGCTCGTCGTCAGCTGTTTCTGATCGAGCAAGGCTATGAATATGCGGTTCGCAGATTTAGTGTGACAGAGGCTATCGGAGGCCGGAATGCTAAGTCTGGAGATCGTGGGAAGAAAAAGGAGGCCTAATCAAGAATGGGCGTAACGAACACGCAAGACAGCTGGAATGAGCTTTCATCGGATGAGCTACTGGTGCTTAGACGATGCTTTATCTGGTACGCGGGACAGCCCATGAAGGAAGAAGTACCTATACAGCTTACCCGGGGAGTGTTAAGTGGAGTCGAAACGAAACTGGCACTACGTGGATTACGTGCCCGAGGCTGGCTGGAGGCTGTTACCAAATCGTGGGGCGAACGAATTTTATATATTCCGGTTCATCGGCTACCGGATCTGTACGATATGTTGTTAGAGCAAAATCCAATGAACATGATGCATTCGGATCATCCGATAAAGGTACATGAATCAATGACAGGCCTGGAGTCGGAATTACTGCATGCGTTGTCACGTATTGCGGTACAAGGTGTCCCTTTGACGGCCAAAGGAACCATACATAAGCGATCATTGCAAAAATTGAATGAACTGACCCCCTTTCGCCCAGATGACCTGATGGGTCTTGGGTTGCATTATGCGCATGCAGAGCTGTATCCAGTGCAAACGGTGGTAATGATGGATTTGCTACTCAGTTTGGGGCTGTTAGTGAAAGAAACTGTGTCTTTTCGCATTCAGGAAACGGAACTGGCGACTTGGATTCGTTTGTCTGCTTGGCAAATGCGCAAGCATATTTTTGCTACACTCATGGAAAGATACGGCAAGGCCGAAGCGTCTATGCAGCATTTTCGCTATATGCTGTGTGCCGTCTCCCAGTATGTAGGAACAGAAGGGTGGATATCTATTAAGTTTCTGCTGCAATGGATGCTTCAGGTAGGCCTAATCCAGCATGAGAGTACGAGCAGAGCTGATTCCAAGAATGGTGCCCTTTTAGACCTTGTTCCTATAATCTCAAATCCGGAAGGGTTTGCGGGAGAAACGGGTTCTGATTTTAATTTCAATGAACCTTTCATGGAGGAATTGAAGGGTTGGCTGAAGGCTCTGACTGCTTTTGGAATGGGTGATTGGGGCCAGACTGTATCGGGTAAACTGTGTTTTCGCTGGAATGTATCTGTGATAGAAATGCTTCGTCCCAATAATTACGAGGATACACATCAAGAGCAAGGTGCTTTTTATGTACAACCTGATTTTGAAATATTGGTTCCACCAGATGTGGCATATGATGTGCGCTGGCGACTGGAATGCTGCTGTGAACGTGTGACAGGAGATCGGATGGTAGTATACCGGCTCACCAGAGAAAGTGTTACAGAGGCAATCGAGTTAGGGATGGAAGCCAAAGCAATTCCTGCTCTTCTGGATAAATACAGCCGAACAGGTGTGCCTGATCATGTACGTATGGCGGTAGAACAGTGGGCAGGTGATGTCGGACGGACCGCTTTTGCAAAGGTAACACTTTTGCGATGTGGCACACAGGAGGATGCAGACATAGTTGCACGCCATCCCGCGCTGGAAGGATTACTGGAACGGCTGGGCGATAGGGACTTTATTATTCCGGCGAGCTCTGCTGTCAAAATACGAAAAACGCTTGCTGCAATTGGATTAGGTCCACGTCGTGAACCGGAAGGTGTGGACGAGCCAACTCATCATTATCCATTGATTTCGGAAACAGAGAAAATAAGTTCAGGCAGTCCCAACAGTGAAATGGAGTCCGACCCGATTCAGGCCCGTCCTATCTTTTCCCAAGAGGGAAGAGCAGGTTTGGTTTATACAGGGCGTACGCTGCATTTTTACGAACAAGAGCACATGTTGCCTGATCCGTCTGACTATTTTCCGGAAAGATCTACAGTCCCCTCCTCATGGACAAAAGAATGGAGGAGTTACCATACTTCCACTGCCCGGCAGTTGATCGAGCAAGCGATCCGTTGGCAGGCTGCTGTGGGACTGCGAATCGGTGGGAAAGAGGTTAAATGGATACCGGAGGCGGTGGTTCCCGGTGCACCATGGAGTGTCACAGGTTGGTATGCCTCAGGAATGGATGACGAAACACCTTCTCAAGCGAGCTTACAGCCAAGTGAATGGTCAGACATGCGGCTGCTGGTTCCTTTTACATAGTAGAGCCAGGAAGTGCATGAAACTCCTTCTTCTCAAAAGAAGGATGTGGTATGATAAATGAGTCTACTTTTACTGGGTAGAACTTTATATAAAGTGAGATGAACATTCATGAGCGTAGCCGAATTGAATACGGTCAATATGGCAGAAGTGCTTATTAACGCCTATGAATTGGGCGATATGGTCAACCGATCCTTTGAGGTATCGGATTATTTATATTGGAAACAGCGTGTGGAATTGAATCCGTCTATTCAGGCGTGTGTACGCAAGCTGGATGCCAAAAAGGAGCTATTCGCGGAAACGGAGCGTTTTGGGCATTTTCATCCGAACTATCATGAAGCGAAGGATGCAGTGCAGGTCGTCGAGCTGGAATTGGAACAATTCGTGGAGGTTAAGGAGTTCAAACGAGCCGAAAAGGCGCTGGATGATATGCTTCATGCCATGTCTGAAACGATTGCATATTCCGTGTCCGAGACCATTAAGGTGCCGAGCAATGATCCGAATGTGAAAAAGGGCGGATGTGGCAGCGGAGGGAAATGCTCCTGTGGATAGGTCATAGGAATGATACCGAGTGGAGGGGAGATGAAGCGAATGTTTGCCGAGCGGACAGGGTACATCATTTGGGTAAGCGATATCAAGGCTGCCCGCAATCTGGAGAAATACGGAAATGTCCACTTTATTTCAAAGCGTATGCATTATGTAGTTATATATATGAATGCGGATCGGGCAGAAGACACCGTTAAAAATATTCGCAGACTTTCCTATGTGCGTAAGGTCGAGCGTTCTTTTCGAAATGAGATTAGGACGGAGTACAACGACGATAAGGAAAAGATGAAAGAATATGAAATATAAGTTTCTAATATCTATATATTGTAAAATATTCTTAAAAGGTCAGCCTACGGGCTGGCTTTTTTTTGTAAAGTCAGGACTTTTGCATAATGGTCTTAATGCTGTTAGACCTAAAAAATCTTTAAAAACCGCCCATAAACTTCAATTTTGTAACTTGTAGTCCCGGGTCTGTTGAGGTAACATATGAATATATTGGTAGATATAAAGACCTATCTGGTGGGGAGAGTGATCCCGTGCGTGACAAAGCAATGCAGCGATGGAGTACATACGAACCGTTCTACGTGGAGATGGGCGATAAAAAAGTCGCCGATATCGTGATTACAAATCATGCGAAAACTCGCTACTTAGATCGGATAGAGCAGAAACAGTCCGAGACGAATCATATCGCCGCCTGGCTTTGGGAATGCCTGAAGCAAAACAGGATGGAGTCCTACTATCATAACGAAGAGGATGTATATTTAATTGATGGTGATCTGGTCGTCGTGGCCGAATTTGGAGAGTTGCCCGGCGAGATGGATATTGCGGGGAATCCGCTTCACAAGATGATTGTCATTACCTTTTTGGGTCGAATGTCGGAGACCAT
Organism: Paenibacillus sp. 203; assembly: GCF_037027525.1. Classification (NCBI taxonomy): domain Bacteria; kingdom Bacillati; phylum Bacillota; class Bacilli; order Caryophanales; family Paenibacillaceae; genus Paenibacillus; species Paenibacillus sp. 203. The sequence goes on from NZ_JAXCHD010000011.1 coordinate 153,256, forward strand.
TGAATTAAGGGATTTGAAGTCATACTATTCATGGCTACGCCATTCGCGACGCATGACACTGATGAAAAGCACTCGTAAGCAAAAATAGACGGTGATTGGGCGGTCGGCTCTAGATGAAAAAATCTCCGAACTTATGATTACCGTCAATTTTGAGTAGAAAGTATGCAGTTATCAGCTGCATGCTTTTTTTATTTCCAGCAATAAAACTCCCCAATTCAGTAAGTTTACTTGGAAATGCTTCGACAGATGTTTTTCTTATGGTAAAATAGAGAGATCAGAGGGGAGAGGGCTGTCAGTATGAACTTTCATCAGTTGCACATTTTTTATACCGTAGCGGAGCGTGGGAGCTTTTCGGCGGCGGCACAAGCGCTGCATATGACACAACCTGCGGTGACGATGCAAATTCAGTCTTTGGAAGATTATTTCGGCACGAAGCTGCTGCAACGTTCGACTAAAAAAATCGAGCTTTCAGAGGCGGGAGCGACACTACTACCTTTTGCGAAAAAAAGCATGCAACTGATTAGGGAAGCTGACGAGGCGATGTCTGCTTTTACTCACATGCTGGAGGGAAGATTGCATATTGGCGCCAGCCTAACGATTGGTGAGTATATTGTACCAAGAATGTTGGGGCCGTTTGGCCAGGAATACCCTCATATACGCATGGCAATGAATGTGATGAATACGACTCAAATTATGGATGATATACTAAAACATCAGTTGAATTTAGGACTGATTGAGGCACCAGTCCAGCATCCGGATATCGTGGTAGAACCTGTAATGCAGGACGAACTGAAACTGATTGTGCCTTCAGGACATGCGCTGGCCAAGGCTAAAAAAGTGGTTCTGGAAGATGTGTTTAAGCATCCCTTTGTAGCCAGAGAAAAGGGATCTGGTACACGTCAAGTGATAGAAGATGAGCTGAAAAGTCGTGGTGTGGATGCCTCTCGACTTGGTATTGTAATGGAGATGGGGAGCACTGGAGCGGTTAAATCGGCGGTGGAGGCTGGACTGGGAATTACCATGCTATCACCTTCTTCGGTGAAGCATGAAGTTGCGCTCGGTTTGTTGAAAATTGTAAACATTTCAGATATCGCGTTCAAACGAGAATTTTATGCAATTCATTTGAAGTCGGCGTTGTTGCCGATTCCGGTAGTCACCTTCCTGTCTTACTTGCGTCGTCATGATCAGGGAACGGACGTGCTGAGGGACTCGCAGGACGAGCTGGCAAAGGTGAAAGAGAAGGAGGATGTATAATGAAGGAACAGATTAACGTAAAACGATATGATTTACATACACACACCCAAGCATCTGACGGCATGCAGCCACCCGCAGATAATGTGCGCTGGGCCAAGGAAAAAGGGCTGGCAGGTGTAGCCATTACAGATCATGATACGGTAGCTGGTCTGGAGGAAGCTCTGAAGGAGGGAAAACGCATAGGAATTACTGTGGTGCCAGGAGTGGAAATTAGTACTCGAGCTGGCGGTAAGGATATTCACATACTCGGTTATTTTATGGATTACCGCAATAAAGTTTTTTTGGAGCGGTTGGAAAAGCTTCGCCAGGCGCGGGATACCCGTAATGATTTGATTTTGAGTCAATTGCGTAGTCTGGGCGTGGAAATCACACTGGATGAAGTGGTGGCTACGATGGGCAGACCGCTGGCACCAGATGAAAGCATTGGACGTCCGCATATGGCAGATACGCTGGTTCAAAAAGGGTATGCGAAGGATATGCGGGATGCGTTTGACCGTTATTTGGCGGAAGGAGCACCCGGATATGTGTCTGTACCCCGTGTAGAGCCTGCGGAGGCCATAAACTGGATTCGTGAAGCAGGAGGGGTTCCTGTGGTGGCCCACCCTGGCTTATACGGAAATGATGAGCTGGTTCGCTCTATTATAGAGGAGGCGAAGCCTGTGGGCTTGGAGGTGCGACATTCTGACCATGATGCTGAGGCTGAGAGCCGATATACTGCGATGGCGGCACAATATGGGCTCATTGCAACTGGCGGCTCGGATTTTCACGGTGCACGCCAAGGTGTTATTTTTCACGGTGATCTGGGTAGCCGTAGTGTGGAAGATCAGGTTGTCGAGGAATTGAGGAAGGCTGCTGTTGGACAAAAGTAAATAAAAAGCCCCTTGCTTTATGCATGGAACACAAGAAGTGTATCCTGCAAAGAACAAAGGGCTTTTTTTGTGGATTCAATAGGCTGGTGAGACTTAGCCGTTTTTGATGCGATTCGGCAACTTCTTGACCAGTTCCTCATCGGGTGTAATGAAGAGCGTACGCTGATGGTCGTAGATGACAAAGCCGGGCTTGGCTCCGCTGGGCTTACGTACATGCCGAATCAGGGTGGCGTCCACAGGCACACTGCTGGACTGCTTGGCCTGGCTAAAGTAGGCGGCGAGTTGAGCTGCTTCCTCCAGCGTCGTATCCCCGAATTGCTCAGCACGAATAACGACGTGTGACCCCGGAATATCCTTTGTGTGCAGCCAGGTGTCATTTGGTCCGGCCAGTCGATTTGTCACATATTCATTTTGCAAGTTGTTCTTGCCGACCAGTAACTCGATACCTTCGGATGATGTATAGACGTGCAGGGTTGGACGGTCGTTTTTCTTCTTTTTCTTTCCTTTTTTGACCCGATCTCTGAGATAGCCCTGCTGAACCAGTTCTTCACGTATTTCCTCAATGTCATTCATAGAGGCGTGGGCTAGCTGCTGAAGAAGATTGTCCATATAACGGATTTCTTCGTGCGTTTTCTCCAGTTGTTCGTCAATGACAGCCAAGCTGTTTTTATATTTGTTGTATTTTTTAAAATACCGTTGTGCATTATCTGATGGGTTGAGTAGCGGGTCCAGTGGGATGGTCATTGGACGCTGTTCCTCATCATAAAAGTTGGTGAGCGTCACTTCTTTGTCCCCTTTTTTTACCTCATGCAGCGAAGCGAATAGCAGCTCTCCATAAATGCGAAATTGATCCGCATCTTCCGCCTCGGCCAAATCCTGATGGAGATAGTCGAGTTTTTTTACGTTTTTACTCCGCTCGTTTTGCAGAAACCGCAGTAGGTCACTGACTTTTTGTTTAACTGTATCCCGTTCTGCCTTTTCACCGAAGAAGTCCTCCATACACTCACTGATAGTAGCGTACTCCTTACGTTCTTCTTGGATCAACGTCAGTGGAATGGCTGAGAATATCACTTTATCTTGTGCGTTTAGTCCAGATACTGGCTGAAAACGATGATTCCGCACGTCATCCATGATGTGACTGAATGTACTCCATAGTGAACGATCACTATCACCAGATACTTCATTAGTTACTCGAGTTAGTATCTCTTCAGCAATGAGGGGACTGAGTCCAGTAAAAGTGTTCACGATCCAGCGTTTGGGAGCTTCTTCGGCCTCGATCGCTGTTTGATACGAGGATATGAAGGCTGCCTCTTCCGTTTCTAGTGGATTCAGCTTGTTTTGTTCAGGAGGCTCCGTGTATTGAAAGCCGGGCATAATGACCCGATAGCTGCTAATAGACGGTGTGACATGATGAATGCCATCCAGCATCACGCCTGTTTCCGGGTCAAGCAAAATAATGTTGCTGTGTCTACCCATCAGTTCAATGATAATTCGTTTGAGTGAAATATCCCCCAGTTCATCACGTTGACGTATATCCATGTGAATAATACGCTCCATGCCCACCTGCGTGATTTTCTCAATAACGCCTCCTTCGCAATGCTTGCGAAGGAGCATACAAAACATAGGGGCTTCTGTCGGATTAAGAAAGCTTTGTTCTGTAAAATGTACACGCGGGAAGGTCGGATTAGCCGACAGCAGCAGCTTTACGCTTCCACCTTGTGCCCGCAGATTCAGCACGATATCGCGATCATTTGGCTGATGTATTTTATTAATGCGCCCGCCCCGGATTCCTTGCAATTCGTGTACGATAGCGCGGGTTACGATTCCGTCCAATGCCATAATTATGTTCTCCTTTGAAGCAAATGTATTTTCGCCTTCCTTCTATGATACATAACTTTGGGACAAAACTTAAGCTGCTTTGTGATATTTCAGGTCCTGTCCGAATAGATTGAATCTAGAAAGTCTGTCCAGCTTATCAGCAATCGCGGCACAAAAATATAATAACGGGCAGCCATCCTACGCACAACCGACGGAAACGGACTATCTGACCGGGAGGGAATTGGGGAGAATGGAACAAGCACACTGGCACCAATTAAGCAATGAACAGCTTTCAACAAGTCTGGAAGTCGACCCGAAGCAGGGTCTTTCGGAGGAACAGCTTGCGGAACGAAGAGAAAGGTCAGGATGGAATGAGCTGAGCGAGGGGAAGCGAGTTTCGGCAATCTTGCTGCTGCTCAATCAGTTCAAGGATTTTATGATGCTTGTATTGATGGGAGCGACCCTGATATCCGGACTGCTTGGCGAATATTTGGACGCGATTACCATTATTGCTATTGTTGTACTGAATGGAATTCTCGGCTTTGTACAAGAATTCAGAGCTGAGCGTTCATTGCGAGCTTTGAGACAACTGTCGGCCCCAACCGCCAAAGTGTTGCGGGGCGGCAAACGAATTCAAGTTCAGGCCAGAGAACTGGTGCCGGGTGATATTGTGCTGCTGGAAAGTGGTGATCGCATTCCCGCAGATGTAAGGTGGTTGAGTACGAACGGCTGTGATGTAGAGGAGTCCGCCCTGACAGGTGAATCAGTTCCGGTGAGTAAGCATTGCCGCCCTATTCATGCCGCCGAAGTACCACTCGGGGATCAAAAAAACATCGGTTTTATGGGCACGATGATGACCAGAGGAACCGCACAAGGAATGGTTATACGTACAGGTATGAGTACCGAAATGGGTAAGATCGCAGACTTGATTGAAAATACGGAGTCGCAGGAGACACCGTTGCAGCACAGATTGGAGCAATTGGGCAAAATTTTGATTATCGTAGCGTTGGCGCTAACGGTGCTCGTTGTCGTAGCAGGCATTTTACATGGACAGCCAGCCATGAACATGTTCTTGGCTGGAGTGAGCTTGGCTGTGGCGGCTATACCGGAAGGGTTGCCAGCTATTGTGACGATTGCGCTCGCATTGGGTGTGCAGCGTATGATTAAACGAAAGGCGATTGTACGTAAGCTGCCTTCTGTTGAAACGCTCGGCTGTGCATCTGTCATTTGTTCCGACAAAACGGGTACCCTGACCCAAAATAAAATGACAGTCACCAAGCTATGGCTGGACGGTCGTTTCTGGGGAGTTACGGGAGAGGGCTATGACCCACACGGGCATATTATGGACAGAGACCTTCCTGCCGATCTTAAAAACGGACAATCTCTGCGTAGACTGCTGCAAGCCAGTGTGCTTTGCAACAATGCGGAAATTGTTCAAGCCGATACAGAGGAGCTACGTTCGAAAAAGAAAACCAAAGAGCCGACGCCGTCCGCCGTTTGGGAACTGAAGGGTGATCCGACGGAAGGAGCGCTGATCACGTTAGCTGCCAAGGGCGGAGTCACGCGACAAGGGCTATATGAGCTGTACACAAGGGAGCGAGAATTTCCCTTTGACTCGGATCGGAAGCGAATGTCGGTACTCGTACGCCACCAGGGAGGACACATTGTCTTTGCCAAAGGTGCCCCGGATGTACTGCTGGGTCAGTGTTCCTATATTTTATGGGAAGGAAATGTCGTTCCGTTAACGGGTACGTTGCGCCAAAAGGTACTGGCGGCTAACGAAGGAATGGCCTCGGAGGCGCTACGTGTACTTGGTGTCGCTTACCGTGATATTCGCTCGCATGAGCGTGTCTCCACGGTTGAGGAGGCTGAAGCACAGCTGATCTTTATTGGGCTGACAGGCATGATTGATCCGCCACGTCGTGAGGTTCGCGAAGCCATTGGCAAGTGCCGTCGTGCTGGCATTCGCACTGTGATGATTACCGGAGATCACGGTACAACTGCAGAGGCCATTGCACAGCAGCTGGGCATTCTTCAACGCGGATCTCATGTGTTGACAGGACAGGAACTGTCTGCGATGGATGATGCGGCGCTGGACAAAGCCGTTGATACTGTCTCTGTGTATGCACGAGTTTCGCCGGAGCACAAGCTACGGATCGTTAAGTCGCTGCAAAGACGCGGACATGTCGTAGCCATGACCGGAGATGGTGTCAATGACGCTCCAGCGATAAAGGCGTCGGACATCGGTATTGCCATGGGCATTACGGGGACGGACGTGACCAAAGAAGCGGCTGCGCTTGTTCTGAGTGATGATAATTTCTCAACCATTGTAGCCGCAATTGAGGAAGGACGGAATATTTACGAGAATATCCGTAAATTTATCCGTTATCTACTCGCCTCCAATGTTGGTGAAATTTTGACGATGTTTTTTGCCATGATGGCCGGGCTGCCATTACCTTTGTTACCGATCCAGATTTTATGGGTGAATCTGGTGACAGATGGCCTACCAGCGATGGCTCTGGGGGTGGACCAGCCAGAAAAGGATCTTATGGAGCACAAACCTCGTGGCGCAAAGGAAAATATTTTTGCTCGTCGATTGGGCTGGAAAATCATTAGTCGTGGCTTGTTGATTGGTTTATGTACGCTAGCGGCCTTCTGGCTGACATTACGTATTGCACCGGATGACGCAGGACAATTGATCAAAGCACAGTCCGTTGCCTTTGCTACGCTAGTCTTGGCACAGTTAATTCATGTATTTGATTGCCGCAGTTCCCGTTCTATTTTCCATCGTAATCCGTTTCAAAATAGTTATCTCGTGCTTGCCGTGCTCTCCTCCGTAGTGCTAATGCTGGTGGTTATGTACGTGCCTGTGCTGCAACCTATTTTCAAAACGGTACCGCTTGGATTGCGTGAGTGGGCGCTATCCATTGTGGCAGCCGGGATTCCTACGTTTCTTATGGGAGCGGGAAGTGTATGGGGCGGTCGACGCAACCGTCGTCGCGGCGGAAATACACACTTTTCAGCAGGACGTACGAAGTTTTCAGCCTAGTAATCGGGTCATGCATACCGCATCGCTTTCCCACTATTGCCCTGTATGATATCATGGGATCAAAGCTTTATGAGGAACATGATATCAGCAGCAACGGCGGAGGTAAGCTATGGAATTCACAAAAATGAACGGTCTAGGTAATGATTTTATCGTTTGGTTTGGGCATCAGGATTTGCCGTCTGACGCCTCGGAATTAGCTGTTCGGCTATGTGATCGACATTTTGGTGTTGGCGCCGATGGGTTGGTATATATATTGCCGTCAGAAAAAGCGGATTTCTGCATGCGCATCATTAACTCGGACGGCTCGGAGGCCGAGCAATGTGGTAATGCTATCCGTTGTGCTGCCAAATACGTATATGACCGTAAACATATCAACCGTGAACAGATCACGATCGAGACCCTGGGCGCAGGTGTGCAGCAGGTGGAACTAACTGTAGAGAACGGACTTGTTCGTATGGTGAAGGTAGATATGGGAGAGCCGATTCTTGAGGGTTTGAAAATTCCAACTACACTAGAGCGGACTAGCGTAATTAACGAGCCTATTGAAGCTGGAGGAAGTGGTTTTCGCTTTACGGCTGTATCTATGGGGAATCCGCACTGTGTCATTTATGTGGAGGATGCGCCAAGCTTTGATCTGGAAGCCTGGGGGCCGAAGCTGGAATGCCATCCGTTGTTCCCTAAAAAAACAAATGTTGAGTTCGCCACGGTACGTAGCCGGAAGCATATAGATATGAGAGTATGGGAGAGGGGAGCCGGACCAACGCTAGCTTGTGGAACCGGAGCCTGTGCTACGCTTGTTGCTTCTGTACTAAACGGATACAGCGACCGTCACGCCATTGTAAGCCTGAAGGGCGGCGATCTGGATATCGAATGGAACGAGGAAGATAATCACATATATATGACGGGCCCGGCTGAGATCGTGTACGAAGGTCGTCTGTTCTGAATCATGTGAATTATAAAGATAGCGTGTAACTGGCCTATGAATCGTATAGAAGTGAGAGAAGACCTTAGAGGTCTTCGCAGGCTGTCGAGAAAGTCTCGACAGCTTTTTTTATGTTCATTTTATTTAAGACGACACCGCGTTAATGTTGTATAATATAGGTAACTATTGTAGAACGGACGGTGTTGATATGCTGCGACCTCATCAAGACCAACAACAATCTTTTGAATTGGTTTCTCTGGAAGAACTGGTACCGCAAGATCATCTGCTTCGTAAAGTGGATACATATATAGACTTCTCCTTTATTCATGAGAAGGTAAGCCCGCTGTATTGTGCGGA
>NZ_JAXCHD010000119.1:0-202 GCF_037027525.1 Paenibacillus sp. 203
GGTGAAATTTTAATACCTGTGAAGATGCAGGTTACCCGCGACAAGACGGAAAGACCCCATGGAGCTTTACTGCAGCTTGATATTGAATTTGGGTACGATCTGTACAGGATAGGTGGGAGCCGTAGAATCTTGAGCGCCAGCTTGAGAGGAGGCATCCTTGGGATACCACCCTGATCGTATCTAGGTTCTAACTTGGTACCGT
>NZ_JAXCHD010000120.1:0-202 GCF_037027525.1 Paenibacillus sp. 203
GAGAGTTTGAGCTCTCAAAACTGAGCAACGAGTGAGTAGTTTTTGAAGCTTACGCTTCATATTTGAATGTTTCCATTGCAGGAAACGATTCTCCATAGAAAGGAGGTGATCCAGCCGCACCTTCCGATACGGCTACCTTGTTACGACTTCACCCCAATCATCTACCCCACCTTCGGCGGCTGGCTCCCTTGCGGGTTACCCC
>NZ_JAXCHD010000121.1:0-200 GCF_037027525.1 Paenibacillus sp. 203
GTTATGAGCGATGGGGTGACGCAGTAGGGTAGTGACGCGGACTGATGGATGTCCGTCTACGCAGTGAGGCTGGTGTGTAGGCAAATCCGCACATCGTAAGGCTGGGCTGTGATGGGGAGCGAAAATTATAGTAGCGAAGGTCATGATCTCAGACTGCCAAGAAAAGCCTCTAGCCAGGAGAAGGTGCCCGTACCGCAAAC
>NZ_JAXCHD010000122.1:0-200 GCF_037027525.1 Paenibacillus sp. 203
GTTTGCGGTACGGGCACCTTCTCCTGGCTAGAGGCTTTTCTTGGCAGTCTGAGATCATGACCTTCGCTACTATAATTTTCGCTCCCCATCACAGCCCAGCCTTACGATGTGCGGATTTGCCTACACATCAGCCTCACTGCTTAGACGGACATCCATCAGTCCGCGTCACTACCCTACTGCGTCACCCCATCGCTCATAAC
>NZ_JAXCHD010000123.1:0-200 GCF_037027525.1 Paenibacillus sp. 203
GTTTGCGGTACGGGCACCTTCTCCTGGCTAGAGGCTTTTCTTGGCAGTCTGAGATCATGACCTTCGCTACTACAATTTTCGCTCCCCATCACAGCCCAGCCTTACGATGTGCGGATTTGCCTACACACCAGCCTCACTGCTTAGACGGACATCCATCAGTCCGCGTCACTACCCTACTGCGTCACCCCATCGCTCATAAC
>NZ_JAXCHD010000012.1:0-129607 GCF_037027525.1 Paenibacillus sp. 203
GATGTTTGAGTTGAAAACATTGGAGCAGCAGGAGTTCCAGCTGGAAGGTCTGACCTTACATTCGTATCCGCTGGAAAATCATACGGCCAAATTTGATCTGAGCTTGGATGCAATAGAGCAGCCAGAAAACATTCTGTGCCGTCTGGAATACAGCACGGCGCTGTATAAGCCTGAGACGATTGCGCGATTGGCACAGCATTTTACCGAGCTTGTACGTGCAATTTCACTTCATCCACAACAGCCACTGGCAGCTTTGGATATGGTACCTGCCGAGGAAAAAGCACAAATCATCCATGGATTTGGAGATGTGGGGGTATCGGATGTTGCTGCTGAAGCAGGAGCCTTATTCCATATCTTAGTGGAAGAACACGCGCAGCTTGTACCGGATCATGTGGCGGTGGTGTACGAGGAGCAGCAGCTTACGTACCGGAAACTGAACGAGCGTGCGAACCAATTGGCGCGGAGATTGCGGAACGAAGGCGTTGGACGCGAGTCGATGGTTGGCATCTTGAGTGAACGCTCGGTGGATATGTTGGTCGGCGTACTGGCGGTGTGGAAGGCAGGAGGCGCGTACGTGCCGTTAGATGCGGATTATCCGTCCGAACGTATTCGTTTCATGCTGGAGGACAGTGGTGCGACGGTACTGTTGACCCAAACGGGCTTGCAGGAGCGTGCACTGGGTTGGCTGAATGAAAGCCAATGGGCTCTGAGCGAAGGAAAGAATGAGAGTGAGCTGGATACGGCGGTTAGCGCTGAAACGATGGAAAGAGACCGCCTTAGTGAAGGCGTAAGCTTGAAATCAGATTCGAAGTCTGACAGCGAAGCAGCATCCGAATCCGCAGCGAACTTGCGTCTGCATACCGTGCTGGTGCTGGACGATGAGTCGCTGTACATCGGAGACACCACCGATATCGAGCCTATTAACGAACCGCAGGATCTGGCGTATGTCATTTACACGTCCGGGACAACCGGACGTCCGAAGGGCGTCATGATCGAACATCACAGCTTGGTGAATACGGCTGCGGCGTATCGCCGAGATTACCGTCTGAGCGAGTTCCCGGTACGACTGCTGCAGCTGGCGAGCTTCTCCTTCGACGTGTTCGTCGGGGATATCGCGCGGACGCTCTATAACGGCGGCACGATGGTCATTTGTCCGAAAGATGACCGGATTGATTTTAGCCGTTTGTATGGCTGGATTCGCGATTACCAGATTACCGTATTCGAATCGACCCCGGCCCTGATCGTACCGTTTATGCAGTATGTGTATGAACAGGGGCTGGACATGAGCAGTCTGGAACTGCTGATTACCAGCTCGGATAGCTGCAGTGTGACGGATTACCGGGTGCTGCAAGAACGATTTGGCGCGGATATCCGCATTATGAACAGTTACGGCGTCACGGAAGCGGCGATTGACTCCAGCTTCTACGATGAAGATCTATCGAAGCTGCCAAGCAGCGGCAATGTGCCGATTGGTCAGGCGTGGCTGAACGCCCGCTTCTACATCGTGGACAGCCAGCTGAATCCGGTGCCGATCGGCGTACTGGGTGAACTGTGCATTGGCGGAGCCGGGGTGGCACGAGGCTACCTGAACCGTGCAGACCTGACCGCCGAGAAATTCGTAGCGAACCCGTACGTACCGGGTGAACGATTGTACCGCACAGGCGATTTGGCGCGGTGGATGCCGGACGGCAATGTGGACTTTATCGGCCGGATGGATGATCAGGTCAAAATCCGGGGCTTCCGGATTGAACTGGGCGAGGTGGAAGCACAGCTGCTGACCGTGGACGGTATTCAGAAAGCCATCGTCACCGCCTGGGAAAACGAAGATGGAGACAAGGATTTGTGTGCGTATGTCGTAGCTTCTGATGCGCTGAATTTGCCAGAGCTGCGAAACCTGCTGCAGCCCAAGCTGCCGGGGTATATGATCCCGACATATGTCGTACAACTGGATCATTTCCCGCTGACACCAAACGGGAAAATTGACCGCAAAGCGTTGCCTGCGCCGGAAGCGCGCCTCGAAGGAGGCACAGCGTACGTGGCACCGCGGACACTGCTGGAAGAGCAGTTGGTACGTATTTGGCAAAGTGTTTTGAATCATCCGCAGATCGGTATTAAGGACCATTTTTTTGAAGTGGGAGGACATTCTCTGCGCGCGACAACCCTGATGGCGAAAATCCATCAGGAGCTGAATTACAAGCTGGCGCTGCGAGATATTTTCCAATATCCGACGATTGAGCAACTGGTGCAGGTGATGGGAGAAGTTCAGACACAGCAAACGTATGTATCCATCTCTGTTGCGGAGGAACGTGCATATTATCCGGTTTCCTCGGCGCAAAAACGGATGTACGTGCTGAGTCATTTGGAAGGCGGAGAGGTTAGCTACAATATGCCAGGCGCTTTGATCATTGAAGGTTCCTTGGATAAAACGCGACTGGAGCAAGCCTTCCGCCAGCTGATTGCCCGTCATGAAGCCCTGCGAACCCGATTCGACATGGTGGATGGCGAGGTGATTCAACGGATTGAATCGGGCGTCGCATTCAACGTGGAGCATGTGCAGGCAAGCGAAGAAGAGACCCAGCAGTACGCACAGGACTTTGTACGTGCATTTGATCTCGCACAAGCACCATTGCTGCGGGTTCAGCTGGTGGAAACCGGACCACAGCGTCACGTCATGCTCTATGACATGCACCATATTATTTCGGATGGCGTGACTGAAGGAATTATCGTGCAGGAGTTCTCTCAATTGTATGAAGGCAAGGAACTGCCGCCCCTGCGCATCCAGTACAAGGACTATGCGGTTTGGCAGCATGCCGATATGCAAAGTGAACGTCTTCGTGAGCAGGAAAGCTACTGGCTGAACACGATGGCTGGTGACATTCCAGCACTGGATATGCCAATGGATTTTGCAAGACCAGCCGTACAGCGTCTGGAAGGAGCTCGATTGGAATTTGCGATCAGCTTGGAGGACAGCGAGCAGTTGAAACAGCTGGCCGCACAAACCGGCTCCACCTTGTACATGGTGTTGCTAGCAGCATATAGCACGCTCTTGCATAAATATTCGGGGCAGGAGGATATTATCGTCGGCACGCCGATTGCCGGAAGACCGCATGCGGAACTGGAGGGCTTGGTAGGCGTATTCCTCAACACGCTGGCGATCCGCAATTATCCGGCTGGCGACAAAACGTTCTTGGATTATCTGCAAGAGGTCAAAGAGCATGCGCTCAATGCTTATGAGCATCAGGAATATCCTTTTGAAGAACTGGTTGAAAAGCTGAATTTAACGCGGGATACGAGCCGGAATGCGCTGTTTGACACGATGTTTGAGCTGAAAACATTTGAACAGCAGGAGTTCGAGCTGGAGGGTCTGACCTTTAAAACGTATCCGACGGACAATCATACGGCCAAATTTGATCTGACCTTGGATGCAGTGGAGCAGCCGGAAGGCATTCTGTGCAGTCTGGAATACAGCACGGCGCTGTACAAGCCTGAGACCATCGCGCGATTGGCACAGCATTTTACCGAACTCGTACGTGCAATTACCCTGTATCCACAGCAGCCACTGGCAGCTTTGGATATGGTAACCGTCGAGGAGAAGGCACAAATCATCTACGGTTTTGGAGATGTGGGAGTATCGGATGTTGCTGCTGTTGAAGCAGGAGCCTTGTTCCATACCTATGTGGAAGAACAGGCGCAGCTTGTACCAGATCACGTGGCGGTGGTGTACGAAGAGCAGCAGCTTACGTACCGCACACTGAACGAGCGTGCGAACCAATTGGCCCGTAGACTGCGAAATGAAGGCATTGGACGCGAGTCGATGGTCGGCATTTTGAGTGAACGTTCGGTAGACATGCTGGTCGGCGTATTGGCGGTGTGGAAAGCTGGAGGCGCCTATGTGCCGCTGGATGCAGACTATCCGTCCGAACGCATTCGTTTCATGCTGGAGGACAGTGGTGCGACGGTACTGTTGACCCAAATCGGCTTACAGGAGCGTGCACAGGTATGGCTGGATGAAAGCAAAACTACATCCGAATCCGCAACGGGTTTGCGTCTGCATACCGTACTGGCGCTGGACGATGAGTCGCTGTACACCGGGGATACCGCGGATGTAGAGCACATCAACGAACCGCAGGATCTGGCGTATGTGATCTACACCTCCGGTACAACGGGACGACCGAAGGGCGTCATGATCGAGCATCACAGTTTGGTAAACACAGCCGCGGCCTACCGTCGGGATTACCGTCTGAACCAGTTCCCGGTACGGTTGTTGCAACTGGCGAGCTTCTCCTTCGACGTGTTCGTCGGGGATATCGCGCGGGTGTTCTATAACGGCGGAACGATGGTTATCTGTCCGAAAGATGATCGCATTGACCCAAGCCGTCTATATGGCTGGATTCGCGACTATCAGATTACGGTGTTTGAATCGACCCCGGCCCTGATCGTACCGTTTATGCAGCATGTGTATGAACAGGGGCTGGACATGAGCAGTCTGGAACTGCTGATCACCAGCTCGGATAGCTGCAGCGTGACAGATTATCGGGTGCTGCAGGAACGATTTGGCGCGGATATCCGCATTATGAACAGCTACGGCGTTACGGAAGCTGCGATTGACTCCAGCTTCTACGACGAAGAACTGTCGAAGTTGCCAAATAGCGGCAGTGTGCCGATTGGTCAGGCATGGCTGAACGCACGGTTTTACATCTTGGACAGCCAGCTGAATCCGGTGCCGATCGGCGTACTGGGTGAGCTGTGCATTGGCGGTGCCGGGGTAGCACGAGGCTACCTGAATCGTGCGGACCTGACAGCCGAGAAATTCGTGGCCAATCCGTTCGTGCCAGGTGAACGATTGTACCGGACAGGTGACTTGGCGCGGTGGATGCCGGACGGCAATGTGGACTTTATCGGCCGGATGGACTATCAAGTGAAAATCCGGGGCTACCGGATCGAGCTGGGCGAGATTGAAACGGCGATCCAGCGGGTGCCAGGCGTGCGTCAAGCAGTAGTCATCGACCGGACGGATGAGCGTGGACACAAGTACTTGTGTGGATACATCACGGGGGAAGCCGAGCTGCGGATCGAGGAAGTACAGGCCGAGCTGGAAGCCGGGCTGCCAGCACATATGGTGCCTGCACGTTTGATGCGACTGGAGACGATCCCCCTGACGAGCAACGGCAAAATCGACCGCAAGGCCTTACCGGAACCGGAAGGAAGCATCCATACGGGTGCGGCTTATGTCGCACCGCGTACCGCGGTGGAGCAAGTACTGGCTGCGGTATGGGCCGGAGTACTCGGCGTGGAAGCGGTAGGCACGCAGGATAACTTCTTTGAACTGGGTGGCGATTCGATCAAGGCCTTGCAAGTGTCCTCCCGATTGCTGCAAGCAGGTTATCGACTGGAGATGAAAGACCTGTTCAGTCATCCAACCGTGTCTGCCTTGGCACTGAAAGTCCAATCGGTGGCCCGAATGGCGGATCAGAGCGAAGTGGTGGGCGCTGTGAAACTGACACCCGTTCAACAATGGTTCTTTGAGCAGAACCTGACGGATGCTCATCATCATAACCAGTCCATTATGCTGCATAGCAAGGACGGTTTTGCTGAACCGGCATTGCGCACGGCGATGGATCAAATCGTTAGCCATCACGATGCTCTGCGTATCATTTTCCGACCTACGGAGCGCGGATATGAAGCTTGGAACCGTGCGATTGGGGAGGGCGAGCTGTATACGCTGGAACGTATGGACTTCAGCCATGAGACTGAGGTGGCAGCAGCGATCGAGGCCAAAGTGAATGAAATTCAGGCGGGTATTCATCTAAGCGAAGGACCGCTGGTGAAGCTGGGGCTGTTCCATTGTCCTGATGGAGATCATTTGCTGATGGCGATTCATCACTTAGTGGTGGATACCGTATCTTGGCGCATTTTGTTCGAGGATATTACGACCGCCTATGAGCAGGCATTGAACGGACAAGCGGCTCGTCTTCCGCACAAAACGGATTCGTTCCGCATCTGGGGGGATGGGCAGTCTCAATATGCGAACAGTCCGGCCATGGCAGCAGAACTCGCATTCTGGAAGGAAATGGAGCAAGGCGTATATCAGCCGCTTCCAAAAGACGAGTCCCCTTCTCATTCCTTCAATAGGGACAGCGAGAACATTACAGTTACGTGGACAGCTCAGGAAACGGAGCAGCTGTTAAAACAGGCGCATCGTGCCTACAACACGGAGATGAATGATTTGCTGCTTACCGCATTGGGACTGACGATTCATCGCTGGGCGGGCCTGGAACGAGTGCTCGTGAGCCTGGAAGGTCATGGACGGGAGTCCATTTTGCCAGAACTGGATATTACGCGTACCGTGGGCTGGTTTACGACCCAATTCCCGGTTGTGCTGGATATGAGCGTGGGGCAAGACCTTTCACAGCGCATCAAACATGTGAAAGAAGGACTACGCCGCATTCCGCAAAAGGGCATTGGCTACGGTATGTTGAGATACCTGTCCGCAGCACGTGAGCAAGAGCATTTTGTAACCGAACCTGAAATCAGCTTTAACTATTTGGGACAATTTGACCAAGATATGCAAAATCAATCCATTGGCGTATCTCCTTACGCTAGCGGTGCAGAGCTTAGTGCCCATGCAGTCAGATCGCACACGCTGGATATGAACGGACTGATTTCGGAAGGCGAACTGCAATTGACGATCAGCTACAGCAAGCAGGAATATCGTCGTGAAACGATGGAGCAGTTAGCCGAACAGTTCAGAATCAGTTTGCAGGAAATCATTGCGCATTGCACAGGCCGCAAACAGCAGGAGCTGACGCCAAGCGATGTCATGCTGAAACATGTAACCATGGCCGAGCTGGATCAATTGGTAGAACGGACTCGTGACATGGGGGAACTGGAAAATGTCTATGCGTTGACGCCGATGCAAAAAGGCATGTTGTTCCATAGTCTGATGGATGCAGCGTCAGGTGCTTATTTTGAACAAACGACCTTTGATTTGCACGGACGCTTCCAAGCGGATATTTTCCAAGATAGCTTGAATCATTTGGCGCAGCGGCATGAGATATTTAGAGCTAATTTCATCAGCGGTTGGCAGGATGAGCCTGTGCAGGTTATTTTCCGCCGTAAAGATGTTGGTTTCAGATGTGAAGATTTGCGTCATTTGGATGAGCGGGAACGTGACGCGTATGTGAAGGAATTTATTCGCAAGGACAAGGCAGCCGGGTTCGATTTGTCCCGGGATGCGTTGATGCGCGTGGCGATTTTACGAACAGGCGACGAGGATTATTATTTTGTGTGGAGCTCTCATCACATCTTGATGGATGGCTGGTGTGTGGCGTTAGTCACGGATGAGGTGTTTGAGGCTTATTTTGCAGCCGTGGAGCATAGACAGCCGAAGCTTGCCCCCGTGACTCCATACAGTCAGTATATTGAGTGGCTTGAAGCACAGGATGTAGAAGCAGCAGCTTCCTACTGGAAGGATTATTTGCTCGGCTATGATCAGCAAACTTCGATTCCGACCGGAAAAGTAGGCGTGAAAGCGGACGATGCACAATTTGAGCATATCCTGTGCGATCTCGGCAAGGACTTGACCGGACGTATGGAAATGGTGGCCAAGCAGCACCACGTGACCCCGAATACATTACTGCAAACAGCTTGGGGATTGCTGCTCCAAAAGTACAACGGTAGTGACGACGCTGTTTTTGGCGGTGTAGTGTCTGGTCGTCCGGCGGATATTACGGGGATCGAAAATATGGTGGGCTTGTTCATTAACACCATTCCAATACGTATCCGCAGTGGGGCTGAGGACACCTTTGCTGACATGATCAGAACGAATCAGCAGCAGGCGCTGACTTCTCAAGATTATGAAACGTATCCGCTGTATGAAATTCAAGCCTTGAGCGAGCAAAAGCAAGATCTGATCAACCACATTATCGTGTTTGAAAACTATCCGGTGGAGGAGCAGGTCGAGCAACTTGGCGAGGGTGCAGAGTCGGATTTTGAAATTCGCAATGCCGGCATGATTGAACAAACAAACTATGATTTCAATCTGATTGTCATGCCGCAGGAAGCGATGAAAATCCGATTTGAATACAATGCGAAGTTATATGATCGGGAAGCCGTTGAACGGACTCAGGGCCATCTGATACAGCTGTTGGAGCAGGTGGTGGCGAAGCCGGACATTCGAGTGCATGAGCTGGATATGGTAAGTGAGCAGGAGCGTAAGCAAATTCTCCGCGTATGGGGAGATACAGCTGCCGAGTATCCAAGCGGGCAAACGATCCATGGCTTGTTCGAGACACAAACGGCGCAGACACCGGAACAGCCAGCGTTGTTCTTCGAAGGAGAGCAGCTGACCTATCGCGAGCTGAATGAACGTGCGAATCGTCTGGCGCGCACCTTGCGTAGTCAACGCGTGACGAAGGATCGACTGGTGGGTCTGATGACCGAACGTTCGGTAGACTTGATCGTGGGGATCTTAGGCATTTTGAAAGCCGGGGGTGCATATGTCCCCATCGATCCGACGTATCCAGAGGAGCGTATCCGCTACATGCTGGACGACTCGGGGGTAGAGCTATTGTTAACGCAAAGCCATCTGGTGGATAAAGTGGCTTTCGACGGTAACGTGCTGGTGCTGAATGGGGCACAGGGCGTGTATCACGAGGATAGTTCCAATCTGGAATCGTTGTCTGGTCCGAAAGATCTGGCGTATGTCATTTATACGTCGGGTACGACGGGGCAGCCGAAGGGCGTTATGGTGGAGCATCGTAATGTCGTACGTTTGGTGAAAAATACAAACTACGCGCAATTAGATGCCGACACGCGCATTTTACAGACAGGGGCTGTTGTTTTCGACGCATCCACTTTCGAAATTTGGGGGGCGCTATTGAATGGTGGACAGCTGGTGCTAGTCAGCCAGGATGTCATTTTGGACGCCCCCAAGCTTAAGGAGGCTGTGCGTAGCCACGGCATTACCACGATGTTTCTGACCACACCGCTCTTTAACCAGCTGTCCCAGCAGGATCTGGCGCTGTTCGAGGGGGTACGGGAGCTGCTGGTCGGCGGTGATGTGATGTCCGTACCACATACGAACCGGGCGCTGGAGGCTCATCCATCCTTGCGGATCAGTAACATCTATGGCCCGAC
Source organism: Paenibacillus sp. 203 (assembly GCF_037027525.1). Classification (NCBI taxonomy): domain Bacteria; kingdom Bacillati; phylum Bacillota; class Bacilli; order Caryophanales; family Paenibacillaceae; genus Paenibacillus; species Paenibacillus sp. 203. The sequence goes on from NZ_JAXCHD010000012.1 coordinate 9,139, forward strand.
CGAAAATACGACCTTTTCCACAGTGCATGCGATCACTGGTATGCAATCGGAATCGGTGCCAATTGGCAGACCGATCCATAATTCGACAGCGTATGTCGTGGACCGTTCGATGCGGCTTCAGCCCGTCGGGGTATGGGGTGAGCTGATCGTCGGCGGTGACGGGGTGGCACGTGGATACCGCAACCGTCCGGACCTGACGTCCGAAAAGTTCATCGACAGCCCGTTCCGCAGCGGAGAACGCTGCTATCGCACAGGCGACCTGGTACGCTTGAATGTGGACGGGACGCTGGAATATAAGGGACGGATCGACGCACAGGTGAAAATTCGGGGCTACCGGATCGAACTGGGCGAGGTAGAAACGCAACTGTTGAAGCTGGAAGCGGTGCAAGAAGCTGTGGTCATCGCGCGTGAAGATGAGCAAGGGCAGAAGCAGCTCTGCGCTTATGTGGTCGCCGATGGGGAAGTTGTGGCAAGTGAACTGCGCAGCGCTTTGAGCCAGAAGCTACCGGGTTACATGCTCCCTTCCTATCTGGTACAGCTGGAGCAGATGCCGTTAACTCCGAATGGCAAAATCGACCGCAAGGCACTGCCAGCACCGGAAGACAGCCTGCAAAGCGGAGCGGATTATGTCGCGCCGCGGACATGGGTGGAAGTGAAGCTGGCGCAAATTTGGCAGGATGTGCTGGGTCTGGCGCAGGTCGGTGTGAAGGAAAACTTCTTCGAGATTGGCGGACACTCGCTGCGGGCGACGACGCTGGCCTCGAAAATTCACAAGGAGCTGAACAAGCCGCTTCCACTACGCAGTATTTTTGAATCACCAACAATTGAACAATTGGCAGTCGTACTGGAACAGCTGGATCAAGTAACATATGCGTCCATTCCGGTAACGGAAGAGCGCAGCTTCTACCCGTTATCTTCGGCGCAAAAACGACTGTATGTGCTACATCAGTTCGACCCGAATGATGTGAACTACAACATGCCGTCGGTGCTGCAAGTGAGCGGACCGCTGGATGTGAAACGGGTAGAAGACGCGTTCCGTCAATTAATCGCCCGTCATGCGACCTTGCGTACCCGCTTTGCACTGGTGGACAGTGAGCCAATGCAATGGATTGAGGACACCGTGCCGTTTGAGGTGGAATATACAAAGGTACAGGCAGAAGATGCGACTACGGATACGATGGTCAGCCAGGAAGCACAAGAACGGGTGCGGCAGTTTGTACGTCCGTTCGATCTGCAAGCCGCTCCGCTGCTGCGGGTAGGCTTGGTAGATTTGGGCGTACAAGGAACCGAGCAGGAACCGCAGCATTTACTCATGCTCGATATGCACCATATCGTTTCGGATGGTGTGTCCATGGGGGTACTGACCGATGAATTTGTCCGCTTGTATGATGGTAAAGAGCTATCGCCATTGCGAATTCAGTACAAGGATTATGCGGTATGGCAGCAAAGCGAAGCCCATCAGGAGTGGATGCAACGTCAGGAAGCGTACTGGCTCGAAACCTTCCGGGATGAGCTGCCAGTGCTGGATGTACCGACGGACTTTGCACGTCCGGCGGTGCGAAGTACCGCAGGTGATACGGTGGTGTTTGGACTGGAACGTGAAGTCAGCGAACGGCTGAAAGAACTGGCGGCGCACACAGGCTCCACGCTGTATATGGTGCTGCTGGCAGCGTACACCGCGCTCTTGCATCAATACAGCGGGCAAGAGGACATCGTAGTTGGCACGCCAATTGCCGGACGACCGCATGCGGATCTGGAGCCAATGATCGGGATGTTCGTCGGAACGTTGGCATTACGGAACTATCCGACGGCAGAGCAAAGCTTCCGAAGCTACGTGGAGGATGTCAAGACGCGTGCCCTGCAAGCTTACGAGCACCAGGACTATCCGTTTGAGGAGCTGGTGGAAAAGCTGAACGTGAAACGGGATATGAGTCGCCATCCACTGTTCGATACGATGTTTACCCTGCAAACGACTGAGGAAGGCAAGCTGCAGCTGGCGGACCTGAGCTTCCGTCCATACGGCTTAGAACAAACGCCAGTCAAGTTTGATTTGATGATGGAGGCCAGTGAGGAAGAGGCAGGCATCCAGTTCGGATTGCAGTATGCAACCGCGTTGTATCAACGGGAAACCGTGGAACGGATGACACGCCACTTTATTCGTTTGGCCGAAGCGGTGGCGGCGAACCCGGATGCGAAGCTGGGTGAGTTGGAACTGATTACGGCGGAAGAAACCGTGCAGATTCTGGAGGTATTTAATGACCCGAATGCACATAGTGTGCGTTGTGCTGAACACAGACAGGTGCAAGGCCGTTCGCTCAGCGAACGCTTTGAAGAGCAAGCGAAGCGCAACCCTGAGCGGATAGCAGTTGTGTCTGGGGCCACCGCGCTGACCTACACTGAGCTGAATGAGCGTGCGAACCAATTGGCTCGTGTGTTACGAGCGGAAGGGGTCGAAGCAGATCAACCGGTTGGCGTATTGTTGGAACGTTCTGCGGATATTCTGGTGAGCATTCTGGGGGTACTTAAGGCCGGAGGCGCGTATGTGCCGATGGATACGATGTATCCACAGGAGCGCATCGACTACATGCTCCAAGACAGTGGGGCCAAGGTCGTGATTACAAGCAGAGTTGCCAACCTGTCGCTCAGCACAGTTCGAGCTGTAGTCTTGAATGATGAGGACGTTCAAGCTCAACTGGGAACACAGGATGCGAGCAATCTAATCCCTGTCGCCCGCCCGCATAACCTGGCCTATATGATTTACACGTCAGGTACCACCGGCCAGCCGAAAGGGGTCATGATTGAGCAGGGCAGTGTTAGCAATCTGGTAGATGCTTTATTGGAGCGAGTATACAGCCGTTATGAACAGCCGCTTCATGTCGCATGGCTGTCGGCATTTGTATTTGACGCTTCAGTGAAGCAAATCTTTGCCAGCTTGCTGTTAGGCCACACCCTGCACGTGGTGTCCCGTGACGTCAGTCTGAGCGGAGAGCATTTGATCGCCTACTACCGCACGCACCGGATTGATCTGACGGACGGCACACCTGCGCATCTGCATATTTTGAACGAAAGCGTCAATGTGACGGAAGCGCCGGAAGTGAAGCATTACCTGATCGGCGGCGAAGCATTATCCGTGCAGCTGGTAAATGTGTTCCTGCACAAGTGGTCCGGGTATCGTCCGGTGATTACCAACGTGTACGGTCCGACCGAAACCACGGTAGATGCGACTGCTTATACGATTGAAGATATGGAAGCCCTGAACGCACTGCTGGAAAAAGGGGAGCATACGGTATCCATCGGAACGCCGATAGCGAACCAGTCCGTGTACATCCTGAACAGCCAGCAACAGCTGGTACCGATCGGGATCGCTGGTGAGCTTTATATCGGAGGTGCAGGTGTCGGACGAGGATACCTGAACTTGCCGGAGCTGACGGCAGAGAAGTTCATCCCGAATCCGTTCACTGATGCAGCCGATCAAGCGGACAGCACTCACGCAAACCGGATGTACCGGACGGGCGACCTGGCACGGTGGTTGCCAGACGGCAGCATTGAGTATTTGGGCCGGATCGACCACCAGGTGAAAATCCGGGGTTACCGGATCGAGCTGGGCGAGGTGGAAGCACAGCTGCTGACCGTGGATGGCATTCAGAAAGCCGTGGTCACAGCATGGGAAAACGAAGACGGGCACAAGGACCTGTGTGCCTATATCATAGCTTCAGAGTCCCTGAGTTTGCCGGAGCTGCGCAATGCGTTGCAGCCGAAGCTGCCGGATTACATGATCCCGACGTATGTGGTACAACTGGATCGTTTCCCGCTGACACCGAACGGGAAAATCGACCGCAAGGCGTTGCCGGCACCGGAAGCACGTCTCGAAGGAGGCCTGGAGTACGTTGCACCGCGGACGCCGCTGGAAGCCAAGCTAGCCCAAATTTGGCAGGATGTCTTGAAGCTGTCCAGCGTAGGAGTCACCGACTCATTCTTTGACGTGGGTGGGCACTCCCTGCGGGCAACGACGCTGGTGGCCAAAATCCATCAGGAACTGGACAGTCGGATTACGCTGCGTGAGGTGTTCCAACACTTTACGATTGAGCAGCAAGCCCAGCTCATCGCAACGCACGGGACAGACACCTATACGGTGATCCCTGCGGCGGCGCAACAGGCGTACTACCCGGTTTCCTCGGCTCAAAAACGACTGTACATTTTGAGCCATCTGGAAGGTGGGGATCTCAGCTACAATATGCCGGGTGTATTAACTGTGGAGGGACCGCTTCAGGCTGATCGGCTAGAGGATGCGTTCCGTCAGTTAATAGCCCGCCATGAAACGCTGCGGACTTCCTTTGAAATGGTGGAAGGCGAGGTCGTTCAGCGCGTTTACGATCAAGTGGAGTTTGCAGTAGAGCACCTGCAGGCCAGGGAGTCCGAAGCCGAAGCCTATATCGAGTCCTTTGTACGCAGCTTTGATCTTCGCCAGGCACCACTGCTGCGTGTCCGTCTTATTCAAACCGGACCAGAGCGCCATCTCCTAATGTACGACATGCACCATATTATTTCAGACGGTGTATCGTCTAACAATATCGTGCAGGAGCTGGTACAACTGTACGAAGGGCAGGAATTAAAGCCGCTGCAAATTCAGTACAAGGACTATGCCGTATGGCAGCAGCAGGAGACGCAGCGTGAATCATACCAACGCCGGGAACACTTCTGGCTGGAGCATTTAGCCGGAGAATTGCCGGTACTGGATTTGCCAATTGCTTATCCTAGACCTGCTGTTCGCAGCTTCGAGGGTGCGATGTATGAATTTACAGTGGACGCGAATGTATCCGAGCAACTGCACCGAATTGCGGCACAGACCGGAAGCACGCTGTACATGGTGCTATTAAGCGCCTACACCGTTCTGCTGTCCAAATACAGCGGTCAGGACGATTTGATCATCGGTACGCCGGTAGCAGGCCGCTTGTTGCCTGAACTGGAGCCACTGATCGGAATGTTCGTCAACACGCTAGCCATCCGGCATCAGCCGAAGGGCAACCAAACGTTCCACAGCTACTTGCTAGAAGCCAGAGATCGTACGCTGCAAGCCTTCGAGCATCAGGATTATCCACTGGAAGAGTTGGTGGAAAAGCTGGATGTAGCACGGGATGCAAGCCGTAACCCATTATTCGACACTATGTTTGTACTGGAAAATATGGAGTCACAGGAAGCGAAGCTTGAAATGCTGTCCTTCAGTCCGTATGTTCAGGAGCATCGTATTTCCAAATTCGATTTGACTTTGTCTATGAGTGATGAAGACGGGGAAATCAAGGGTTCGTTTGAATATTGCACGAAGCTGTTTGGAGCTGACGCTATTGAGAGATTAACCAGAGATTTGATAGCGATCCTGTCCCAGGTTGGGATCAATCCAGATTTGCTATTAAGCGATATTCAGGTGAACTCGGACGAGCAACCGGAAGGCTTCTCGCCGGATTCCATCGACTTTGTTTTCTAAATCTGTTTTCTAAGATGCAATGATTTCACTTTGCGTGTGCAGAGGGCGGCGGCTTGTCCGACTGCCCTTGCCTGCATTGAAAAAACAGCAAAAATAATTCCATTTGAAAATTTAAGTATTATAAAATTCGTCAAGTTTAGGTTGATTATGCACATTATATATTAAGGGAAGATTATAAGATGGATTAGCTCCATTTTATGTTACGAATTGTTTTGATTATTTAAAAGATACCACTTTGAATAAGCTCAATGAACTTAACAAAAGAAGACCCGTGTTTCAATAAACGCGGGTCTTCTTTATTTAGCAATTGCTGGTTGAATTCATATGCAGTTTAAACATAAGTTTGATTAAAACATCATTTTAATTACGATAATTCCAATCAATGCTAGAATTAAACCGAATATCTCTTGACGACATAGGCAAAATAGATACTCCGTAAAGTAAAGCTTGTTTCGAGGAAAGGTCTGTGAAGCTATGAAACAAGATAGCCAGCACGCTGCATTGCTAGCCTCGGTAATGTCCTACTTGCAGATCTCGCTTGTATTTAACGACGATAAGCGAGAAGGATAATGATGCAGAATTCGACTAGCTGCACTAAAAGTAAGTGTCTCTTCCCAAAGCAAAGTAGCTAGCAGGACAACAAGCACAGGCGTTAGTCCCGAAAAAAATGCTATGATTGAAGCTCACATCTGTTGTTTCTCCAACACTCATAACGAAAAATTTTACAGCAAACGTGCTTAGTAGTCTTCTCTTCGAAAAGGTATTAGCCGAATGGGCAACAGAATGTTTCTGTAGACTGAAGTTCCTTTAGTATGAATTCCAAGTGTTCTCTAGCTGATTGATTCAATGGTTGTAAGGGCAAAGGAAGACTGGGACTTGAGATAAAGCCACTTATTTCTGCTGCTGCTGAAACAACACGAAGGCTACCATATTGATGAAATAACGTCCAGATAGGTTCAAGTAGCGCCGAGAGTCGTTCCGCTTCATCAGCAAAACCGTCCTGGGCCAAACGGGTCATTTTTAGGCACGCCTTTGGAAACAAACCACCGAGAACCGAGTACCATGCTTCACAGCCTGCATTCAAGCCAGTGACTGCGGATGAGTCTCCACTTACTCCTATAGTTACATGGGGAGGAATGGTCGTGCGTAGTTTTCTAATGCGTGCTTTGGCTGCTTCAGGATCAGAAGGCACTCCAGGAATCTTGATAGAACGAACGTTAGACAGCTCAGCAATCCGACCGTGCAACTCATCACTGAAATGAAAATGTGTAGTCCCCGGATTATCATATACGCAGAGCGGAATAGAGAGCGAGCTTGTCACCTGTTCATACAACGAATATACCTCTTCATTTGTTAATGCCTGGTAAGAAACAGGAGCCAACAGCACTGCGCTTGCTCCTGCTCTTTGTGCATCTTCCGCTAATCGAAGTACTTCAGAAGTACGAATCGCACTTATACTTGTCATCACGGGAATCCCCTCAGATGAATGGACAGCAAGTCGAAGCACACGTAAACGTTCTTCACGATTAAGATATGCATAATTTCCAGTTGAACCCAATGCACCAATTGAGTCGACACCAGCTGCAACTAATCGTTGAATAAGTGTCACAAATGCTTTTTCGTCAATACCTGTCTCGTTAACGGGGGTGAGTGGAAAAGCAGATAATCCACAGAACATAAAGCTACACTCCTTTATTAATTGACCTTCAAAATACAAACACATTATAAAAATGAATTAGAGACAATTAAAGTACCAATTCTTCTAAACAAACTTAAGTACAAAGTACATTTCTGTATCGAAATCAACGTTATGATAGTACATCTTTTAACAGATCAGGTTAGTCGAGAAAGATAAAAAGCATTCTATATAGAATGCTCAGGCTGTCGAGAAACCCCCTGTTTTTTTGCAGGGGGTTTAAAACTGTCTTAGTGGTCTAAAAACTAGGGTCCTCAGATCGTTTTAAATCGATTTTTGTTTTAAAAGATGCGTCTCCCCATATAAAAATAGAAGTGTCAAAAAGTCCTCTGGACTTTCTCGACACTCTGAGCATTCTATATAGAATGCTTTTTATCTTTCTCATGATTTGGTGATGTATTAGAGTGTGTTAATATGCGGTCAAGTACTTTTTCAGTAAGTGGCATAAAGTAATTGAGTATTAGCCCCCCTAAACAAACGGTTAACAAAGTTCCAATGCCAATGGGTCCATTTAAAATGGCTGCTATGATCAAGAATATAAGGTAGATGAATGTTCTCGAAAAAAATAGATTTGTTCTAGGGTGTGTCTTCAAACCAGAAATTGGTTCATATCGTTTCAGATGGTTAATTAAAGTAGATGAATACACGATACGAAATCAAAGATGATGAATGGCAGCGGATAAAAGACTTGTTCCCACCTGAACGAAAACCCCAAGGAGGACGGCCGGCAATAGACAATCGACATATGCTAAATGCGATGCTTTGGGTCGCACGTTCGGGCGCCCCATGGCGAGATTTGCCAGACCGGTATCCTCATTGGAAATCGGTGTATACTCGTTTCCGGCGCTGGCAAAAAGCTGGGATATGGGATCAGGTTCTTAAGCACGTTTCGCAAGAGCAGGACGATGAAAGCGTCATGATCGATTCCACCATTATACGGGTCCACCAACATGGCTCGGGAGCAAAAGGGGGGCAGCCAAGCAAGCAATCGGGCGTTCTCGAGGCGGACTCAGCACCAAGATCCATGGCGTAGTCGATGCCTTGGGAAACCCTCTTCGTTTTGAGCTAACGGGTGGGCAAGCTCATGACTCGGTGAAAGGATACGACTTACTTCGGACCCTAAAGCTCACAAAGAAACAGGTTTTAGCGGACCGAGCTTACGACACGAATGCCATCCGGGCTCTATTAGATAAACAGCAGGCGATTCCGGTCATCCCGAGCAAGAAGAATCGCCATGTTCGACCGGAATATGATCGGGATCTCTACAAAGAGCGGCATTTGGTGGAATGCTTTTTTAACAAAGTAAAACATTATCGTCGCCTGGCGACTCGCTATGATAAATTGGCGTGTACCTTCAAGGCCTTTTTGACGTTGGCTTCCATTATGATCTGGCTTGCTTGAGTTTGAAGACACGCCCTAGTAAATTCTTGTATGATCAATGTTAATCGGTCAACTGGAATTGGTGCAAAATTTGTCTGTAAATATGTTGCAGTTCCTAATCCTACAACAACTAAACCAATTCCAAAACAAACAACTTTGCTGTACCATAGTTCAGGTGTTATCAAATTGTGTAATAAAAAAAGCCACATATCAATTCCAATACCCGTTATAAATGCCGTTAACAACCCCAAAACTTCTGGTCTTTGTCTTTTTAAAAGCGAATTACAACATATCAATATTATAGCTATTATGATTTCCCAACTTCCCACAGTAAGCCCCACATTTATGGACAGTCCTACCAAAAGTGCATCAAAAGGTGAAGTCCCAAGGTCTGATTGTATAGTGAACGAAATTCCAAGGGATAATATAAAAATTCCTAATACGAAAAAAACATATCTCACTTTACTCGACCTCTTTAACATAATTTTATGTTGCAAATGCAATAAAAATAAGGTAAATTCAATATATATCATTTTTATTGCATTTGCAATAAAATAGGTGCGAAGGAGTTAACTATGAAGGAAGTACTTCGTGAAATTGGAATGATCGCAAGGGCATTAGACTCTATAAGTAATATAGAATTCAAAGAATATGACCTTACAAAAGGGCAGTATTTGTACCTTGTGCGAATATGTGAAAACCCAGGAATCATTCAAGAAAAGTTAGCTGAGATGATAAAAGTAGATCGAACAACTGCATCTCGTGCTATAAAAAAACTTGTAATTAATGGCTTTATTGAAAAGAAAGAAGATAACCATAACCAAAAAATTAAAAAACTCTTTCCAACAGATAAAGGGAACAATGTTTATCCTTTTATAAAAAGAGAAAATGATTATTCCAATAACGTTGCATTAGAGGGATTTTCGGAAAGAGAAGTAGAAACCATTTTCAATCTTCTTCAAAGAGTGAGAGAAAATATAGGGGAAGACTGGGAATTTGTAAAAAAGGGGAACAAGAGAAATTATTGATTTACATGAAGGAGCGATACATTAAGTGACTGTAAAAATAATAAAGTGCAACCGTGAAGATTTACAAATACTCCAAGAAATAAGTATTGAAACATTCAACGATACTTTTAAAGATCAGAATTCACCTGAAAGTATGAAAGCCTATCTGGAAAGAGCATTTAATTTTCAACAGTTGGAGGATGAATTGTCCAACGTCTCTTCAGAAATCTTTTTCATCTATTTCAATGAAGAACTTGCTGGATATTTAAAGGTAAATATGAATGACGCCCAATCTGAAAAAATGGGTGATGAGTCGCTCGAAATTGAGAGGATTTATATAAAAAACAAATCCCAAAAACATGGGCTTGGTAAATATCTGCTAAATAAAGCTATGGAAATTGCAATGGAGCATAATAAAAAGAAAATCTGGCTCGGCGTATGGGAAAAAAATGAAAACGCCATTGCTTTTTATAAGAAAATGGGGTTTGTTCAAACTGGCGCACACTCCTTTTATATGGGTGATGAAGAACAAATTGATTTCATAATGACCAAAACAATGATATAAGTTTAGGATGATATAAGAATTCTTTATTATTTTATATTGTAATTTATTCACTAATGTGTATAATTTTAACTATAATTGAATTCATAAATGTTTTCTAGGGTTCCGCGATGTAATATCGGCTGGTCCGAGAGAAAACTCACAGTCGTCGTACTGTGCCACGGAGGGATAAAAGCCTGGGAGAAAAACTGCTGTATGCAGTATTCTCTCAGGTTTTTTTTATTGCTGCTATAAATCCATACTACATTTGCAGCATTATCAAAAAGGAGGAAGCACAGAATGAACAAGACATGGTTATCTGTTGTAGTTGCGGCATTATTCGAAGTTGGATGGGTCATCGGCCTGAAACATGCCAGCGGCTGGTTAGAGTGGGGGGGCACTTTAGTTGCAATTTTAGTAAGTTTCATCCTCATGATTATGGCTTCCCGTACGCTTCCGGTAGGTACGGTGTATGCAGTATTTGTTGGGTTGGGAACGGCCGGCACTGTATTAGCAGAAATTTTGTTGTTTGGTGCTGAGGTACAGGGATCTAAATTGTTGCTAATTGGGGTGCTTCTGCTCGGAGTTGTAGGGCTCAAAATACTGAGTAAAGAGAAGAAACAAGGAAAAGAGGTGGACTGACGTATGAACTGGGTATTTCTAATTTTGGCAGGCCTATTTGAGATGATGGGAGTTCTCATGATTAATAAGCTCCATAAAGACCAGAATTTCCTGTCTGCTTTTTACCTACTTGCAGGCTTTGGATTGAGCTTCTTGTTTCTATCCCTGGCCATGGAAACACTACCAATGGGAACGGCCTATGCTGTCTGGACCGGTATTGGAGCTTCTGGCGGTGCCATATTGGGCATGATCTTTTACAGTGAACCGCGTAATACCGCGAGAATTCTGTTCATCGCGATGGTACTCGGTTCAGCAGTTGGCCTAAAGCTGGTAAGCTGAATAATGATAGAATTGGAAAAATTAAAGAAAATAGATAGAGAAGACCAGTATGCAGACAAAGTATCGATAAGAAATTTTGTCTGCATGTTTTTTTGCATTTTCTTACCCTTCTATACTCTGATCTTTAGGATCGTCGCGTTGTGTTTTCAGTTTTAGAAAATGAAGAGTCAATTGAAGTTTCAGGCGAATATCACCATCGCTTAGATCAATCTCAAAAAGCTCACGTATCCTGTTGATTCGATAGAACAAAGTATTTCTATGAATAAAAAGTGTTTTAGCAGCAATATTTGGAGTGTCCACATATTGAAGATAGGCTTCAAGGGTAGGCAGCAAACTTGTTTTGTGGGCATTGTCATAAACAATTAACTTTTGGATAACCGGATGGCAGAAGTCAGCGAGATCATTCTGTTCCGATATGATCTTTCCAATATGCTCGCAGAGATAGTCCTCATACATATACACTGGCTTGTTAGAATTAAGTTGGAAACCAATCTCGTTGGCAGTTAGGCATTGCTTATAATATTTTCGCAAAAAAGTTAAATGACTAAAGCAGTCACTCAGCGAAGCAGTTAGTCCGTTTACTTGGAGAAATTCCAGAATTCGTTTGTCTTCAGCAATGATTTTACAGGATGAATCAACAAGGGAAATGAGAAATACAATACGTCCCTGATATACAATCCAACGGCTATCCGGCAGTAAATGGATTCTATGCTGTGCAACCAGCTGAACTTTCCCGTCAAAAAAGCCGTTCTTCAAGTCTGTCAAGGTCATCACTCTCAGGTAAGGTGTAAGCGTCCATTCCAGATGAGTCAGTCGCATTGCGATAATATTAGCATCATTGAGCTCGCCTGTAAGCAGTTCGGAAAGCAATAAACTATGCATCATTCCTGGATTGCAATTATAAAAGTCGTTCTTTTGCAATTCTACCGAAACCAGCTCACAAAGAAATTGTACGAGTTCAAAATCAATATCTGTAAATTTGCGATCCAGCTCCATAACACTGACCTGCGCGAATTCTATACCATGTACGTACACAAAAGCTGTTATCCAACAGTCGTTGGTCTCGGGATCACGTGAATAATAAGGAATAAGAGCCATACGGGTCAGTTCGTACAGATTGGATTTCTTCATGCTCTCAATATTACTGTCAAGAATATAGCCCGAATTTCGCTGCTGTTCGATATCAGGTCGGCTGGGGATAGGGGCTTGACACATAGCGAGTAACTTATAGCCTGCGTCGACAATGATTACCGGATTACCATAGATGCGGGAGGCCTCGTTTGTCAAGTTCGTCCACCCTTATGGCTGCAGGAATGTTTCCTTGTATCGCTGCGCGTGAGGAGATGGTAAACAATAGTCATGATGGAGTGGGCGACGCCACGGCCGCTCGGTTTCTGCCTTTTCAGCCTCGGTACTGAACACCCGGGTAATTGTCGGATCTGCATACGGAATGGGCAACTTCAATGAGTGCCGAACAAAGGTATTTGTATTTGTTGCCTTTGCGAGAGTCTTGGAGGATATTCGTTTACCACTTTCGTTCTGCCTTGGAACTAAACCTATCCATAAACAGAGATGAGTGTCGGAGGGGAAACGCGCACCAATGTCGGTCCCGACTTCGTGCAGAATTTGTTCCACGGTGCGTGTTGCGATCCCCGTGATCGTATCTAGCCTTCTTCAGCGTTCTTCGGGCGAATGCAGCCAGCTTTTCCGTATCTTCTTCACCCTCGATCAGGGCATTCATCATGTCACGGCTGCTCACCCCATGATGTCGGAGACAACGGTAGCTGGCTCCTTCCGGCACTTTTTGGTCCGGTTGTGTTCGCGGGACCGTCTCTGAATCAGGCTGCAATGGTAACGAACTAATTCGCGCAGTTCTCTTAGGTTCCGGTCTGGGATGTAACTGGGTTTCAGCAGACCGTGGCGGAGCAGATTACAAATCTATTCTGCATCTTTTACGTCCGTTTTCCTGCCGGGAACCCTTTGATGTGCTGGGCGTTAACGACGAGGAACTGATTTCTTCAGCTTCAAGCAAATTCACGATCGGTTTCCAGAACACGCCGGTACTTTCCATGGCCACATGAGTGCAGCAATGTTGCTTGATCCAGTCGATCAAATCAAGCAGGAAAACCGTGTAGGTATGAAACGTCTTAATCGCTTTCCTTCGGGAGTTACGACACATGCGGTAATGGACTTCTTGTGAACATCCAAACCGCAAGCTCGCTCGATCAGGACATCCATAACATTCACCTTTCTACGGCAATTAAAATTGAGAACTAGCGCAACAACCAGCAAAGGGTTACTCTACCCAGCGTGCTTCTATGTTTCGGTTAGAAAAGAATCATTAAGAGGCAGGCATTAGAAAAAGTTTTTAAACATATTATAGGTAATATCCGTTCAAATATGTTGGGGAGGATATCATAAAACCTATGTTACCTATGGAAGAATATTTCGGTAAGTTAGAACGCGTTTATTCATTTTATAGGGCTATGCCTACAGGCGTTAGTGTATCAGAAACCGGGCGTATCTTCATTTGCTTTCCGAAATGGGGAGATGACGTTAGATTTACGGTAGCGGAAATTGTTGAGGGTCGGTTGCAGCCTTATCCTAATTTAGAAACGAATTTGGTAAATCCTTTGAATATCACTATGTCCTTCATCAGTGTCCAAAGTGTAATTGCTGATGGAAGGGGAACCCTGTGGGTACTGGATACAGCTGCACCAAATTTTTCTGAGCCTATTAAAGGAGGGGCAAAATTAGTCGCTGTAGATTTAAAAACAAATACAATAAGAAAAGTATACACGTTTGCAGAAGATGCAATCTTGCCGACAACGTATCTGAATGATGTCCGATTTGATTTTCGTGTTGGTAAATCAGGTTACGCATATATAACGGATTCTTCTTCCAAAGGCCCAGGCGCTATTATAGTCGTAAATTTAGAAAATGGAAATGCGTTTAGACGGTTAAATGGAGCAAATTCAACTTCACCCGATCCGTATTTTTTACCGAAAGTGGAAGGTGAAATTTTGATGAATCGAAACACAGATGGTTCGACATCTCCCTTTCGATTGGCCTCTGATGGTATAGCCATTTCCCCTGATGGAAAAATGTTATTCTATTGTCCATTAACCAGTCGTCATCTATACTCGATCTCAACAGAAGCCCTAAGAGACAGAACGATACCGGATTTTAACTTATGTTATCATGTGCAGTATTGGGGAGAAAAAGGTGCGTCTGATGGATTGATAACCGATGCAAAAGGAAACGTTTACGCTGGTGACTATGAAAACGATAGTATTCGAAAGATATTTCCGAATGGAATAATGGAAACCATCGCACATGATCCGAGAATTTTATGGCCGGATACTTTTTCTATTGGTCCAGATCAATACTTATATGTTATTGTGAACCAATTACATCGGCAGGCAAGATTTCATTATGGAAAAGACCTGCGACAAAAACCTTATAGTTTACTTCGTATAAAAATTGATGAATTACCTGCTCCCACCTTTTAATAAATATTCACTTTACAAAGTTGACTTTATTTGCATAGAAAATGCATTTCATAACCAATGCATGCTGCCACACAATTAGTAGCGGCATGTATTATTAATTTGAGCAATTCCAGGGAAGCTCTACATATTCTTATGTATACTTAAATTAGAACGTTTACGTTTTTTGAGAAATTGGGAATCAAATAGTTTTAATCGGTATGCTAGCTGCTGTTATTTTTGATCTTAAGCACTACACTACATTGTAGACTATCGGTACTCTGTTAAGAGCTAACAGGCAGTTTAGTCCAACAAGTAATCCTAATTCCGAAAAAAACATTATGGATAATGGAGCTGAAAACTGGCGACGGTAACTCAACTGGTGTTAGTCTCTTTAATCCAGCTTAGGTTCTTCGATTGTAAAACTATAAATCAAATCGGTGAATTGGTGGCTAACCTTTAAGCCAATGATATGCGTAGCTTTCTGTGGAACCGCAGATAAGAGTCAAGCAGATGATTACGCACGTCAGAAAAAATTTAAAAATCTTGATATAGTGGTATAATGATTTATTGAACAGAATTTATCGTAACCAGGAGGAAAAGTCGATGGATAGCCAACAAATTCTCATCCGAAACAACGTCAAAGTAAGGGGCTTTGGTTCCAAGACTCTTATATTCGCCCATGGCTTTGGCTGTGACCAGAACATGTGGCGCTTTGTCGCACCAGCTTTCGAAGAGAAGTACAAGCTGGTATTGTTTGACTTTGTAGGTTCGGGAAAGTCCGATATGCAGGCCTATAATCCTTGTATTTATCATGATCTGAACGGGTATGCCCAGGATATCTTAGACATTTGTTCAGCGCTCGAATTGAAGAATGCCATTCTAGTGGGTCATTCCGTCGGTGCTACTATCGGTATGTTGGCCTCTATTCAAAGATCGGAATACTTTGATCGGCTTGTTCTGATTGGTCCTTCTGCACGATATTTGAACGATTTACCTGATTACATCGGCGGGTTTGAACGGGAAGATCTGATGGATTTATTGGACTTGATGGATCAAAACTTTCAAGGTTGGGCGAGCTATCTAGCTCCTGTCATTATGGGGAATACAGACCGGCCGGAATTATCTCAAGATCTTGAGTTGAGTTTTTGCGCAACCGATCCTAAGGTAGCCCGTCGTTTTGCGGAAGCAACGTTTCTCTCTGATTACCGTAAGGAACTCGGCAAGGTAGTGGTGCCTTCGTTGATTTTGCAATGCTCCGATGATGTAATCGTTCCGATGGAAGCTGGAGCCTATATCCACCAGCAGATGAAGGAGAGCGAGTTCCGACTGATGGATGCAACCGGTCATTGTCCACACGTAAGCCATCCGGATGAAACCATTAGACTCATCAGCGAATATCTTGCCTCAATCGATTCAATACAGGAAAGCGAGTTGCACACATAATATGGACGAACGGTTGGATCATGCCCCCTGCGTTTATTTGTCGATGGATCAAAATCTGACAATACGCATCGTCAATGCAACGCTGTGCCGCTTGTTAGAATATGAAAAACAAGGGGTAAACGGTATCAGTTTTGAATCCCTGCTAAATCGGTCCAGCCAAATTTTCTTTCAGGTTTATTTTTTACCGTTGATTCGGCTTAATCATCACGTAGATGAGATATATTTAATGATGAAAACGGGTAGCGGCGGAACACTTCCCGTTCTTTTAAATGCTGTGATTCGAGAGCAGGGAGACGAATTGGTGTACGATTGTGTCTTAATTCCCATGCTGCGTAGGAAGGAATACGAGCAGCAGATTGAAAAAGCTGAGAAAGCCTATCGGAAGGCGGAAGAGGAGCTACTAAAGATTGAGCAGGAGCTTGATAAAAAAAAGGAAGAACTTTCATCTTTACCTAATCCCAAGATATAGTTCAATGCTTCTTTGAGTAGTTATACTCTAAAAGCCCGAATCGTGGTATTATCCCCTTTTAGTAGACAAGAGAAAAAAGACATCTGTTTGAAATGACCCCTATCAAGTAAACAGTAATAAAAAAAGCAATATTTAAGCAACCTGAGTCCGATATTTATACGGTCTTAGGTTGTTTAATTTTATGCAGAGAATATTAGTTTTTATGGATAGACGTTAATTAGATAACATGTTCCACTTTTTCACCTGTCGAAAAGTGTAGCGTTTAAAACACTCTGATTTGAAAATGGTTAAAGAAATTTCAAGTCATTTCTACATGATCTAATAGGCGATAATCTCGTTGTTATAAAGGTCTTTGATGGCAGATAGGTTTTATGTCCATTAAATATTAAATAGCGTAATAAGGATTTTTCTTACGTATAACAGCTTAACTCCTCATCTCGTTCATCAAGCGTATTCTCGATCCATACTTTGACCCGTCGATAATCGTAGATTCCTTTTACCTCTTTACAGCATCCGCTATCTTCATTTTGATCTGTTCATCCTCGAGCTGCGTGGAAGAAGTAAATTGATTCGTTTTCACCACTTATGTGTGTGAGTATGAATCCTCTATATAGTACAAGAATAACAATAATTTAAATCAAAATTCATAAGGGTGAATTAAAGATTCATAAAAATGAAACGGCAATATTTTCTTTATCACACACTTAGTCTCTACCATTCTTTGCAGAAATTGATAGTTTGTTGTTATATGAAATAATTTTCACTCCAATAGAACTATTTCAATTTTTTTCCTTAATGTCGATATAATTGAGGATTCGCCAAAAAGCCTTTTCATATAGGAAGATGGGATCAACTCGCTAAACAAAAAAATAATGTACGTTGCGATTGATGGTATCAGTCAACCAGCCGATCCTTAGGGAAGGAGGTAGTGTACTAGAAAAATGGATTATGTTATGCACAAAAAAAGGGGGCTAAAACAGAGTATAAATACTTGAGATCGTGGGATTAGGTTCTTTGATAACTTCTTGTTTCCCACATAACAGACCTTATCTTGCGATAACAGACAGCAAGATATAAACATTAGGAGGATAACCAATATGAATTCATTTAAAAAAACGAAGAGCTTGATCAGCACTCTGACCGGGGCAGCGTTATTATTCTCGCTACCAATGACGGCAGGCGCAGAGAGCAGTATCAACTATTTTGCCCATGCATCCGAAGAACCGGTTACCGTGTCTGAAGCTGTGTATGAAGCAGGATCAGGCGTTCTGAACGGGGGGGTGGCCGAGTTTCAAAAATCGACGGTCACTGAGGAGCATCAGGTTAGGAAGACACTCGTTAATCCCAACGCCTCGCCTGAAGCCAAATCGTTGATGAGCTATCTGGTCGATCAATACGGCAAGAGTATACTATCCGGTCAGCAGAACAGTTCTAACATTAGCTGGATGCAGGACGCGATTGGTAAAAAGCCAGCCATTGTCGGATTCGACCTGATGGATTATTCACCGTCTCGAGTCGAGTACGGCGCTGCCTCCTCCGAGATCGAGAATGCGATCGATTGGCATAGCCAAGGCGGTATTGTCACCGTCGTATGGCATTGGAACGCGCCGAAGGGTTTAATTGACCAGCCTGGTAAAGAGTGGTACAAGGGATTCTTCGGGGATTCCACCACTTTCGACGTTGATTACGCGTTGGATCACCCGGAATCCGAGGATTATAAACTTATTTTGCGGGATATCGATGCCATTGCGGCACAGCTTCAAAAGCTAAAAGATGCGAAAATCCCCGTGCTCTTCCGGCCGTTGCATGAAGCGGAAGGAGGATGGTTCTGGTGGGGCGCGAAAGGTCCGGAGCCGTCAAAGAAACTTTACCACCTGGTGTACGACCGCTTAACGAACGTGCATGATCTGAACAATTTGATTTGGGTCTGGAACTCTAGCGCACCGGAGTGGTATCCGGGACACGATGTTGTAGACATCGTGAGTACGGACCATTATCCGTCTGCGGGCGACTATAGTCCGGTCACTGACAAGTATGATGCACTCGTCTCGCTTGTGAACAACCAGAAGCTGGTCGCATTAACCGAGAACGGCGCGATCCCGGATCCGGATTTACTCTCCAGTGACGGAACGAACTGGAGCTGGTTCACTACCTGGACGGGAGAGTTCCTGACCGATGGCGTAAACAACAGCCGGGAGCATTTGAACAAAGTGTTTAACCATCCAAACGTGATCACGCTCGATGAGCTACCGGATGTAGATCATTACGGCCAAAACAATTAACGGTGTGTCCTAAGTGCACAATGAACAACCAAGGCCTCTTTTGCGGATACGGGTTACCTGATCTCCGACAAGATCATACCGACGCAGGGCAGTTTTACCTTGACGGTAACAAATAAGAGAAGTCTTTGTGAAAGATAAAGAGGGGAACTGGACAGAAGACTCCGTTAGGATTGAGGAGTACAAGTATTTAGACTCTATGCCAATGAACCTGCAAAGATTGAATGATGAAGTGGAGATCAAAGAGATTACGGCTCCTATTAAAGAAGATAAGTTATTAAAAGGGTAATTGTGAATTGCAATGATTGAATGAAATTAAAAAAAACGCTTATGCTGAAGTGATGCACTGGTATTATCCCCTTTTAGTAGACAAGAGAAAAAAGACATCTGGTAAGATGGATTTAATCTTGTTGAACGGAGGGGATTTTTTCATGGCCAAAAAGGGACAACCCTTTCGGCAGTCTCCTTGGAGTTAAAGATGGAGGCAGAACAACAGGTACGCGAGTATATTTCATTTTATAACCAAAGTAGATTTCAGAAAAAATTAAACAACCGTTCCCCGGCTGAATACCGAGAAGCGGTTGCTGCTTAAACATGTCTTTTTAGTCCTGTCTACTTGACAGGGGGGTGACCAATTTTCAGGCTTTTTGTCATTACAATATCGAAGTACTTCTTAACAGGTATTCTTTAACTGTCGGTCTCTGGTTGATTAGTGTTCTTCTTCAGCTTACCGAAACGAATCCGGTCCACCAGATAATATAAGACTGGAGTCACTCCTGTAAAAAGAAGAAATGCCACCTCACTCCGATTCGTGACATCCTCCAAGTGGGCCGTAGATTTGAACATATTAATCGACATGACCACCATGGCAACAGACATAATGTAAGAAAATGGTTTATGATCATTCATTCCAACTAAGTGAGCAAATCCCTTTACGGATATAAGCAGGAAGAGAGATATCTTTAGAAATATACTGAACAGCCAAAAGATAATCAGCAGCGGATCCAAATTTTCCAAGAAAACCCCCGCATGAATATAACGAATCAATTCTAATGTCGGATAGGTTAGATTTGCTGTTAGTTCTGAACTAAATAACAATAAGCATCCTAGCAGGACAGCAAGTATAACCACAACAGCTGTAGCCGTAGCCCCCATTAGGGATTTCATTAACTTATCAGTCCCTACAAAATACGGAAATAGGTACACGATAAAAGCCATTTCGCTGAACAGGGCCACGACGATCATTGTACCATTCCATATTCCAGCTGGTTGCCCAGCTGTAACCAATGCAATGGCCATGTCTATATTCATCTCTTTCGAGGCGAATAGGGAGAATGCCAGAACTGAGATTTCATGAAGCACTGGCATAGACCGTTAACGTCAAAAGTTTTAATTGATAAAATTCTAACGAAATGTGATTCCGTATGTCGAACATTACTGTAAATAAGATGATTGTTGCACAATACCAAACGGGATAAAGATTAAAGTCGCTAATTCTCTCGTTACACATAGAAACTATTTTTTTTATAGAGAGGCCGATTTTACGAATACCTGTATATTTTTCTTTTTCTAAGGCTATGTTAAATTCTAATGTTGATTTTTGAATATAAGAAAACCGCCTTGATGAAAAGGCGGTTTATTGAGCTATCGTATCCGTTTGTTTAACTTTTGTATCGCATCAAATAGTGAGTAAAGAAGATTTTTTTTCAATCACAGCTTTTATTGTTGAAACACTTTGTTCGATTGATTGATTTGTTGTGTCAATAATATTGGATTCATAGTGCTCCAAATTGTTAAATTGCTCCCACATTTTCTCTACCAACTCAATGTTGGCATCTTCGTCCAATTTGGAACGATTGATTGCTCGTTTCATTGTTACTTCTTTAGTCGCTCTTAAGATAATGTAATGTACTTCATAATTATCTTGTACGGCTTTTAACCACGGTTCTAAGAACCAAGGACCAACAATTCCATCTATAATCACATCGAACCCACCACGTGCAAAACGTTTTGCAGCTTCCAAAAAGGCTTCAATAACAATTAAGTTTTGTTCTTGTGATTCAGGTAAAAATGGAGGGATTGCCCCCTTATGAATGTAGTGATAGAAATCATCAGTGTGCATATGTACCGACTTTGATAAATTAGACTCTTTAGCAACAATTGATGCCGTTGTACTTTTACCAGTCCCTGGTGAACCAGTAATTATAATAATTCTGCCTTGTTTCATAAATATTCTCCTTAATTAAATGTAGGCTTAAAACAACACCCTTCAATCAACTAACCTGCCACATTTCTTCAAGCGGCTATGATAGCTGTTTATGTTTAGGATATGGTACACGCCTTTGCCACGTTGTTTTCCTTCGGACTTGAATCGGTATTGAGCAAAAGATAAGCGGTTCTTTCCATGCGTAGACGATATAAATATTCCCAATGGTTTCACCTGAGACGGTTTTATATACCTTGGATAAATAAAGAAGTAGCTTCTGTTTTTAGAAGCGATTTGCTGATGTGCATCTTCCAAATCATAAAACCAGGAGAGATTTGTAATGGTCAATCATAACAAACGGAGTTTGGCGAAAAGGGATCAGCGATGTTAACGCGAAAAAAACGGCCTCTTTTGAATGGTCCAGCATGAAGGTGTCTTTTTATTGTCCTCAGAATACCATTACTCAGATGTCATTTCATTATCTGATACGACATCTCATGCAGCTAGAGGCAAAAAGATTATTATGATTCGAGTAGACAATACGATAATACCAATTATCCAACAATGGTGCTCATCTTGATCTTTCGGTCTCGTTATCCGTTTCACGTATCGACTTTATAACAAGTTCAGAGAAAGCTTTCACTGTTGGAGATAGCCACTTTTTCTTTTTAATCAGCATATGGGAGTATATCGGATCGAACTTTTCGGAATGACTTACAATTTTAAGTTTTCCACTATCCACGTCTTCTTTAACTGTAATATAAGGCAAAAAAGAAAATCCAAGCCCACTCATAACGGTTTGTTTTATCGCCTCTATACTCCATAACTCCATGGTTTGAAATGGATGAATATCATGCTTTACAAGATATCTTTCAAACATGGTCCGATAACTACAGCCTTCTTCATTCGTTATAAAAAAATGGTTGGTGTTCTCTCGCTTATATTCATCGAAATGGTCTGGACCAAAGAATAAGGATGAGTTTGACATGAGGATATTTCAAAGAGAATTCCCTTATAATCGGACTTAATCTAGAAATCGTTAAAGACTCTGGTGCAGCCACCTTAACAACACCTTTAACTTCCTGGTTGCTTCGTATATTTCTAATCTGGTCATGAGTAGCCAGTAGATCTTCTGCCAGAGGTATTAATTCTCTCCCTAATGGAGTAAGTTTCAAATGCCTTCTTTCGTAAGTGAAAAGCTCCCCGCCAATCTCTTCTTCAAGCGACTGTATATGGGCAGTGATCGTGAGTGTATCCCAATTGCGATGCAGCCCCTGTATAACTTCCGATTTCGATAATCGTCTGAAATGTAATAAGGTGTCTAATTTCCATCGGTGTTCTCCTTAGGTTTAATTTCTATCGATAAAAATGATAATGGTTTTGAATATTTCAATTTTATTAATGAACAGATCCATCATACAATAGAACCCTTCTGATCGTAAATTAATCTAAAGGGAGGAAACAATGAATGGAACCGTTCAAAATTTCAATTCCAGAGCAACAATTGCACGATCTATCTATCAGACTAAAACAGGTTCGATGGCCTTCAAGTTTCTCTATAGAACCATGGGCTCTGGGGACAGACTATTCCTTTTTGAAGAGATTAGTTGATTATTGGGGCTCGGAATACAACTGGCGTGAACAGGAAGCTTGGTTAAATCGTTTCCCACAGTTTATTGAACATGTGGACGGCTTCGATATACACTTTGTGCATGTTCGGGGTGAAGGGACATCCCAACGACCACTGTTGCTGACTCATGGGTGGCCAGGATCATTTGTAGAGATGTTAGAACTAATACCTTATCTAACAACCCCATCGCTATATGGTGGACACGCTGAAGAGGCATTTGACGTGATTATTCCCTCTTTGCCAGGCTTTGCATTTTCGAGTAAACCCACACGGCCGGGAGTGGGGTCCAAATATGTAGCCACGCTGTGGGCAAAACTTATGGATCGTTTGGGTTATGAAAGTTATTTGGTTCAGGGAGGGGATATTGGAGCAGGGGTCTCAACATGGTTAGCATTCATGTACCCTGAACGGGTGAGGGGACTTCATCTCAATTATATTCCTGGAAGCTACAAGCCACCCCTCACTCAAAATACACCATCTGTTAGCGAAGAAGAGCAGTGGTTGGAGCGAGAAGGTGCTTATAGCGCCCTTCATAGAACGAAGCCGGAAACACTGGCTTTTTCACTTGATCATATCCTCACCAACATATCGATTTACTGGTTTACCAATTCGATTGCCTCTTCCATACGAATATATACTGAAGGCACCAAAATGCCACTGCATTTCACCGAAGGCCAGTGTGTTACTGTTCCAACGGGGGTTTCCTTATTTCCCAAGGAGCTGCCCACGCCTCCCCGAAGCTGGGTGGAACGCGTCTATAATATTACGTACTGGGAGAAAGCGAATAAAGGCGGTCATTTCGCCGCCATGGAAAATCCTGGATTGTTTGCCGACCATCTAAATCATTTTTTTCATTCATTAAGCATCTGATAGTCTCTATCCTTGAGAGGGCTATGAACCACCAGTAAACTGGTTACCGTCTTCAGAATGCAACTCTTCAGGTGCTTCCAGAGAGCAGGGTAGAAGCGATAACCCGTTAATACTTGATGGTTGTTGGTCATTAAATATACGGAGGAATGTACGCACATAGAAGCTGCCGTTGGTGCATCTTGTTGTTTAAAAATTTAGTCCAGAGCAATATCTCTCTTGGATCTACTTTTTAATGAAGCAACCTTAGCACGGTTCAATACCGAACTGAGGTTGCTTCAGTTAACTAAGACATACTGCCATTTACTTCAGATAGGTTCCCGTTTCTCCAATTCCACCTCTGCCATTCAATACATATACTCTTGCATTTCCTTTGCCGGAGCATGTCAGGGTAATCTTGCCATCAGTAACGGTTTTGGAATCACCGGTCACTGCATCCACATAGGTTCCGTTCGGAATTCCGGTAAACGTGGCGTTTCCTGAAATCGTGACCAATGCAAAGCTGTCAATGCCTTTGGCACTGTCGGTATATCTTCTCTTAAACGCCAGATTGCCCGATACATTCTCTGTGGAATACTGGCCTTTTTGCAAGGCGGGTACAGCTCTTCTGATTAAATTAAGCTGTCTGATATGTTTCGCCAGAGGATGGTTGAGCGATTCCGCAAGCGTGCCAGTAGCATTTGTGTATTTGCCGTAATCTTGTACCGTAACATTGCCTTCCATGTGATCGCCGAAATATGCCCGTCCTGTTTTGCTTAGCGGTGCGTTTGGACCTGTATCAATGGTTGCCCCTTTTTGAAACTCGATTTCGGAGCCATAGAAGATAGCGGGTATTCCGCGGAAGGTGAACATCAGATCGAGATTCTCGGCCCAAGTGTCCTGTGTGCCCGCAAATCTTTGATTTTCCGGAGCCTGGTCGGGCGCATAGTCATGCGAGTCGACATAGGTTACATTCCAGGTAGCATCATTATAGTATTGATCGCCACCTTTCATACTGAATGCTTCCTGTGCAGTCTTGAATGCCCAATGCATTGGAAAATCAATCACATCCATGCCCGATTTCATCGAATAGTCAGGCGTATGATAAGTATTTCCGTTTAAGAAAGCATTGTTCGAGGTTGGCTGTCCTGCTGTAGTAGAGTTGTCCGCCCACTCTTGTTCAACTGACGTTTTATTGGAGGCGTAGTCATTCTTTCCATCGCCCGGATACGATTTTGAGCTTTTCCAAGTATAGAATGGCGTCGAGATCGCTGGAATTCCACTGTTCCAGACATCTCTGTAACGAGTGGCTACTTCACCAAAAATATAGAAATCCGAGCCGCCTCTTGTCTTCCAGGCAGGAATATAGTATTTATTGAAAATATACCGGCTTACATGCTTCACCGTATCGACACGGAAAGCGTCAACACCCATGTCTATATAGTGATTGTAGGTATCAATTAAATATTTGTTAACTGCAGGGTTTTCCGTGTTCAAATCCACGCAATCGCCCGCTATCTGACCGGTTTGAACAGTATAGGATTCCCAGGAGAGACTTTTCTCTGTATGGTAAATGTTATTGTTCGTCCCCTCTGACTTCATTAAGGCGAGCCTTGCCTGATACTGCTGATCGGGTGTCATGGAATCATAGTTTGGCGGCAACTTATCCGTAGTCTTCACCAAGTTGTTAGCGGTATCGGGATTAGCTGGATCTTTCTTGAACATGGGATACAGATTCTCTTCACCGAAATTACCCGTATGATTGACGACGATGTCCTGAATAACCTTCAGCCCTTTGGCATGGGCCGCATTAATCAAATCCTGATAAGAAGCTCCCGCCGATTCATACCGTGGATCTACTTTGGCAAAATTTAAAGCATGGTAACCATGGTAATCATAACCGCTGGCATTTTGCACAACAGGTGTAATCCAGATGGCGCTGAATCCGAGGGCTTTGATATAATCGAGCTTTTGAATCAACCCCTTAAAGTCCCCTCTCCAAGCTGGGTCCGAATCTGGATTGCGCGCCTTTCCATCATCCCATGCGTGCACGTTATTGCTCGAATCACCGTCATAGAACCGGGAAGTAATCACGAAGTAAATAGTATCTCCCCGAAAATCCCCCTTAGTTCCAATATTATAAACAAAGCTCTGTTTGGTTTGATTACCAGCACCGTCTATAACGAGAAATTTTAATGTCGTGGTCTTGGAGATAAGAATAGACGGTCCAGTCAATCCGGCCAGCGCGTTGCCGAGGATATAGACTTTTGAGCTTGTGGTTGGTTCTGTACCATCCTCCGTATAGTATGCCTTGGTCGTTGCCGCCTTGTTATCTTTCAGGTTAAAGGATACAGTCACTGAGGAATCGGAATGCCCTGCAGGCAAATTCGCTGTGATTGTCGGAGCTTGCAGATCTGCATTTAGGTCAATCACATAAGCGAAAGAGGACGGATTTCCAGTTTGACCGATCGAGTTGACACCGAAGGCCTTAATGGTCAAAGAGGAAGCAACTTGGATTGGAGAGGTATACAAGGTCGAGGATGTCGTAGGTGTCGAACCGTCTATCGTATAGTAAATCTTATCGTCACTGTTGGTGCTGGAAAGCGTCACCGTTTGGGACGAATCATAAGTTTTGGGTACAGGAGAGGCGGAAATCGCCGGAATTTTAGGCATTTCCGGGCTGGCATCATACCATGTGTTATCTGTGTAATACCAGCCCTCTTTCACACTGCGGGACAAGTCGGCCGTCTGTTTGCCGCTACTGTCATTGAAGATGAGACTTGAGCCTGTCGCCTCGGCAATGGTGTAGCTGTACCAGTCGTTTCCATCCGGCTTCATCAGGATTCCCGGCCACGCCCCGCTTATCGGAACGGTTGTCGGATTCAGATTCCAGTAATGGATTCGAATCGCTGAATTCCAGCTTGAAGGTTTCTTAAAGTGAACCGTTAACCCAGTTTGAGTTGATTTAGGTGTTGTGGTAGGTGCATACGTTGCGGTTACGGTAGACGTGATAGAAGCGGTTGTCGATGGAAAGGCAGTTGCTGTGGAATTCGTGTAGGTGGATGTATAATCGGTGTTACTGGCCGAAGCTACGCCGGGTAAACCGAAGAAGTTGAAGCAAAGTGATAAAATAATCAACCAAGAAATAAAACTCCTAGTTTTTTTCCTTAGCAAGTTAACAACCTCCTGATAATATTTAGTAGGGGAGATAATGCAAACGGTTGCATTAAAAGTAAAAAAAAGAAAGACATTTATTTTGATAAAATGGATTCATTGATCACCTCCTCCACGGTATATATGGAAAATAATCATTGTACGCGCTTACAAAAGAAACTATGAGAAAAGCCCATTAACACAGGGCTCTATATCAATGATTTTTTCCTTTTATGATTATATCATCCATACTTTTACTGGTCAATGCATTGCTACGGACATATTTTCAAGGTTTTAAGGGTTTATATTTTAGTACTAAAAAGGGGATGATTCCTTCAATGTAATAGCATAGCGAGAACTTAATCCACATATTCGAAGAGTTTTTGCAAGAAGCTAGTCAGTGAATGGCTAAAAACAGTGAAAAGATGGATTTTCAGAGAAAAGCGTATGTTTAAACGAAGAATGTGGAGTGAACGGATCAAGGAGCAGATGGGGAAGCCGTTAGAAATTTATCTTTAATATAAGCATTGACAAATTGTTAAAATGAATAAAACCATGTCTCTGAGTACAATTATGTGCAAACGATTGCTCCTTTGAAAACGTACACATTTTGTTTTTTACCCTCTTTTATTTACTCCTAATCTCTCAAGAGAAGTTGGTTGTAAAATAAAATCAAGTTTAGTATGAGGAGGAAGGCAAGCCCCATCTTGAGACGTATCTGGAGTATCGTTCTTTTTGTCGCATTGTTGTTGCAAACGATTGGCTTTAATCCCGAAGCACAGGCGAATGCCGATGTTCGGTAGTTAGACGGTTCGGATGCGAAGCTATCGGCTGTCGCAAACTACGGACTCCCGGAAAAGACGAAGGATGGTCTTATTTTTCATGCGTGGAACCTTTAATACGCTGTAGCTAGATTGCAACAACGTGCAATCTAGAATTTTTTTACAAACAGAAAAATTGACTGTATTTTCAAAAAAACGAAAATTATTTTAAATTTGTGCTTAACCAGCCTGAGAAAGTTTTTTTTATATTATTTTGTGCTGCTATCCTTCCACTGAGAAAGCTAGGACAGAATTAGGATTTTGAGGCTTCTTTAAGGATGTTATTACATAAGATCGGATCTTAATGCAATCTTAACGCTGTAGGCAAATTCGTAATACGGTACTGATTTTGCTCATGATACACTAAGGATTGAGAGAGAATATAACAGAAGGTGGGCAGAGGATGGCATTATGGCAACGCTGAGAAAAAATAGAAAAACATCATCTCAAACAAAGTTTATTCAAACACATATCGGAGTTGGTTACCGTATGCTTCAGGTTGGAGATGATGGCTAGGTAACAATACCATTATGTAATTAGAGATCATGCTCTTATGGAGCATGGTCTCTTTATTTTTCATCTGCCATCTAAATCTTAAGATGATCTTTATACCTATTTTGGCACTTCCTCATCGGAACGATACCGATGGTGGATATCTTGCCTTTATCAAGGCTGTAAATCGGGTGCTGGGACAAGAGGTTTACAGCTAAACCTCAGAAAGAAGGAAAAATATGAATCGTCAGGCCGCGTTACTGGTGTCTGCTCCCAATCTGGCCGGAGAACAATTTTATTGAAATCGATATTAAGGAAAAACAATTGCCGCCAAAGGAGTTCGGCAAGTATATATATGAAGAAAAACGGAGGGAGCCTTTTTTTGTATGCAGAAAATCTAAGTAGAATGACAGACACTGGCAAAACAAGAACAGGTAGAGCGGAAAACAGAAAAAACACGTAAAGACAAGAAAAAATCATGGTTGGGATCTTGAACGATGTCGCTTCTCTTTTTGGTTCGTGATGAACGGAAGGACTACAATAAGCAATTAAACACAACAAATCAGATGTCTGCAAAGAGGAAGAGAGAATAAGTTCTATGAATTCCATGAAAGCGTTTGACATATTTGAATATCAATCTATAATTATGAACAGAATTGGACCTCACAGAGATGGAAGTATTCTGATTTTTTCAATATGAAACGGATTGAGATGTCACCAATTTTCAAATAGGTCGCTGCCTATGAGGAATACGATAATTGATAGAGCTGTTGTTCATAAACAGCAAGCTCCATAACCAGGGGCTTGCTGTTTCATTTACCTAAGGAGAATGGGTCGGAATGACACTTAAAAAAAGAATCTTTCTATTGTTTTTTCTCAGTGCGTTTATCCCCTTTATTAGTATATTTGTAATTTCTTACTATACCATTGATTCCATTTTTGCGAATAAAATCAATGATGGAATTCGGAGCAATCTACAGCAGGTAACTTCATCACTGGAGAATTCAATTAACAACCTGAATCATGTCACTCAGCAATTGTCATATAGCGGTACATTAGGCAAGAAACTGGATGAAGTCTTGAAGCCTTCCTCCAATATATTTGAATTGATTGAGGCTAGAGATGAATTAAAGAATGAGTTAAATGTTGTAACGTTTACTAATCCGAATATAGGTCTGACCTTATACTATTTCCAGAAAGAAGGCACTACACAGTTCGCTAACTTTCCCATCAAAGATCGTTTTTCCCCCGAGTCTTTGCCTGTGCTATTCAAATCATATGGCATTGCGTACTATGGTCCCCATATCAGTATGAACCGATTTGATGATCAGCTCGTTTTATCTGCTATGCGAAAGGTACAACTGCCTCAAAGGGACGATGTATATATTTACGTCGAATCCGGCTTTCGACTTACACAGGATATACTGGATTACAATCAATACAAAGGAGCTTTATCGCATTTGATCCTGAATGGTGAGGGCAACATTGTTTACAGTGAAATTCCAGAAACGATGAAGGTCGGGGAGAATTTCTCCAGCATATCGAAAGGTACTGCAAAAGATGGAATATCCCGTGATTACCATTGGTTTAAGGAAGACTCCTCTCAGAATTGGAGCGTCATATCGGTAATTTCGCAGGCTAAGTATCAACAGGAGAAAAACCAGTGGCTGCTTCAAATATTACTGGTCGCTTTATTTTTTTTCGGCTTTACCGTATTTCTTGCTTGGCTTCTGTGGAAGACCGTCTACAAACCACTCGGTCTGTTCCATTCGGAAATTAACGGAATGTCTCAGAATCCACAAAAGGCAGGCAGCCAGATCCGCACTCAAATTCCCGAATTTGACTTTCTGCTGGGGGAATTCTCAAATATGCAGCATCAAATCGGCGACCTGTTCAAGGAAGTGCAGCAGAAAGAGAAGATCCGTGCAGATTTGGAAGTGGAAAAATTGTTATATCAGATCAATCCTCACTTTCTGATGAATACGCTGGATACTGTGCACTGGCTGGCCGTTATGAACGGACAAGGGGAGATTGACAAGTTGGTGCAATCCTTGAACAAGCTGTTATATTACAATTTGGGTAAATTAGGGCAAGTATCCACGATGGAAGAGGAAATTGATGCGCTAAGACAGTACCTAATCCTGCAACAAATTCGATATGACTTTGAATTTGACGTGCGTATTTCAGCGGATGATCAAGTGCTACAAATACCTGTGCCTCGTTTTATTCTGCAACCGTTGGTTGAAAATTCACTTTATCATGGACTGAGTGACGAAGGTTTTATTCAAATTGAAGTTACACTCGCCAAAACGCTGAATATTTTAATACAGGATAATGGAACAGGTATGACCGAGGAAGCGATTCAAAGACTTCTGAACAATCGTATAGCTGAACATAAAAAAGTAGGGATGGGCATCGGACTCAATTATGTCCACCGCATGTTGAGGGCACAGTACGGAGATCAAGCACAACTGGTGATCGAAAGTGAATTGGGTACAGGGACAAGTATACTGCTCATACTCCCTATCAAAGGAGAAGATGTCTGAGGATGATTAAGGTGTTGATTGTGGATGACGATAAATTGGTACGAAAAGGAATAAGCTCCGCGATGCCGTGGAACGAGTTCAATATGGAGGTTGTAGGAGAAGCAAGTAACGGGTTGAAAGCACTGGATTTTCTGAAATCCCAACCGGTCGATCTGATGTTGACGGATCTCGCGATGCCAGTAATGTCAGGTATTGAACTGATGCGAGCTGCCAGGCAGCTCTATCCAGAACTACATATTGTCGTATTAACACTGCATCAAGATTTCGATTATATCCAGGAAGCGCTCAGGCTGGGAGCCATCGATTATATAGCCAAAGTTCAGCTCGAGAAAGAGCAATTCGAACACGTGCTGCATCGAATACATACCCGGATTGACGAGCTGGCGAATACAAGACGAAAGCTGCCGCTGCTAAGTGAGACCAATGTCCTTTATCGCCATGTGTATGCACTTGTTTCACTGGATCGCAAGTCAGGACAGAACTGGCCGATTGAACTGACATCCAATGTAGATGAGATCCGTTGGGAGGTTGAACGGAACAGCTGGATGTGGACGGCACCCATGGACGTAGAGGATCAGCTGTTCCGTAAACTGAAGGAATACCTGGATCAAGTTCCCCAAGGCGCTTTGCTGGTTCTGTCCGATGTACAAGAGCGAACATGGTCGCAAATCCAAAACTGGATTATGAACTACACAGAAACGTCCTTATTCTATGCATACAATCCTTGTGATCCTGTCATTTCCGTTTCGATGAATGTGGAGGACTCATTTCCAATAGAACCGCAGGATGAAGACATGGATCGTATTAAACAAAGTTGGTTCCTATCACCATGGACCCACAACGACAGTTACTACAACCAACTGATTGAACAGTTCAAATCACTAAGACTGCATAAAGGCCAGCTGATGGGTTTGCTATACTCTATAGTAATGGAATGGAATCACCTTTTTGCTCAGACCACGCTGGGTAGAATCTCAATGATCCATTCTTTTCAATCCTGGTACGAGGTAGAAGATTGGATCAAGCAGACCTCTGTGGGCATTCGTAAGGCAGATGAACAGACTTCGTATTCACAAGAAATTGTAGACGCCGTGAAAAAAGCGATTATGATCATGCAAAATGATTTGGACCAAGCTTTTACAGCTTCAGGTCTGTCCCAACAACTGAACATCAGCCGAAGCTATTTCAGTCAATGCTTCAAGGATTTGATGGGGAAAACCTTTAATGAGTACTCCCGATTTATACGAATAGAGAAGTCTAAAGAGTATTTATTGAATACAACCAACACGATTTTCTGGATTGCGGAGCGAGTGGGTTATACGGATGAAAAATATTTCAGCCGAATTTTTCGCGAATTGACAGGTCTGCTGCCAAGCGAATATCGACAGCTCGGCAGAGGGGATAAATAGCGTATTCTCCCAGATGAGTCAATAATCCGGGCGAAAGAAGGGAAAGCGATGATTAAGAAGATGGCTGCATGTGTTCTTGTCGTCAGCTTAATTGCAGTGACAGTAAATTTCAGCAACCCATACTTCCGGGAATCACCAATGGGACCAACGAAAACAATCTCGGACACTGCTGCTGCTGATCCATTGGGGAAATATGAACATCCCGTTTCCATCCGGCTGGGATATGTGGTAGACCCAACAGGCGCGGATCTATCCGGAGGAGAAACACTTGAGAAGAATATGTGGAAAACGATGATTAAACAAAGTCTTAACATTGATGTCCAGGTATTATGGCAGGTGTCGAAGGAAAATCTGGGTCAGAAAATCGATCTGGCTATCGCCAGCAATGATCTGCCGGATGCCATGATTGTAAATCAGGTGCAGCTGAACGAGATGATCAAGGCTGGAGAAATTGAAGATCTAACCGAGGCATACAATAGCAGCGCATCACCGGAAATAAAAAAAATCATCGATAGCAGAAACGGATTGGCTATGGAACAAGTGACCTTCGATGGCAAGATGATGGCTGTTCCTTCTGTGACAGCGGAAGACTTTAGCATGCTCTGGATTCGACAGGATTGGCTGGATCGTCTTGGACTGAAGCCGCCGAAAACGGTCGATGATCTGGAAGCTATCGCCAAGGCCTTTGTGGAGAATGACCCGGATGGAAACAGTAAGCGGGATACGATTGGCCTTGCTTCAAGCACTGGACTGTATAACGATTTCAACAACAGTGCTTTTGCTTTTGATCTAACGCCGATCTTCGCAGCATATCGATCTTTCCCGGGATATTGGCTGAGCAAAGATGGAAAACCTGTATACGGTTCGGTTCTACCGGAAACGAAGGACGCCTTGGTAAAGCTGCGTGAAATGTTCGCCAAAGGCCTTCTCGATCCAGAAATGGGCATCCGCAAAGAAGCGGAGGAAACGGTCATTAACGGTCAGGCGGGGATGTTCTTTCAAGGTTTCTATGCTGGGTACTGGCCCCTTCCGAGCGCTTGGCAGAACGAGCCGAAGGCGAACTGGCAAGCATACGCACTCCCGCTGGATGCAAACGGAGCATACCATGTGAAGGTGGATAATCCGTCAAGTTCATTCTTGGTGGTACGAAAAGGATATGCTCATCCCGAAGCGATCATTAAAATTAACAATCTGTACCTTCGTGATGAGTTCAAGTACGGTACGCGTTTTATGCTGAGCCGCAATTTCTTTGCTCCGGCAGATGAGGCAAGATATGAATCGAAGGCCGCGCAGGATATTCTGATGGGAACCAAAACACCCGCCGATTTCAAAGACAAGTCTGAATACAAATTACTGGAAAACTTGGTTTCGACGATAAAACAAACCAAATTGAAGCCTTATGATCAACATGGTATTTCCTATTGGAATAAACAGAGCGACAGCTTTATGCGGAGTTATTCGCTTCTTGTAGGCGGAAGAAATTTCTTCGATCCAAACATCCATAAAGTTCGAAGCCTTACCTATATACGAACTCCAACGATGGAGAAGGCTTGGGGTGAACTATCGAAACTGGAACATGATACATTTTTGAAAATTATTTTAGGCGCTGAACCAATCGATTCATTTGATCAATTTGTCGAGGAATGGAAGGAACAAGGGGGCGATCAAGTGACTGTAGAGGTGACCGCGGCCCATAATCATCGCTGAAGACCATCATGAATGTGATACGATAAATTCTACACGACACTTTTATAAATCCATTAATCAAGCCGACGGATTCCTGTTTCAGGAGCTGCCGGTTTTTTTGTTCTTCACTTTGATTAGTAAGTAAGGATAGACAAATGTATGTCGGTAGGTAGGATAAATGCTTACAAGCCAACTATGGCTTCATGATCCCGAATGAAACCGTATACATTTCTCTATCCAAACAGACGTTCAATCCCTATCTCGATTTGTCTTCTCCGAGTCTTATAATGAAAGCGCAAACAACAACGATAGAGAAATATTCAGAACGAAGGGGAATCGAATGTGATGAGAACTAAATGGTTCATAAAAAGAAACATGTTGACGAGACGTCTGGCCGTGCTGTCGATGTCTGCCCTGATGATTTCAACCCTTGCAGCCTGTGGGGGTTCCTCCAACCCTCCCACTGCGGAGGAAGCGGGCAAGTATGAGGCAACACCGGGAGACCCATTCAGTGCCTATAAAGACGAAATAACCGTAACGATGGGTCGTGTGACTACAGCCAACCCGAAACTGCCGGCTGGAGATACGTATGAGAACAATGCATATACTCGGCTGGTCAAAAAAACGTTTAACGCTCAGATTAAAGACCAATTTGAAGCCAACGGAGAAGATTACAGCCGTCAGGTTTCTCTCGCCATCGCCTCTGGGGAACTGCCTGACATGATGCGTGTCGATTCCAAGGATGAACTCAAAGAACTGGTTGATAATGATCTGATTGAAGATATGACGGAAATTTACAAACAGTATGCCACAGATAACATCAAGAACATTTACGAATCTTATGATGGCCGTGCATTAGATAATGCGACGATAGATGGACGTTTAATGGGACTTCCGGCTACTTCCCTAGATTCCGCGCCAACCATGGTCTGGGTTCGTCAGGATTGGCTGGATTTACTGGGTATCCAACTTGACGCAGACGGAGACGGGGCCATCAAGCTGGGTGATGTGGAGAAAACGGCCGAGGAATTCCTGAAAAGAGATCCTGGCCAATCCGGGAAACCGGTAGGTATTCCCTTTGTGAACACCCTGAATACAAGTGACTATAATGGTTCCGCCTATACCATGCTGGGAGTTGCCTCCACCGAGGGTGCATTCCCTCAATACTGGATGAAGGGAAAGGATGGCAGCATTGTTTATGGCTCGACAACAAAGGAAACCAAGCAGATGTTAGGCGTCATGGCAGATTGGTTCAAGAGAGGCATCATCGACCCGCAATTTGGAACACGCACATTTGATGATATTACGGCACTGTACACCAACGGCCAAAGCGGTATTGCTTTTGGACCATGGCATATTCCCGACTGGGGTTTGAGCAGTGTGAAGCAGATGGATAAGAATGCGAAATTCACGGCTTACACTTTGGAGGATGCAGACGGAAAGGTACACGTGGCACACGCCAATCCAGCCAATCAGTTTATCGTTGTGAGAAAAGGATATGAACACCCGGAACTCGCCGTTAAAATAGTAAACCTTTTCTACGATAAACTGGCAAATGATAAAAATGTGGAAACATCTATGCCAGAAGCCGCCAAGTATCAAGAGAACGGCGTAGACGGTTCTACCAGACCTTTTAATATTGAAGTCAACTCGGCTACCTCGCTGCTGGATGATTACTCTGACGTTGTTCGCGGGATTAAAGGGGAGATTAGTCTGGATCAGGTCCGGACAACCGAATCAAAGAACAATATTGAAAGTATCCAAACCTACTTGAGCGATATGGATACGGATAACATAACAGCTTGGTCGAAATATCACTCGCGTATCAACGGAGTGGGACTCATCGACAAACTGACACAGGAAAACAAATTCGTTTGGATGACACCTGCTTTCTCTGGAACTACACCAAGCATGAAACAGACATGGGCTAATCTGACCAAGATGGAGCAGGAATCTTTCATCAAAATCGTGACTGGTGCAGAATCTCTGGATTACTTCGATACTTTCGTTAGCAATTGGAAGAAACAAGGCGGTGACCAGGTGATTCAGGAAATTGAAGACGAGGCCGCATCCGATAAATAAATAATCATGAACTGCTAGAAGGGCTGCGATACGCAGCCTTTCTTCAGGAAGGGGTCCATCTATGAAACAGGGAAATGATAAAGCAAAAGGTCGGTTGGGCACGGGTGCCATGTATCATCTGATGATGCTTCCGGGAATTTTGTTTTTGCTGGTATTCAGCTATGTTCCGATGGTCGGTGTCATTACGGCGTTTCAGGATTATATACCAGCCAAGGGGATGTTTGGCTCCGAATTTGTAGGGCTGAAGCATTTTATTTATATGTTTAAGCTGCCGGACATCGCACAGGTTTTTAGTAATACGTTGGTGATTGCCATTGCCAAGATTCTATTGGGAACCATGATGGCTATCGTTTTTTCCATCTTGTTAAATGAGATCCGCATCAAATTCGTTAAAAAATCCGTACAGACAATTGTTTATCTGCCACACTTTCTATCCTGGGTAGTTCTAGCATCCGTGGTTGTTAACATGTTCAGTTTGGATGGGATTGTGAATCAAATTTTGGCTTTTTTCGGTCTGGAGAATATTAATTTTCTCGGCAGCAACACCTGGTTCCAGCCGTTGATTATTGGGACAGACGTGTGGAAGGAGTTCGGTTACAGTTCCATCGTCTATTTGGCTGCAATTACTTCGATTGATCCGGGTCTGTATGAAGCGGCAGGAATGGATGGAGCCAGCTGGTGGAGAAAAGTATGGCATATTACGTTGCCAGGTATGCTGCCTATTATCCTGCTCATGGGAGTGATGAGTCTAACCAATATTTTGAGTGCCGGCTTCGATCAAATTTATAATCTGTATAATCCGGTTGTCTATGAGTCGGGAGATATTCTGGATACTTATGTATATCGGATTGGACTCGTTGGGCGACAGTATAGCTTCGGTACGGCTGTTGGCCTGTTCAAGTCAGTGATCGGTATTGTTTTGCTATTGTCCGCCAACCATTTGGCCAAGAAATACACCGACCGAAAAATATTCTAAGGAGGCAAAGCCTATGCCGTATTCTGTAAGCCTAAAAGATCGAATTGGCCGGTTTGTCATCAATGCCATCGTCATATTGCTGGCATTGATCTGCCTTCTTCCGTTATGGAATATCGTTGCGATTTCATTCAGCAGCAGCGAGGCCGTGTCAGCTAATGCTGTAGGTCTCGTACCAGTCAATTTTACAACAGCAGCGTATACGAAAATTATCGATGATGCTCAGTTCTGGCGTTCCTTTGGCATATCTGTTCTACGTGTTGTGCTTACACTTATTCTCAACATGATTCTTATTATTTTAATGGCATACCCGCTCTCCAAGTCGAAAAGGGAATTTAGAGGCAGAAACATTTATATGAATGTCATGATTTTTGCCATGCTGTTCAGCGGCGGGATGATCCCGAGTTATCTACTGATCAAAAACCTCGATATGCTTAATACAATTTGGTCGCTTGTTCTGCCGGGTGCGGTCCCTATATTCAGTGTCATCCTTGTCATGAACTTCTTCTCCGCTGTACCTAAGGCGCTAGAAGAAGCAGCATTCATCGATGGGGCGAATCCGCTCCAGGTCCTGTTCAAAGTGTATGTTCCCGTGTCCATCCCTGCGCTGGCGACGGTAGCACTATTCAGTATCGTGGGAACGTGGAATGATTTCTTCAGCGGTTTGATCTATATGACCCAAGTCAGCAATTATCCGCTAATGACTTATATTCAGTCCCTTAACGTGGATATTGCGGAACTTCTTCAATCCGGCACCAACTCAGCACAACTCAGCAACCTGACTGAAATTTCAAACAAAAATCTAAATGCGGCCAAAATCGTAGTCGCTGTCATCCCGCTGCTGCTGATTTATCCGCTGCTTCAAAAATATTTTGTGACTGGAATTGTTGTAGGATCGGTAAAAGAGTAATTGTATGCTGTGACTTGATTGAGATAAAAACAGCTATTCGTGTATTGGAAGGGTTGTAATGAACAATGAAAAATAAAAATTGGTGGAAAGAAATCGTTGTATACCAGATATATCCACGTAGTTTTCAAGATAGTAATGGTGATGGAATCGGCGATTTGAAAGGAATTGTTTCCCGTCTAGACTATTTGCAGCAACTCGGTGTCGGAGCAATTTGGCTATCACCAGTTTGTAAATCCCCTCAGGATGATTTTGGTTATGATATTTCGGACTATCGGGATATCGATCCGATGTTCGGATCTTTGGATGATATGATGAGCATCCCTGGTTTCAAGAAGCAAAAAAAGTAAAGAAAATCCGTACCATGACTATTATGTCTGGAGAGATGGCATTGGAGAAATGCCACCAAACGACTTGGGTTCCATATGGGTGGTTCAGCTTGGGAATGGGTACCCGAGATAGGACAATATTATTTACATCTTTTTTCTGTAAAACAGCCGGATCTCAACTGGGAAAACCCAAAAGTCCGACAAGAGATTTACGAAATGATCAATTGGTGGATAAGCAAGGGTGTAGGCGGTTTTCGGCTTGACGTAATTGACTTAATCGGAAAAGAACCAGATTTGAAAATTACCAGCAACGGGCCGAATCTGCATAAGTATATCAGGGAACTCAGCAAGGAGACGTTTCAAAAAGCTGGAGATCTGCTGACGGTTGGAGAAACATAGGGCGCTACGCCAGAGAGCGCCAAATTGTATAGCAACCCGGACGGCAGTGAGTTTTCAATGGTATTTCAATTTGAACATATTAGATTAACAAGGCTTGAGCTACGAAAATATTGTGCATTATGGTATAAATGGATAATTTAGGGGAATGGGCGAAGTGATTACTAATATATCATTGAGCAAACGAGAAACGTTAGTTGAAAATAGCATGGAGCAGTTTGCCGGTTGGTTGCTGCTCCATTTTTGATAAACTAACGGGCAGTTATCTTCAATCAGTATAGACTCTATTTAAACCTATTATTTAACCCTCTATAGACTTCTCTCCAATAAGGCTCCAACTTGTTCAGCCATGATTTGTGGCGGATACGGCATTTCATTTCTAATCCACCATTCTATTACCCCTACATAAGCGGTACCAGCATATTGCAACATAACGTCTTCATTTAAATCCACATTTCTTCCACTTTCTCTATCAATCTCACCTCTGAATCCTCCCATAACATAATCAAGAAGACGAGTTCTAAAAGAGGGGGCTCCTTTACTGGCTAACATAGTCGAAAAAAATAAATAATTTTTCTCAAAATACTCAAAAAAAGGTACAAGTCCATTGCTCCAATCCAGCTTACATGCCCATTCATCCATTTCGCCTAATTCATTCATGTGTGATTCGATCAGTTTATCCAACAAATCATATTTGTCCTGATAATGAAGATAAATCGTACCACGGTTTACGTTTGCCTGGTCTGCAATGTCTTGAATGGTAATGTCATCGAAGTTTTTTACAGCCATCAGTTCAATAACGGCTTTTTTCAAGGATTCTTGCGTTTTTAGAATTCTCCGATCTACTTTTATCATTTAGTCTTTTCCCCCTGACCAACTCAAAATAATGAACACTTTTCGTGATGTTGTTGTTATTTCAACAAATTGCGCTTTTTTAACCATTGAACTTAGGCTTCTTTTTTATAATAATAGACGTGAGTTGATAAAACAACAAGTTTTGTTTATCCGCTCTTTGTGGTTCACTAATATTACCTAAAAGGAGAACTTAAATTTAGAAAGGAGGGATGTTCACTTGGTAGTTAATAAAAAAATGTGAATAATCATTACTAATTTCTAAAAAAGGACTAACAGATAAAATTGTATTCACTGGAGGTTATATATGATTAATGCTAATGCACGTGCTGTGTTCGGTCCGGAAGGTCCGTTCATACTAACTACAATTGAGCGCAGAGATCTTAAGCCGCATGATGTTCTCATTGAGATCAAGTATGCGGGTATTTGCCACTCTGACATCCATACCGCTCGTGGGGATTGGGGGCCAGTCCAATACCCTATCGTTCCAGGACATGAGATCGCCGGTGTTGTCGCCCAGGTTGGCTCGGAAGTCACAAAGTATACTGTTGGTGACCGAGTAGGAGTTGGCTGCATGGTTGATTCCTGTCGAGAGTGCGAGAGTTGCCGTAGAGGAGAGGAGCAATATTGTCTTAATGGACATACGGGTACCTACGCAGCTATCGACAGATATGGACAATATACACAAGGGGGTTATTCCACCCACATCGTCGTAACGGAAGATTTCGTGGTTCGAATTCCTGACGGCATTGATCTTGATGTCGCCGCTCCGCTTTTATGTGCTGGGATCACAACGTACTCTCCGCTGCGCCATTGGGGTGCTGCTTCCGGCAAGAAGGTAGCAGTTGTTGGACTTGGCGGACTCGGACACATGGCTGTGAAGCTCGCTCATGCTATGGAAGCAGAAGTAACGGTTTTATCTCAAACCTTGAAGAAAAAAGAAGATGGTTTGAAACTAGGAGCGGACCATTATTATGCCACCAGCGATGCAGAGACATTTAAGAAGCTGGCCGGCACGTTTGATCTCATCGTGAATACGGTGAGCGCGAAAATTGATTTGAATGCCTACCTATCACTGCTGGCAGTGGACGGTACCTTGGTTAATGTCGGTGCGCCGCCGGAGGCATTGCCAGTTCAAGTATTCTCTCTTATCCCGCATCGTCGGTCGTTTGCTGGATCGGCAATCGGCGGTATTCGGGAAACACAGGAAATGCTTGATTTCTGCGCTGAACACCACATTACGCCTGAGATCGAGGTTATCTCCGCTAATCAGATTGATGAGGCATGGGAACGCGTACTTGCTTCGGATGTCCGGTATCGATTTGTCATTGATATCAGCACAATGGGGAACGAATAGGGATTCATTGCAGCAAAAAAATATCAAGGGCACGCCGGGTGGTGTGCCCTTGAGTTGGATAAGGAAAAGACATATCTTCCGAAATTTATCTAAGACCCTTTGTATATCGGAGGGGTATACTGTCACAGGGTAATAAAACGACAAAACCTAAAGCAAATGCGTTGGCTTAAAGAATGTGCATTTAATCAATCATAGGAGTTAAAGGAATGAAATATAAGACCCAAAAAAATTCTCTCGGTTTTGCTCTAATATTGGCCACATTCTCGGCGCTGGGGCCGTTTACCGTCGATATGTATCTTGCATCACTTCCGCAAATCGCTGTTTTTTTTGGAACAAGTGCAACTGCCGTTCAAGCGAGTTTAACCACTAGCCTGTTAGGATTAGGGTTAGGACAGTTGATAATGGGGCCGTTAAGCGACATTTATGGAAGACGCCGGCCTTTGTTGATTTCCATGATATTATTTATCCTTTCCTCGATTGGATGCGCTTTTGCACCAAGCATAGAATGGTTTATATTTTTAAGATTTATTCAAGGGGGTGCTGCGTCCGCCGGACTCGTTATTTCGCGCGCTATTGTTCGAGATCGGTTTAGTGGGATTGAAATGACTAAGTTTATATCGTTGCTAACGATGATAAGCAATGTCGCTCCGTTAATTTCCCCTACGGCCGGAAGTACGGTCATGTCATACAGCTCTTGGTTAGGTATATTTATATTTTTAGGGGTGCTAGGTATAGGATTAACTGGGATAACCATATGGGGGTTAAAGGAAAGCTTACCTGTACAGCAACGTGCTCCAAGTAGTCTCCGTTCGTTGATGAAGAATTATAACAGCTTGTTCCGAAAGCGGTCTTTTATGGGATATGCTCTCGTCAATGGCATATTGTTCGCAGGTGTTTTTGCCTATGTTGCAGGTACCCCATTTATTTACCAAAACATATACGGTGTGTCGCCGCAACTGTTTTCGATCCTGTTTGCGTTGAATGGCCTTGCTATTGTCTTGGGAGCTCAATTCGTCAAACTGCTTGCAGGCCGGGTAACGGAAAGTCGACTATTTTTGATCGGATTAATACTGTCATTTATATCTTCCGCTGCGGTTTTATTTATAGTACTAGTACATGGAGCATTATCAGCTATGTTTATTTCGATCTTCTTATTCGCCTTATCCATAGGGATCATTGGACCCATCTCTTTTACATTAGCAATGGAGTCGCAAGGGCATATTGCAGGGAGCGCTTCTGCCGTGCTCGGCACCTTACAATTCGCGTTAGGTGCCGTTACGTCTCCGCTTGTGGGAATTGCAGGCGAAAATTCCGCTATACCTTTTGGAATTATTATTTTTTCTACCAGTTTGTTATCTATAATTACCTATATCATTCTGGTTAAAGGGATAAAAAAATTATCCGTTTGATGTACTCCATATCAAAGGAGTATTGGCGACTCACTCTATGTACGCACCTACTACGAGCATAACTCCCATTGGTACTAGGCGACAATCAAGGAGGCACCGCGCGAAACCAACACCTAATGTACATCAATAAAGTCGCTCATTGGACTATTTTTAAAAAAAGAAAGGGAGGAACCACGAAATGGCTTATACTAAAATTAGAAATAGAGGTAAATGTATGAATCGAATTGAAAAGAATCAAGTGACGTATAAAAAGCTATTTGGCGATGGAGTGCCAGCGGCATACGCTACTAATCCTGATTTTCAGGACATTCTGAGCCGCTTCATTTTTGGGGAAGTTTTTTATCAAGGTGAATTGGACGATAAACAACGTGAGCTTATTACTCTGGTGGTGCTTGCAACGAACCAAACGTTGCCACAGCTCAAGGCCCATACTCAGGCTGCACTGAACGTTGGGCTGACACCGTTAGAAATCAAAGAGGCCATTTACCAATGTGCGCCTTATTTAGGATTCCCCAAAACGCTAAATGCCATCGCGGAGATTAATGAAGTTTTCAAGGCCCAAAATATAGTATTACCTCTCGAATGCCAAAAGCAGGTTGAAGAAGAGAATCGGTTAGATAAAGGGCTTGCAGTGCAGGTAGAGATTTTTGGCGATATCATTGAAAAAAATAGGGATAATGCTCCATCAAATCAAAAGCATATACAGGACTATCTTTCTGCCTTCTGTTTTGGCGACTTCTATACTCGTGGAGGTCTTGATCTGAAGACACGGGAGCTGCTGACCCTCTGTATCTTAAGCAGCCTGGGCGGTTGTGAAAGTCAAGTCAAGGCACATGTGCGGGGCAATCTGAATGTGGGCAATGACAAGGATATGATGATCACTGCCATCACTCACTGCCTTCCATATATGGGTTTTCCGAGAACATTAAACGCTTTAAGTTGCTTAAATGAAATCATTCCGGAATAGCTGGAGAGAATTTAGTGAAGAAACCGATTTCTCTATCCCTTGTTTTTTTGCTGATTCTTACCCTCATGGCATGTGGCGGTAATACCAATGGAGGAAAAACTGTGGCCAATCAAACAACTAATATAAAAATAAAATTGATATTTAACAACGAGGAAGTAATGGTAAGCATGTACGATAATCCGACCAGCCAAGATTTTTTACAGCGACTTCCAATGACTATAACCTTCGAGGATTATGCTGGAACCGAAAAAATCAGCAGGCTAGAGAAAAGATTGTCCATTGAAGCTGCGCCGTCAGGCATCGATCCTTCCGTTGGAGATTTTACTTATTATTCTCCTTGGGGCAATTTGGCTATATTTTATCAAGATTTTGGTTATTCAAGTGGACTTGTAAAGCTAGGTCATATTGAGGTCGGAGTTGAAAAGCTTGTAAAAATGAACGGCAGTTTCACGATGACGATTGAGCAAGCCCAATAGCGTTAATGATTCCTGAAAAGTAAGAAGTCGATAGCATCGTGTTGGATTATAATAAAAATATAAGAAAGTAGGGATAAAAAATGAAGAATGAGCACTTAAGCAATAGCACACTCTTCCCATTGGGTCAAAAAGTCGAAAAAAATTTTATCGGTGACGCATACTTACAAATGGTGTTTACCGATCCAGCACCACTCAATACAGCAATTGGGAATGTAACCTTTGCTCCCGGTGCCCGTAATAACTGGCACTCTCATCATGCAGGGCAAGTGTTGTTAGTTACTGGCGGTGAAGGGTGGTATCAAGAAGATGGAAAGCCAGCCCAATTACTCAAAACAGGCGACGTGGTAAACATTCCACCAAACGTAAAACATTGGCAAGGTGCTACGAAGGACAGCTGGTTTGTTCACTTAGCTCTTACACCTGGACAAACAGATTGGTTAGAACCCGTAATGGATGA
Organism: Paenibacillus sp. 203; assembly: GCF_037027525.1. NCBI lineage: Bacteria > Bacillati > Bacillota > Bacilli > Caryophanales > Paenibacillaceae > Paenibacillus > Paenibacillus sp. 203. The sequence continues at coordinate 52,881 of NZ_JAXCHD010000012.1, forward strand.
AGATTATACTAAACTTTAATAAATGAAGTAACACACAGAAACGGCAGACATCAATGCTGCCGTTTCTATTGAAGCTTCTCATAAACCAAGAACCCTCGGTTTCTAGTCTGCGGATATTCATCAAACGAATATGAGGTCAGGGAATATTTGAAGCTAGTACTGAGTGATTGGAGACAGTATTATGCAAACGATTGATCAACAAATGCTTACTGGAGAACGAGCACTTTTCAAAAGAAGCAATCTAACTATTACCAATTCTATTTTTGCAGATGGCGAGTCCCCACTGAAGGAAAGCAACGATATTACTATCGATAATAGCATTTTCAAATGGAAGTATCCCTTATGGTATTGCAATAATATTCGTGTTAGTAGCAGCACTTTCCTTGAAATGGCCCGATCAGGAATATGGTATACACATCAAATTGCCATCAGTGACAGCGTAATAGAGGCACCAAAGATATTTCGGCGTTCGAGCGGGATCCGACTGACAAATGTCGATCTACCCAACGCGCAAGAAACCTTATGGAATTGCGCAGATATTCACTTGAATCATGTAACCGCAAAAGGCGATTATTTTGGAATGAATAGCGCAAATATCACCATCGACGATTTCACATTGGCAGGGAACTACGCATTCGACGGAGCAAAGAATATGGAGATTCGCAATGCAAAGCTTATTTCAAAGGACGCTTTCTGGAATTGTGAGAATATCACCGTGTATGATTCATTGATCATCGGAGAATATTTAGGCTGGAATTCGAAGAACATCACGTTTATCAACTGCACCATCGAAAGCAATCAGGGAATGTGCTACATGGACCGTCTCGTGATCGAGAACGGAACGATTCTGAATACCGACTTGGCATTCGAATATTCAACCATTGAGGTGGAAACCAAGACCTCGATTGATAGCGTGAAGAATCCAATCTCCGGAAAAATCAAAGCGAAGGATATCGGCCAAATCATCATCAATGACAAAGAAATAAACGCTGCCTACACCCGATACGAGCTGGATAAAGCAGGTGATCGATTTGTCCTTTGATTTTGATAAAATGACGAATCGTTTGCTCACTAACTCTTATAAATGGGATGTTGGTCCGGGAGAGCTGCCGATGTGGGTAGCGGATATGGACTTTGAGACTTCGCCGGCTATAGTCGATGCTCTGCAAAAGAGATTAAACCACCGTATTTATGGATATACCTCGATACCAGATACTTACTATGATGCAGTTGCCCGATGGTGGGAAAAGAGACATCACTATCCGATCCAAAAAGAATGGATTATGTTTTGCACGGGTGTAGTGCCAGCGATATCATCGATCGTGCGCAAAATGACCAAAGCCGGCGACAAAGTTCTTATGTTTGCGCCTGTCTATAACATTTTCTACAACTCCATAAAGAACAATCAACGAGAAGTTCTCGTAAGTGATTTGGTTTACAAAGACAACCGATATTCGATTGATTTTGACGATGTGGAGAAGAAGCTAGCCGATCCTGACACAACGCTTATGATTTTCTGCAATCCGCATAACCCAATAGGCAAAGTGTGGGACACACAAGTTCTTGAGAAACTCGGCACGCTCTGCGTCAAGCATCAGGTCCTTATCCTTTCCGATGAAATTCATTGCGATCTAACACACCCAGGCCACCAATACATTCCATTCGCATCCGTATCGGAAGAGATCGCCCAAAATTGCATCACCTGCGTGGCATATCACAGATCCTTTGTGAAGAAGGCAGAATTATTAATATTTCCTCTGTAGCGGCTTTACGAGAGGAAGCTTCGGCCCTCATTATGGTGCTTCCAAGGCCGGATTGATTGGATTAACCAAATCTTCAGCCCGTGAGCTGGCAAAATACAATATTAGTGTGAAATGTAATCGCGCCGGGCCCGATCGCTTCGGAAATGACAGATTCATTAAATGACGCTGTGATGGAAGGGATTATCGGGAATACACCGCTGGGTCGCCTGGGTAAAAAATCCGAGGTTGGGGAGCTTGTGCTCCAACTTGCCAATCCAAAAATTGGTTATCTCACTGGACAAACCATTGTCATGGATGGATGACGCTATATGCAATAATCATATTCGCTTTTTGTTGTATACTACCAGTTTCCCATGTAAAGCATGCCTCCCAAAAGCGGTAACACAGCCCCATCTTCTTCTACGAAATCACACATAAGATTCATTCCATTATGGTACGTTCATATATTAGTCCATATAAAATGACAAAAATATCGGGATGTATACACTTAAATGGATACATTTATCCATATTCCACAAGATAATAATTCAACCAAGTATATTCACAAGACGGACACAGTGATTTGAAAGGAATTACACAAAAACTTGATGACTTAAACGATGGCAAACCCCATTCGGGGTGGATTTGGAGGTCAACTGCCTCTGGCTTATGCTCCTAATCCGTCTCCAAGTTACCATAAATATGATGTAACTGATTACTATCAGTATACCCGCTGTGTGGGAGTCTAAATGATTTTCGCACCTTGATGGAAGAAGCGGACCGAAAGGGAGTCAAGGTTTCATGGACCTTGTTATCAATCATTCAAGCAGCGAACATCCATGGTTCAAGGAGGCAGTAGCAACCTACAAAACAAATACCACTGCATATGGATGATATTACAGATTTGAATGAAAAGGGCTCGTAGGGTCAGATGTTTTTTCACGTTTAACCATGTTAAAATAATAGAATAATTGGAGACTTGGCATGGAGAGAAGGCAGGTTGAATCAATGAAACCAAAACTTAACGATGTTGCACAATTAGCTGGAGTTTCACCAACTACAGTTTCTCGCGTACTTAATAATCGTGGCTATATCAGTCAAGAAACGAAGGATCAAGTTCATAAAGCGATGCAGGAACTGAATTATTTACCAAATGATGTGGCTCGGTCATTATTTAGTAAACGAACAAATCTAATTGGATTAATCATTCCAACTACAAGCAACCCATTTTTCGGAGAGCTGACTTTTCATATAGAGAATATTTCTGCGTCATTAGGCTATAAGCTGTTGCTTTGTAACAGTTTGAATCAGCTGGATAAAGAAGAATCTTATGTGGATATGCTTATGCGAAATCAAGTTGACGGTATTATCGTTGGTACACACAACCGAGGTATCGTAAATTATGAACAGAAGAATATTGCCGTCATTGCGATCGATCACTTTCTATCCGATTCAATCCCAGTTGTAGGATCGGATAATTATTTGGGTGGAAAACTGGCGTCAGAACTGCTTATTGAAAAGGGGTGCAAGCATATCTTACACATCAATGGCCCTGTTGAATTGGAAACACCTGCAAGCTTGAGAAGAAAAGCATATGAAGATGTGATGGAGCAGTATGGTCGAAAGGCAATTACCTATGAAGTACATGATCCCTTCCACCAACAGAATCACGATGAACCGATTAAACGCTTGCTCGATGAACATCCTGAAGTAGATGGATTGTTTGCGAGTAATGACTTGGTGGCTGCGTCTTTTATTGCTAAAGCAAGAAGTAGAGGAAAACGTGTTCCTGAAGATATTCGCGTAATTGGATATGACGGAACAGAAACAACCCGCAATCTTCTCCCTGAATTAACGACAATTCAGCAACCAATACAGGAGATCGCGAGATCTTCCATAGAGTTACTTATTAAAGAAATTGAAGGTGGATTCAGTGATGTCCCGCGAGAAACCTATCTACCAGTGAAACTTATTGAAGCTAGTACAGCTTAATACAATTTCCATAGTTTCAGCATTGTGATATAAGGTGGAGCTATCCTTATTAGAGTAATTGAAATCAAAGAGGAAGCTCTTTTCCTTTTAGAAATATGTCAAGCGGTTGACATATGAAAGCGGTTGACATATAATCGATCTGTAAATACGGAAGTGCTTTCATTTACATTAAATGTTTAACTTAGAGGAGCGTTCGATATGAGAAAGTCAAAGAGCTTGTACTGGAAACTAAGTGCCTATTTCTTCTTTTTCTTCTTTACTTGGTCAGCAAGTTACTCATTGTTCTCCATCTGGCTAGGGCAAGAAATCAGTCTGAATGGTGCTGAAACAGGTGTTATCTTTACTGTAAACGCTATCTTTGCGCTATGTATGCAACCGCTTTATGGCTATATATCTGATAAAATTGGATTGAAGAAGCATATTTTATTTCTAATCAGTTCTTTACTCTTATTTGTTGGTCCTTTCTATATCTATATCTATGGGCCGTTACTTCAATACAATGTATTTCTCGGCGCCATTGTAGGTGGATTATACTTGGGTATTTCTTTTTTGGCAGGAATCGGAGCCATCGAATCTTATGTCGAGAAAGTCAGCCGAAAATATGGCTTTGAATACGGAAAATCTCGTATGTGGGGCTCGCTAGGTTGGGCAGCAGCAACATTTTTCGCTGGTCAGATCTTCAATATCAACCCTAACATTAACTTCTGGATTGGATCCGTATCTGCTGTCATTCTGTTTATCATTATGATGACAATTAAAGTTGAAATGACAGATTCTGAGATGGAGCGAGCAGAATCTGTTAACTTTAAGCAAATCGTCCATTTGTTTGCAAACAAGCATTTATGGTTCTTCATTTTATATGTTCTTGGTGTTACCTGTGTTTACAATGTGTATGACCAGCAGTTCCCGAATTACTTTTCATCGACGTTCTCAACGGTTGCTTTAGGCAATCAAGTTTACGGTTACTTAAATTCCCTACAAGTATTCTTGGAAGCAGGCATGATGTTCTTAGCGCCTTTCATTGTCAACAAAATTGGAGCAAAAAAGGGTCTGATATTGGCAGGGTTCTTGATGGCGTTCCGGATCATGGGTTCAGGCTTAGTTATTGGACCTTATGGTATCTCAGCTATGAAATTGATTCACGCATTGGAACTGCCAATCATGCTGATCTCCGTATTTAAGTACTTGGCTGCTAATTTCGATACGCGTCTGTCTTCGATCCTATATCTGGTGGGATACCAGTTTATGAGTCAGGTAGGAGCTTCGATCTTCTCGCCAATCGCGGGTATGTCTTATGACATTAGAGGCTTTGCAAATACGTACGTGATTATGGGTGTTTTCGTATTTGCCTTTACAACAATCTCAATCTTTACCTTAAAGAAAGAACCGAAAAAGCTGAATCCCAAGCCTAACAAGCTTTTTGAAACAGCATAGGAGGAAGACAGATGAACACATATAATAACAATACGAAGCAAGCTGAGGAAGCATTGAAACAGGCAGAAGCGAAAATGAACAAGCGGTACCGATTAGGTTATCATATTATGGCACCAGCAAACTGGATTAACGACCCAAATGGATTAATTCAATTTAAAGGTGAATATCACGCCTTCTATCAGCATCATCCTTATGATGAGAACTGGGGTCCAATGCATTGGGGTCACGTGAAGAGTAAAGACCTTGTACATTGGGAGCATTGTCCGATTGCATTAGTACCTGGAGATGCGTGTGATCTTGATGGCTGCTTCTCAGGAAGCGCAGTAGATAATAACGGCGAACTGACATTGATCTATACTGGCCATCACTATATTGATCAACCAAACAATATCTTTTTCCAAAATCAAAATGTGGCAGTAAGCACAGATGGTATTCATTTTACAAAAATAAGGCAGAATCCCGTAATCGCTGAACCTCCGATAGATAGCTCCCAGCATTTCCGTGATCCGAAGGTATGGAAGCATGAGGATACATGGTACATGATCCTAGGTAACAGCACGAAAGAAGATCTGCCGCGTGTTATTCTATATACATCTCCTGACCTTAGAACTTGGACCTATCATGGTGTGCTTCTGCAGGGAGATAAGAATATGGGCTTCATGTGGGAGTGCCCTGATTTCTTTGAACTGAACGGTAAGCATATATTTATGTTCTCCCCACAAGGTATTGATGCGCAGGGAGATAAGTACAATAACTTGTTCCAGACGGGATATTATGTTGGCGATTATAATTATGATAGTAATGAATATAAGCATGGAGAGTTCATCGAGTTGGATAATGGTCATGACTTCTATGCGGTTCAAACTTTTCTAGATGATCAAGGTCGCCGCATTGCGATTGGTTGGATGGATATGTGGGAATCGGATATGCCGACGAAAGCAGACGGCTGGTGTGGAGCAATGACGATCCCGCGTTTAGTTACGTTGGGTGACAATAATAAAGTACTGATGAATCCAGTAGAAGAAATGAAGTTGCTTCGTCAAAGTAAACATATTTTGTGTCAATATGGCGCCATTTCTGGAAGTTACTTCAAGGAAGTTGAAGCCGACCTGCTTGAACTTAAGGTAGTGTTCGACCTCACGAAGTCAAGTGCAGACATGGTAGGCTTGAAGTTTCGTGGAACAGGTCGAGAAGAAACGGTTATCACATATTCTATTCCGGAGCAGAAACTTATGCTTAATTGTTCTAAATCAGGTAAGAAGACAGATGGAGTACGTCAAACAGCCTTCAATGCTGGGGGGCAGCTGACATTGCATGTATATCTGGATCGCTCATCCATTGAAATGTTTGCGAATGAAGGACAAGCTACGATGACAAGTCGCATCTATCCGAGTGAGAAATTGCTAGGCATAGAAATCATAACGGAGGGTGGAGAGGCTCTAGTAAATGAATTGACCTATTGGAAATTGAAAGATATATGGCAAGCTGAATAACTCGATGAAAAGATTGCAGTTCATATTTGCAAAAGAAAAGTAAGATTTTATCTCGCTTAATTACTTAAGATAATCGGATTAAAAACGACACTGCAGAAAATATGTAGTGTCGTTTTTTTTAAGGCGATAGAATTAATATTTTTTCAAGGCAAATGAGTGGATATTTAGTCTTGAATGAAGAAGCATAAAATTGTAAAAATCAGAGGTGAATAATAAAATAAACATGAGCACCTTAGTCACCCTTTAGTCAAAATAGGGTGACTAAGGTGTCAAATAAAGTTGTGAGTTCTGAAGCAAGGGCGTTCATGGATTAATGAGCGTCCTTTTTTCGTTCCTGGTTGCAACCTAGGCTTGGTTTAAGGGAGGGTTCCAGATAGGGAAGAAATCGGACCGTTTACAGGAGGATCGGACGTGTTGTAGCTGCCGCGGCGAGACCAAGAGCTTGGTTACTTTGCCGGAAAGAACAAGAACTTGTGAACATTTGTAGATACATTTAGTTTACAAAATAAAGAAGGACGATTAGATAAAATTAAATAAAAGTTGCCATTTTCAAGTTATTTAATATATTTTTGTGCAAATGTAAAATTAACAAGCTCTTATATCCAAAAATATATGACATGAAGTAAAATAAATTGACAAATGCACGCTGTTGGATTATTTTGGTTCATAAGAGATGCATTTTTCAGGTACACTAAGCAGTTATTTGCACGCATTCCAATTTAGTTGCCAAGCTAGTTGAATCACTTCTATTAAGATCCTAAATAACCTAAAAGGAGGGTGAGTAACATTAAAGAAATACATTTATCTGGTGAGATAAGTAGCAGAAAAGGACCAGTGAATATTTTTTATAAAGATAAATACAGCCCCAATTACACTATTAGCCTAAGGAAAATTGGATGAATGATCCCAACGGCATGGTTTACCATGAAGGAGAGTATCACCTGTTCTACCAACATACCCCTTAAGATACACAGCCAAGGTAACCCTGTTTTGTTCCCAACGAAAATGCTAGACTTTCGTGATCCGCAGGTGTTTTGGTATGACGAATCGTCAATGTGGGTAAGGGTTCTTGCCGTAAGAGACCGTGTAGAATTTTACACGTCTTCGAATCTTAAGGAATGATCTTTTGCAAGCGGTTTCAATTCCGATATTCCGGGTATCCATCGAGAGATATTTTTGAATGTCCTGAGGTATTTAAAATCCAAGTGGATGAAGATCCCAATATCACTAAGTGGATTCTGATGCTAAGTATCGGGGATAGAAATCGTTTGGATTTTATAAGGAACTTTGACGGTAAGGTATTTACACTGGATGAAACGTTGGAACCATACGATACGATCAAATGGATAGATTACGGATCTGACTTTTACGCGGCCGTGACCTGGGATGGCATTCCGAACGAGGACGCGCGAAAGTTTTGGGTCGGCTGGATGAACAATTGGCGTTATGCTTCCACTCTTTCTTCAGAAGAATAGCGTGGTCACATGTCAATCCCCCGAGAGATACAGCTTAGGACGTATTCGGAGGGAATTTGCTTAATCCAAACACCCATAAGTGAATTAAGTCAGCTAAGAGCTGTTCCCGTTGATTCGAAAGGCTGTGCTACAGAACCTGAACGGCTATGTAAGCTCTAGTGTCATACTGGATCACATTGTTGATTATATTGTGCTGCCAGGACTCGCCCAGTTAAGCTCGAGTTGCTGACCGCTACTTTCAATTCCATTAGAAAAGAGGGTAAGGAATGAAAGATAAATCTAAATTCGCAATATGTCTTCTGATGGCAACGGGGTTAGCTCTGACTTCAATTGGCGTTTTTACATCTAATCCGGCTACGGGTTGGGCTGTGTTCGCTGATCAGGAAGCAAGTAAACAGGCAAAGAAGGAGCTTTCCATTTTTGAAAACGCTACCAAATCAAACGCCAATTTGACAGGCTGGCAAGTGAAAGGGAAAGGGTTATTAGAGTATACTTCAGAAGGAATCTTGCTGACTTCGCAGCCTAAAGAAAATGTAACGGCCATCTCCGAGACGGTGTCCGATGATTTTATCTATGAAGCTGATGTCAAGATCAGGGATACAAAGGCAGACGCCACGTTGTTGTTCCGTTCTAATGAGGATGGTTTTAGCTCGTACATGCTCCAAATCATTCCGGGTACAGGTCTGATTCGGTTAAGAGATGCAAGGAATGGAGATGGGAAATTAAAGGAGGAGCGTAAAGTTTCTGTTGAAGCGGGGCAGATCTATCATCTCAAAGTGAAGGCAGTGGGTTCCTCGCTAAAAGTATATTGGGGCAATCAATATAAACCTTTGATTGATGTTCAGGACATTACGTATCGAAGCGGAAAGCTGGGACTTCATGTATGGGATGGATCCGCCTTGTTTTCGAACATCGTGGTGAGCGATCTGAAAGGTAATTTGGGTACAGTGGTTGCAAGTAAGGGAAAATGGCAGCCTGATATCAGCGGCAAAAGAGGGACGATAGCACATGAGAGCAAGGCACAGCAAATCTATAACAAACAGGCGGATGATATTGTGTATGAAGGGAATATTATCCTTCGTCCTGATTCTGTTGCGGCTCTCGCATTTCGTTCCTCCGCCGATGGATCTGATGGATATGAAGCTACTCTTACGAAGGAAGGAGATCAGGTCCGTGTAAGTTTGACGAATACGAAAGGAACAATAATTGCAAGTTCACTGCGTACTTATCCGAGTCAGATGGGAGCCAAACATCATGTGGAGATCAAGGCAAAGGGAAATCGAATTCAGGTCTTCCTGGACGGATACACTACGGCCGCGATCGACGTGAAAGATTCAACCTACACGAATGGAAATACCGGAATCGTCGTCAATCAGGGGACGGCTTACTTCCAGGATACTTATGTGACGGAATCGAGCCAATATTATAACGAAATATATCGTCCTCAGTATCACTACACGCCAATACGTGGTTCAGCAAGTGATCCGAATGGACTTGTCTACTTCGAAGGAGAATATCATCTCTTCCATCAGGATGGAGGCACATGGGCGCATGCTGTCAGTAAAGATTTGCTGAACTGGAAGCGGCTTCCGATTGCACTTCCGTGGAATGATCACGGACATGTCTGGTCTGGATCGGCTGTTGCGGATATGACGAATGCATCCGGTTTATTCGGGGATTCAGGAGGTAAGGGCCTTATTGCATACTATACTTCCTTTAATCCGGATGGCCCGAATGGGAACCAGCGTATAGGTCTGGCATACAGCAAGGACCAAGGTCGCACTTGGGAATATTCGAAGGACCGCCCGATCGTGATTGAGAACCCAGGTAAGAGCGGAGAAGACCCTGGGGGATGGGATTTCCGCGATCCGAAAGTGATCTATGATGACGAGAATAACCGATGGGTTATGGTTGTGTCCGGAGGAGATAATATTCGTTTCTATACGTCAACGAATTTACTTGACTGGACATTGACAGATAATTGGGGATACGGGGATTACGTCCGCGGAGGTGTATGGGAATGCCCTGATTTGTTCCAGCTTCCGGTAGACGGAACGTCACAGAAGAAGTGGGTTATGATGATCAGTACGGGAGCGAATCCAAAAACTGGTGGATCAGATGCCGAGTATTTTATCGGTCGTTTAACAGCTGATGGTAAATTCGTGAATGATAATCCGGCGGGTAAGGTACTAAGAACAGATTTTGGTAAAGAATTTTACGCTTCGATGTCTTTTGCTAACATGCCTGATCATCGCAGAGTGATGATGGCGTGGATGACGAATTGGGACTATCCGTTCGCTTTCCCAACGACGAATTGGAAAGGTGAACTAACCATTCCGAGAGAAGTATCATTGGTAACGACCGAAGATGGAATTCGCATGGCACAAAGTCCAATTAAAGAATTGGAATCGTTGCGTAAACCGTTGTACTCTGCTTCTAATAAAGGGGTGAGTCCTTCTTCTGGGAACCTGCTAAAAGGCATTATTTCAGGTGCTTACGAAATTGAAGCCGAAATTGAAATCCCTGAAGCCAGCACAGTGACCGAGTTCGGCTTTAACATTCGTGAGGGTGCAAATCAGAAGACGGTTGTGGGTTATACCGCAAGCGAGAGTAAAATGTTTGTGGACCGAAATGCATCTGGAGTAACGGACTTTTCCAGCCTTTTCAATAAAAAACATGAAGCGCCGATGCAAATGGAGAATAATCGGGTCAAGATGCGTATTCTTGTGGATGAGTCTTCCGTTGAAGCCTTTGGTAACGGCGGCAAAATCGTCTTTTCAGATGTTATATTTCCGAATCCAGCCAGTAGAGCGATGAGTTTTTACGTGAAAGGCGGGAATGTGAACGTTGTTTCCTTGAAAGTGCATCAACTTCAATCCGTCTGGAATGAGGACATTAATTCAAAAGCTCAGATAAAGATGGATACGAGGGCTCGGGAACTGGGTATAGGGGAGTCGGACACACTGCAGGCAATGGTCGAGTACAAACCAGGTTTTGGCGTTCAACCGCTTAAGTGGGAGTCCAGCAATAAAGAAGTAATAGCCATAGACGTGGTAGACAATTCACAGGCGGTTATTGAGGCGAAAAAAGAAGGGGAGTCCACGATCACCGTATCTACTCCGAATGGTAAAGCATCCGCTAGTGTGCTCGTTAAAGTCACAGGTGGTGAGTTCCGGACAAACCTGAGTGGATGGACCAAAGATCTGTCTGCTGCTTCATGGTTAGTTAGCGAGAATGGGATTCGTGGTAATTATTTCAGCGATGCGAATTATATCGCTAAAGAGAAGGCTGGGAATTTTACGTATGAAGCAGACATGATGCTTGGTGAAACAGGAGGAGCAGGTTCTATTTTGTTCAGGGCTAGCGAGGATGGGCGCAGTGGTTACTATCTGAATCTAGACCCTAACATGAAGGCGATCCGTCTGTTCTATAAAATTAATGGAGGATTTGAAGAACGGCAGGTTCTTGCGAAAGTACCGACTTTCATTCAGCCAGGTCAAACTTATAAGGTGAAAATAGAAGCGAATGGACCGCATATTGTAGTTTATGTGGATAGACAAAAAGTCATAGATGTAATGGATGGTACTTTTGCAGAAGGCCACTTTGGACTTCATGTATTTGGCGGCTACGCATCTTATCAAAACGTCAATGTGAGCAACGATGAACTTGCAAACATCATCATGTCAGCCTTGTAAATGCCGCAGCACAGAAATCGATTTATACAGTAAACCTTGTCAATGGGGAGCCCGTTGTCCTGCAGGATGCAGTGTTTCTTATGTTGCCTGCATCATCATCAAGGCTGAAGTGAAGAGTCATTCTCTAACTTATACGGTTGCCATCCTGGCAGGAGAGACAATCTAATATTCCGCCGTGAAAAGCATGAGATGGAAGTCATTGTGGATAACAACATGAATCTGACCGTGTATGGGTTCTATCAGAAGCAGGGATATGATGAAGAAAAGTCAGTTGCGGTTGCGACATTTATTGAAGTTTGTTTCTCAGGAGCAGGCATGATGGTGGGCGGACATATCCACAGAGGTATTACTTGCTTTACGGGAGAGATTGCCTTTTTACCATTTGGCATGTCTCATGATGAGCTGTACCGCCAGTTGCATGATCGGGCAACTTTTCATTCTTTGTCTGGTCGTGCCGTAACCAGCTTGATTGCAATAATGAACCCGGAGACTATTGCCCTGACGCGGAGCTTGGTAGACTCCGGTGATGTGGATATCATTCGTCAGGAATCCCTGAAGTATATTCCAGAGATGCATATGCCAAAGCTGAGGCTGCTCGAACATCCGGATGAGGATTAGCGCAATACCTACATTTCCGTTCGAACAAATGCCAATGAAAAGGAAGAAGGACGCCCAAAACGTTGCGGGCGCTCCGGGCGTTCTGACAAAATAAGCTCAAAATAAATTTGAAATTCTCTGCTCAAATAAGGTGCAATTTCGTATTATTATTTTATCGCATTTCCTTGGACAGACTCCATAGAGTTCAGACTTAACTTAAGGCTACTGTTCCTTGGCATAATTCAACCCTAAATGATGAGCTTGGTTAAGCAGCATCTCATAGTGCTTGGGATTGGAGTCTAAAGTCTCGTATAAAAATTCAACCTTTTCAGGGGTAAAGGACTGTTCCGCAGCTGACCAGTCAGGTTCATCTACTCCCTTTAAAACAGGGTCAAAGCCAATCCCATGTAAATCCAATATCTCGTAATCGTGGCCAGCCTCGGCAAGACCTTGTACGAAACGATCGGCAACCTTAGAGGTCAGGGAATTTTTATCGGGTGCGAAACAACGCTTAATACTCTCATACTTGAATTCTTCACTACCTTTCTCAACAGCTAACTTGTAGCCATGATCAATGGCTGATGCTATTATAACAGTACTAAAATAATCTGGAAGTACGTACTTTCAAGTTCTATAGGATGATACAGGTCCCTTAGGAACATGGAAGTGCCCTAGATAGATGCCCTAGAAACTTACCTGAATAATGGACTGAAGTGAATGAATGTTATGTAGGAAAAACACAGCCTTTTAACGGAGGAATAAGAGATGACTGAAAAGAGGGAAAATAGCGTTCAAAAGAAGTATAAAGTTGGAGTGGAGGCGGCATTAGAAGTAATGGGGGGAAATGGAAGCCTTTAATCATCTATCATTTGATGACAGGACAGAAACGGACGTCTGAGCTTCGCCGGTTAATCCCCGGCATTACGCAAAAAGTGCTGACCACTCAACTAAGAGGCCTGGAAAAGAATGAGATTGTTGCACGAAAGGTTTATAAAGAGATCCCACCCAAAGTGCAGTATGAGCTAACTTCCTACGGCTGGGGATTAAAGCCCGCGCTAGACCATTTATGCTATTGGGGAGAGGATCACCTGGAAAAGGTTCATGGCGACAAATCCAAGGTTTTGGAAGAGTTTTAGGTCTGTACAAAGTAAACAAAGGTGCTCAAAAGTATGATGTTCAGTTATACATGAACTAGCTTGGAATGTTACTAAAATAGAGATGATTAAAATGAATAGCAATATAGTAGGAGTGTGTAAAATGAATCTAAAAGAAAAGTTGATATTGATAAAAGCAAATGACTACCAAGCACCTTCCGATACATTCCAATTGATACAAGAGATGATGAATAACATCGGTTCTTTAGATGCCCAATTACGTGATGAGCTAATTTATACAACCTTATCCAATTGGATTCCTGGTAATGCTCTAACTGTAAACGAATTGGAACAACTCCTACCCGTTGTTTTGGATAAAAACCATTTGCTTTTCAGGCTTGATGAAATAAATACAGACTCTGTCTTCACTAGATCTTTCTCTATGCTAGTTATACCGCTTCTCCTTATGAGGCACAGGGAGTCACCATTTCTCTCAAGTGAGCATATTCATCAGATCAAAGAGAAAGTATTTTGTAATATACATAAGGAGCGAGATTACCGTGGGTATGATGAAGAAAAAGGATGGGCTCATGCCATAGCTCATGCAGCAGATGCTTTGGACGATCTGGCCCAATGTTCCGAACTGGACAAAAAAGACCTCTTAACCATACTCGATTTGGTTTATGAAAAGATGACCATATCAGATCGAGTTTACTCCGATGGGGAAGATGAAAGAATGGTGAAATCCGTAATTAGTGTTTTAAATAGAAAAATACTTAGTCAGACCTATGTAGAGAAATGGATCCAAAGTTTTGGTGACGTGGAGAAAAATCCAGAATTTCTTCATGCCTTTAAGCAAAAAAATAATATAAAGAACTTCTTGAAAAGTTTGTACTTTCGAGTTAAATTTCACAAAGTAGATGCCGAACTTTGTCCAACTATCGAGCATACATTATATAAAGTAGAACAAGTATACTATTCCTAGTTAAGAATAAAGTGGGGAACGCCCCCTCACTTGTTCGTCTCACTTCAAGTTCAGTAAAAACAGTAGCCCCCAGAGGACACTTCATCTCCATATTTTTCACAGTTGATTCGATTGGTGGTTCAGATAAATCTCCATTGTTCAAGACGTGAAGTTATTCTGTCATCGAAGAACTCATTTTTTATATGCGGCAATTATTAGACGATTGGGACGCATTATTTTAAATTTAAACGGAGCAGTTTGCTGTCAGCAGCTGCTCCGTTTTACATTAAGCTAACGGGCAGTTTAGTTCAACAAGTAATCTTAATTCCGAAAAAACATATTAAACAGTATTTTACTAATCTCATGAATTTGATTTGTAACAAATCTAGAGATTAAGATAATTAACGCAACACGATGGTATCATAAGAATAGGTTGCCGTAATATCGGCTGCCTGTTGAGCTAACGGACAGGATGGGTTAATAACATATCGAATTTTTTAAGAGTGGAAGGGTATACGAGGTGAGCGTTGCTTAACTGAAGCATGAAGTAGAGGTAATCAAAAAGGAGATACCCAGATGGAAACAAATCGAATTATTCGTTTAGCAATCGAAGAATCTATACAGTTCCTTGAATCTACTCCCCATTTGGGGATGACTCACGGCGAGTGCAGCCGTCGAAAATGGGATGGAGCTTGGTGGCATATGGCTGCTCTTTATGAAATGGGAGAGGTGAAACTAATTCCCGAGTCTGCTATTGTCGGAGCAAAATATTTACTCGAAACTCAGGTCTGGCCGACCTTCATCATATCCGCCGATGACCATCCAACAAGTGAAAGTGATAAGATGAAGATGGATTGCTGCCATTGTGAACTTGCCGTATACTATATGATTCTAATGGCGTATGGCTGTGATTTGGACAAGGAACTGCCTTGGATTCGCGAATGGCTCTTAAAGCATCAGTTACCTGATGGCGGGCTGAACTGCGACCCTGAAGCTTATACTCATTCTAAAAAGAGCTCTATTGTTTCAACACTTCCTCCGCTTGAAGCTATCTTATGGCATACAGACCGTGAATTTACTGAACAGGAAGTCGTTTTCTTAGATGAAGGCGCACGTTATTTAATTGAGCATCGTCTTGTATGTTCTAAACAAAATAGAAGCGTCATCGATATGGAATGGCTGAAGCCTTGCTTTCCGAGGTTTTTTGAATATGATATATTACGCGGCATGTCCTTCTTGGCAGAATGGTCCCGACGTAGGAACAAAACGCTGCCGGTCGGGCTGCTTATTGAAGGATTGGAACGATTGAACATCTTCAAGGAAATAGGAGGATTGCGAATCGGTAGACAAGTCTTTGATCCACGAGGCCCGTGGAGTGGGCAACCCTTTCCCTTGTTAGAAGCAGTGGCTGGCATTGGTGACGTTTCGCCTTATCTAACCAGACAGTTGGATCAAGTTATCGAACGATTGGGACCGGAGTATACCTATGCATAAAGACTTCCTTTAGAAGGGAGCTCATGATGGAAGAGGAAGTGACCAGGATGAGGAAAGGCTTAGAGGGGAAAGTTGCAAATTTCACATATGTAAAAGATTGTCTAAACACTGATTGAAACCGCAAAACGGGAAGCAAAAGAAGAGGTCTTTGTTGAGGCAACTCAATAAACTAAACCATGAGGCTGCCGTGGATTGAATGGCAGCCTTGTTACGCTAACGGGCAGGATAACGAGAAGGAAGGAATTAACTAAAATATGTCGAATACGATTGATTAAGATTATGAAAGGGGGATTTACTATGTGGTTTTACAGTTACAGAAAACCAATAAGAATCCGTCACCTCCCTCAATATTAAAAAATTGAGGAGGATTACAATGAAAATAAATGATGAATATTTGAAGGAACAATTAAAGCATGTATATTGGTTAAATGGTGGTTGTTGTGCAGGGAATTCCACAATGACAAAGAAATTTGTTAAAGAGTTAGGATTTCAAACACTGGAAGATAACGTGATGAAGTACAGACCATTCACCAATCCAGTTGAATACCCTGCCCTACAGTATCCTCATTCGGGTTTAGATTGGGATAAATGGTTCAATAAACCCAATGATGAACATGTTCATTGGCTTTTTCAAATTGTCGAAGAGATGATGGAAAGACTTAAATAAAAATGTTTTCTTTGGATTCAAAATTTCGGTAATAAGCTTGTTTGGAAACTTCATCAGATTAAGGTTTTTCGCCGTATTCCTTACCGAATTCCTCCATCTTCTCAAGGATCGGTAGTAATTTGATTCCCTTGCCTGTTAATGAATACTCTACTCGCGGAGGAACTTCCGGATAAATATTACGTTTAATAACTCCATCGTTCTCCAACTCTTTAAGCTGCTTTGTGAGAGAGCCTTGTGATAAACCTCCAAGAAATTTTTTTATATCCGTATAACGGCGTGTTTCTCCTTTTAAATACCATAATATAAAATATTTCCAACGTCCTGAAAGAACATTTTGGGTAAATGCTATCGCGTACATATCCCTTTTTTCATCCATAAATTCTTTATCAAATCCTTCATTACAGACCCTCATTGATATCACTCCTAATCTTAAGGTACAAAAAGTTGTACTATGTTCATTTATATTGCCCTCTTTGCAAATGAACATAATGACTTTATGATTGTGTCAACAAACCAAAACAATTAATTTTAATTAACCTAAAATGCGAAAGGATAATGTTCTTGTTTTCGTTTTATAGTTTAATAGGGTAACTAAGATTGCGTTTTTATATTTAGTAAGCTAAATAAATATAACACAGAAAGGAGTTACTGATAAGTGAATACAGGAAATAGACTACAGCTTTCGATTTTAGACTTCGTTCATGTCTATTACGGAAGTGATGCTAAGAAAAGTCTCCAAAACATTAGGACTTCTGCAGCTGATGGCTGGACCATGTGAGCATTGCTAAGGTCCAGAGAATTATTGGGGTAAATGATTTTCCAGAGCAATTAGATAACCTGCTTTCCTTTTTTGACTGTAACTTTAAAGAACCTCATGAAAGGGAGATCATTCAACAATGGAAGGAAGAAAGTTAAAAATAGGAGGGATTATTGATGGGTTGGTTGGAATCACACGGGATGGAGACACCCCGCTATTCCAGCAGATGCCAGTGAAAATATTGATTACTACGTTCAAAAAGCCAGGCAACTTGAACAGGGAAGGTTCGACCTCATCTTTTTAGCAGACGTAAGTCATATTGGACCTGGCATGATACCACACTATCTAAGCATGTTTGAGGGCGTATCTATTTTGTCTGCATTGAGTATGGTGACTCATTCCATTGGCTTGACCGCAACAATAGCTACTTCATATGCTGATCCATTTACTGTTGCTGGACAAATAGCCTCACTCGACAAGATTAGCAAGGGCCGAGCAGGATGGAATGCGATCACCTCTAATCCGGGAGGGTTAGCCAATTACAGTCGGTCCCATTTAAGGAAAGCAGATCTTTATCCCATGAAAAAGGAGTTTTTAGAGATTATTGAAGGCCTCTGGGATTCGTACGAAGACGATGCATTCATACGTGATAAGAAAAGTGGGGTATTTTATGACCCGAGTAAGATGCATCCAATAAATTATACCGGGAATTACTTTTCAGTGGAGGGACCATTAAATGTTAGTCGATCTCGACAAGGCAGACCGGTCATCTTTCAAGCCGGTACTTCCTTGGAATTCATGGATATAGCTGCACAGCATGCCGAAGTCATCATGGCTCCTGGAGATCAGTTTGAATATCTTAAGAGATTCACTACTGAACTTAAAAGAAAAGTGCAAAATCAAGGGCGTTCACCAAACGATCTACTGATTATGCCTTCACATAGCCCCATCGTTGGTGAAACGGAAAAAGAAGCCTTAGAAAAGCTAAGAGAAATCGAATCATGGATGCCTAAAGGTTATAGATTGCCAAAACCTCAATTGATGGGAGCTGCGGAGAATGTTGCAGAAAAAATAGAACATTGGTATCAAGAAGGCGTCATGGATGTCTTGCTGATTAGACAATATTATCCAGCAGGATTTGAGGACTTTATTAAATTGGTTGTACCCATATTGCAAGATAAAGGCATATTTCGAAAGGAATATGAGGAGGATACACTTCGGGGGAATTTAGGGCTACCTTACCCTGAAACTAGGTATAAGAAGTAATAATAAAAAAATCAATTAAACAAGAGGCGAAATCATTGATGAAAAACCGAATTACAGAACTACTGGGAATAGAGTATCCTATTATTTCAGCTGCTATGACATGGGTCACTTCCGCGGAATTTGTTGCAGCAGTTTCCAATGCAGGTGGAATGGGTGTGTTGGGGCCAAATGCTGGCCAAACGGAAAAAGCAATAAGTGCAGAGGATATGGCAGATCGAATAACGAAGGAAATTCGCAAGGTTAAAGCATTAACGAATAAACCATTTGCAGTAAACTACATTTTCCCAATGGGAGGGGCTACAGAAGACCCCTTTACTAATGCAGTTTTTGATGTATTGGTTAAAGAAAATGTCAAAAACGTTATTGCCATTGGACAACATGTGGTCGATCGTGAACTGAAACGACTTAAAAAACATGACATTAAGGTCGTTTACAGAGACTTAAGTCCGACTGTAGAAAAGCTTCTAGAAGCTGAGAAAACAGGAGTGGATGCCCTTATCGTTACAGGTTATGAGGCTGGTGGTCATATGAGTGATTATAAAATTAGTACGCTTTCCCTTGTTCCACAAATCACTTCACTTGTAAAAATCCCTGTTATTGCTGCTGGAGGAATTATAGATGGTCGGGGAGCGAAAGCAGCACTATCTATGGGTGCAGAAGGTGTATATATGGGAACAAGGTTTATAGTGACCAAAGAAAATCCAGCTAGTATGGAAACAAAGAAAGCCATCATTAAGGTAAAAAGTGAAGAGTTTATTGAATTTAAATCAGGTACAGGACATTTGAGAACCATTCCTACAGAAGCGGGCAAAAAAGCGTTAGAACTCATTAATCAAGGAAAGCCTGCAGAAGCATACAAATATTATGGAGAAGGGTTCAAAATAGGAATGTTAGATGGCGATCTGGTTAATGGGACCGTTAGTGTATCCGAATCAGCTGGTGGTATTCAGCAAATTCTAACGTGTCAAGAAGTGATTGATGAAATTGTTAAAACCATCGGATGAAGATCTCAAAATTTTTTTTCCTACAGTTTGCCACTGATCAAATTCGGATAAATCTAATTCAACCAGGACCTATACAAACAAACATTGTGACTAAAGCTCTAAGTGAAAAGGCAATTGAAGAACGGGCACAACAAGTTCCCATCAAAAGATTAGGTCAGTCTCAAGAGGTAGCGAACCTTGCTTTGTTTCTTGCGAGTGATGAAGCCTCTTATATTACGGGTGCTCATCATGAATTGATGGAGGATTGTCTGTAATGTAACGCAATTTTGTATTGAGTTAGTATATGAGGCCACCTATAACTAAGACCTCATTGCTATTTTTGCTAACACTTTTATTTATGATAATAACATTGAAGGAGATATTCATATGAATAATACCCTTAAATTACTTCATAATCATACGTCCATTCGTTCTTACACAAATCAACCACTGACACAAGAACAACGAGAAGAAATCTTTAAGGCAGCTAATCAAACATCATCATTCAGTCTTTTGCAGGCCGTTTCTATTATTAGAATTACAGATCCAGATCTTCGAAGAAAGGTGATGCAACTTTCGGTTAATCAACCTTATATTGAAGAAGCCGCAGAGTTCTAGATTTTTTGTTCAGATTTCCACCGGAATCATCAAATCGCCCCTGAAGTTGACCTTGAATATATAGAATTTCTTTTAATCGGTTCATTTGATGCCGGGCTTATGGCGCAAAATGCTTTAACCGCAGCAGAATCTATTGGACTTGGTGGCGTTTTTATTGGTGGTGTGAGAAGTAACATTAATGAATTATCTGAAATTTTGAATTTACCGAAGTATGTGATTCCTTTGGTGGGACTATGTATTGGTAGTCCATCTGGAAATAAACCTGAACTCAAGCCAAGGTTGCCTAAATCCATGGTTTTACATGAAAACCAGTATCAAACACTCGATAAACTGAAATTAGCAACTTATGATAAGACCATGTTGAAGTATTATGAAAATCGACCTGTAAAGGCCCCTTTCTCAGCGAAAAAAGTAAAAGGATGGAGTGACCACATCCATGATCATCTGCAAAGAAGTATTCAGCCACAAATGATGGACTATCTCCACAAACAGGGATATGCCAAAAAATGAAGCAGGGAAGAAACTTTTTTGACCAGAAGGAAGTTCATCATAAATTAATTTGACACATCAAATTCGTCGTGATATAGTTAGCCCGCTAAATAACATTCGAATCGAGGGATGATGAATTAATGACAGATCAAGTGGATTGTGATATTCGTCAGTCGTTAGATCGAATCTCCTCCCAAATGCGTCGAAATTATAGTGAATCTCTCAGGGAACTTAACCTTTATGTAGGGCAAGATAATTTGCTGTATCGTCTGTGGTTGGGTGATGGGGTAACACAAATGCAACTATGTGAACACTTAAAATGCGAACCGCCTACGGTAACGAACATGGTTAAATCATTGGAGCAGAACGGATTTATATATCGTAAACGTGATGAACAAGATGCAAGAATAATGCGCATTTTCCTAACGGACAAAGGCAAAGAATTAGAGACACCGGTTGAGGTCAAATGGAGACAACAGCAGGAAAAACTACTTCAATCCATTTCTACGGAAGATCGGCTGATATTAAGACAATTAATGCAACAAATGGAGAATAATCTATCATGAGTTCTCCATCTTTTTTAATATATTTAGCAAGCTAAACATTGCTGATTTAATAACACAACGAGAAGGGTGTATTATTATTGGCTGCATCCCTATGTGTAATCATCCGAAGAAGGGGTAGTACCAGCGTCGCTGTCACAAGGGCAAAGTAGATGGATAAATATGTTAAATATAAGTTCTGGGAATTTCGCTATGATTGGAGAAATACCAGCGTCTCAAACGTATGGAATAAACCTACATTTATCTTGTTGGGTTGTTTACGTTAATGTGCAAAGACAGAGCTAGGCTGCCCACATTGATCGGCAGCCTAGTCTTAGTTGGAGATTGAACTATCGTTTCCCGTTAGCGGAAATACATTACATTAATTCACCGTCTTAATCTCCAGGCCGTGACCGTGACATTTAAAGTTATAGTTAGGGTTTTTCATAACCTCTTCTTTCTGAAGTTCATACATGGCAATTTTATAGTTTATTTCTTCCATGTGTTTAAAACTTTCGTCAATTTTCTTCTGAAGTTCCAATTTATGCTGTATCAACATCTCCTTTCTTTGCAAAAAGGTGCTATTTCCCAATTCATAAAGTTCCTTGTAATCCTTGATTTTTGAAAGAGGCATTCCTGTCTCTTTGAGACAACGAATAAAAGAAATCCAATCTATTTGTTGTTGGTTATAAACTCTACGGCCTTTTTCGTCACGAGATATATTTGGTAATATCCCCTGCTCTTCATAAAACCTAAGTGTTTTTGCAGATACATTTAAATTCTCCACTACGTATGTCATTGAATACAACATCTACTTGTCCCACCTTTAGTTACAGTTACTGTAACTAAATATATATCATAAAGAGAATGAAAGCACAACAATTCTATATGTAATCATATAAAAATAAATCCTTGACCTACTGTAACGGTAACCAATTACACTGAAACAGAAAATAAAATATGATAGCGAGGTTAAAGAAATGAATCAAAAATATAGTAGGTTATTTGAATCCTTCACATTCAGAAGTGGAATAACAATGAAGAATAGAATTGTTATGGCACCTATGACAACCTGGTCAAGCAATGACGATCTTACCATTTCGGATGACGAAGTAAAGTATTACAAACAAAGAGTGAATGGAGTAGGACTCGTCATTACAGGGTGTACTCATGTTACACCGAATGGACAGGGTTTTACGAATGAATTCGCCGGGTACAATGATGAATTTACTCCAAGTTTACGAAAATTAGCTGAGGCAGCGAAAAGTGGAGGCTCTCCTGCGATCCTACAGATTTTTCATGCTGGCAATAAAGCTTTGCCCGAATTGGATGCAGTTAGTGCGAGTGCATTGCAACCCGAAATTACTAATTTAGGTTCAACTCCAGAAACAAGAGAACTATCACATGAGGAGATTTTGTCGATTGTACGTGCTTTTGGAGACACAACAAGACGAGCGATAGAAGCCGGATTTGATGGCGTCGAAATTCATGGGGCACATGGATTTTTAATTCAAAACTTCTGGTCGCCAGCAACGAATCAACGGACGGACCAATGGGGAGGATCACTTGAAAATCGCTTGCGTTTTCCATTGGCGATTATTAACGAAATCAAAAATGTCATTGAAAAACATGCTACAAAACCATTCATTTTATGATACCGATTTTCACCTGAAGAATCCTCCAAAGTGGACGGATTACGTATGAAAGACACGTATGAATTAATCGATATTCTTGTTGAACAGAATTTGGATTATATACATGCTTCATTAGATAATGTGTCTTCAAAGCCAGTAGATAGTCAAGATGAAAAAACACGGCTTGAATTAATTCTTGAAAGAGCAAACGGTAAGGTACCTGTGATGGCTGCTGGTTCCATAATAACACCGGATGATGCTCTTAAAGCTGTGGAATTAGGATTGCCGCTAGTTGCCATTGGGCATGCGTTAATTATGAATCCTACTTGGGTTGAAATGGTCGCAAATGGACGAGAAGCCGAGGTAGATTCTAAGTTGAACGTTTCAAAACTCGACCAGCTTAATATTCCAGAAAAACTCTGGAATGTAATTCAAGCAATGCCCGGTTGGTTTAATATTGGGAAATAAAAAGTAGTCCTAAAGGCTACTCAGATTGACGAGAAACCCGCGTCTTTTATGAGACTTCGGGTTTCTTTTGCTAATTCTTAAGTGCTCCGTCCATCCGTAGTTCGGTAGGGCAATTCTTACTGTCGCGGACACACATACTGCGAATGTTTCGATCTTGAAGGGGTACCACCAGCATAACGCAGATTTACAACGCTAAGGAATTCTGAGTACAAAAATAGCCGGTTTTCACACGTTAAGGGTGTAACCGGCTTTTATGCTATCCTTGGTTCAGCGGACGTAATGATTCTAAGATACTAGGCGTTGCATCAGCCATTTTTGTTAAGCCTATATTGGTACCCATAGCCATGAGCGATGCCAGAACAATCGGTTTTTCTTCGGATTTAGGTTGACGATTGGTTGAAGCATGAATGTAATAAAGATCTACAATTCGCATCAACTTAATCTGGAATAATTAAGTTTTAATTTTATAGAGCGTGCCATACATGTTTGTGTCGCCTCGAAAAGTACATTGAGTAAGTTTGTAAAAAAATAGAATAAAAAGCGAATAGGTGTGATTGAATCAGGTGGCACGAAATTCATATGCGGGGTAGGCAATGAAAAAAGTCAGAAAAAAAGCGCTTCAAAAAATAATTGAAACGTTTCCAACTTAGTGCTATTATAATTCCCATAAGAGAGATGGGGGGGTTAAATGCCAAGTATTAGAGATGTAGCTAAGATAGCTGGTGTTGCTGTGGGAACGGTGTCCCGAGTTATTAATAACTCGGGCTCTGTAAAACCAGATACACGAAGGAAAGTGGAGAAAGCTATACAAGAACTGAATTATTTTCCTAATGAAGTCGCTCGAAATTTTAAAATGAGGAAATCCAAGATGGTAGCCTTGCTGCTTCCAAGTATCTGGCATCCTTTTTTTTCTGAACTAGCTTATTACATTGAGGATGAGTTGGATCGGGAAGGCTTTAAGCTCATGTTATGTAATAGCGGAGGCAAGCCAGAAAAGGAACTGTATTACCTGGATATGCTACGGCAAAACAAAGTAGCTGGTATTGTCGGCATTACTTACAATGATATAGAAAATAGCGTAAGCAATGACATTCCGATTCTAAGTATTGATAGGCATTTC
The DNA here is from genome assembly GCF_037027525.1 of Paenibacillus sp. 203. Classification (NCBI taxonomy): domain Bacteria; kingdom Bacillati; phylum Bacillota; class Bacilli; order Caryophanales; family Paenibacillaceae; genus Paenibacillus; species Paenibacillus sp. 203. The sequence goes on from NZ_JAXCHD010000012.1 coordinate 77,405, forward strand.
AACAAAAAAATCACTTGTGTAACCTCAGATAATTATGAGGGAGGCCGTCTAGCTTTGAGGGAACTTGTTAAAGCAGGGGCCCAGAAACCGGCTTTTATGGGAAGTGTAACTTCCGTTTTTAGTGAAACCATGAATCGAAGAAAAGGTTTCATTGATGAGGCGAAAAAATTAGGTGTAGACTATGTTGTATACGAGAAACCAGATCCTATTGTGGACGACGAAGCCTATTTTGGCGAATTTCTATCTAAGCATCAGGATGTGGACGGCATTTTCGCTATTACCGATATGTTTGCCGCCAAATATATAGAAAGAGCAGGTAGGCAGGGGATTCGTATTCCAGAGGATGTAAAGGTCATCGGTTACGACGGCATTCAGGATCATCGTTATTTTCATCCGATATTGTCTACAATCAGGCAGCCAGTGGAGGAGATGGCACGTTTGACAATCAGACTACTGTATCAAAAGATCGATGGTATAACTTTAGATCAGCAAGTGTATCGTCTCCCCGTTATCTTCAGACAAGGCGAAACTACATGATTTTATTGTAAAGATATTAGCTCGTAAAGTCGGATCACAGTCTGGATATGCAAACTTGACTTTCTCTTATAGAAAATTGGAAACGTTTCATTTGACAATCAGACTACTCTGTTAAAAGATCGAAGGAATAAGTTTGAATCAGCAAATGTATCATCTCCCGTTATCTTAGGCAAGTTTTTTTACATTGGAAAAACTTCAGCTCATTCGGTGGATTTATGGTATGGATCACCGACTGACGTTTTTCTTATAATAAATTGGAAACGTTTCAAAAATGAAAATATCCTTTTACAAGAAAGGGAGTGTAATGGTGAATTCAAGAACTAGTGAGTTGGATCATTCCACGATCAAGCCAAATCGCAAAATATGGAACCAGGTCAAACGTGATTATGAACTGTATCTGTTTTTGTTGCCAATCATTATTATTTATCTCGTATTTAAGTACTATCCGATGTATGGAATACAAATTGCTTTTAAGGATTTTTCACCAAGTCGGGGAATCTGGGGAAGCGAGTGGGTAGGCTTTAAGCACTTTATTGATTTTTTCGATTCCTATAACTTCTGGACGATTATGACGAATACACTTACACTCAGTGTTCTATCGCTTGTGTTTAGCTTCCCAGCTCCGATTATTATAGCGATTATGTTGAATCAGATGCTGGCCAAAAGATACAAGAAAATTGTACAAACTGTAATTTACGCACCACACTTTATTTCTACCGTAGTGCTCGTCGGTATGCTTAATGTTTTTCTATCTCCAAACAGCGGAATCGTGAATCACATCATCACCTTGTTCGGAGGAGACCCCATTATGTTTTTGGCCGACGAAGGTTGGTTCCGTCCTTTGTATATTTTATCAGGGGTTTGGCAAGAGACAGGTTTTGCTACCATCATTTACCTTGCTGCACTGGCAGGGGTCAATCCAGAATTGCATGAAGCCGCGATTATGGATGGAGCAAGCAAATGGAAGCGCGTAATGCATGTGGATATTCCAAGCATTTTGCCGACGATCGTCATCTTATTGATTCTCGCACTCGGTAACATTATGGGCATCGGTTTTGAAAAGGCTTTCCTTATGCAGAACGATTTGAATTATGCCACTTCCAATATCATTCCGACCTATGTTTATGAAATCGGGATTCAAAAGGCACAATACAGCTTTTCTACGGCAATTGGACTGTTTAATTCAGTGGTAAATATTATCCTGATAATCACCGTCAACCGGATCGCCAAAAAGTTGACTGAAACCAGCCTGTGGTAAGGGGGAGTTCATTTTGAATCAATTATTAAAGAGAAAAAGCAAGGGAGACATGTGGTTTGACATCGTCAACTACTTCATGTTGACCATAGTTATGCTGCTTGTATTATTCCCGTTGTATTTTGTGCTGATTGCTTCACTTAGTGACCCCAATCTCATCTACTCAGGAGAAGTATGGTTTTTTCCAAAGGGTTTTACGCTGGATGGATACGGGCGGATATTTAGTGATTCATCTATATGGATTGGTTATGCCAACTCGATTTTATATGCGGGTCTAGGAACGTTAATCGGAGTAGCCGTGACCGTATGTGCAGCTTACCCGTTAGCTCGTAAAGGACTGGCGGGAAAATCGGCGATTATGTGGTTTTTACTGATCTCCATGTTTTTTAGTGGAGGGCTGATCCCAACCTATTTGCTGATCAAAGATCTTCACATGCTGAATACGATCTGGGCACTTGTTATTCCTGGAGCGGGAGGTGTGTTTAATGTCATTATCGTAAGGACTTTTTTTCAGTCGACCATCCCAGATGAAATGTGGGAGGCAGCTTCAATCGATGGTTGTTCCAATACCAGATTTTTTTGGAGCATTGTATTGCCTTTGTCTAAGTCCGTTATAGCCGTAATGGTACTATATCATGTTGTCGGCTTCTGGAATGGTTTCTTTGACGCTTTGATCTACTTGAACGACGAAAACAAGTATCCGTTGCAACTGGTTCTGCGCAACATTCTTGTCCAGAATCAGGCCAACTCGGGCATGATGATAGACGTGGAATCTTACGCAGCGAAGATGCGTGTTACAGAGCTTATCAAATATGGTGTCATCATGGTATCCAGTCTACCGTTGCTGATTTTGTATCCTTTCCTGCAAAAATACTTTGTTAAAGGCGTGATGATCGGCTCGATCAAAGGCTAACATTGTCATGGTGCCTGAAAGGGGGAATGTGCAACAGAATCGATAGATCCAGCATTCAGACAAATATATAACAAAGGCAAGGGAAGTTTTCAGCTTGTGGAATGACATAAAGGAGGTTATGTACGATGAAATTATTCAAAAGTGCTGGAATTCTAATGCTGGCCGGAGTGTTTGCACTTAGCGGATGTTCGGGAGGCGGTGGCGAGTCAAAAAATCAGGCGGTAAACCCGGATCAGGATGCGAATTTTAATAAAACCGGTCTTCCGATTGTTAAAGAAGCGGTGACATTAAAGATGGTATCCCCGAAAGCTGCTTTAGCGCCGGATTACTCGAAAATGGAAATTTTTAAGCGGCTGGAAAAACAAACAAACGTAAAGATTGACTGGGAAAACATTCCAGACGCTGACTTTGCAGAGAAGAAAAATTTGTTGTTGGCCAGCGGAGATTTGCCAGACGCATTTTACGGAGCCGGATTCACAGATTACGATCTAATCAATTATGGTAAAGACGGAACCATTATTCCGCTGGAGGATTTAATTGATAAATATGCGCCTAATTTGAAAGCGCTTCTCGATCGTCGGCCTGACATTAAACTAGCCATCACAGCACCAGACGGTCACATCTATGGGCTGCCGTCGTGGGAAGAGAATAAGCTCGATACCAACCCCTTCTTTCACGTCATCAATAAAAATTGGCTCGATAAACTGGGCTTAAAAGTACCTCAAACGCTGGACGAATACACGCAGGCTTTGATTGCCTTTAAAACAAAGGACCCGAACGGCAATGGCAAGGCTGATGAAATCCCATTAAGCTTTATGCACATGCAGTGGTGTAGTGACATTGCCGGCATATTCGGAGCTTTCGGTCTTCCGGATAATTTGGAACATCGGATTGTCCGCGAAGGTAAAGTGATCTTTACCGCTTCGCAACCTCAATATAAGGAAGCATTAAAATATATTCATGATAACTGGTATAAACAGGGGCTGATTGACCCTGAATCGTTCACCCAGGACGCCGCTCAGTATTTAGCAAAAGGCAAAACACCAGATGAAACGCTCGGCTCCTACGTTTGGTGGGAAGTCGAAGAAGTTGTCGGACCGGAGCGTAGTAAGGATTATGCTCTGCTGCCCCCGCTTAAAGGCCCAAATGGAGATCAAATGATTGGTCGCAACAACGGCGGAGGACCGGGACGAGGTAGCTTCGTGATTACAAAGGAGAACCGTTATCCGGCAATGACGATGCGTTGGATCGATCAACAGTATGACCCTTACATGGCGGCTCAAATTCACTGGGGTCCGTTGGATGTCGTATTCAAGAAGGACGAAAAAGGAAAATTGGTGAACCTGCCGCTTCCCAAAGGAGTCTCCGCAGGTGAATTCCGTCAAAAAGTGGCTCCAGGCACAGGAAATCCGGGCGTCATTACTTTCGATGACTTCGGAAAAGTTGTTGATATGGAACCCCGAGCTCAGAAGCGTGCTGAGTATTTGGAAAAATATTACACTCCATATATGAAAAAGGAAAACTATCCGAGCATCTTCTTTGAACCGGATGAACTAGATAAAATTAATCGGATCGAGCCAGAACTTATTAAATATGTAAATACCCAAAGAGGCAAGTTCATCGTCGATGGCGAGGTAGATGAAAAGTGGGACAGCTATGTGAAGACACTCGAGAAGATGGGGCTGAACGAATTAATGGAGATCTATCAAAAAGGGCTGGACCGATATAATGCAAATTTAAAAAATAAATAATCAAACGATAGGTGGGGAGAAAACTGTGCTTGATGTAATAACCATTGGGGAAGTATTGATAGACTTTACGCCATCAGGTCGTACCGCGAGAGGCAACGAGCAGTTTGAATGTAATCCTGGAGGGGCTCCGGCTAACGTAGCAGCTGCTCTATCCCGTTTAGGAACTAGAGCGACATTGATTAGCAAAGTTGGGGATGATCAATTCGGTTCCTTGCTGCACGATACCTTGATGAACGTCGGCATCGACGTGTCTGGGCTTTCGTTTACAGATGAAGCCAATACAACGCTGGCATTTGTCCATCTGGATGACAACGGAGACCGATCGTTCAGCTTCTACCGGAAACCAGGAGCGGATACATACTTGCGCACGCAGGATGTCCCGTTCGATAGGATTGAAAACTGCCATGCACTGCACTTTGGTTCTTTGTCGATGACCCATGAGCCGGCCCGTACGGCAACAAGAGCGGCAGTTGTGAAGGCTAAAGAGGCAGGAGTCCTGCTTTCATTCGATCCAAATATCCGGTTTGCTTTATGGGAGAGCAAAGAGGAAGCGAAACAGAATATCCTTTGGGGCATGAAGTATGCCGACATCCTGAAAATATCGGAAGATGAGCTCCACTTTATAACGGGTAAAACTGATGTGGAAAAAGGCTCGCTAGAGCTGCAACAGCAATTCGGCATCGCCGGGATCTTCGTAACTTTAGCGGAAAAAGGCTGCTATTACCGATTAGCGGGTCATGACGGATATGTGCCGGGTTTTCAAGTAGAGGCCATTGATACGACAGGAGCCGGCGACGCTTTTCTGGGCTGCTTGTTATATAAGATACTGAAAGCCGGTGTTTCTTTGAATCAGCTGACCAAACAGCAAATCATCGGTATGCTAACTTTTGCTAATGCCGGCGGTGCATTAGTAACCACACGGAAAGGGGCTCTTCAATCTATGCCGACGACAGATGAAATTACCCAGATAATCGAGACAAATAAACAGCACGATGATGATAGATTTAGGCCGGGTTTTCATTTTTCACCTCACTCCCATTGGTTGAATGATCCGAACGGATTAGTCTATTACGAGGGAGTCTATCATCTGTTTTATCAGCACCATCCTTATAGCAATGAATGGGGACCGATGCACTGGGGTCATGCCGTAAGCCAAGACCTGGTTCATTGGGAGCATATGCCTATCGCTCTGTTCCCGGATGAGCATGGCGCTATTTTCTCCGGTTGCTGTGTGGTTGACTGGAATAATAGCAGCGGACTGTTCGATGGTTCCCATGGATTGATCGCACTCTTCACTAATGCAGACATCTGTCCGGAGACCGGACAACCTCGCCAGCGGCAAAGCCTGGCTTACAGCAGTGATAAAGGCCGAACTTGGCACAAATATGAGGGGAACCCAATACTCGACGAGCATGATCTGGTCGACTTCCGGGACCCCAAGGTGTTCTGGCATTCGCCAAGTGAATCCTGGATTATGGCTCTTGTCGCGGGAGACCACGTTCGGTTTTATCGTTCGGACAATTTGCGTGAATGGTCGTTGTCAGGCGAATTCGGAAAGATTGATGGCTCGCATGACGGAGTTTGGGAATGCCCTGATCTCTTTGAATTGCTGGTTGATGGCAGCGGACATTCCAAATGGGTACTTATCATAAGCATCGGAGATAATCCCAACTGTCCGGAAGGCTCACGCACGCAATACTTTATCGGAGAGTTCGACGGAAATACGTTCATCAATGACAATCCGGCCGATCATATCCTGTGGCTGGATTATGGCCGGGACAATTATGCGGGGGTCACCTGGTCGGATATAGCTGAGCAGGACGGACGGCGTGTGATCATCGGATGGATGAGCAACTGGAAATATGCTAACCAAACGCCTACCGGGGCCTGGAGAGGCACAATGACTCTGCCTCGCGTCTTGTCATTGACCAGCCGAGACGAGGGCGTAGTTCTGACCCAAATGCCTGTTCGGGAAATAGAGCAGCTGCGGAAAGGAACGCTCTGCTGGAATGAGGTTAAGGTTACGCCCGAGGCGCCGTTTACGCAAAAAATAAATGATGTTCTGCTTGAAATTGAAGCGGATATCGACATTCGTTCCGGGGACGAGGTTCACATTAAAATGAAGTCCTCTGGGCAAAGTGAGACTATTATCGGTTATGACCCTTGGCGTCAATGGCTATTCATCGACCGTTCGAAATCGGGCCTGACTGATTTCCACTCATCGTTTGCGTGCAAGCACGGTGCTAGAATGGTTTCGGAGAATGGGAAGATCAAGCTGCATATCTGGCTGGATCGCAACGCGGTTGAAGTGTACGCGAATGAGGGTTTGGTTGCACTGACGGATCAAATATTCCCTGATGCTCCGATGGATCGTATTGAGATAAGTGCGAAAACAGGGGAAGTTGTACTGAACTCGTTTCATATGCATGCTCTTAACTCCATCCATATTCCGAATGGCCCTACGGAGCAGGCATCAAGGAGGGTTGAAGTATGAGCCATGCAACCGATAATCGGGGATTGATCATGTATTGGGCCTTCAATGAAGGAACCGGTACAAGCGCTCTGGAGAGCGTATCCCAAATCAAGGATAATATCCAGTACGTATTTAACCAAGCGGAGTTTACTAAACCTTGCCCTCCACGGTGGAGACAGGGAGTAGTTGGAAATGGGCTCCTGTTCGACGGTTATTCGACTTACATTGCGCATTCGTTCGATGAGGGAAATCAGAACACCGAGCCAGAGTATCGATCAGCGCTAAGCATTGGAGTATGGGTAGCCCCACGCTCCTATGAATGGGGGGATGATGGCAAATTGTCCGCCATCGTGAACCGCTACAACCTGGATCGCAAGCAAGGTTATCTGCTTGGCATGTTCCGTCACGGTTCCTGGTCCTTCCAAGTCGGGCTGGAAGGAGGGGACTGGAAGGAACTTTGGTCGCCAGACGGCCATGAACTGCCCAAGAATGAATGGTCATACGTGAATGCTGTGTTCGATGGGAACCAAGGGGAAATCAAGCTGTATTTGAACGGCAGTGAAATCGCTTCAGCTGCCGTGCCTCGTGGTTCCCGCCTGGCTGAGGCGGCGGACACGGATCTTCTTATCGGCAAGAATAACCATAGCAGCCTGCTGGCGGAAGTGTTCAGCCTGCACATGTTTAGCGGTATCATTGATGAACTCAAGATTTATAATCGGGCGCTGAGCGCGGAAGAAGTGGCCGCTTCTTATCGGCATGTGCCGGATACCTTTCATGAAGGTATCCGGCCACAATTAAACTATGACGAGATCAAGCTGGACCGAACGCCACTGCTACTTGATCGGCACAGACCGCAATATCATGTTAGCCCGCCGGCCCATTGGATGAACGAACCCCATGCACCGATCTATTTTGACGGGCAATATCATTTGTTCTATCAGCATAACCCGCAGGGGCCGTTCTTTCATCAGATCCATTGGGGACATTGGGTAAGTCAGGATTTGGTGCATTGGCGTGATCTACCCGTGGCCCTGGCGCCCGAAAAGGATCAGCTCGCACCGGACGGGATCTGGTCGGGAAGCGCAACCTATGATGCTGACGGACTTCCTGTCTTGTTCTTTACGGCAGGTAATGACAGCGCTTCTCCGAATCAGAGCGTAGCGCTTGCCCGAAGCACTTATACCCTTGACGGAAACCCGGATCTGGTTCAGTGGGTCAAACATCCAGAGCCGTTGATCGTGCAGAAGAAGGGAATGGGCGCATTTGGGGATTTCCGAGATCCATTCGTATGGAAGGACGATGACGGCTGGTATGCTCTGGTCGGGTCCGGAATCGAAGGTGGGGCAGCACTGGCATTTGCGTCACAGGATATGCTGAATTGGACGTATAAAGGGCCGTTTTTTAAAGCGGATATTCAGAAGTTTCCTTACCTTGGACCCATCTGGGAGCTCCCTGTGCTTCTTCCCCTTGGCAGTGACAAGCAGGGGGGGAACAAACATCTCCTGCTTGTTAGCCCTGTGGGGAAGGGAGCGGATGTCGAGGTGTTCTATTGGATCGGACAACTTGACAAGCAAAATCTTTCGTTCATCCCCGATCAAGAAGAGCCTCAATTGATTGACGTCGGGGATTTCCATTTTACCGGACCGAGCGGAATGGTTGATCCGAAGACCGGCAGAAATATCGTCTTTACGATAGCCCAAGGCGACCGGACGTCCGAGATGGAATATAAGTCGGGCTGGGCTCATAACGCAGGCTTGCCGTTAAGCGTATATTTGAGGGATGACGGACGTCTGGGAATAGAGCCGATTCAGGAGCTTCAATCGCTACGTGGCGCCAAGCGGCTATCGCTTCGGGACCAGTCATTGGCTGAAACTAATGTACAGCTCAGGGATGTTCATGGTGACATGCTTGAGATTCAATTGGAATTGGAGCCCGGCAGCGCCAAACAATTTGGAATCAAGGTCCGTTGTACGCCGGACGGAGAGGAAGAAACTCTGCTGTATTATGATTGGAATCAAACGATGCTCTTGGTCGACCGGTCGAAAACGACGCTGCACCCGGGAGAAAAGTGCGGAGGGGTTCAAGGCGGGAAGTTGGAGCTACTTGGGGAGAATCTGAAGCTCCACATTTATTTGGACCGCTCCATGGTCGAAGCCTATGCAAACGGATTGAAAAGCCTGACAACCCGGGTATATCCGAGCCGTATGGATGCTTTGGGACTCGAGATTTGGGGAGATGGAGAACCGTTTGTTAAATCCTTGGATATATGGGATATGCAGTCCATTTGGTAAGACGATTGCTTAGGCGCTCCATACGAATGGGGTCATGCACAAATAATCAAGAAACTTTGCATTCCTCCGATTGGAAACGTTTCATTCATATTCTCCCTTCTTCATGACTATTCATCTTTGTACAAGGAGAGCATTTCGAAATGAGGTATCGATGTTCGTAAGTATAACAAGTTTCGAAGGAGGCTCGAGAATGAGGAAAGTAAAAATAGGAAAATGTTGGATATCAGGAATGGTTATATGGGCTATGGTGCTCCAGCTAGTTGTTCCGGGAATCTCTGTCGCATCCGAAAATAGAACTGTTGCTGGAGAAACGCTCATTCCTAAGAATGATGTGAAATCATCGGTTACGGATGCGATTTATCAAATCAAGAATATTCCTAAGAATGACATGGGATTGTCAGTTCCGGATTCAGTCTATCAAATCCGGAATCCTGGATTTGAAACAGGAGATTTGACGGGATGGACCGTTGTCAAAGGCGATGCGTTCGGTCCGAATAGCGTAACCGACGAAACGACTTGGTGGGCGGAAAAAATACCGTATAACCAGGAAGGAGCTTATCATTTAAACGGCTGGAAGTATGACGAATCTGCGACAGGTATACTTCGTTCCAGCACTTTCGTGCTGGGCGGCAGCGGCTGGATCAGCTTCAGGCTTGGCGGTGCGAAGAACCCAGACAAGGTATTTATAAATATTGTGGAAGTCGATACGGGACAAGTTATTGCCCGTTACGGAAATAACGCATTCGCCGACGTGGGCTTCCCAGATCCCGCGCTGGGCATGCGGCTTGCCAATATGGTGCAATACAAGGCGGATCTTTCCACATATTTGGGAAAGAAACTGTATGTGGAGGTCGTCGATAATGCAACCTCGGATTGGGGAGTCATTTTTGCGGACGCATTCTCCATGTACCATGAGTCGGAGCCAGCTGAAGGAATGGTTGCGACAGATATCAAGCCGGATTTCAAGCGCTATGAAATCGATAATCCAAGCTTTGAAACCGGAAATCTCGATGGCTGGACGGTTGAGGGAGCTGCTTTTGAAGTGACTGATGAAGCTCATGCGAGCAAAGAAGGGAACTTCTATGCCAAATCCTCCCTGCAAGAAAAGGGCTCCATCACTTCTAATACTTTCACGCTTCAGGGAACCGGAACAATTAATTTTACTGTTTTGGATATCCTCAAACCGGAAAATGCATATGTTGCACTTTACGATGCGAACAGCAACACATTGCTTATGAAAACCGGGAATGTCAGCGCGAACGAGAAAATCTCATGGAATGTGCAAGAACACTACAACAAGAAGCTCTATGTAAAGGTTGTCGATCATTCCAATGAAGCCAGCATTGCCGTTGATCGTTTCCAAGCAAGTGGTAGGGGGACTATTTTCTACTTAAACCTTGATGAAGGCGCAGGAAAGAAGGCGTTGGAGAAAGTACACAATCTTAAGCACGATGTGAACTATGTATTTAACAACGCCAGGTATATGGCATCGAAGGATCCGAGATGGACTCCGCGCGGAATAAAAGGCGGCGCCTTATTGTTCGATGGATACTCGAATTATATTGAGGTCAATGCAAACGATACTGTGCCTGTAAGCGACGCGTTAACCATCGAAGCATGGGTTGCACCGCGTAGCTATGAGTGGGGAGACGGAAACAAGCTATCTGCGATCGTAAACCAATCCGATCAGGATAAAGCGGAAGGCTTTTCTCTTGGTATGTATCGGCACGGTACATGGTCGATGCAAGTAGGCATCGGCGGTCAGTGGATTCAGGTATGGGTAAAGGATCACCCGTTGGAAAAATACAAGTGGAATTATGTGGCCGCTACTTTTAGTAAAGAAGATGGAAAAATTAAGTTATATCTAAACGGTGAGGAAGTGGCTTCCCAAGCAACCCCCGTCAACGTTCCGATCACACCATCTACCGAAAGTCTGATCATCGGGAAAAATAATAAACCTGTAGAGTTAGCAGGGGTGTTCTCCTTCAATATGTTCAGCGGGCTTTTAGATGAAGTGAAGCTGCATAATAAAGCCCTTACGAACCAGGAGATACTTGCTGGATATGAGAGCGTGAAGGCGCTTCATGGAGGTTCAATTCCGAAAATTCCGAATGCGGACATTGATGAGGATCCAAGTGTGTTTGACGGAGATCAGCACCGTCCCCAGTACCACGCGATGCCTCCGCAAAACTGGATGAATGAAGCACATGCACCGATTTACTATAACGGCAAATACCATTTATTTTATCAACATAACCCGCAAGGTCCATTCTGGCATCAAATCCACTGGGGGCATTGGGTGAGTGACGATATGGTGAACTGGGAAAATGTAAGACCTGCTCTTGCGCCCGAAGCGGGCACCCTAGATCCGGACGGCACGTGGTCAGGCAGTGCAGCGTATGATCGAAACGGCAATCCTGTTCTGTTCTATACCGCTGGCAACGACTCCTTGTCGCCGAACCAAAGAACAGGGTTGGCATCTCCGGCGGATTTGTCCGATCCCTATTTGGAAAAATGGGTGAAATATCCTAAACCGGTAACGGAGCAGAACGGAAAAGGCATCCACAACGAGTTCCGCGATCCGTTTGTATGGTACGACAAAGAGGTGGACAAGTGGTATCAGTTAGTGACATCTGGTCTTCCAGACTTCAGCAGCGGCACAGCTTTGGTGTATGTATCCGATGATATGTACAATTGGGAATATAAGGGGCCGTTATACGTTAGTGACAGAAGCCGTTATCCGGAGTTGGGTACGGTATGGGAGCTACCAGTGTTATTGCCGTTAGGCACAGATAGTACGGGCAAGAAAAAATATATTTTCATGATTAATCCCCATGAAAAGCCGGAGCATGTTCCTCCAGCGAACGATGTGCAAAGAGATGTTGAGGTCTTTTACTGGATCGGGACCTGGGACCGGGATAACTTTAAATTTATTCCTGATTCGGAGGCACCCTCCAAAATGGATGTAGGTGACGGCTATTTAACCGCAGAGAGCGGTCTGGTCACACCCGACGGAAGAACGGTCGTATTTTCCATGGTGCAAAATGTAAGAACACCGCAAGCCGAATATCAATCTGGATGGGCTCATAATTTATCTTTGCCGGTTTCCCTAAGCCTCGATAAGCATGATAAATTGCATATCGAACCGATTAAAGAACTGCAGAGCCTTCGAGGGAAAAAATGGGTTGATTTTTCGGACAAAAATTTGGAGAGTGCCAATCAATTGATTAAAAATGTCAAAGGCGACATGCTAGAGATTGTGATGGAGATTGATCCGCGTGAGGCTCAGAAATTCGGTCTCAAGGTGCGACGCTCGGAAAAAGGCCAAGAAGAGACGCTCATTTACTACGACAAGAAGAACGGGACATTCAATGTGGATCGAACCAAGAGCAGCATTGATCCGGATGTGCGTGTGGACGGCATTCAAGGAGGATATGTAGATCTTGACGGAGAGAACTTGAAACTCCATATCTTTCTCGATCGCTCGGTCATTGAAGCCTTTGCAAATTACAAGAAGAAGCTGACAACTCGTGTCTATGTAGGCAGATACGACTCCTTAGGCTTACAGATCTGGGCCGATGGCGATATCAATATCAAATCCATGCAAGTATGGGATATGAATGCCTTAACGGGTAAACCGGCTGCTCCGGTCTATGTACCCGATAAGTGGGATAATTCTGTGTATAAGGATATTACAGAGTTGCCTAACCATGATTTTGCTACGGGCGACTTAACAGGATGGATGACGGAAGGAGACGCCTTCCAGAATGTCCATGTGACCAATACCCAGTTCTTCTGGGACAACATTTACTTCAACCCGTCGCATAAAATTCCGGGCGGCTACCATTTGTGGGGCTTCAACGAGCAAGCCGGCGGCGACAGCTTAACCGGAGCGCTAAGATCTCAAAATTTCGTCCTTGGTGGGAACGGTAAGATCAACTTCCTTATCAGCGGCGGCCGGGATATAGATCGTCTGTATGTTGCGCTGGTTCGGGCGTCGGACGGCAAAGAGTTATTTAAAGAGACAGCGACCAATTATGAAGAATATCAACGAAAGATTTGGGATGCGTCGGATTATATCGGCGAGGAGCTTTACATTAAAGTGGTTGACCACTCCAAAGGCGGGTTTGGACATATTAACGTCGATGATTTCAACGTACCTGTTCAGGTAAAGAAGAAGACCAACAACTGACCTTGTCAATACAGAACACCCGTGAGTCCTGCAGTCACTCCAGGCAAACCGAATAGTCAGAGCAGCTTGTCATTCGAAATGGCAAAGGAAAACGGCAGGTACTTGTAAAACGAAGCTGAACCAATTTTATTTGGATGGGAGATAAAAATGTATTTAATTTAATGATTCGGTGTAGCAAAATGGATATTTCAAAACAAGTTGCTATTGTCAGCGGTTCAAATCGAGGTTTAGGCAAACATCTAGCTCTTGAACTTTAGCAAGAGGAGCTAAAGTATACGCTGGTGCGAGGAACCCAGAATCAGTCGATCTGCCTGGTGCTATTCCACTACAACTCATATTACTGCTCCGAAATCTGTGGTAGCTGCAGCAGAGATCGCAGTGGATGTTACCCTTCTAATTAACAACGCTGGTTCAGCAACGGGTGCTTCTCTGCTCACAGGTGAGCTGGATGATATTCATTTGTAATTCGACACTCATGTTTCTGGTACACTTTCAATGATTCGCACGTTCGCACCAGTGATTGAGAAGAATGGAGGGGGTTCGATTCTGAATATCCTATCCGTATTATCTTGGATCAATATAGACGAAGGAGGGGCATATTCAGCTGCAAAATCTGCTCAATGGGGAGTAACAAAAGCATTACGCTTAGAATTAGCTGCTAAGAACGTTAGGGGTGCCGGATTGCATGTAGCGTTTATGGACACGGACATGACAGCTGGCATCCATGCGCCTAAATCATCTCCAAAGGACATCTCTAGAACCGCAATCGATGGGATTGAAGCCGACCTCTACGAGATTGTTGACTGATGCTACAAGTCGGGAGGTACAGCAGGGTCTTGCCGGAGGAGTTCCTTCCCTGTACCCACGTACCCACATTTATTTCAATAAAAATACCCTACTCGATGCTTGTAGTGAAAGTATTGGTATTGATCGTGTGAAACTATAATAAATGAGATTTGGATTATACAGTATATTAACATATTAGGAGGAGTGAAACATGCGTTTTCTCGTTCATGTCAAAATTCAACCAGATGCACCGCAGGAAGAAATTGCGGAACAGTTGCCCGCAGAACAAGCACGGTTCGCAATTGGTGGAACAAGGGGTGATCAGTAAGAGCAAAAGCAATGGGCGGAGCAAGTGGTCTGCGTATCGGAATGCTAGAGGGTAACAAAGTGGATGGCTATATTACTGTCGGCACAGGTATTACTCCAATTAAAGAGATTAGAACTGTAAAAGCAGTGATTGATGACTTAATGCAAGATTTTAATTAATTGCCTTGTTAGACTTATCAATATGCAAAGAATAATTTTGAAATAGGATTTTTTTCGATGTTCTTGATAAGCTTTGCTTTTACCTTGGTAATAAATTGAGTTATACACTTTTTAAAAGTAAAATGATAAATGGATCATTGGACGTATTCTTTGGCCACAACGGGCGCGATATACTGGTTTCACTTGAAGTTAGCCCCTAACATTAATTGTTAGGGGTTTTAAATAGCTTCATTAGAAGAGTTGGGGACAAAGAAAGAATGCAGGACACACAAGACCATGTCTGTCGCTTTCAAAGTTTTTTTTTATTATGCTAATATAAAGTAAAGAGGGCGAACAAAAAACGCCAATAGGTACAAGTTCTTGTCTTTTAACGGTACAAATTCTTGTCCTAAGCAAAGGACAAGAATTTGGTCCCTTTGCCGAAATGGACAAGAACATGGTACTATTGCCGATTTGACCAGGTTCGATATTTTGGGCCTAGCCCCAAAGGTTGGCTTAACTTACTGTTACTCGATATGTTATGCAATTAGAAGTAGTGGCAAGGCCATTCCTTTTGAGGTGGACTAGAATGGCTGGCTGAAGGAGCAATCCTGAACATACATTTGGTCCAGATGGCGAGATTTTATGTGCTGGCTGATTAGGGGGTAGCCTTTATCCTTCATCTAATTCAGGCTTCTCCCCATATTCTTTACCGAATTCCTCCATCTTCTTTAGGACAGGCAGCAGTTTGTTTCCTTTCTCTGTCAGCGAATATTCGACCCGTGGCGGAACTTCCGGATACACATCGCGCTGAATAATTCCGTCGTCCTCCAGCTCCTTGAGTTGCTTGGTGAGCGAGCCTTGCGACAAGCCTCTCAGGAAATTTTTTATCTCGGTAAACCGGCGTCTTTCCCCTTCCAGATACCAGATAATGAAATATTTCCATCGCCCCGAAAGTACATTTTGCGTAAAGGCTATTGCGTACATATTTCTTTTTTCATCAATAAACTCTTTTTCAAATCCTTCATTACATACCCTCATGATATCGCTCCCAGTCTAAAAGTACAAAAATATGTACTACGTTCATTTAAATTGCCTTCTTTGCAAATGAAACGTATGGACTTATGATAGTGCCAAGGCTGCTAACTAATACAAATATTATTAGCAAGCTAATGATTATTGTAACATAACCCGGAGAGCAGACCAATTAAGCTTTACAGTATTATGCCAATAATGGTGCTAAAGAGAGGATAATAATTATGAAAAATCGTGTAACAGAAATTCTTGGTATTGAAAAGCCCATTTTACAAGGACCTATGAGTTGGATTACGAATGCTGAATTTGTTGCTGCCGTGAGTAATGCGGGTGGTTTAGGGATTCTTGGTCCGAATGCCGGTCAAACGACAATTACAACCTCTCCAGAGGAAACCGCAGAACGTATGCGCCGCGAGATTCGTAAAACAAAGGAACTGACGGATAAATCATTTGGTACAACTTTGATTACTGATGCAGATATGAAGTTCACTTGGCCAATTTTAGAAGTTGTCATTGAAGAAGGTGTTCAAGTTATTCTTCTTAATGGTGTTGAAGGAACATTGACTGAAAAGATCATTACCCCATTAAAGGAAGCGGGCATTAAGATTGTTTATCGTCCTTTGACTCCAACGATCGAAGATGCAAAGGCTGCTCAAGCTATGGGTGTTGATGTTTATGTTGTTACTGGATTTGATGAGGGTGGAACATTGCCAACAAGTATCATTGGTACGTTTACAATAACTCCTATGATCGTTGATGTGCTTGATATTCCAGTTATCGCTGCTGGTGGAATCGGTGATGCTCGCGGTGTTGCCAGCGCCTTTGAATTGGGGGCAGAAGGTGTCTTTTTAGGAAGCCGTTTTATTCCTACTGTTGAAAACCCCGCAGCACAATCAGTAAAGCAAATGATAGTGGATTCATCTGCAGCAGATTTGTTGTTGTACCGTACTTTACCAGCTTACTATCGTTCGTTGCCTACACCGTTTGCTGAAAAATTGGTGGCTATGGATAACCAGGGCGCATCTCGTGAAGAAATTGCTAAGGTTGGGGGTAGTTCAAGTGTAATCCGTATCGGTATGCTTGAAGGTAACGGCGAAGGTGGTATTATCACTGTTGGTACTGGAATTACGCCAATCAAAAAGATCCAAACTGTACAAGAAGTGGTTGATGAGTTGGCAGCTGGTATTAAGTAAAAACGGAGACCCATCCTTTGAATAATACGCTTGAATTACTTCAAAATCATACCTCTGTTCGTTCTTATGCGAATAAACCCTGACGGAGGAACAACGGGAGGCCATCTTTAAGGCAGCTAATCAAACGAATTTACCTAAATATGTGATTCCGTGGGTAGGGCTATGTATCGGTATTCTGTCGGGAGATAAGCCTGCTCTTAAGCCGCGGTTACCTCTAATCCATGGTATTATTTGAAAACCAGTATCAGCCACTCGATAAAGAGCAATTAGAGCCGTCTATGATAATATCAGACTGTTAAACAAGGGCTATCGATACGAGACATACTTGCCTATGGAGTCATTAACTATCATCCGGTAGTTGCAGGGACCCCCTTACAAGTTGCTGACTTCTTGGAAGAATGGTTTTTGGCAGAGGCATGTGACGGCTTCTCGGTTGTTCTGGATATAGCCTATGATGGAGTTGCTGATTTTGTGGAACTGGTTGTCCCAATTTTGCAGGACCGCGGTTTGTTCTACAGAGAATATGGGAGTTCCCTACCAATACGGAAGTCTAAAATAAATAATAATAATTTCTTACTACCCGATCAGCGACGTAAAATAACTTTTAGAATAGGGAGAAATGAAAATGAGATTTGGAATTATAGGTGCAGGACCCATCGCGTCGAATATCGCAAAAAAATTAATTGAGAATGGACATGATGTCAAAATTGCAGATGCTCGCGGGATTGAACGGCTAGAGGGAAAAGAACTTGCAGGTACACCAGTGAGTGTAGATGAAGTAATAACAAACATTGCTGTTCTAGTCATATCGATCCCTTTCAACGCACTGCCAAGCATTCGCAGCATTGTAGATAAAGTTGGGGAGGAAGTAGTCGTTGTTGACACTTCAAATTATTATCCGTATAGAGACAATAAAATTGAAGAAATTGAGAATGGGTTGGTTGAAAGTGTTTGGGTATCAAATCAGTTAGGGAGACCTATCACTAAAGCTTTCAACAATTTATTAGCCTATACGTTAGAATATAAAGGAGCTCCCGAAGGTACCAGTGGACGACTTGCCATAGCGATTGCTGGTGATAACCAGTCGCATAAACAAATAACCATGAACGTAGTAAATGAGCTCGGCTTCGACCCAGTAGATAGCGGATCTTTAAGTGATTCGTGGCGACAACAGCCAGGAACCCCTGCGTACTGCACAGAACTTACCAAAGAGGAACTAACCGAAGCATTAAAAAAAGCAAATAAAGAAAAAGCTCCATTCCAACGCGATAAAGTGATAGAGAAGCTATCGGCAGCTACTGGAGGATATTCGCACCAAGACATTGTGAACCTGAATAGAGATATATATAACTCCTGAGTTGAATTTTTTTGCCTTCAATCTTTATCCGTGTGCTTTAAAAATCTTGGCGGAGGCCTGTGCAACGAAACGGATAATGTGCAAACCAAGCAAGAGCTAATGTCCTCCGCATCTATAACAGGCAAAATAAGAATTTCAAACCGGACACGTCGGCCGGAAAGCGAAGTCATGAAGAAGGCGCATCAAGAAGGATTTTCTCCTCAATCATTGGTTTTGCGACCTTAGTTGAGTATCTAATGAATATTAAAGATCATTAGAAATACATTTATCCATGGATTATCCAAAGATTTTAAACAGATTAGGTACGTGGGTTCTTACAAAGAAGCATGAATATTAAAAACAACTCCTGGTGAGTTGTTTTTTTATGGCAGAACAGGGGCTTGGTCGATAATTAAATTTGTTTGAACGACAGGATAACATGGTGAAAAGCTTTCTCAGGAAGAGCGCGAGGAAAAGTACTGGAAGCAACTTAGGCAAACACAGTATAGAAATGTTAAGTTATAGATGCAATGGACGATATAGAAAATTATTAGGGAAAGGAACTTAAACTGAAATAAATCCATTCATTGCAGAATTATCATTTAGAAGAGTGGGATACTCAAGGGAATTTTATTAGAACAGATCAATCTGTGAAAATCAACAAATCAAAGTTTAGAAAGAACAAGGTGAGTAAATGCTTAATGAAACTGAGGTGCTAAACTGATATGTTATTCAGAAATAGGTGAATATGGTGAGGTTTTACTAGAGGATGGAAGTACTGATAAAATAAAAGTTTTAGCAATTTGTAATTATGATGATCCAAAAATCCAATCTTTTTGCCTGTGACGAAAAATTTACGTAAGCCATAAGGAGTGTAATGATTGGATATATTAACTTGGTTACAAGAATGGTATTATTTACACTGCGATGAAGATTGGGAGCATCAAGAACGAATAAAAATAACAACGCTTGATAACCCAGGATGGCATATTAAAATTAATTTAAAAGAAACAGAACTAGAAACAAAAAATTTAATGCGCTTATAATAGAGAGAAGCGATGATGACTGGATTCACTGCAATATCGAGAGCAGTTTATTTTCTGCAGGGGGCCCAGGAAATCTAGGTGAAATGCTATCTATATTCTATAGATGGGTAAAGTTAGATTAATACTCGGTATCGCGAGAATGATAAAACAGATGTTAAGCCTTAGAACTTTTTAACCCATGCTTAGGCGGGTTTTCTTAACTGTGGAACCAAGCTAGCTCAAGATAAAGCAGAAGCCAAAAGACTTTGGGTTGAACGTGTGCTGAAAAAAACAAAATTCTCCTATTCATAGGGATATTCCGAATTACCATGCCATAATGTAAGATGAATATTAAAATTACGTAAAATAATAATTTGACGAATAAATGAGAATGAGATATATTGAAAATACGGAGGTACGTACATATAATGGATAAACAAATGAAAATGCACTATATGCAACGAATTGATGATAAACTATCTGATTTACCTTGGTACGTTACAGAATTTATCGATAGCAAAAAACGCAAGTTATCTCCAACAACACTTCTTAATTACTGTCATGATTACATTATTTTTTTCGATTGGCTTATTGCAGAGAATCTAACTTCATCAAATCGGAAAGAAATAACCTTAGAAACATTGGAGTTATTAACAATACGTGAAGTGGAAAACTTCTTGTCATTCCTGGATTATCAACTTGGAAACAAGAAACTTACGATAAATCGCAAATTGTCCTCTCTAAAATCGTTGTTTGATTACCTTCAGAATAAGGCTGAAACAAGCGACTTGAAGCCTTATATTCAACGAAATGTAATGGCCAAGATGGATTTGAATGCTATCAAAGAAAGCCAAGAAACCATTGCAAACCGTATTGAAGGAAAAATTCTAAGAAATGATGATTTCGAACTATTCAGGCAATTTGTAGCTTATGATTTTGGTGAAAAACATAAAGAAAACAAGCGTATTTTTACGTTTCATCAGTTTAATCGTGAGCGTGATACAGCAATCGTTTCGCTGATATTAGGTTCAGGGCTTAGACTGTCTGAGGTTGCAGGAATTAATATGGATGACTTAGATATGAATAAAGCTTTAGTTCGAGTGGTACGTAAAGGTGATAAAGAACAATACGTTTACTTTAGCAAACAGGCTTTAATGGATTTAGAAAGTTATCTGCAGATCAGAGAAACAAGATATTTACCAGATAAACAAGAAAACTATTTATTCATTGCAGCTCCTGTAGGTCGTAAAGGAAAAAGCCGTCGTCTGAAACAACGATCAATTGAAAAGCTGATTGAAAAATATGCAACTGCCTTTGGGAAACCTTCTCTAACAGTGCATTCGCTCAGGCATTCATTTGCAACGCGATATCATCTTGAAAATAACGATGTCCCAAGACTAAAGAATCAATTAGGGCATTCTTCCATTCAAACAACAATGATATATACTCACTTAACAGATGAAGAGATGCGTAATTCTGTGAATAATATGGATGTCGGGTGATAAAAACAATATCTCATTAATTGCTGCGAAAATCGCGGCTTTTTTATTTTATGGGATAAAGTTCTTGTCAAAACCAAATGACAAGAACTTTATCCCATTTCCGATTTTGACAAGAATATTATCTCATTTCCGACGAACCAATCATCGAAAGTCTCTATTTTAGCAGCTTTTTTGTTTTATCGGTACAAGTTAGTGTCCGGAGTCGACAACAAAAACTTGTACCGGTTGCTGAAAGGACAAGAACATAGTGTCATTATTGATTTGGTATTTACCTAAACAGCTTAATTCGGCTTATGTGTAAGAAAAGTGGACGTATCGGCAGTTATTAATAAGTTGCTTACCCAACAACTGCCTTAGCAGTATCATAAAGATTATCATAATGCAGAAGTTCAATCTTTTGTTCCGTTTTGGTACGACGCTTAGTTCGGTAAGTTTTTTCGTTAAAGTCTGCCCGACGGCCTGCAACAACGACGAAATGCATTCTCGTCCTGTCGGGTACCATAAATTCTAAAGGTAATTGTTGTGCCGCGTTCTTGTACTTTAGAATAGCTTCTTGAAAAGATGTATAGTACGATTCGAGCCAATCAGACCAGTCTTTTACTTGACGAATACCCTTTCTGAAAGCATCGCCTAAATCACCGTCACTCAAAGTGATTTTCCCGTACCGTGCTTCTAACTCAACAAAGACGAATTCATAACCGCCTGAATTTTTGCCGATTATCAAGAAATCAACTTGGATAGTTGTACCTAACTTAAGCTCTGGAAAGATGAAGGCATCGTGATGACCAAAGTTATAATTTTGTAAAATGGAGGCGATTATGAAATAGGATTTATTCTCTCGAATCCAATTTAAAACTGTTCGCTCAGGCGTTCCATGACTATCTAACATTTCAGCATATTTTTCGCATAAGTAGTTAAGCTCCGACTCGTTTTTCAATTCTTCAATGTCTAGGTAGTTATTTGGAAAAAGGCTCATGAAATGGCGTGCAGCTTTCGGGTACTCTCTGAACAAACTTTTGCGTATCCACTTCCCCCCCAACTTCCCAACCTTCTCCGCTTCCTTTTTCTCATCCCACAGCTTCAATTCTTCATCGGTAAGGTAAGTATAGTCTCGTTCGTATATTTTCATATGTGGTCCTCTTTTTCGATAGTATTAAACATACCTAATTTTAGCATAAGAGCTTTAATTATCATTATATAATCAGCAAGAATTACTGGAGCTAATAGTGTTTGGTTGCTCTCAATACCACGTAAACTAAATTGTTGACCGTTCCCAATAAAACCGGGTAAAGGTTGATAGTTATTTCTGTTGAAAAACAAAGTAAGTATTAAAATCCGTCACTACCAAAAGAATGTTCTCTTCGTGGAACATAGTTCTCGAAGTGTTGAATTTTCAATGGTAATATATAGATTGAGTACAAGTCATAAGCACAAGAAGTCTATACATGTGTATACAAAACGGGGGATAAGTATGCTTGAAATAACAGGTGATGAAATCGCTCAACTTAATGATACCGACCTAAGATCCTTGGTAGGCCTTCTTTGTGAAGCAGAACTGACATCTGCACAAATCACGACAGCAGGAGTGACTTGGGGAGGTAATCAAAATGCTAAAGATGGCGGAATAGATGTGCGTGTTGAAGTGAAATCAATAATGGATAATGATGGTTTCATCCCGAGATCAAACACGGCATTTCAAGTGAAGAAACCTGATATGCCTCGGAGCAACATTTTGGATGAAATGCGGCCAAAAGGAATACTAAGAGAAGTAATAAGAGATTTAGCCGATAATAAGGGAGCTTACATTATTATAAGTAGTCAGGGATCTACTTCGGATTCTGCATTAAGTAGCAGAAAATTAGCCATGCAAGATGCTATTTCAGATTATGCCAACGCTTCACAATTAAAAGTTGACTTTTATGATCGTGAGCGTATTGCCAGTTGGGTAAGAAGCCATCCTTCTATGATTTTATGGGTTAGAGACAAAATTGGACAACCTCTACAAGGATGGCGATCATTTGATAACTGGGCAGACCATTCTGAGAGTGATGATGGAGGATATCTATTGGATGGAACCTCTCGTTTGTCTAACTCATCAAGTATTGCTGCAAAAGGAATGGATTTGTTACAAGGTATTCAGGAACTAAGAACAATTTTAAAGCGTCCTGGTAGTTCTGTTCGGCTAATTGGATTGTCAGGTGTGGGGAAAACACGCCTAGTTCAAGCTTTATTTGATGATCAAGTTGGTGAGAAAGCTCTAAACAAATCACTAGCTTTTTATACAGATCTTGGAGATGCCCCACTTCCTGACCCTAAATCCTTTACTGCAAGACTTAAATCGCTTGGAAAACGGGGAATCTTGATAGTCGATAATTGTCCTCCTGATCTACATAATCAACTAACTAAATTAAACTCAAACAATAGTCTCATTAGTTTAATTACAGTTGAATACGATGTTAGAGAGGATCAGCCCGAACAAACAACTGTTTTCCGGTTAGAACCTTCTTCAATAGAGCTATTAGAAAAAGTAATTTGTAAGAAATTCACGCATATAAACAGTGTAACCTCAAGAAAAATAGCAGAAATGTCTGGTGGGAACGCACGTGTTGCTGTTGCCATAGCAAGAACAATAAAGATGGGAGAAAACATATCCCACCTAAGGGATTCTGAATTATTTAATAGATTATTTCATCAACGACATGATTCAGACTCAAAGTTACTTAAAGCTGCCGAAATCTGTTCACTCGTCTATTCATTTAATATTGAGACGGAAGCAACAAGAAATATTGAAATGACCATTCTTGCTGAATTAGCAGGAATGAGTGTCTTGGAACTGTATCAAAATGTTGCCGAATTAAAGAGGAGAGATCTCGTACAGCAGCGGAGCACGTGGAGAGCTGTATTACCACATGCTATAGCAAATAGGTTAGCACAGAGCTCATTAGAGAATTTTCCACTCCCGTTACTAAGAGATGTTTTTGAAAAGCGTGCTAATAAGAGGTTATTAATATCATTTTCCAGAAGGCTTGGTTATCTTCATCACAATCAAACTGCTCGAAAAGTTGCTCAAGAATGGCTCTCAGATGGGGGACCGTTGGAGGATTTTCGCAAACTCGATAATGCTGCTGTGACTATGCTTGGTAATGTTGCACCACTTCACCCCGAATTAGTCCTAGCACATATGGAGGAAATTTTAGATCAAGATCGAGACTCAACTTTCTTTTCCCGTCATAATGAAAATTTTAGTTACTTTACAAGTTTGTTAAAGTCTTTAGCATATGATGTTGAGTTTTTTGATAGATCTGTTCAATTATTATGTCATTTTGCTTTAACAGAAGATGTTAACGAGAACAAAAACTCGATACGCAGTACATTAAAATCATTATTTTACATTTATCTTTCTGGAACACACGCTACTGTAGATCAAAGATTAAAAATCATTTCTAATCTAATTGAGTCAGATTCAGAGCAAAAAAATGCATTAGGACTTTCCCTTTTAGATGCAGCACTAGAAGCTTGGCATTTTACATCTATTAATAGCTTTGATTTTGGAGCTCACGTCCGAGACTATGGGTACCATCCAACATCTAATGATGAAATCAGATCTTGGTATGAAACATTCATTCAATATGCTGTGTCAATAGTTTTATCAGAAAAAATAATATCTACTGAGATAAAGGCAATCCTCTGTAGAAAATTCAGGGGGATATGGACTAGAGCAAAAGTTTACAATGCGTTAGAATCCGCTGTGAGAGAAATTTCGGCTAAAAATCCATGGTATGGGGCTTGGTATGCTGTTAAAAACACTATAGGGTTTGATTCTGACAAAATGTCAAAAGAAGCTGTATTTCGACTTGAATCATTAGCTACATTACTGGGACCCCAAAATTTATATGATGAAGTAATGCTGCTAACATTGCCCGATCACGGAAGTCTTCTTAACATAGTAGAAGCAAAAGATACTGAAGAGGCATTGACTAAGATTAGAGATTTATCGCAAGATTTTGGCTATAAAATTAGTTCTCAAGAAGATACCTTGAATGCCTTGTTGATACATCTCATGAGTACTAATGGAAGAAATGTATTTCAATTAGGACAAGGCCTGGCCAAAGGGACTAATGATCCCAAAAAACTATGGGCTACAATGGTTGAAAAACTAAGTACGATCGAACACAATAAACGTAATTATCAACTGCTACAAGGCTTTCTGGATTATCTTACTTCAACTGATAACAGCAGCACTAAAGAACTACTAGATGAAGCAATAGATCACGAGATACTTTCGGAAGTTTTCCCAATTCTTCAGATTGTGATAATTGACATAGATGGAATTGAACGTATAAAAAGATCCCTCCAGCTAGGGAAAGCACCAATTTACTTATACGGGAATCTAGCTTACACACACACATCTGAACTAAATAACGAAGACTTATTCTGCGAGTTAATTCGACTAATTAGCTCTAAACAGAATGGATTGGCCGTTGCTATAGATATCTTTAATATGAAATTTCACCAAAACAATAATGAATTGAGTCCAAGAATACTCACTTTGGGCCAAGAATTAGTTTTAGGTTACGATTTTTCTCAAGAAACTAATAGCGATTCATATCAAATATCAGAAATAGTTAAATCATGCTTTCAAAACAAAGATGCTGCTGATAAAGCAAAACATCTAGCTGTAAAACTCTATACTGCCATTGCAGATAATCGTGTTTTTTACACCAACTTTGATTATATTTATAAATCTCTAGTTGAGGCCCATCCGTTTGTATTTTTGGATGTATTTATAGGAGATCATAACGAATTAGATTACTACATCGAACAGATATTCAGTGGACAATTGATGGTGAGTCCATTGAGAAGCATCCCCCATGAAACATTTATTGAATGGTGTAACATCAAAGGAAAAGCACATTATCCTTTAATAGCATCGGCTATTGAACCGTACATGCATGTAGCCGATCAATTGCAATGGACACCCGTAGCAATATTCCTGATCAATCATTATTCTGATCCTTCAGTTATTTTAGAAGAATTTATGCATGTCTTTCATCCAAATCAATGGGAAGGA
The DNA here is from genome assembly GCF_037027525.1 of Paenibacillus sp. 203. Lineage (NCBI taxonomy): Bacteria > Bacillati > Bacillota > Bacilli > Caryophanales > Paenibacillaceae > Paenibacillus > Paenibacillus sp. 203. The sequence goes on from NZ_JAXCHD010000012.1 coordinate 103,230, forward strand.
TCACTAGCAGATAAAATGGTAAAACGCCTTCCACTGTTAGAAAGCCTTATGATTCACGAAAATCCAGTTGTCTCACAGTGGGCCAAAAATAAAGAACCGATTTTGAAGAAAGAAATTATCAGAGTCCATGAATGGGAACAATCACGAGAACAGAATCAGAATGAGCGTTTTGAGTAATGATGGAGATATTCGCTATGTTCACAATTTCTTACCATCAAAAAAACTTAGAGCCTACTGATTTAAATAGCTTATAGATTCTGCAGAGGCGTCGCCAGATTGGCGACTTCTTTGTTGTAAACTACCAGTTTCTATATGTAAAAATTTTTAATTGAAAATATATTACTCATATAAAAGAATTGATATGTATGAAAGATAAGCAACTGAGCAATCCATTTGCATCCGGGAGCGGCGGTGTACACTTTGAAGCTCATATCCAAGCTTCTTTTGTTACATTGATGCTTACAGGTGGATTTGCGCCTTGTTTATCGCGATGGCCTGTGGTCGAATTAAAGCTTCAAGGGAAAATCGATGGGTTTAATACCGATGGCTTAATTGTTTTTGTTGAGGAACCTGTTTCGAAGAGAAAAGCTAAAATGCTTACACAAATTAAGCATAACAGCTTAGCTTACTTGGTATATAAGAAACACTTGAATGTCTAAATAGTTCTTTTAAATCATCCGGAATCTTTTTAGTGATAATTGTTCCAGCATTTTGATTCCATGTTTATACAATATCGACAATACGAGGCCAAACCCAATGCGGATATTGTTGATCAAACTATGAAATATGTGAATGCAAAAGCGGTAACACAACATTTCATTAATTGCTGCGAAAATCGCGGCTCTTTTATTTTGGGATAAAGTTCTTGTCAAAACCAAATGACAAGAACTTTATCTCATTATCGATTTTGATAAGAATATTATCCCATTCCCAACAAAGCAATTCGGGTTATTGAACCATTTCACGATAGGAGCAACCCTTAAATAACGGGCTTGATCGTTCACAGTTGAAAGTGGAAGATCTATAATCTAGGATCATCATCGGAAGTATTGAGAAGCGCATAGACGAATTGAAGATTTTATACATTTTACAATAAGAAACGTGCCTGTTGTCTTCTGTCGCAAACCTATAAATCGGGAGACAAGAACATAGTTCCATTGAAAGTCGATAATATAGTGCCTTTTTTGCTTTAACGGTACAAGTTCTTGTCCCGACTCGAGGAGAAGAACTTGATCCCATTGCCGATTTGATACTCATCTAATAAGATTCAAAGGATTTCGAAAGATTCTGGTTCTTATAACTCTTTTCTCTTTTTCTTCGTAGTCTTGGATGGTGGCCGCAGGATAGGCTGGAGGTGCTGCGGAAGCAGTAACACGAGGCTTTGCGCGCCGGCTGCCCGCGACGCAGTTGCGGTTCTCCTGGTGCCGAACCGAGAAGGAGAGGCTCAGTCGCTCATCTGAAGGTTGTCATTTTAAATTTCCAAAAAAATATATCGCATTAGATGACAGTTAATTATTTGTGGATGTAAAATATAACCGACAGGTAATAGGAGTTTACAGTATTTATATCAAGGCTTAAGGTTTAGGTGCTGGTTCCAATCATCAGTTTTTTTATTTCCAGAAAACAACGCTTAGCTGGCTAGGTAAAAAGATTATTTGATGGGACAATACGTGGATGATGCCGAGGACAAGAACATTGTCCCATTAAAATTCGCTATTTTGGTCATAACCTTGTGAAGTAGACAACCCCTAAAAAACAACCCTATGCTGCGACCGTTTCCCATTTCTGAAAGCGCCAATGGTTGTAAATCTAATCGTAATTTTGGATATCCTGCTATAGCTCCAATAATGTTTGAGGTTTAGTTAAATAGATCTTTTCGGTTTTGAGATGCGAAAAGAACGACTCAATACAAGCGTTGTCAAAGCAGTTTCCAATTCGGAATGGCTGATAATAACCCTAAACTTCGTGAGTTTGTGATAAAACGGTTTCGAGGTGTATTGAAATTCTTGGAGATGGCAGGGGATTTGTGGAAAATATTGAATATTAAAATTAACAAGCGCAATTTGATGAAAACTGTTTTGCGACTTATACTTACGTTAAGATTGATAAGTTATAAAACAAAGTATTCTGTGAGGACAAATTAATATGAAGGATAAACAACTCAGTAATCCGATTTCTACGGGAGGCGGGGGAGGACATTTTGAGGCCCACGTTCAAGCTTCTTTTGTCATCTTAATGCTTACAGGAGGAGTTGCACCTTGTTTGCCTCCTTGGCCTATTACTGAAATAAAACTACAAGGAAGAGTTGATGGGTTTAATACTGATGACTTTATTGTATTAATAGAAGAGCCTGCTTCAAAGAGAAAGCGAAAGTTACTTGGTCAGATCAAGCATAGGATTAAAATCACTCAAGGAGATGAAATATTCTCGGAAGTCATTCGAGCAGCGTGGAGTGATTTTAATAATCCTAAAATTTTTAATAAAGAAAAAGACATTATTGCACTAATCACGGGTCCACTGAATGCAACAGATTTTCATAATGTACAGTGGCTATTGAACCAGGCACGGCATACGAAAGATGTGGAGGAATTTGAGAGGCAGGTAACTCAAGCCAATTTCAGCCCTTCTAAAAGTGAAGAAAAGTTGAACGTGATAAAGTATCATTTGAAGCTAGCCAATAATAATCAAGAGGTGTCTGGCAAAGAACTTTATTCTTTCTTAAATCATTTTTATTTATTAGGGTATGATCTTGGAGAAGAGGAAGGAGAAATGGGAAGTAAATAATGTAAATCTCGAAACCCCTTATCTTATCTATGGATAGGGGGTGGATTATTGTTGTCAGAATGCAACGTATTGTGTAGAATTAAAGAAAATTATGGAAACATAATTGAGGTGGGGGTGGTCCCTCTATACTCAACTTATACAGAGGAATGAATAAAAATGCTTGGGAGAGGGGGGGGAGTGTGTGTATAAAGAGCTTCTGAGCATAGCACAGCTAATGGGGGAAACAATGCGATTGGTTGGGTATGCCCGATACTACAAATCCCTTAACATTGATGGTTTACATTACATACATCAAGTAGAAGGTACCCAAGTGATCGCTATTGTTAAACCAAATCATAGTACTCATCATGAAGCTACAACATTTTTAATGAATCTATTATTAACGGAAAAGCTAAAAATGAATACGGTTACATGGCATGCCCAGAATCTGAAAAAGTTCTTGGATTACATGATGTTCTGGAGGCTAGAGGAAGATTTTGAACATATCCATAATATCGAAGTAAAAGCAGGTGGACCGTATCCTATTGAAGTAATATTACTGGGATTTGCGGATTACCTTCGATGTATTCCAAAAGGTTACAAGCCATTTGAAGATTTAAAGGTGGCGACTCACGGGATTCATTGGTCTATGTTAAAGAATATCCCCCTTAACAAACATGCAATGGCAGAAGGGAAGCTATCAACCGTAATTCGAAGCAGTCATAACGATTTAAAGAAAACCAACTGGTGTGAGTACCGTCTGGTGCACTTGCTCCGATCATCTATACTGCATGTGCATATCTGAAGTTCTTGCGTGATAGAACAACAAGATTTAAATACCTGCCATTAGAGCAGGTTCCGAGAAAAGAAATAAGAGATAATCATTCATTAATAGCGGGTACTGCGGGTAGTAGGGTGCGGATAGTGTTTGATGTGGAAAATATTGCTCGAGATTCCGGTACTGCAGGACCTGGAGGAGGGAAGAGCAGGCAAGCCTCTCCCATTAACCACGACAAGGTCTTTAGTGAGACCGAAGCAGACATGTTCTTTGAATTGATCGATCCGTATGAAAATGCTTTGGATCTTCTTCTCTTTGCGATATTGCGTTACTTTGGATTACGCCCTGGTGAAGCAGCTGAGATTCGAATTGAGCCGTCAACAATTCCTTCCAACTTAAACGTGTATCATACAGCAAGAGAGGAATTAACCGAGTCTCTTTCCGGGAACTTGCAGTTTGTAAAAGAACGCGGGTTGCGGGGGAATTGGGTCATTGATACGGGATGGAAAACGAAGGCTTCCTGCAGGGACGTGGCGTTGATAACTCACAAAACAATTGATCCATTTAGCAGGAAAAATATCCGATTTCCAACACAAGAGGAGTTCACTGATCTTCTGTATTGGGCACTTCTTCAGCGGCGGGAACTTTTGTCTTATTACACAAGTGAAGATCATGGCTATCTATTTGTATCAGAGTCAAACAATTCAAAAGGGAAGCCATTAAGTAAGAAAGGCGTTTACAGTAAGTATAATAATTTGGCTGATGACTTATTTCAACGAACTGGGGGAAGCGTAGACCTACGTTCCTACTATCCACACACCTTCCGACACTTATTCGCGACATCACTTCTCCTAAGATATCGCAGACCAATCGAAGAGATCAGCAAGTGGTTGGGGCATTCTTCTGTCGTGATTACGCGCGATACATATATTCATTGGATACCTGAGTCAAATAATGACACAGAAAAAGGTAAAGTAGATCATTTAGGGAGGGTATTTATGCGACAGGCGGAGATCTCAGAGGGAATCCACGCGCATGAGGAGGACTCGGAATGACACTAGAATGGACTCCATTATCGGAATTTCGCAAATTTTTAAAAAACACGCTGCGTTTGAATCATGTGAATCAAGTATTTTCTTCTATAAAAAATCCCGTCCTTCAATTATTTACTACATTTCCGGCCCCGGATAACTGGTTAGCTGTACCGCCTGAAGAGAGACCAACCTTTCGGCATCGCGACAGTCGAGACCTATGGTATGTCATTTTCTGGGCTTGGCATACAGGTTTTTGCAAGGGAAATGATGTAGTAGCACAATATCGTCGAAACGACTTGGTTTGTTACCTGTCAACCAGAGGTCGTGTTAATCTGTCGGATTTCCCCGTCAAAATGGGCCTCCTCAAAAATTCAGAAGCAGAACACATCCGCAAAAAAGACTCAAACCGTATAGGTTTGTTCAACAAACTATCTATACACCTTCTAGGTGTTATGAAACCGCTGGGCGATTTCACGGAAGAAGATATAGCGTTAGCGGATGTAATGCGTCCGAACGACAAACGTTATAACGCCAAGTGTTTAAAGGACATTCTTTTTGAGCTTGGATATTCGGATGAACCAGGAAGACGTAGGCAAAGAATACTGTTTGACGATTGCTGTGAGCATCCAAAGTGGGGGGATATCGCACGTGAGTTTCGCGAGCATTTAAAACGAAGTAATTCGCTAGACTATTATATTCGTAAAGCGGGCAGTGCTTTGCATAAATTTTTCAAATGGCTTGACCAGCACGGGGAGTCGGATGCTTCATCTCTCGAGTATGAAGATTTTCTCGATTTGTTTGATTACATTTCAAAGAATAACGATGGAGAGGAGTTTTCAGCTAAGTATACCGGGAACAATCTTCTACACATAAAGTTATTCTTTGATTGGGGGAAAGGTTCTCATACATTTTTTCCAACATACGTTGACTGGCCCAGTGATTTATATTCTGGAATTCATCGTGAGGCCCAAGAAGAAACATATTCCGGTGATGGCCTCGCTTTTGATGACCCAAACTTCCCGATGCTCATGAAGGAAGCAATTGAAAATTATCATCCCGAAGATGATGTTGAAGTTTTATGTTGCGCTTTTTGGTTAATTATTGCCTCATCACCGGTGCGTAAAACGTATCTGCTCAATCTTCAGGCTGAAGAATGTATGCTGCCATTGCCTAATGCTCCATCAGCGGTAGGATTATACAGCCCATATTCAGGTATTGAGAAAGCTAAACATCGTAACGGCCAATTTCCTATAATTGATTCTGCAGGTCTTAGAGCGGTCGAATTTTTACAGAAAAGATCGAGCGATAAAGCCTTCCGACCGATACGGAACGAAAGAGCGGATGCATCGTATGTGCATCTTTTTCTATTGGAGAAATATCCCTGGATTTTGAATGAAAGACAAATATATAGATTTTTTGATAAGATAGCAGAATTTATTGGACATGGAGATAAAAAAGGGAAGGCTCATGGTTACAGACACTATCTCATAACTCACATTGCAATCGAAACCGGGAACAGTGAGTTAGCACGACTTGCTGCAGGTCATGAAAATCAGACCATGCTGAATCGATACTTACGAAGTAATCTCTCCCGTCAAGCATTGTTATTTGCTACTATTAAGAAATATCAGGATGGTGAGATTGCGGGACGGTTTATTTGGCGAATCTTCGAAGCACTTGCCAGCGAACAAACTGAGCCTGACGAATTGATAAAAGCTTTGGGATCTGAAGAGCTATCTTTAGATGAATTCTTTGCAAAATTCGGGCTTCCAGCTCCTACAGGTGTAGGAAGATGTTTAATACAGGGGGCTTGCCTTTTTGAGGCAAAGTGTTTTTCCTGTCATCATTTCGCCATACGAAAAAGTGAAGCAGCACAGGCATTTCATACTTTGGCCAGATTAACCAAGGACATGTGGAACATGATGCGAGGCAGTCGGGATTTTACAACCAAAAACGCCAAGGCGGCCGGATTAGCTACGCAAATAGCGTTGCTTGGGGACATGATTCGGCATTTCGGCTATAGTGACGAACAGATTCAAATAGAGGTTATCAGTCGACTAGTCTGAGCTTAGATTGGAAAGAGGTGAAATCGTGTCGCAAATATTAGCTTGGCAATCCCTGAGATTTGGACCCATTACTGTAAGGCGAAAGGGACAATTCGAGAGTAGAGAGCATCTGACAAGATCGGAGTATGAACAATACAGATCGGCAGAGACTTGGGGACGGGTTGAACCTATTTTATCAAGCTCCTTAACGGATTTGGTACAACCCACAATATTTTTCAAGTTACCCGGCACCCAAAGAGATTACGTATTACTGCTTGCCTTTTTACAACGGATCAGTTTGCCTTTAGAGATCGTATTTCCAACCAAGACCGAATTCAATAAATTTCCTTTTCCCGAGTTACCGAATTTTGAGTACTTTGATGCGCTTTACGATAAATACTATCCGGTATTGTATCCGATGGATAGCGAAAAACAACTACAAAAGGCAAAGATAAGGATTCCTTTGCTTCGAACTGTAGTTTGCTTATGGTTCGCAGGTTACGCCCTTAAGGAAGGGTTAGAGGGTAATCATATTATTACTTCCTCTGTATTAGCAAAAGCAAGTAAGATCGCTAAATATCATAGAAGTAGTTTAACCCTCCTAGGTAAGATGTTAGCTAAAGAAACAGATTCCTTGATTGAAAATAAACCGGTCATACCTTGCGATGAAGCGGAAAGAAGTCTCTGGATAGCCGCGGGAATATATCCAACCCAAACGCCGTTTGAGGAGAGTCTCTATACCTTTGCATTTTCTTACTTGAGGCAACGTGTGAATGATTCAATAACTGATGATTATTACGACGATGAAGGAAATTTACTTTTCAGATACGGTAAAAAAACTATCAGCATAAATTATTGGAAAGCGATAGTCAAGTACATCCGGTATTTTGCAATCAAATGTCGATCAAAAGGTCTTACTGACATAAGCGAGAATTCAATATCAGAAGTATACACAGAGATTTTTGGCCAGATGAAGGGACAAGAAGATAAGACGTTTTTCCGAGTGGCGCTTCGACATTGGCTTAGGTGGCTTATAAGAACTACAAATGCTTCATACAACATAGAACGGATTATGCCAAGACCTAGACGTGTTATGTCAAAAGATCATGGACGAGTATTTAGTATGTCCAAAGCTTATATTCTTGTGCAGACCTTAATGAACGATCAAACTCCTTTAATTAACGAGAACATTCTGATGGACTTTCGTCATAGGCGGGCTTGCCTGTTGATGTTATCAACTGCAGCAAGGCCTCATGAAATAGTTAATTTGCTTCAGAATGCTTTATTTATAGATTCGCAGGATAATTCCTGGATTCGTTTTCACAAAACCAAGACCATTCGCAATCAACCCGATCGAAACGGCTATGAATGGGTTCATCACGCTCTAGTGAAGAACGATGCTGCAAGATGGTTTAACGAATTGATTCATTTTGCCCCATCAGAACCTATATTTTTTCCAAGAGAGTGGGGTGGGGATGGCCTTACGGAACTTCGTTTACTGGCTTCAAAACATAATGATGGCCCTATACGAACTAGCGGACTGTATAATTTTTTAACTCGCATTCAATCGAAGTTATGGCCTGAACTTAGGAAGCCATATTTCACACCCCATAATCTAAGAGCGCTCCATCTTACTTATCGGCGTATCTTAGGAGACAATGATGAGCTACTAGAGAGGCAGGCCGGACATAGTCAAATGACCAAATGTTTAATATTTTAAACTTCAGGTCAAATCCAAAGGGTGAGGAGAACATATAGAATGGAAAAATTATTGGATCCGCAAAAAACAGCGTTAGTTGTCATTGATTTGCAAAAATGGCTTGGTAATCAATACGCCCCTTATTCCGCCGAGCAGGTAGTATCTAACGCTGCCGCCTTGGCAGATGCTTTCCGTGAGCAAGGCTCAATGGTTGCCCTGGTCCGGGTATCTAGCAAAGATCTGAAGGATATCCCGAGACCGAAGTTGGATTCGCCTGCACCACCACTGAATCTGCCTGAAGGATGGGATCAAATCGTCCCGGAAATGCGGGTCGCCGAAACAGACCACATCATTACTAAAAAGCAATGGGGAGCTTTTCACGGAACGGAGCTCGACCTGCAGTTGCGTCGCCGGGGAATCGACACCATCGTCTTATGCGGCATCGCTACCGGGCTTGGCGTGGATACGACCGCGCGGGAAGCGTTTATGAATGGGTATCAGCTGATTTTGGCGATCGATGCCATGACCGGGTTTTCTCAAGCCGAGCACGATCACGTGAAAAATTTTATTTTTCCACGCATCGGGCGTGTTCGGACAACACAGGAAATCATTTCTGCCTTTGCTGAAGTTTGAACCCAAAGGAGATGTGCCCTTGGATTTATCAGGTTCCAGGGGTCGTTTTTTTATTTCAGGAGGTTGGTCTCTATGACCCAAAAGAGAAGTCCCAAGTCCGATAGGATGTACCCCTGGTATGTCTTATCTGTAACCAGTCTCGGAGCGTTCCTGGTTCTGGTCAATATCGGAACGCTTAATGTCGCATTGCCGGAATTAAGCCAGCAATTTCATGCGAATGCGGCAGCTTCCAGCTGGATTTTACTTTCCTATATGCTGGTAAACACTATCCTGATTTTAATCTTCGGACAAATTTCGGATATTTTCGGAAGAAGCCGAATGTATTTAATAGGAATGGCCATCTTTACCGTATCCAGTTTACTACTCGGTTATGCTTTTAATGTAGAGGTACTAATCCTTCTTCGGATCGTACAGGCTGCCGGAGGAGCGCTCGTAGTGACGAACACAACACCGCTGATTACCGATGCGTTTCCCCAATCGCAGCTGGGCACCGGTCTCGGTCTGAATTTATTGTCCGCTTCCGTCGCGCAGGTGCTTGGCCCGGTCGTCGGCGGCGTGGTCACGACCGCCTGAGGCTGGAGGTGGGTGTTCTGGTCTAATGTTCCCTTCGGGATCATTGCTCTCATCTGGGGGCTCTGGATTCTAAGGGTGAAGCCCCTAGCGCAGCTCCATAAAAAAGTGGACGGATATGGAGGCATCATGATCTTTGTCGCTTTAGCGGGTCTAATCATTGCTTTATCCAAGGGGGGAGAACTGGGCTGGGGAGACAAGCAGGTGATCGGAGGTTTTGCGATATTCGCCATATTTACTACTATATTTTTATGGCATGAGCATCGTTCAGCATCACCTCTACTAGATTTAAGCCTTTTTGAAAGCTGGACGTTCAGTATGGGGAACATCGCTACATTCTTTAATTCTTTTGCCCGTACGGCGGTTGCTCTGCTCTTCGCTCTCTATTACCAATTTGCCTTCCACCAAAACGCGCTTAATGCCGGTCTAAGGATCCTTCCAATTACGATAGGGATGTTGGTCATTTCTCCGATTGCTGGCATGTTGACTAAGAAGGCGGCCATTCGAGTTCTGGCCTCACTTGGAATTCTTATTTCTATAGCAGGACTACTACTACTCCTATTCGTGGTCGGTGGAAATTTCTCTTACGGGGTCACCGCTTGCGGCATGTTGTTAATCGGGGTCGGGACCGGTTTATTCCTTACCCCCAATACGACGGAGGTCATGTCAAGCGTTCCGGAGCAAAGCCGCGGGGTGGCGAATGGACTGCGGTCCATGCTATATAACTTGGGTCAAGTGCTGAGTACGGCTCTTTCTTTAACCATCGTCGGCGCAGCGCTGCCAGCCCACCTGAAGAACGTGCTGTATTCCGGAAAGAACAATGTGATTTCTGCCGTTGATTTTGCTTTCGTCATTCACGGTTACCGCTGGGTCATCATCGCACTAATAGGGACTTCTCTACTCGCTCTTGCTGCCTCGTGGTTCCGTCCGCAACAGAAAAAAGCTTACGAAAGCTCTTCAGCGGCCTCTTGACTTTGACGCATTGATGCCGCGTCAATCCGTCCGATCCTCATCGATCGGTCCTGCGGCTGCCGCCATAACCCCAGCGCGTCCGGTAAGCCCAAACTTCTGGAGCTAGCGATATATATCCGGCGGGTAGTGGAGCGTTGCGATATACTTTCACACGACACCAAGATATCCTCTTCTCCTAAATTCCGCCTTTTGGAGGCGCGAAAAAGATGAGAGTTCTAAAGTTAGAACATGTAGGTGTTCTAACACATAACGAACATTGTTCTTTACGAACAATGTTCGTTATGGTATAAATATTGTATGAACGTCCAAATACTGCATATGCGGTAAATGATACAGTAACATATAGTGGAAGTACTTATACCTGTCTTCAGGCACATACTTCCCTTGTAGGCTGGGAACCATCCAATGTTCCTGCTTTATGGAAGAAAGGCGGCAGCGGAACTACGCCACCTACAACACCGCCAACAACGCCACCAACAGGTCCTTCAGTAACAAAGCCTTCCGAAGTTCCAAGCCACATATGGACATACACAATGAATGCGGGCGATAAATTCGGTAAAGGCGGAGATTTTGCTTTATTGCTGAGTGCTGTGATCAAAAAGGAAAGCAGCTTTGGAGCAGGCTTACCAGGCAGTCCATCAGCCGGCGACGGATTGATGCAGGTAGAACCAAACACACGTAATGCTTATTTATCTCAATTCAGTTCAAAATTTGGCCGTGCTTATAATCACGGCAGTGAACAAGATCAGGTATGCTTGGGCGGACTGATTTTAAATGAAAAGATTACTAGATTCGGCAACATATATAATGGCTTATTACACTATAACGGAGGAGATAACTGGTATCCGGGAGCTACAGACTCTTATGGCCGTCCTATTCTGGCCAATCAATATGCAGATGCAGTTTACGCTACTTATAAGGGCTATGGCGGTAAGAACTAAGATGTTATTTATTTTCCACCCTTGCAGGTTTTACAATCCTACCGTACATGTACACCCAGTTTTGTAAGTAATACCGGGAGTGGGCGGGGGAGGACAAAGGCAACGATGCACATCCACCACAAGCCGGGAGAGAACATGGATGTGGATTGGGCCGGAAAAATAAACTGAAGTTAGTGTTTAAACACTAACTTCAGTTTAAGGGAGGAATTATGAGTATGGAAATTTTTGAGCAGTATGAATCCAACGTAAGAGCATATTGTAGAAACTTCTACGATGTGTTTGACCGGGCTAAAGGTGCACTGATTTATTCAGAATCCGGAAAGAAATTTGTTGATTTTTTTGCAGGAGCAGGAGCTTTAAATTATGGACATAACAACGAATACATCAAACAAAAGATACTCGCTTATCTTGAATCGGACAGTATTACTCATGGGCTTGATATGTACACAAAAGCGAAACGTGAATTTATCGAAAAATTCTCGCAGATCATATTGGAACCCCGAAAGTTAAACTATAAAATTCAATTTTGCGGGCCTACAGGTACAAACGCTGTAGAAGCATCGCTGAAGCTTGCCCGAAAGATCACTAAACGGACTGGTATATTTGCGTTTATGGGAGGATTTCACGGAATGTCGCTGGGGAGTCTGGCTGTTACCAGCAACATTCAGAAAAGATCTTCCTCCGGCATAGCATTATCCGATGTTACCTTTTTCCCATACTCCGAGAGTCCAATTGACTCATTCGATACTATTGAATACATGGAAGCCGTTCTAAACGACGGTCACTCGGGAATCGAAAAACCGGCGGCTATTATATTTGAAACCATTCAGGCGGAAGGCGGCGTAAATATAGCTTCACCCGAATGGATGCTTAGGCTGAGGGAACTTAGCGACAGACACGGTATTCTACTGATTTGCGATGACATTCAGGTTGGCTGCGGACGCACCGGACCGTTCTTTTCATTTGAACGTGCCGGGATGATCCCTGATATTGTACTGCTTTCCAAGTCAATCAGCGGGTATGGCCTTCCCATGTCTATTCTGCTGATGAAACCGGAACTTGATGTCTGGAAGCCTGGTGAGCATAACGGTACGTTCCGGGGAAACCAGCTTGCTTTCATTGGAGCTACAGCTGCGTTGGAATATTGGGAAATGAATAATTTGGAACAGTCTGTGAAATATAAGGAAGCATTTGTAAGAGAATATTTAACCAAGCAGATTTTGTCATTACATAAGGGCCTGACCATTCGGGGTGCAGGTTTGATTTGGGGTATTGATTTTTCCAATGTGGAGGATGAGCGAATCACGCAAAAAGTAGTAGAGGAATGTTACCAAAACGGTTTAATCATCGAAAGCGCAGGAAGAAAAGACAGTGTTATAAAACTTATGCCTCCGTTAACCATCGAGCTTGAACTTTTGCAGCAGGGTTGTTCAATTATCAGACAAGCTATTCAAGAGAATATAAATAAAGTATTGGAGGTCGAAAGTTATGGATAAAATCGCCATTATAGGAATAGGATGCCGTTTGCCAGGAGGAATAAGGGGGCCTGAGGAGTTCTGGGAAGCATTGACTGCGGGAAAAGATATGACTTCCGATTTACCCGAAGGCCGCTGGGATTTAGAAAAGTTTTATGATCCTGACAAATCAAAGCCAGGCAAGCATTACACCTGTCATGGTGGATTTTTAGATAAAATAGATGAGTTTGACCCTTTGTTTTTTGGTATTTCTCCAAGGGAAGCGGCCTTTCTTGATCCACAGCAAAGACTGATGCTGGAGACATCATGGGAAGCAATGGAAGATGGAGGCTTGGATCCGGCCAAGCTAGCAGGAACCAATACCGGTGTCTTTGTAGCGGGCTTCACCCTTGACTATCAAGCAATACAATTTAAAAACGAATCGGTTGAAAGTTTAGATACACATTCGGCAACGGGTATGATGATGACAATGTTGTCCAACAGGATTTCATATATATATGATTTCAGAGGTCCAAGTTTGTCTGTAGATACAGCGTGTTCGGGCTCTTTGGTTGCAACACACCTTGCATGCGGGAGTTTATTGAATAATGAATGTAATCTCGCAATAGCAGGCGGAGTAAGTGTTATAGCTACACCTGAGTATACCATAGCGGAAAGTAAGGGTGGTTTTTTATCTCCCGATGGACGGTGCAAAACTTTCGATTCCAGTGCAAACGGTTATGCAAGAGGAGAAGGAGCCGGCGTTGTGGTTTTAAAACGCCTGTCAGATGCTATCGAAGACGGAGATAGGATTTATGCCGTAATAAGTGGATCGGGTGTAAACCAGGACGGCCACACAGACGGGATTACTGTTCCAAACGGGCAGGCTCAGGAAAACTTAATGAAGGAGGTATACAAAAAGGCAGGAATATCACCTTCAGATATAACATATATTGAAGCTCACGGCACCGGCACTCCGGTTGGAGACCCTATTGAGGCTAATGCAATAGCACGAGTGGTTTCAACAGACAGGCCAAAAGATAAAAAGTGTATTGTCGGATCTGTTAAGACAAACATTGCCCACCTTGAGGCCGCTGCAGGAGTTGCCGCACTGATAAAAGCTTCACTAATCATAAAGCATAAGCAAATACCTCCACATCTGCACTTTAAGAATCCAAACCCTAAAATTCCCTTTGACGATTTATGTATACGAATTCCTCAGACCCTGGAGCCTTTGCCGCAACCCGCATTGGTTGGCATAAATTCATTCGGTTTTGGAGGAACAAATGCCCATATCCTCTTGGAGGAAGCTACAGATCTCCAAAAAGAGGGTACTCCTGAAGTTAATGTAAATACCGGATGGCCATATATGATTCCCATATCTGCGCGCTCAGAAAAGGCGCTAAAAAACTATGCGCAAAAGTATGTTGATTTTATTAATGGAAGTGGAGAAAGTATTTCTTTATATGATATTGGAAGCATGATGAGCAAAAAGCGCACCCATCATGACTATAGACTAGCGGTTTCGGCATCTTCAAAGGAAGAACTTGCAGGAAACCTGGAAGCGTATATTAAAGGACAAGCACGCCAGGGGATGTCTGCGGGAAATGTTGAGGCAGGAAAGTACAATAAAGCTGTTTTTGTATATACAGGTATGGGGCCCATATGGTGGGCTATGGGCAGACAGCTCCTTGAAAAAGACCCTGTGTTTAGAAATATGATAGAAAAATGTGATAAACTTACACGTCAGTATGCTGGATGGTCTCTACTGGAGGAACTTCTCGCCGATGAGGAGAATTCACGTCTGGACCAGCCCCAGTTTGCTCAACCTGCCAATTTTGCTGTTCAGGTGGGTTTGACTGAAGTATGGAAATCCTTGGGTATTATACCCCATGCGGTGGTAGGACACAGTGTTGGAGAAGTGGCTTCTACATATGTTGCAGGAATTTACAGCCTTGAAGATGCCATGTTGGTAAGTATTCACAGAAGCCGTGCACAGCAAAAAGCAGTAAACAAGGGCACAATGCTGGCGGTAGGTTTACCAGAAAAAGAAGTTGTGGCCCTGCTGGATGAGAACATAAAAGGTGTTTCAATGGCAGCAATCAATAGCCCAAATTCGGTAACTTTGTCAGGTGATCCTGATGCCCTTGAGCAGATCCAAAAACAGTTGCAGGATAAGGGGGTTTTTGCGCGGCTTTTAAAGGTCAATGTAGCGTATCACAGTTACCAAATGGAACCATATGAGCAGGAGCTATTGGAGGCATTAAAAGGAATAAAGTCCCAGCCTGCCGGGATACCGATATATTCCACGGTTACAGGGAAAATGCTGACGGGTACAGAGTGTGATGGACATTACTGGTATAAAAATGTAAGAGAGCCGGTACGTTTTGAAGCAGCAATGTATGAAATGATTTCGTTGAATTATAACTTATTTATTGAGGTGGGCCCTCACCCTGTTTTAGCAGCTTCTATTTCTGATTGTCTGTCAGCTAAAAACGTTGAAGGTAAGAAGTTGTTCTCTATAAAAAGAAATGAAAACGAACAGGTTTCAATACTGGAGAACTTAGGGAATCTATATGCACTGGGATACCCTATAGATTGGAACAAGATTTACCGGTACCAAGGTGAGTTTGTAAGTCTCCCTCTTTATCCATGGCAATGGGATAAATACTGGATGGAAACGCAGGAATCAAGTGAATTTAGGCAGGGAAAAAATAAGCACAAGTTTTTAGGACGCCGTTTGAAAACTTCCAGCCCTATATGGGAGATTGAACTTAATACTACCTATATGACGTATCTTTCTGATCATAAAATACAAGGTATAGAAGTTTTCCCCGGAGCAGGGTATGTAGAGCTGGGAATGGCTTGTGCCAGAAGCTATTTTGGAGAGGGTTTTTATACAGTTGAAGATATAAAGTTTGAAAATGCTTTATTTTTAAATCAAGGAGTATCACCTGTGGTGCAGGTGGTTTTGGATCCAAAAACCGCAAAATTCGAGATTTCAAGCAGGATACCGGGACAAGATAAGACTTGGACATGCAATGCATCCGGCACAATAAGAAAACGGCAAAACATAAAGATCACTGCTAAAGATGAGTTGATTCAAATACTTGGCAATTGTACCAAAGAATACGGAAAAGAAGTATGTTATAAAACCTTCTATCAAATGGGTTTCCATTATGGTCCTTATTTCCAAGGTATAGACAAGATATGGAAAGGTGATAACGAAGCTCTTGGCAGGATCGAGATCCCTAAAATACTGGAGATTGATAGCTCTATCTACGGTCTTCACCCGGCGGTATTGGACGCCTGTTTCCAGGTTACCATTGCGGCAGTTGCACCACTTAATGAAGATGAAAATAACGAAGGCCAATCATTCCTACCTGTAGGAATAGACAGGGTGCAGCTTTATGGAAGGCCGGAGCCTGTCATGCTTTGTCATACGCAGATGGTAGATAGGAAAGATAATAATTTGAACGCCAACATCCGTCTATATAGTGAGGACGGAAATCTAATCGCCGAAATACTGGGCATAAGAACTAAGGAACTTGGAAATAGTGGAGGGTCTGATGCTGGAAGAGTTAAGGATTATCTTTATGAGATAAACTGGGAGCTTCTAAAAAGTGAAGAAGTTGATACCCGCACAGCTGCTGCTAACTCTGGAGCATGGCTTATTTTTGTGGATCATAAAGCAGCAGGAAAAGAACTGGCAAATCTCCTTGAAAAAAGGGGAGAAGAATGCTTTATGGTATATCCTGGTGAGAATTTTGGTTGGCAGTATGAAGAGCGTGAGATATATATAAACCCTCGAAGCATTGAGGATCTTAGAGCGTTGTTTGATGAATTCTCAAAAATTAAAACGAAGCTAACAGGTATTGTATATATGTGGAGCCTCAATATCCTTGAGATCCAGGAAGTTAGCAATACAGCTATAGAAAAAGCTTGTTTTGAAAACCTGTTTGTATTAAAACACCTGGTACAAGCAACCACAAATCTGGGATTAAATTTTAAGCTGTGGGTTATTACAAGAGGAGCCCAAATGATCAACAGGGCTACTCCAAATTCTGCATTCTTACAGTCGTTGGTATGGGGCCTTGGCACCGTCATAGGTTACCATGAGTTGCCTTCAAATTGGGGAGGCCTTGTAGACCTTGACATAGAGGCCAATGCGGGTGAAATGGAAATGCTGTTAAAAGAAGTCTTAGGTAATGGAGAGAACCAAATTGCTTTCCGTAATGGGAATAGACTTGCAGCAAGAATCGATAAACTGCGGATTGATATGCAGCATCAAGTACCCGTACATCTTCGCCCCGATGGAAGTTATGTTATTACAGGTGCTTTTGGTGGCATAGGTATGATTACAGCCCAGTGGATGGTTGCCAAGGGAGCAAGACATCTGGTACTGCTTGGACGCGGAGAATTTCCAAAACGTTCTGAATGGAACAATGTAGAGCCAGGCAGCAGCCTTGCAGAGAGGATTGAGTTTGTTCGTAAGCTGGAGTCCCAGGGGGCAACAGTATATATTGGATCAGTGGATGTAACTGATGAGGAAAAGCTTGCTGGATTTTTTAAAGATTTTGATAAGGAAGAAAGGCCTCCTATTCGAGGTGTTGTACATTCTGCTGGTATTACGGATGATCAATTTCTTGAGGTTAGTAAAGATGAGACTTTTTATAGGGTCCTTTCGCCTAAGGTAAATGGTGCATGGAACCTTCACCGTATGACAGAGGGACGGCCTATTGACTTCTTTATTTTATTTTCTTCAGTTGCTTCTGTATTTGGTTCACCAGGCCAGGGAGCATATGCAACTGGGAATGCCTTTTTGGACTCACTTGCACATTACCGTTTATCGAGAGGACTTCCTGCACTGAGTATCAATTGGGGACCATGGTCAGAGGTTGGAATGGCTGCAAGGTTTATGGAACGTGATCCGGAGTATTATATACAAAAATCCATAGAATCTGTAACGGTAGAAAAGGGAATTAGGGCTATGGAGCACCTTGTTGGAGAAGCTGTTGCACAGTCTGTGGTTCTACCTATACTCTCGTGGCAAACGTTTGGGGAAAAATGGTTCTCACCCATGAGTTCTCCACATGTGCTTAAAACTCTTTTGCAAGATGAGTCAGGACAACAAGAGAATATAAATAAATCAAAGGTGGATGTTGATATCCTGGAGGATATTATTTCATCTCCAATACAGAGCAGGCAGAATATCGTTGAAATGCATATTAAAACAATAGTAGCGAAGGTTTTGCGTTATAATCCTGAGGATCTAAGTACCAAACAACCACTAACTGTTTTTGGGATGGATTCATTAATGGCCACCGAAATAAAAAACAGGATGGAGGTTGCCTTTAAAACACCTGTTTCCATAGTAGAACTTCTTAAGGGTTCCAGCATATACGATCTTTCCGAGCAAATGATATCAAAGCTATACGAATCGGGAAAGATTTCAGAACAGGATTCCCTAAATATGGGTAAGGCTGAGCTTGAAAGAATACCTAAAGTTTCTGAAAAAGAGTACTATGAAACCTCATCTGCACAAAAGATGATGTATATCATTAATAATCTTGAGGGTAACAACATTGGGTATAACATACCTGTGGGAATTTTATTTGAAGGTGGGATTGAAAGGGTTGCCCTTGGGGAAGCATTAAAAACATTGATACAAAGGCATGAAGCATTTAGGACATCCTTTGAGATGATTGATGGGGAGCTTGTGCAAAGGATACAAGATGAAGTTGATTTTACTATAGAATATTTTGAGTCTGAGGAAGACGGAGTAGAGAAAATAATCGATGAATTTGTAAGACCGTTCGATTTAAGCAAAGCACCCTTAATAAGAGTAGGTCTTATAGAAATCCATGCTAGCAGGCAAATACTTTTGCTTGATGTACATCATATAGTCTCAGATGGAACTTCAATAATCAGGACTTTTGATGAAATAGTTTCTATATTAAGTGGTGAAAGCCTTCCGGCAATGGAGGTGCAATATAAGGATTTTGCCCAGTGGCAGAATGGCTTGTTTAGCACTGAGGTTTACAAAAAGCAGGAAGAATACTGGCTTAATAGGTTCAAGGGTGAAATTCCTATCCTTGATATGCCTACAGATTATCCTAGGCCTGTCCTTCAAAGCTTTGAAGGAAATAGGTTGCTATTTGATTTAGACAGTCATTTGATGGATAAATTAAATGTACTTTCCTCCCAAACAGGAGCCACCGTGTATATGATACTTCTTGCGGCATTAAATACACTAATGTATAAATACTCAGGACAGGAAGACATAATTATTGGTACTCCTATAGCGGCAAGAACTCATTTTGATACTGAAAGAATACTGGGGATGTTTATAAATACCCTGGCATTAAGGAATTTCCCAGAGGGAAATAAGGCCTTTACTGAGTTCTTGGAAGAAGTAAAAGAAAGCTCCTTAGAAGCATATGAAAATCAGGAATACAGGTTTGATCAGTTTGTGACAAAACTTAACGTAAAGAGAGATTCAAGCAGAAATCCTTTATTTACTGTTATGTTTAATATTGTTCCTTCTGATGAGCATATTATGGAACATCGTGGTGAATTAAAGTATTCCAAATATCCGGTTGAAAGTAAAACATCAAAATTTGACCTAACATTCCAGTTGATACCAGATGGTCATAATACAATATTATGGATGGAATATGCTACACGTCTGTTTAAGAAGGAGACGGTAGAAAGGCTTGTTCAGCATTACTTTAATATCCTTGAAGAGATAACCTCAAACCCTGAAAAAAAACTATCAGAAATCAATATGTTATCCCAAGAAGAAAAGGAGCGAATAATATACGGCTTTAACGATACGAAGGTTGAATTTGAACATCACCTGACGGTACACCACCTGTTTGAGCAGCAGACGAAAGTACGTCCAGACAATATAGCAGTAGCGTATGAAGGCCGTAGATTTACATATGGCCAGATCAACCAAAGGGCAAACAGGATAGCAAGGTACATGCTAAAGGCTGGCACTGGTAGAGAAGAAGCCGTAGTTGTCATGCTGGAGAGGGGACCCTTATTTGTAGAATCGGTACTTGGTATATGGAAAGCAGGGGGGGCTTACATACCTGTAAATCCAAAATACCCTACACAAAGGGTGCTTGATATATTTAAGGAATCTAAAGCTGCCTATGTGTTGACCTTATCAGATTATGTGACCCAGCAGCTTAGTGAGAACTATAAAGGCCGAATTATATACCTTGACCAGTGTGAAAAAGAGATTGAGGCTGAAAGTGGCGAAAACCTAGATCTAGATATAGACATAAATAGTTTGGCCTATGTTATATATACATCTGGTTCAACTGGTGTACCAAAGGGAGCTATGATAGAGCATCTTGGCATGATAAACCACATCCATGCGGAAATAAAGGAACTTTGTATAACTAACAACAGCATAATATCCCAGAACTCGCCTCAATACTTTGATGTATCTGTATGGCAGTTCTTTGCAGCCCTAACCATAGGAGCTCAAATTATCATCTATCCAGATGAAATAGTAAAGGATGTTGCAAGGTTTACGAATCGGATCATAGAAGATGGCATAACGGTCCTTGAGGTGGTACCTTCATACCTTGCTTTAATGCTTGAGTATGTGGAAAATACAGGGAATAAACCGGAAAAACTTCATTACTTGCTGATAACGGGAGAAACCGTAAAATCCGGCATAGTAAGGAAATGGTTTGACCTATGTCCAAATACTAAAGTAGTTAATGCCTACGGACCTGCAGAGGCAGCGGACGATATTACTCTATATACTATGGAAGCTGCTCATGAAGGAGAGAACATTCCTGTAGGCAAGCCTATACAAAATATGAATCTATATATAACAGATAAAAACATGAACCTGTGCCCTATCGGAGTAAAAGGAGAGATCTGCGTCTCTGGAACAGGTGTAGGAAGGGGTTATTTAAATGACCCTGAAAAAACAGCCCATGTATTCCTTGAAGATCCTTTCAGAGAAGAAAAGGGGATAAGGCTGTACAAAACAGGAGACCTGGGAAGATGGCTGCCTGACGGGAATATCGAATTCCTGGGCAGAATAGACCATCAGGTTAAGATCCGCGGATACCGAATAGAGCTTGGAGAAATAGAAGCTCAGCTTCTAAAACATTCTTCAATAAAAGAAGTTGTGGCAGCAACAAGGGAAGACCCCCAAGGGAACAAGTACATCTGTGCATATATAGTTGGAGAAAGTGAATTGACAATACCGGAATTAAGGGAGTATCTCTCCAAAGATCTGCCAGACTACATGATCCCTTCATATTTTGTACAGTTGGAAAAACTGCCTTTATCAGCGAATGGCAAGGTAGATAGAAATGCCCTGCCTGCCCCTGATGGAAATATTAATACAGGGGTAGACTATGCTGCACCATTCGGTGAAATTGAGGAGAAGCTTGTACTGATATGGAGCCAAATCCTTGGAGTCCAGAAGATTGGAGTAAATGATAACTTCTTTGAATTAGGAGGAGACTCATTAAAGGCAACCAATCTTGTATCAAGGGTTCATAAAGAATTTGACATAGAATTTGCATTAAAAGAAGTGTTTATGGGTCCTACAATTTCGGCAATAGCAAAAAGTATTAAAAATAGACTTAACGATACAGTGGAAATCGAAGAAATTTTAAGCATGATTGAAAATCTATAAATAGGAATTAAAAGAGATGAAATAGAGAAGAGGGACGAAGTTATGGATAATTTGATGAAAAGAATAGAATCTCTTTCTCCAGAAAAAAGAAAGCTATTTGAGACGATGCTAAAAGAAAAAGGAAAAGATGTTTCAAAATATACGCCAAATGCCTTTTCTGGAATACCTTCTGCCAGAGAGCAGGAATTTTACCCTATGTCATCTGCCCAGAAAAGGCTGTATATACTAAACGAGCTTGAAGGAGCAGGTACTGCATATAACATGCCAGGCGTCGTACTGCTGGAAGGAAACATTGATGCAGTACGCTTCGAACAGGCATTCAAGGAGCTAGTAAAAAGACATGAGGCTCTGCGCACATCATTTCATATGGTTGAGGGTGAACCAGTACAAAAGGTTCATGATTACGTGGATTTCAGTATTACGTACCTGGAACTGGATGAAGAAAAAGCAGCAGAAATAGTCAAAGAATTCATAACGCCCTTTGATCTTAGCCAAGTTCCATTACTGAGAGTAGGACTTGTAAAAACGAACGAAGACAGGCGTGTTATGATGTTTGACATGCACCACATAGTATCAGATGGTATATCAGTCAATATACTTATGAGTGAGTTTTTGGATTTGTACCAAGGGAAGACCCTTTTGCCACTACGGATACAGTACAAGGATTTTTCTGTATGGCAGAAGGAGATGTTTGCCGGAGACTCAATAAAGAAGCAGGAAGAATACTGGCTCCAGACATTTAAGGGTGATATACCGGTACTGGATATGCCTACTGACTATCCAAGACCGGCGGTACAAAGTTTTGAAGGAGATGCTGTAAGCTTTGAAATAAACCCTGAACTTTCAGTCAAACTAAATAAGCTTGCAACAGATAATGGAGCTACCTTATACATGGTACTGATGGCTGCATATAACGTACTCCTGTCCAGATACACTGGACAGGAAGACATCATAGTTGGAAGTCCTGTAGCCGGAAGGCCCCATGCTGACCTGCAGGGTATCATTGGTATGTTTATAAATACCTTGGCCATAAGGAACTATCCTGAGGGAGAAAAGACCTTCGTCCAATTCTTGCAGGAAGTAAGGGAAAATGCGTTTTTGGCTTTTGAAAATCAGAACTACCAGTTTGAAGAACTTGTAGAAAAACTTAATCTCATGAGGGACATGAGCAGGAATCCTCTTTTTGACACTATGTTTGCACTGCGCACTTCAAACAAGACAGAATTTGCAGCATCGGGTATAAACTTCAAACAATACAACAACTGGCTGGAAGGCAGAAAGGCAAAATTTGACCTTATGCTTGAAGTGGTAGAGGGTCAAGAAGGTATAACATTTAACCTTGAATATTGTACCAGGCTGTTTAAGAAGGAGACAATAAAAAGGTTTGGAACCCATTACTTAACCGTCCTTGAAGAGATAACGGCATGCCCTGAAAAAAGGTTGTGGGAAATTGATGTACTGTTACAGGAAGAAAAACAGCAAATCCTATATACCTTTAACGCTACAGAGGCACAGTATCCTAAAAACAAGACTATCCATCAGCTTTTTGAAGAGCAGGCAGAGAAGAACCCTGATCATGTAGCTGTGGTATTTGAGGGTAAAAAGCTTACATATAGTGAACTCAATAAAAAATCAAATGGGTTGGCCCATGTATTAAGGGCTAAAGGAGTCAAACCGGACAGTATCGTAGGTATTCTGGCAGAACGCTCACTTGAGATGATAGTAGCAATCCTAGGGGTATTAAAAGCAGGAGGGGCATATCTTCCCATAGATCCAGATTATCCTGAGGAAAGAATAAGTCATATGCTGGAAGACAGCCGGGCAGTGATCCTGTTGACCCAATCACATTTTATAGACAAATATACATCAATAGGTACAGTAATAAATTTAGAAGATGAGCAGGAATATTCAGATGAACAATATAACTTATCGGAGGTAAATAAACCTTCCGATCTAGCTTACTTAATATATACCTCAGGCTCTACAGGTAAACCCAAAGGGGCAATGATAGAGCATAGAAACATAGTAAGGCTGTTATTTAACAGTAAAATGCAGTTTGATTTTAACGAAAATGATGTATGGACTATGTTTCATTCTATGAGTTTCGATTTTTCCGTATGGGAGATGTACGGGGCGTTGTTATATGGGGGCAGATTGGTGGTAGTTCCTAAAATGACAGCACGCAGCAATGTAGAGTATCTGAGACTTCTAAGGAATGAGAAGGTGACCGTATTAAATCAGACACCTTCAGCCTTCTATAATATAGCCAATGAAGAAGTATCATATGAAGAAAAAGAACTTAAGATAAGATATGTCATATTCGGAGGGGAAGCATTAAAGCCTGCATTGTTGAAGGAATGGAGAAAGAAGTACCCGCAGACTAGACTCATCAATATGTATGGAATAACCGAGACAACAGTGCATGTCACATATAAAGAGATAGAAGAGGAAGAAATTAGATCTAATGTGAGCAGCATAGGAAGGCCTATACCAACCCTTACAACATATGTAATGGATAAGAACATGAAAGTTGTTCCCATTGGAGTAGCCGGAGAGCTTTGTGTAGGAGGAGACGGAGTTTGCAGAGGATATCTTGGAAGACCGGAGCTTACAAAGGAAAAGTTCGTTCAAAATCCGTACAAGCCGGAAGAGAGGTTATATAGATCTGGAGACCTGGTCCGGTTATTATCTGATGGAGAAATGGAATACCTGGGTAGAATAGACCACCAGGTAAAGATAAGAGGCTTTAGGATAGAGCTTGGTGAAATAGAAGCACAACTGCTAAAGCATCCTTCAATTGAGGAATCTTTGGTGATTGCAAAGGAAGACCATCAGGGCAGTAAATACCTGTGTGCATATATAGCGGGAGAAAATGAGCTGACAATATCAGAACTAAGGGAGCATCTCTTAAAAGAACTGCCCGAATACATGGTACCATCATACTTTGTGCAGCTTGAAAAAATGCCATTGACAGCTAATGGCAAGATAGACAGGAAGGCATTGCCTGAACCCGAAGGTAATATAAATACGGGAATAGAGTATGAAGCGCCTATAGGCGAATTTGAAGAGAAGCTTGCACTGATTTGGCAAGACATCCTTGGAATTAAGAAGATAGGAAGAAATGACAACTTCTTTATGTTAGGTGGACACTCTTTAAAGGCTACAAGCCTTGTAGCGAGAATTCACAAAGAGTTCAATATAGACATGCCTCTTAAGGAAATATTTAAGGCTCCAATTATAGCGGAAATAGCAAGGTATATGAAGGAAGCAAAGGAGAGTATATATCAATCCATCCAAACTGCTAAAGAGATGGAATACTACCCTATGTCATCAGCCCAAAGAAGGCTGTATATATTAAATCAGTTTGAAGGAGCAGGGACAGCATACAATATGCCAGGCAGCTTGCTGGTTGAAGGCAGTATTGATCTGGAGCTTTTTCAGAAGACCTTCCAACAGCTTATAAATAGGCATGAGACCCTTCGAACATCTTTCCATTTCATAGAGGGTGAACCCGTCCAGAAGATCAATGATCCTGTGGGTTTTAGTGTAGTGTATCTAGAATCTGACGAAGAAAAAGTGGGGGAAATCGTAAAAGAATTTATAAAGCCGTTTGATCTTGGAATTGCTCCGCTGCTAAGAGTAGGCCTTGTGAAAACGGGAAAAGACAAGCATGTCATGATGTTTGACATGCACCATATCATATCTGACGGTACGTCCATGGATATACTGGTACATGAGTTCATGGATATGTATGGAGGAAATAACCCTTCTTCCCTCCGTATACAGTACAAGGACTATTCTGTTTGGCAGAAGGAACTATTTGCTGGGGACAAAATAAAGAAGCAGGAGGAATACTGGCTCCAGGAATTTAATGGAGAAATTCCTGTGCTGAATATGCCAGTAGATTACCAAAGGCCTGCGGTTCAAAGCTTTGACGGAGGTTTTATCCGTTTTGAAGCAGGCAGTGAGCTTACGGGAAAACTTATTAAGCTTGCAAGGGATAATGGGGCTACTCTTTACATGACATTGCTTGCTTCATACAACATACTGCTGTCTAAGTATACGGGGCAGGAAGATATTATAGTGGGAAGCCCTATAGCTGGAAGACCTCATACAGATTTACAAGACATAATAGGTATGTTTGTAAATACTTTAGCCATGAGGAACTATCCCCAGGGAGAAAAGACCTTTGCTGAGTTTCTAAAGGAAGTAAGGGAAAACTCTATAAGGGCTTATGAAAATCAGGACTACCAGTTTGAAGAACTGGTGGAAAAGCTTAATGTAAAGAGGGATATGAGCAGGAATCCTCTTTTTGATACTATGTTTGTATTGCAAAATACCGGCTCATCAGAATTGAAGATAGATAGGCTTAAGTTTATACCCTATACAAATGAATTTAGAATATCCAAATTTGACTTGACATTAAATGCTCGGGAAACCCAGGAAGGTATTGCATTTGATTTGGAATATGCCACAAGGCTGTTCAAGAAAGAGACTGTAGAAAGGTTTGCAGCCCATTACCTTAATGTTCTGGAAGAGATAACGGTTTATCCTGGAAAAAGGTTGTCAGAAATTGATATGCTTTCACAGGAAGAAAAGCAGAAAATACTATATGACTTTAACGATACAAAGGTCCGGTATCCTAAGGATAAGACTATACATCAACTGTTTGAAGAGCAGGTAGAAAAGACACCCAATAATATTGCTGTAGTGTTTGAAGATAAACAGCTGACTTATAAGGAAGTAAACGAAAAGGCAAACCAACTGGCCAGAAAATTAAGAGAAAAGGGAATAAAACCTGATAGTGTAGTGGGA
>NZ_JAXCHD010000013.1:0-114701 GCF_037027525.1 Paenibacillus sp. 203
CATAACCGATGCCTTTTTGCGGAATATGACGCAGCCCTTCCTTAATCCGTTTGATCAGACGAGCCGTATTTCCCCCTTGTCCCAGACTTCCATCCAGTACAACCGGGAATTGGCTCGTAAACCAGCCGACCGTGCGCGTAATATCCACGTCGGGTACAACGGCTTCCCGTCCGTGGCCTTCCAGGTTAACCAGCACCCGTTCGGAACCGGACCATTCATACACGGCTTTGCCGAGTGCGGCCAGCAGCAGGTCATTCATTTCCGTGTTGTATGCGCGATGAGCTTGTTTGAGCAGTTGCTCAGTTTCCTGTTTCGTCCAGCGGACAGTCACAACCTCACTGTCTCCCAGCAGAGCATTGTCATTTGCAAAATCCTTCGGCAAAGGCTTCGCGAGGCTTGCTTCTGCTTGTTCGATATGCTGCCAGTAGGCTAGCTCCCGCTCCATCGTCGCACGATTCGCGTAGGCTGACAGCTGTTTGGCCCATACCTGGAAAGAATCTGTTTTATGCGGCAGTCGAATAGCTGTGCCTATTTGACCTGCAACAGCCTGCTCATAACCGGATGCCAAATCCTCCAGCAAAATACGCCACGATACGCCGTCCACAACCAAATGATGAATGACGATTAGCAAATGGTCGCCCCCAGCGCAATGGAACAGACCAAGCTTCACAAGCGGACCCTCGCTCAAATGAATGCTCGCTTGAATTTCGCTCGCCTTGGCTTCGACAGCGGTGGATTCGTCTTCCACTCCGCTAAAATCTATAATGTCCAGCGTGTATAGCTCGCCCTCCTCCACACTGCGGTTCCAAGCGACATAACCCTGCTCCGTCTCACGGAATACAGTGCGCAATGCGTCATGATGCTGGACAATACGGTCCAACGTACGGTGCAGCGCATCGACGTCAAAGCGCAAAGCTCGATACAGCATCATCGCCTGGTTGCTGTGGTGCAGATCAACCGGCTGCTGCTCGAAGAACCACCGTTGAATAGGTGTCAGTTCTACCTTGCCTACGGCCTCTTCCTGACTGGCCATCTTGCCATCTGTACGAAGCAAAGGACTGAGTGACGCTACCGTCGGATTGCTGAACAAATCCTTTATGTCCAGTCGATACCCTGCTTGCAGCAATCGGGAGGATACTTGCAGCGCTTTGATCGAATCGCCGCCCAGTTCAAAGAAGTTATCCTGCGTACCTACGGCTTCTGCGCCCAGCACCCCAGCCCACACCGAAGCTAATACTTGTTCCACCGTAGTTCGCGGTGCCACATAAGCTGCACCGGTATGAATGCTTCCTTCCGGTTCCGGTAAGGCCTTGCGGTCGATTTTGCCGTTGCTGGTCAATGGTAAGGTCTCCAGACGCATCAAGCGTGCAGGTACCATATGTGCTGGCAGTGCTGCTTCCAGTGCTGCTTGTACTTCCTCGATCTGCAGCTCGGTTTCTCCCGTGATGTATCCGCACAAATACTTGTGCCCACGCTCGTCCGTCCGGTCGATGACTACGGCTTGACGCACACCGGGCACCCGTTGAATCGCCGTTTCAATCTCGCCCAGCTCAATCCGGTAGCCCCGGATTTTCACTTGATAATCCATCCGGCCGATAAAGTCCACATTGCCGTCCGGCATCCACCGCGCGAGGTCACCTGTGCGGTACAATCGTTCACCCGGTACGTACGGGTTTGCCACGAACTTCTCGGCCGTCAGGTCCGCACGATTCAGGTAGCCTCGTGCCACCCCGGCACCGCCAATGCACAGCTCGCCCAGCACGCCGATCGGCACCGGATTCAGCTGGCTGTCCAAGATGTAAAACCGTGCGTTCAGCCACGCCTGACCAATCGGTACATTGCCGCTACTTGGCAGCTTCGACAGTTCTTCGTCGTAGAAGCTGGAGTCGATCGCCGCTTCCGTGACGCCGTAGCTGTTCATAATGCGAACATCCGCGCCAAACCGTTCTTGCAGCACCCGATAATCCGTCACGCTGCAGCTGTCCGAGCTGGTGATTAGCAGTTCCAGACTGCTCATGTCCAGTCCCTGTTCATGTACATGCTGCATGAACGGTACAATTAAAGCCGGTGTGGATTCGAACACCGTAATCTGATAGTCGTGAATCCAGCCGTACAGACGGCTTGGGTCAATCCGGTCGTCTTTCGGGCAGATGACCATCGTGCCACCGTTATAGAGCGCCCGCGCGATATCGCCGACAAACACGTCGAAGGAGAAACTTGCCAGCTGTAGCAGTCGTACCGGAAACTGGTTCAGACGGTAATCCCGGCGGTAGGCCGCGGCTGTGTTTACCAGACTGCGATGCTCGATCATGACCCCTTTCGGGCGTCCCGTTGTACCGGACGTATAGATCACATACGCCAGATCCTGCGGCTCATTGATAGGTTCCACATCCGTGGCATCCCCGGTATACAGCGACTCATCGTCCAGCGTCAGTACGGTGTGCAGACGCAGTCCCGTTGCGGGTTCGGATGCTGCTTCGCTATCAGATGACGAATCTGATTTCAAGCTTAATCCCTCATTAAGGCTGTCTCTTTCCATCGTTTCAATGCTAACCGCCGTTTCCAGCTCGCCCTCAGACTGCCCTCCGGCCAAAGTCTGTCGGCTTTCCTCCAGCCATGCCTGCGCGCGCTCCTGCAAGCCGATTTGCGTCAGCAGCACTGTCGCGCCGCTGTCCTCCAGCATAAAGCGGATACGTTCGTACGGATAATCCGCATCTAACGGTACATATGCCCCGCCGGCTTTCCATACTGCCAATACGCCGACCAGCATGTCCACCGAACGCTCGCTCAAAATACCAACAATGGATTCGCGCCCAATGCCTTCATTCCGCAATCTACGAGCAAGTTGGTTCCCACGCTCGTTCAGCTCACGGTATGTAAGCTGCCGCTCCTCGTATACAACTGCCACGTGATCCGGTGCAAGCTGCGCTTGTTCTTCCACATAGGCGTGGAACAACCCTTCTGATTGCTTTTCATCACTCCATGCAGATACGCCTACTGATCCAAAACCGTCGATGATCTTCACTTTTTCCTCAGCAGTCACTAGCTCCAGCTCATCTACCAGCGCATCTGGTCTGTTAATCGCTTCTTCAATCATATGCAGCCAGTGCTCACGGAATTGCTCGACAGCTGCACGTTCAAACACCAGCGCGTTGAATTCCAAATGAATATCCATTTCATCGCCTGGCACCACTGTAATATTAAAATCATAGTTCGTTTGCTCTGAC
This sequence comes from Paenibacillus sp. 203, assembly GCF_037027525.1. NCBI lineage: Bacteria > Bacillati > Bacillota > Bacilli > Caryophanales > Paenibacillaceae > Paenibacillus > Paenibacillus sp. 203. The sequence continues at coordinate 3,228 of NZ_JAXCHD010000013.1, forward strand.
ATTGAAGCATTGGCAATCGTAAAACCATTCGTACCACGGCTACCCATGTGCTCCATGCGCTGTTCTACTGGGTAGTTTTCAAACACCATAATATGGTTCACCAGGTCCTGTTTTTGCTCTGTCAGGGCCTGAATTTCATATAACGGATAGGTTTCATAGGCTCGGGAAGCCAGTGCCTGCTCCTGTATCTGCTTCATTAACGCAGCAAACGTCATATCTTTCTCACTGTGAATCCGTACAGGAACCGTGTTAATGAACAAACCAACCATTGTATCGATGCCCGGAATATCTGCTGATCTACCAGATACGACACTGCCAAATACAACATCCCGACTGTTGTTATACCGTTGCAGCACAACGCCCCACGCTGCTTGCAGCAGTGTATTGACCGTCACTTGCTTTTGCTTAACCAGCTTGTTCATCCGTTCCGTCACTTCGCGGTCCAGTGTAAACGAAAGTTTGTCCGCTTCATATTCTTTAGCGTGACCGTCCAGCTGTTTTGCCTGCGGCAATACCGTCTGCTGCTCGAAACCAGCAAAATAATCACTCCAGAACCGTTCAGCCTCAGCTTTGTCCTGCCGCTCCAGCCATTCAATATATTCGCTGTATGGCGTTACTGGGACAAGCTCCGGCTTGCGGTCTTCGAGGATGGCAAAGTACGTATTAAATGCCTCTCCTACAATTAGGAACAAGCACCAGCCGTCCATCAAAATATGGTGGAAGCTCCACACAAAACGGTACGATTCCTCGCCTGTACGCAAAACAGACACCCGCATCAGCTCGCCAGAGCTGAAATTAAAGCCCTCGGCTTTGTCACGCTCAGCAAAATCAGCAATGTATGCGTCCTGCTCTCCTTGTCCCATTGAACGCACATCTTCAAAACGGAACCCGGCATGTTTGTGGCGGTACACCACCTGTAAAGGCTGCTCATTCCATCCGCTATAAAAATTCGTTCTGAATATTTGATGGCGATCCACCAGTTGATTTAAGCTTTCGGCAAAAGCCTCCACTTGAAAGCTGCCTTGCAGATCAAATGTCGCCTGCTCAAAGTACGCCCCGGAGTTCGGCTCCATTAAGCCGTGGAACAGGATGCCTTTTTGCATGGGTGTGAGCGAATAAATATTTTCTAGTTCTCCCGCAGTAGCCGTCTGCTCTACAATATGATCCAGCTCTCCAGCCGTCAGTCCTTGGAAGGACAAGTCGCTTGGCGTCAGCTCTGGCAACTCTTTTTCCACACAGTGAGCCAATACCTCACGCAAGCTCTCCTGAAGCAGATCAGCCAGCTTTTTGATTGACTTTTTCATGAACGTTTTGTTGCTGTAGCTGATCGTCAGTTCCAGTGCACCGTCCGTGATCATGCCGTTGATATCCAGAGCATACCGCTTGGTCAACGTATCACTAATGGAAGCTCCGATGGAATAAGGAGACATGCGAAATGCGTTATTCTTCAAATCCTGATCGAATTGTCCGAGATAGTTAAAGCTGATTTCCGGCTCGGCGACAAAAGCGGCTTCCCCTTCCCTAGGCGCAGAAAGATATCTCAAAATACCGTATCCAATTCCTTTATGCGGCAAACGACGCAGCCCTTCCTTGACGCTCTTGACACGCCGTCCCACATTCCGATCCTCGCCCATATCGAGCACAACCGGGAATTGGCTGGTAAACCAACCGACCGTACGCGTAATATCCACATCCGGCAAAATAGCTTCCCGTCCGTGACCCTCCAGATTTACAAGCACCTGACGGATGCCTGCCCACTCCTGAATTGCGGTGCCCAGAGCTGTCAGCAACAGGTCGTTCGCTTCCGTGTTGTAGGCTTGGTGTGCCTGCTTCAAAAATTGTTCTGTTTCTTCGACAGTCCACGCTACTGTCAGTGTCCGATCATCGCGAAGCTGTGGCTTGGCCTGAGATTTACGAGTGTAATCTTTAGGCAAGGATGCCTGACTCTTCCCTGCTTGCTCAATCTGCTCCCAATACGCACGCTCGTTCTCCAACGCTCCACTGCTCGCATAAGCGGATAGCTGGTCTGCCCACAGACGGAAGGAATCCGTCTTATTGGGCAAACGGACAGACTCGCCACGTAAAGATTGCTCATAGCCGGTTGCCAAATCTTCCAGCAAAATACGCCAAGACACGCCGTCGACCACCAAATGGTGGATCGCTACCAACAAATGGTCTCCATCGGTGCAACGGAACAGACCCAGCTTCACCAGCGGTCCTTCGGACAGATTCATGTTATTTTGAATTTCAGTTGCTTTCGTCTCAATCGTCGCGCTCAGCATGGATTTATCTGTCAAAGCTCTAAAGTCCAGCACGTCCAGATGATACAGCTCGCCTTCCTGTATTCCGCGGTTCCACGCTTGATAGCCTTGCTCGGTCTTCCTGAACACCATCCGCAGTGCATCGTGGTGCTCCGTCAGCTTGATAAGCGCCTGACGCAAAGCAGCTTCGTCAAAGCCCTGCTCCCGGTGCAGCATAACCGCCTGATTAAAATGATGCGCATCCACTTGCTCTTGTTCAAAGAACCCGTGCTGGATCGGAAGCAACGCTGTTTTCCCGCTCACTTCTCCCTGATCTGCCGTATGACTTGCCTCGTGCATGTGCGGTGCCAATGCTGCAACGGTTGGATACCGAAGCAGATCCTTCATGTCCAGCTTGTAGCCTGCCTGGAACGCACGAGATACGATTTGAATCGCCTTGATCGAATCGCCGCCCAGATCAAAGAAATTGTCCAACATTCCGACGGTTGGCACGCCCAGGACTGACTGCCAGACGGCTGCGAGTGCCCGTTCCGTTGCAGTGCGTGGCTCTACATAATCCGCTCCGCTTTGCAGGCTGCCTTCCGGTGCTGGCAAGGACTTACGATCAATTTTACCGTTCGGTGTCAGCGGCATCTGCTCCAATTGAATGAAATACGACGGCACCATATAGCTTGGTAGCTCCCGCCCCAGCTCACTTCTCAGTTCGCTGGCTCCGAGTTCTTGACTCGCCACATAGTACGCCACGAGTTGTTTTTGACCCGTTTCGTCCGTATGGGCCACGACGACCGCTTCTCGTACCGATTCCACCTGCAATAGCTGCGATTCAATCTCGCCCAGTTCGATCCGGTAGCCCCGGATTTTCACCTGGTGGTCCATCCGTCCCAAATATTCAATGTTGCCGTCCAGCGTCCATCTCGCCAAATCGCCTGTACGGTACATACGTTCATACCCGACTTTGCCTCCGGCAAACGGATTATCCACAAATTTCTCGGCCGTCAGTTCTTCGCGATTCCAATATCCACGGGCCAGTCCTTCCCCTGCAATACATAACTCGCCCGGCACACCGACTGGCTGCAATTCCCCACTCGCATTCATGATATAGATTTGGGTATTCGCGATGGGACGTCCGATATTAATGTCTTGAGCATGAGTCAGTTCCTGTACGGTCGACCAAACCGTCGTTTCTGTAGGTCCGTACATGTTATAAATGCGGGGACCGTTTATTTCTTGCAGTGCTGCGAGCAGCTTGGACGGAAGGGCTTCACCCCCGACCATAATTTCCTTTACGTCTCGCAGCGCGCGGAAACCTGATTCATGATCCATCAGCATTTGCAGCCGCGATGGTGTCATTTGCAACATATCAATATGATGGTGAGCAATCAACTCACCAAGCGCCTGAGGGTTCACCTGATGCTGGCGGTCGCCAAGCACAACAGTCATTCCACTCAACAGGGGCAGGATGGTTTCCAATACGAAAATATCGAATGAAATGGTCGTCAGTGACAAAATCGTTTTGTTCGCTTCAAAGTCGATGATTTCACGCATCCCGGTAATAAAGTTGAGTACCGAGCGATGCTGGAGCATAACTCCTTTCGGATTTCCAGTCGAACCAGAGGTATAGATGACGTAAGCCAGATGCTCTGGGCGGGCAAACGCCTCTAGGTTGCCGCTTTCTCCCTGATACAATGCTGCATCCTCAAGAAACATGGTATTGGCGATGTAATGATGTTCTTCTGCCAGATCACGACTGGTCAGAAGCACTTCGGCCTTGCTGTCTTCCAGCATGTATTCAATACGAGATGACGGAAATTCGGGATCGATCGGCACATATGCACCACCTGCTTTTAAAACGGCCAGCAGACCTACGATCATTTCCAATGAGCGCTGCACCATCAGACCAACCAGTTTGTCAGGTCCTACTCCTTGTGCTTGAAGCATTCGTGCCAATGAATTCGCCCGTTCATTCAGCTCCCGATAGGTCAGACACTGATTTCCAAACATAACCGCTGTTTGACCCGGTGTACGTTCTGCCTGTTCCTCGAATAGCTCATGAATCCCCACATTGTGTGGATAGGGCACTGCTGTCGCATTAAATACATCCATAATTTGTGCCCGCTCTTCGTCACTCATCAGTGACAACTCCTGAATCCGCTTCTGTGGCCCTTTCACCATATGCTCTACCACACTCAGGAATTGGCGAATAATTCGGGCGATCTCCTGCTCGCTGAACAACTCGGTCCGATAATCCAGTTGCAATACAAGTTTATCGTCATCCAGCATGTCTATCATGGCAATATCGAAGTCACTCACCGTATCTCCGCAGAAATCGGTATGCACCTGCTGAACGGCTTCATCAAAACGGGAGAAGCTCAGTGTACGGTATTGAATGGTAACGCCAAACAGGCGGCGAATATCCGTGCCGCTTTGCTGTTCACGCAAATCCTGCATGATTTTGTTGTACGGATAACGCTGATGCCGCAAAATGGACGCCTGCTCCTTGCCAACACCTTGCAGGAAGGTGAGTAGCTCGGATTCCGGCTCAACCCGCAGACGTGTAGCCACAGTGCTGACGAACATGCCCATTGTATTTTTTTCCTTCTTCAACGTACGGTTAGCATACAATGTACCCACGGTTAAATCCTGTTCCCCTGTCATTTTATGCAAATAAATATACAGAGCAGCCAGGAAAAATGTAAAAATACTGATGTTATTCGCCTCGCAAAAAGCCGTGACACCACGATATAATTCGTGCTCCAGTGTATAGTTCTCCCGGCGTGCAGCCGTACTCACCGTAAGCGGATTGTATGATTTTAAACCTGTAACCTCCGGCAAATTGGCAAATTTCTCCGTCCAGTACGTCTTGTCCTTTTGATAGCGGTCCGATTGCTCATAGCTTTGCTCCACCTGAATAAAATCGAGATATGAATTCGCTGGAGCCAACGCATCTGAACCTGTACCATGCACAATATTCATATAATGCCCCGTAATTTCATTAATGGCCTGCTCCATGGTTACGCCGTCCGAAATAATATGGTGCATTTTGAAACTAAACCAGGTGTCTTCTGCCCCCAACCGCAAAATAACAAACCGATACAGCTGCGAATCCAACAAGGGGAACGGCTGTGCGTTATGATGGCTGACCCATAGCTCAGCTTCCTCCGGGGTAACCTGAAGCGTTTCTATGCTTTGAGCAGCAAACGGCTCCACATATTGATAGGGGATGCCGTCCCGAGCCGTGATTTTGATACGAAAAGAATCGTTTTGTGCAATCACCTGGTTCATTGCCTGCTGCAATGCATCTATTCGAACTGTTCCCTTGATTTTAACAGTGGTAATAATCGTAGACGTGTTGCGATTGGGATACACAAGCTCCGTGTACCAAATACGTTGCTGTGGTTGGCTTAATGCAAACAATTGAACATTGTGCTGAGTCATACGTATCTCTCCTCGCGAAATAGATGTGGGTAAAAAGTAACTCCTCATAAATGACCGTCCTTGTCAAGGAACTGGTCATGCGTACCTTTTCACCGGCATTAAATTGCCAATGACAGTCGGCAAAAGCGACCACTCCTGATATACCATTGAGATATGGGTGTCTTCGAAAAGCTGAATTTGAATAGAAACAAGCACATCTCTCTTTTTCATCACTCACACTTTCGCAGTGCAAGCTTTTTTAGTTGGGCGGACATAGTGAAATAACTCTGACTCTGGATGTATGAATATGTGCATGGAGTGAGAACATTTTTGAATTATGCTGAGAGTACATCTTGGTGGTGGGTTGTAGAATGGTTGCCGCAGTGTTAACAACGTAATGTATCATGCTGTGTGCTGTTAGAATCTTGGCTGGAGGGTATCGATGCTGCGAGATACATGAGCTGCTGCAGCGTGGTTAGGAGCGTAATTCTAGGATGAAAGGACAAAAAAATACTCACGACTGCGTTTATAACTTCCCTGATTTTGTACATGGATGAAAAATGATGGTCATCGGACGAGCCAACGGGATTCCAAGGCTGTTTAGGATATATTTCGCATACCTTAAAATAATAGAGTTGACTTTTGGAATACGGAAAATGTGAGACGGATTTACCAGATATGATGCTATGGACAGGAAATCTTGCAGTTTTGCCTATACAACTGCCATGCTGTTTCAATTACAATCAGTGCTCCCATACAGTGTCTAAAAAAGAAAACAGCTTATGTACTTATGAAGCCATTTCGGGAAGCCGTTGAGGGCATATTGTTCTGCTTGATATCCATGGAGCTTCTGTTGAACAACTTTCATGTTCTGTAAGCCATTCAGGTTTAAAGCCCCCATGTCGAGCGAAACAAAATAACTGGATCTTCTCAGTCAGATGGATCACGTTTTTAAAACCAAGTCATGACCGAGTTGACATATAAATTTCTCATATCCTCTTACTGTCCAAAATCTCACAATAAATCCTTATATCCCTTTTTTCCTCCCAATACTTTCTAGCTATTTTAAATATACAAACTTTAAAACCGATTAGCATGGGACATAAGTTCCAAATTGATGGATTTCATGAAATCAATAAATAACCCATATTATTCTATTATTTTTATAGATTCAAATTCAAGAATTTTACTTTTTTATTAAATTGAATACTGACCATGACCCGTTAACGTGATTCAAAACAAATTTTTTGATTTTATCAATTGATAAAATCAAAATAATGTAGGCTTGCAAGAAAGTCTCAAAATCCTTGTGCCAAAACAAATTTTACGTTACATACCATTAACACAAATATAACAAATCAATCCTGACATTATCCGACAAATTTCAACTTTTTCAGCAATATTCTTTAATTACCTATATCATGGAATTTATTTGCATTAAGCTGGAATGATTCAAAATTAATAACTCTTCACTTTTTAAATAGATAGTGACTTTTAATAGATCTTTTGAACTAATTTACATGCGGAATTTTCTTTAATTTTTCTTGTGAAATTTTAGTTCAGCTTAAATTTCCTCTAATTTAAGCTATAAATTTTATTTTTTAATTAATAGAAACGTTTTGATTCCCCTTTAAAAATATAAATTTTTAGAAAACTCATAACTTTGGAACTATTTTTTTCGCAAAATTTAATGAACGGAAAATACAAAATAGCAAGTCTCCATGTTGCAAGAGACTTGCTATTTTAAGGTTTTGGCAACTTGACCCTTAAGAATGAAGTGAATACTCTCACAGCGAACGTACCGGAAACATTTGTTGTGTGATGTATACTGTGTACGAATCGAATCGTTTTTGTTACCGAGCGCATCACAACCGAGTGAGCTTCTGCCCTGTGACCAGACAGGAAACGAATCCTTTGAAACCACTCATCAGAAATCCAGACAAACCCTCGTACATCACGTCTTTTAAATGACAAGGGCTTGCCGCAGCTGTTCACATTAACCGATTCAAAATGGTGTGCGTCAGGCAGGAAAATGATTCGAAATGCTTCACTCGTTGGGAAGCTCCAGTTTTTTTACGCAAAACAATCTCATTACTGTCTTCCTCGCTAAACATCCCATACAAACGAGCGCTGACAGCCCATCCTGACAATCCGAACTGTTCCGAGCTGGAGGTCTCCATTAATGCGCCATCCAAAGCAATAATTAAATCGCAGCTTTTTACCGTCAATGGTTGTTCGCCTAATTTACCAGCTTGCACTGCCTCCGTAATGAGAAACAGCGAAACATCTCTAACCTAGCATGTTCCCCTTTTAGTTGATCCAGCTGTTAAGTCTCTTAGTATCAAGCCAATGGAATATGTATTTTGTGGCATGGATTATTCTTCCCAGTATATTGACATAATTAACAAAAATGCTGACATCTATGTAACTCGATGTCAGCAGGCAGAAATCAGCACTGTCAATTTGCTGTAAAGATATACTACGAAGTCAACTACCTTCAGCAGAATAAGAATAGTGAATAGTTCTTCACCCATCCACCACATCTGCTTGCAAATCTGTTGCAATTTCAATCATCTTAGGCACGACAGCCTCATCGGAAATAGCCACATACACATCACCCATGTAATGACGAAAAGGTATTTCTACATCAGCATACTTCCACATGAAAAAGTCTCCCTCGATCGACATGGTACTCTCAGCACCTTGTATGATTAGCACTCGTGAATACGAAAAGTCTGGCTGGGATGCAAAGTAATCTTTGCACTCCTCCAGGGTAATGGATTGCTCCACAGGACTTTCCTGCATGGAACGGGTGATTCGAAAACGCTGGTTCATTGATCTGCCTCCACAATTATGATTAAAAAATTCTGGCTTTCATACCTTATAATGTACACATGCTGCTGTCAATTTCGTTGGAATTATATGGATATTTAATATGCTTTCAAGCATTTACTTTTAAGATGCATGTTCAAACTGACTATTGTATAGATCGGCATAGAAGCCGCCTTTAGCCAACAATTCCTCATGGTTACCCATTTCGATAATGTCACCGTCCTTCATGACCAGAATCAGATCCGCATTCTTGATCGTCGAAAGTCGGTGAGCAATCACAAAGGAGGTTTTCCCCACAGTCAGCTGGTCCATCGCTTGTTGAATCAGCAATTCCGTACGCGTATCGACCGAGCTTGTGGCCTCATCCAGAATGAGCATGGGTGAATCTTCAATCATGGCTCTTGCAATGGTAATCAATTGCTTTTGACCGGCAGAGAGATTGGCTTTGTCATCCAACACTGTATCATAGCCCTGCGGCAGTGTTTTAATGAAGCTGTGCAGACCCACCGCTCTACATGCAGCTTCCACCTGCTCATCGGTAACATGATCTTTGGAAAAGACGATATTGTCACGAATCGTTCCTTCGAACAGCCAGGTATCCTGAAGCACCATACAGAATAATTCATGAATATTCTCGCGCGTTAATTGGCTAATCGGGGTGCCGTCAATGTAGATTTCTCCATCGTTCAGCTCATAAAACCGCATGAGCAAATTCACGAGCGTGGTCTTACCAGCGCCTGTCGGACCGACAATGGCAATTTTCTGACCAGCTTCAGCTTTCATGGAGAAGTCCTTGATGATCATACGATCTGCATTATAGCCGAAACGGACATGTTTGAATTCGACATCCCCTTTGGCAGTGTCCAGCTTTATGGTCTTGTGACGCTCATCTGCCAATTCTTCTTCACCCAGAAATTCGAATACACGTTCACTGGCGGCAGCCGCCGACTGCAGATTGGTTGCGGCCTGTGCCAGCTGCGACAAGGGCTGTGTAAACAGACGAATATACACCATGAAGGCGACAATAGTTCCAATAGTTATAGTCTGTTGGTTGACCAGCAAAGCTCCCACGACACAGACCGCGACATAACCAAAATTTCCAATGAACATCATGACTGGCATCATCAGACCAGACATGAATTGGGACTTCCATGCATTTGTATATAAGCGGCTGTTAATGCCATGAAACACTTCCTTGGCTGCTTGTTCCCCGTTATATACCTTGACTACGTTATGACCAGCATAAGTTTCTTCGATATGACCGTTGATCTGGCCAAGCTCCGCTTGCTGTGCAACAAAGTATTTCTGTGAATGCTTCATAATCACGCTCATCAGGCAAAAGCCGATCAGCGTAGCTATAATTCCGGTAACGGTCATGATCCAGTTCGTATACAGCATCATAATCAAGGCGCCCACAAAGGTAGCCAGCGCACTGACAAGCGTGCCGAGACTGTTGTTTAACGTTTGTCCAATGGTGTCGACATCGTTGGTTACACGGCTAAGCACATTACCGTAGCTCGTAGAGTCAAAATACTTCAAAGGCATATGATCGATTTTTCGAGACAGTTCTGTCCGCATCTTCTTTGTAAGACGCTGTGAGACGGTTGCTGTAATGAAGCCCTGGAAATAGTTAAAGATAAGACCAAATCCATATAAAAGCGCCAATACAAGAACAATCTTCTGAACAGCACTTACATCAATCCCGGTCACGATTCCTTCCTGAATCAGGTTGGCAATATCGCTGAGCTTATCGGGGCCAATCACGTTGAGGGTGGAGCCGACCAGGGCCAGTACCATAGCTAGTATAATCATAGGCACATAGGCCTTGCTGTAGGATACAAGCTGACTGATGGTCTTTTTAAAATTATTCGCTTTTTCACCAGTACCCTTGCCCCCCGCGGGTCCTTTACCCATGGGACCTCGCTGATTCATTTTCATTTGCTGGCTGTCGACGGTGTGTTCATTCTTATCCATGTATGAGTTCCTCCTTCGAAAGCTGCGAATATGCGATCTCCTGATAGGTGCTGCAGTTCGTCATCAGCTCTTCATGCGTGCCGCTCCCTACAATCTCTCCCTGGTCCAGCACGATAATCCGATCAGCGTCTTTGATAGTACCTATGCGCTGACCAACGATAAGTGTCGTAGCGTGGCCGGTTTCTTTTTTGAGAGCGGAGCGCAGAATTCGGTCTGTTCTGTAGTCTAATGCCGAGAAGGAATCATCGAAAATATAAATTTCCGGCTGACGGTAGATGGCACGCGCAATGGACAGTCGCTGCTTTTGACCACCGGACACGTTCGCTCCACCTTGCGAAATTCTACCCTGATATTGACCATCCATCTTTTCGACAAACTCCGTTCCTTGAGCAATACCAACGGCTTCTTTAACGAGTTTCTCCGAAGCTCCTGCTCTTCCGTTATCGCCATACGAAACGTTGGATACAACCGTACCGTTGAACAATACAGCTCTCTGGGGGACATACCCGATTTTGTTATGGAGTGCCTGCTGATTATAGTTCCTGACATTCACACCATCCACGAGTACCTCTCCCTCGGTCACATCATAGAAACGGGGAATCAGATTGATCACGCTGGTTTTTCCGCTGCCTGTAGCGCCAATAAAGGCAACCGTCTCGCCTCGTTTCGCCGTAAAGCTAATGTTGCGAAGCACGGCCTCCTCCGCGTCTGGATATTTGAAGCTGACATTACGGAATTCCACTTGCCCCATAACGCTCTCTTCTCCTGTCGTCTCATGCCCGTTAACGATGCTGGATTCGGTATTCAAAACCTCCATGATCCGTTTGGCAGAGATCGAGGCGCGAGGCATCAGAATGAATATCATACTTACCATCATAAAGGCCATAACCACCTGCATTGCATAAGAGGAGAATACGACCATATTGGAGAACAACGTGATGCGGTCTGGTACGGCCGCCCCGTTAATCAGGTAAGCGCCGATACAATAGATAGAGACACTCAGACCTGACATAATAAAGGTCATACCTGGGCCAATCATCGTCATTAATCGGTTCGCGAACAGGTTTGTATTCGTCAACTCAACGTTAGCCTGCTCGAACTTCTCCTGCTGATACTGATCTGCATTATAAGCGCGTACTACCCGAAGTCCGATCAGATGCTCACGTGTTACCCTGTTCAGATTATCGGTGAGACGCTGGATTCTCTGAAAACTTGGAAGAGCGAAAACAACAATGACACTTAGCATTAAAATCAGAACAGCCACGGCCGCTCCTGTGGAGGCGGTCCACTGCCAGTTTTTATCCGCAATCTTCACAATAGCCCATACGGCCAGAATAGGTGCCTTGATGATCACCTGCAGCCCCAGCGCAACCACCGTTTGAATCTGCGTAACATCGTTCGTGGAGCGGGTAATGAGGCTTGCCGTCGAAAAGCTGTTCATCTCTTCCATCGAAAAGGATAAGGTCTTGTCAAAGACCATCGCACGCAGACGCATAGCCAGCCCAGCAGCCACCTTTGCCGCGAAATAGCCCACAATAATAGATGCAATCATACTGCCGACGGCACAAAACAACATGTAACTGCCGGGAATCAGCAGTTCGGACACAGGCGTTCCTTCCGTTTGCAGCTTGGTCGTAATTTCCGCCATATAATCAGGCAGCTTCAGATCAAGCCATACCTGCACAACGATGAAAGCTAGGCTGCAAAGTACGAGCATCCATTCATTTTTCTTGAGATATTTGAATATCTTTAGCATTCTGTTGCTCTCCTTTTATCTGATAGTCTTTGATGTTTGGTGAAGTATGGTGCGTCCTGCATCTGCATAGAAATTCAGCTTCTAGAGACAATAAGCTTAATGAGTCGAATCAGTTCTTTAGCATCCTCTTCGTCTAACTTTCGAAGAACATTCTCGGTCCATGCAATTCCTTCATTATGCTTATCAATCATAAATTGCTTACCTGAATCCGTAATGAATACAATCACCTTACGTTTGTCGTTGACATCAGTACGCCGTACAACTAGTCCTTTCTTCTCCAGACTCTTCAGTGCCGTTGCTACCCGTCCCGTACTGACGGACAAGTATTCGCTCAAGTGGCCAGAGGTAACCCCGTCCTTATTGAAATTCAGACAAATGAGAATCCCCATTTCGCCACGTGAGAAGTGCCCTCGTTCCTCTAATGCCGGTTTCCGCGATTTGACGATATACTCGAATAATTCTGTCGCTAATGCTTTATAATCCAATGGTCACAACACCTTCTCGCTAATACCTTATACTATAAGATAATTAATCTTATAGTATAAGGTAATTAATCTTATAGTATAAGATAATAATAATGTCGAGTCACAAAGTCAATTAGAGAAAATATGGAATACAAAAAAATCCTTCGTAACTAGCTTGTATTTGTACCAATTTTTCTACACAAAGTCCAATGTAAAGACATCAGAGCTAAAACTGAATCTCTTCTTATGTATCTTCCTCTGAACATCTTCATTATTGTTTGTAAGGTCAAGTTCTACATGCCGTACTTTGATGAATCGTCTGGTCATCGATTCCGCCCACAGATTCAAAGCATATTCGGCAATCTTACGCACTTCTCCCGCCACAAACGGAAACCTTCTTCCATGCTCCTGCCCAGGCAGCCAGCAAATTGGTTTGAGCAACAATATTCTGGATGCTCTCTGTGATCGCAGAGTTCATTAATTAGACCTTTTGTAGAGTACCTTGATAGAGTACTTTACAGAAGGTCTAAAGGACGTACTTTTTTTGCTTAATCGACCAATTCAAATTCCTTTATCGTTGCATTCGGTCTTAAAATATTTTCCTGGTCGAATATAGCTAGAGGTTCATCATTTTTAACTTTGACAGGCCATGATTAGCAAGAGCTCCTTTGCCGCCATAAAACGCAAGTTGCTCTCCTTGTGGTTGCACTGCTGATGAAGCCAATTTATTTGATTCGAATCGTTTTACTGACCCAAGCAGGCCCAACCAGTAATGTATACAGTCAATCTTAAAACCCTGTAGTATACTGTGTAGGGATTGCAGTTTCTTTTTTCAATTTTGATGCTGCTTCCAGTGACCAATAAGGATTTCTCAACATCCCTCTACCCACAGCAACCAGATCGGCCTCTTCATTACCGATAACTGCATTCGCCAAAATTGGATCTTCCAGTCTTCCAACGGCCATCACCGGAATATCCAGAGCTTCTTTGATATCTTTTGCCAAGGGGACTTGATACGCTGCGTGAGTTCCTGGTCTGCCCCATGCAGCTATAGGTCCCTCACCGCCAGATGAAATATCAAACATATCTACTCCTGCCTTTTGATATTCCTTGGCAAAAGCAATGCTTTCCTTAATACCATATCCACCTTCTACATATTCTTTGGCAGAAATACGCATCAACAGTGGCATATCTTCCGGCATTTCGCCCTTCGCTGCCTGAATGATCTCCCGACCAAAAAGGGTAAGATCTTTACCATATTCATCTTCCCGTTTGTTCGTAAGCGGCGAATGAAATTGATGAATCAAATAGCCATGTGCACCATGAATTTCAATGCTGTCGAATCCAGCCTTAACAGCGCGAGCTACAGCAGCACGAAATTTCTCAACGAGTCCTTTAACCTCTTCGGTTGCAAGCGCGCGAGGTTGTTTTGAATTTTCATCAAATGCAATAGCAGATGGTGCTACAGGGACTTCAGCATCTTCCGCCTTGCGTCCGGCATGCGCGATCTGGATTCCCACTTTGACACCGTAGCTGTGACAAGCATCTACAATCCGTTTGAGAGCAGGAATCTGCTCATCTGACCATAAACCAAGATCAAAATCGGAGATACGACCATCTGGCTCTACATCTGTCATTTCAATTATGATAAAACCAGCTCCGCCTACCGCCCGGCTAACGTAGTGTATATAATGCCAATCTGTGGCGACCCCATCCTTTTTGTCAACCGAATATTGGCACATTGGAGGCATAACTACGCGATTTTTCAATTCCAAACCTTTAATTGTATAGGGACTAAATAAATCTTTCATGTGAGAAAGACTCCTCTCTGATTTATATTATGAAATGCATCAATAAAATGCATGCACAAGCATATACATTAACATGTTTGTTTCATTTGTCAACTCTAGGCATGATTTCAAAACTTCAAAGTAATTGGTGCAAATAATTCTTTATTGTTTGGATTCACACTTGATCATTCATCTTCAGATTTTTTGCAATGCTTCGACAACTGAATCGTCACCAGTAATCAGATCAAATGCTCGCTTGTATGTGTTCTCCTCATCTAAAGCTGCCACAATGGCACGGGCTACATCCTCACGTGGGATACTGCCATAGGTGATATTCTCCGCGGCAGCCACTTTTCCCGTACCGATTTCATTTAAAAGAATCCCCAGTCTTATGATTGTGTAGTTCAAACTGCTGCTTTCCAGCTATGAGTAATGGCTATACTTGAGACAAAAGTTATTCTTACATTCCTAAAATTTCTAGTTATAAGTGATACTTTCTTGCTTTAACTGAGAATTTTTACGTTTTTTTGGATTATAACTGAGACTTATCCTCCAACAATAACATAATCACACCCTAATATGATCACTCGTCATTCTATAACTGTGAAGAGAAATGAGAACCAGTAGATTCCTTTTAGCTACTGGTTCTACCTGAACCGCAACAGCGACACAACATCCGTTTGAGTAAACTGTAGGCAATCTGCCCGGCTAAAAAAGTCTAAGACATATACCAAAAAAAGTATAGCTAAATTCGTCTCATGTATTACCGTAACTCATACCTGCGTCAATATGCCGGAAGTGTATTCAATAAGATATCCTTAGCTCCATGGCTTTTGTCTTGCGTGGCTCTTTAGCCGCAAATACTCTTGCTCACTTTGATATCGCGATCCCCTTGGTTTTTGTACACTGCGGCTTTAACGCAGCCCCGTTGTTTCTTTGCACTCCACCTAGGCGACATTCTTTAGCTTGGCGTATTGTTGCAGGTGTAAGGCTTTTGCCGAAGCCCAACCGCCGATGACAAATTGACATCGGACAATTTGTCCGATATAATCAAAACAAATCGGACAAACTGTCCGAATTTATAATATGAAGGGTGAAACTAGGATGAATATAAAAAAGTTGTATTTTTTACCTGTAGGTGAATGTTTCCTAGATCAATCGGCAGTTAATCGAACCCTTGCCCCCGGGAAATTAGTCGGAATGCCTGTGTGGTCTTTTCTATTGGAAACGACCAGCGGGCTGATACTCATCGATACGGGAATGCCCGACGCTTTTATCAACAATCCCGATTACTACAAGGGGACTAGACGTGAAGGGCGCGTCGTCCCCAACATGTCTGACGGCGACTCGATCGTAAATGTGTTAAAGCGTGTAGGTTATCGACCTGACGATATTCAAATGGTCATTAGCTCCCATTTACACTTGGATCATTCTGGGGGAAACGGGCATTTCCGCAATACGCCGATCCTTATTCAAAGGGCAGAGTATGATGCGGCCATAAACAATGAGGATTACTCTCCATTAGAGTGCAGGCTGCCCGATTTACAATATCAAATCATTGAGGGTGACCATGAATTGATTCCGGGGGTTCAAATTTTATTCACTCCGGGTCATTCCCCTGGCCATCAATCAGTCCTTGTCACAACGGAAAAGTCGGGTCCAGTGCTACTGACAATTGATGTTGCTTATACTCGGGAGAACTTCGAGAATAGCGTACCGTTCTTGACATTCGATCAAGAGATGGCTGCCAAATCGATTACTCGCATGCAGGAGTTAATTCAGGATGTTCGGCCGTCCTATGTTTTCTTGGGACACGATAGAGATCAGGCGCAAAAATGCCGCACCTTTCCTGACTTCCTGTAATGGAGGGACAGGCTATGGATACTCAATCAATGGCTTTATCCGGCAATGAGCGGAAATTAATGGGGACACTTTGCTTGCTCATTATTTTCGGAAACATCAATATGACCATGTTTAATTTGTCTATACCTTCGATTTCCGCTGACTTTGCCCTGACCTCCTCGCAGGTGAGCTGGGTTATGGTCGGTTACAGCATTTTGATGGCTATCGGCGCCGGTACTTACGGCAAGTTAACGGAGTCCTTTTCCTTTCGCCAGCTGTATGTCATTGGTTTAATCCTTTTAGCTTTCGGCTCTATGATCGGCTTTTTTGCAGCTTCATACTTGCAAGTCATCATTGGAAGACTGCTGCAGGCAGCAGGGGCCTCATCCATCTCTCCCCTGTCTTATGCAGCAGTAACCCTGTATTTTAAGCCTACAGTCAAGGGACGGGTGCTGGGAACCTTATCCGCCACAATTGCCTTTGCTTCCGGCTTCGGGCCTGTGTTCGGCGGTTTCGTGGAGCAATACTTTGGCTGGCGTGCTTTGTTCATCGTGTCTAGTCTGAGCCTATTTGTTATCCCTTTGATATTCAAGTATGTTCCTGACAAGAAACACGACCGCGGTTCATTCGATTTTCTCGGAGCTGTTTTGTTCTCCGCGGGACTGGCGTTGGTATTGCTAGGGGTTACGAACTATTGGTTTATGCTCATTGCAGGAGCAGCAGTTCTTCTATGGTTCGGTACTCATATTCAGAAAAAAGAACATCCATTTATCGATGCATCTTTCAGAAAAATGCTCCTTACCGACGAATTCTAGGGATTGGATTCCTTACCTTCGTATGCAACACGGGGTTAACCTTTACTCTTCCTGTCATGATGAAGAATTCCTTTCATTTACCAACTAGTAAAATCGGTCTGCTGATGCTTCCCGGTGCCGCCTGTGCAGCCTTGCTCGGATCCCGGATCGGAGGTTGGACAGATCGTTTCGGAAGCTCCCGCGTGCTTGTCATATCGCAAAGTCTCGTCATCAGCGGATTTATACTACTGGGGGTATCCGTACATTTGCCGCCATGGATCGACGCTTTATTGATCATTATCCTTATGATTGGATTCAACGGTGTCCTCACCTCTAGCAGCAATTTAGTTTCGACGACACTCCGTTCGGCTGAGCTGGGTGTAGGGATGGGTGTTTTCACACTGGCCTATCTCCTAGGCGGAGCATTCGGCCCTGCGCTGGTCGGCCGACTGATTGATCTAAAGATGCCTTTTTCTGTTGTTTATTTTACCATTTCCCTGTTGGCAATCCTGACATACTTATTCGCAAGAAAAGCAAATCGTAGCGGAAGCTATGGTAATTAGTTTGGTAGACTTACGACATGTCCGAAAGATACGGAGGATGAATAGATGAGTAAATTAAATTTCCAACTGTCCTTTGCTGCTATTCATGAGCTGGCCGAGGGGATTCGAACAAGGGAAATATCCCCGGTAGAGATTACAGAACATGCTCTTCACCGCATCGAACGTTTGAATCCGAAACTGAACGTTTTCGTTACCCAAACGTCCGAACTGGCGATTGAACAAGCGAAGCAATCGGAACGCGATATTATGCATGGTCGGTACAAAGGGCCCCTTCACGGGATTCCCATCGTTCATAAGGATCTATATTACACTAAAGGGATCCGAACAACTGCCGGTTCAAAAATATTGAACAGCTTCGTCCCCGATTACGATTCGACGGTTGCAGCTAAGCTACATGAGGCTGGAACAGTTCTGCTAGGCAAAGTACAGACTCACGAGTTCGCTGCGGGATTGACAACAACTAGCCCGCACTTCGGTCCTTGCCTCAATCCGTGGAACACTGAACTTGTAACGGGAGGTTCAAGCGGCGGCTCGGCTTCTGCTTTAGCGGCTGGACTTACTTATCTGGGCACAGGCTCGGATACCGGAGGTTCGATCCGCATACCCGCTGCTTTGTGCGGTGTCGTAGGGATGAAGCCGACGTACGGTCGGGTCAGTCGGTATGGTATCATTCCAATGGCCTGGTCATTGGACCACTCGGGTCCGTTGACCCGCTGTGTCATGGATGCGTCCCTGTGCTTGGATGTGATGTCTGGCTTCGATCCAAAGGATGAATCGACTGTCGATCTGCCTGCGCCAGGTATCAAGATGTATCCGAATGGTCTCAGGGGTGTGCGTATCGGATTGCCGACAAGCTACTATTACGAGGATTTGATGCCGGAAGTGGAAGCTGCGATGAAGGCCGCTATCAATAAATTCCGAGAACTGGGAGCAGAAATCATCGAAGTTAGCCTGCCCCTGATCAAACATGTTAGAAGTGCGACGATGGCCATTATGATGACGGAAATGTACTCGTACCACGAGAAGTGGCTTGAGACAGAATTGGAACAGTATGGACCGGACGTCCGAATGTTTCTTGAAAGCAGTAGAGATATTCCGGCTTCCATTTACCTTCAGTCTCAGCGGGCCCGGCAACTAATTGTCAATGATTTTTTGAATGCATTGTCCGGAATCGACATCTTGTTGACGCCGGCAACACCGATCACTGCGCCGCGTGCAGATGATGATGCTAGTGTATTCAGATTGAACTCATTTACGGTTCCGACCAATTTGACTGGCTTGCCTAGCCTGAGCATGCCTTGCGGCTTCTCACCTTCCGGTCTGCCGATTAATATGCAATTGATTGGCCGCCCCTTCGAAGAAGCGACAGTACTAGGTATCGGCAATACTTATGAAATGAATACAGACTGGCACAAGAGACATCCGGATTTGTAAGCCTGAATATATTTGATGGAGGGTAATCTATGGATCAAAAGCAACTTAACTCTGAAGTTAGCAGGAAAGCATCAACCGAAACCGGAACAGATACGACGAGCGACAAGAAAAAAGCATACGAGCAGTTTATTCATTCGATCGCAAGTTTAAAGGAACTGGACCTATCGGGCATTGAACCGCATTTGCCTCCAATTTACAAAAAGCACTATACCAAGAAATAAAAAAAAGCTCATCGGTCACCCAAATGAATGTATTTTTAATTTTTCACGAAATGTATTATAATATGAAGACGGACAACATGTCCTATACACGAAAAACGGACATATTGTCCGTTTTTCGTGTTAAATAACAGTTAAATTAATGATGAAGGGAGATATTTATGATGAATTCAGAATCGCAATCTGTCTCTCTGAAAATTCCCAGAGAGGAGTTAAACCGAAGACGAATTTTGGCGGCGGCTAGAGAACTTTTCATCAAAAACGGTGTTGACAATGTCAATATGCATCAGATTGCGAAGACTGCTGGAGTAGGACAAGCAAGCCTATACCGCCGCTACTCGGATAAGGGCGACATATGTCAGGAGATCGCGTATGAAGAATACCAACCTTTGTTTGATGAAGTTCAAGCATTTCTTGATCAATCCCCAGAAACCGCTGCCTTGGACCGGCTTTACCATGTAATCGTAAGATATGTCTCTTTTTTAGAAGCGAAAGTTCCTTGGCTCTGTGAGGTCAGCCGGGCCTCAACCGGGCATCGTCCGTTGCAATCTCCGTTATGTCAATGGATGCGCAATATAAGCAGAAATCTGCTAAATGAGGCCGTTGAACAGGGAGACGTATCCGGGGTGGACATTTCATATACTATTGAAGCCCTGCTGGCCGTGCTTCACAATATCGATTACCATCTCCAAGATGAAGGCTTTACAAGCCAACGAGTTCTTGATGGATTACACCGCATATTTATTGAAGGTTTAAGAGCTAATAGACATTAATTGAGGGGCTGGCCACAAAGCCACATAACATGGATGAGGGATAGTCCTGCGTAACTCCTCTTTTTATCTCATAATGGTATATTGAATGTACAAAGAAACCATATCCTTTCAAATGGTCGGGTGGTACCTCCATTTTACCCAGGAACGGTTTCTTATTGTTTTACAATTGGAGAACAGGACGTCCCTAGTCATTTTTATGACTTATGGGACAACCCTTTTTTTTCTGCCAATGGCTGCTATGCGAATTGTCCGGATCGGACTTCCATGGCACGCTCTCCTTATTCGGTCTTCTTATCATCAGCAGCGCTCTTTCGTCTACTTCCTGTAGGCTTCGTAGCAGCAGGCTTAGTAGCCTGAGAATCCATGGAGAACAAGCAGGTTTTCATCTTATGTATTCCAAAATTGCAGTTGAAGAGATTTGTACAGCACTTTTATCGTATGACTTCTTCTCTTGTTGCTTCTCAAGTTTCATCGAGGCTTCCAGTACAAAAGTCGGGTGATTCACTAAATCAGTAAAAAATATCTCTAGATCCTCACCATCAGGCCTCCTTAGCCACACATGAGGGGGATTTATGGTAACCA
The DNA here is from genome assembly GCF_037027525.1 of Paenibacillus sp. 203. Lineage (NCBI taxonomy): Bacteria > Bacillati > Bacillota > Bacilli > Caryophanales > Paenibacillaceae > Paenibacillus > Paenibacillus sp. 203. The sequence goes on from NZ_JAXCHD010000013.1 coordinate 23,925, forward strand.
CCTTGAACTTTTTCCCATAAAGACAACACTAAGCATATATCCTGATTTGGTTAAATGCCATACAACATTCCTCCATCTATTTTTTCTACTTGGGGGTTCACCTGTGTGTTTAGTGATATTATGCTACGGGATGAAATAAGCTCGTTGAGATTGGTGATTAATGTTCCTTTTGCGATGAGGTGATAAATCAATGGTTTAATTAAGAGGGGATCTGTATTGTTTACGAATGTGGAGGCAAGATGGTCAACTGGACAAGACACAAATACACTGAAGTCGATAGATAACAGGGTTATACCATTGTGAATAGTACTTTCTCTCTTTTAAAAAACCTTTCAAAAACTTAAGGTTACGGGACAGAGATATCGGAGGTGTTTTTGGGAAAACTACTTGATATTCCCAATCCTTTTTTGATGCGTATGTTCTACAATATTTATTACACAATTCTGTTCGATCATTGTTTCGTTCTTCTTTGGGCTCCAGTTTTATTTGATAAAGTAATGGAATATGCCCTTGCCTAAAAACCAAAACATCAGGAACATGGTACCATTATGATAAGCATTAGCTTGTTCTTGTTTCCTAACCATCGCACGGACTGTGTGTTCTTTGTTTTCTTTCAAAAAATGGATAAGATGTTGTCCAATTTGTCCATTTGAACCTACCACCAAAACCTTCACCTAATCACTCCTCATTATTATATTTTTTCCTTTCCCATTAACTTAAATCACCATTCTTGGCTGTAAGGTCGATCATCTTGTTCTAATTAAACATTAAGTAACCGAATGGTTTAGTGAATACAAATATTGATTGCTTATTTTCCAGAAAAAATACGTCGATTATTTGAATAAACTTTGGTTCATCTTTGCTTTCTAAGTTCTCATCCTTCGGTACGTTAAACTCTGAGCGCTTCTGGTATCCACTAGGAAGCGCTCGCACTGTATATTAATTTTGATGTGGAGGAAAATCTACATTCTCATGCTCTCCATAAAAAAGCTCAATGCATTGGACACCCACTTCTTGGGATGAAGAACAAGCTGAATTTCCAGCTTGAGCTCGGCATGCTCAAAGGGTAACACCTTCAGCTCTTCCCGTTCGATCTCCTCCAGTGCAGCCATTAGAGGTAGAATGGATATGCCCTCTCCAGTCTTGATGCTCCGTTTGATCGCTTCCGGATTACCCAGCTCCAGACTCACGCGATAGGTGATTCCATTTGCTCGAAGCACTCTCTCCAGCAGTTGTCTGTAGTTGCACGTATGCTCGGGCATGATCCACTCCGCATCAACCAGATCATTCAGGTCGATTCGCTCTTTAGCGATAAGCGGATGGTTCGGATGGACAATCAGCACAAGCGGTTCTTCTCGAATGGTAATCCACTGCAACGCCGGATTGCTTGAATCGTCCGCGAGGATCAACCCAACATCGGCCTCCCCTTCCCTCACCTGGTGCAAAATCATCTCTTCGCGATCCGTATGCAATCGTATGTTCAGATCTGGGTATTCTTTGCGAGTCGCCTGCATATACGGGGGCAGAAAATACGAAGCGATGGAATCCATAGTACCGATCGTCATGGAGCCACCGCCCTGCTTGGCCAATTTTTCTTTCGATTGCTCGAAAAGCTCCAGCATTTGTCCAGCAAGCTTGAACAGCTCTTCTCCGGCGGAGGTAAGACGAATCTTATTGTTATTGTAGCGTTCGAACAATTTAACTTGATACGTTTTCTCCAGCTTCTGAATCTGGGTCGTGACGCTGGATTGTGCGTAACCGAGCACTTCTGCTGCTCTTGTAAAGCTTTCACGAATGGCAACTTCCCGAAATGTTTGAAGATAAATGAAATCCAATCTGGCCACCCCATCGAAAATTTTGATTAGAATCATCGTTTATTATAGATAACTCTGATGCTGTTTCCTATGTTACATTAGATTTAATTCAACGGGAAGGGATAACTGATGATGATGAACGAACAACATATTCATGGGATTTTCATACCGCTGATTACACCTTTTACGCGTGACTATAAGTTGGACATCGATTCGTACCGGAAGTATGTTACCTATCTTGCAGGCCATGACATCCAGGGTCTGGTCGTTAACGGTACGACAGGAGAGTCGCCAACCGTATCCTGGGATGAAGTGAAGCAGATGGTACATGTGACGCAGGATGTTCTGAAGAGCATAAACAAAACCATTCCGATCGTCATTGGCACGGGAACGAACGATACCTATTCAACGGTGCATCGGACGGAAATGGCGGCTGAATTAGGAGCGGATGCGGCCATGGTGGTCACTCCGTATTACAACCGGCCGACGCAGGAAGGAATATTGGAGCATTTCCGTGTCGTATCTCGTGTAGGCCTGCCTGTGCTAGTATATGAGATTCCGGTTCGCACGGGTAGTCGCATGACAATAGATACAATTCGCAAAGTGCTGGACCTAGATGGCATAATTGGGCTCAAGGACAGCACGGGCGGTCTTGATCTGCTCTTAAAATTGGCCCAGTACGAGACCAAGCCTGTCCTCTGCGGAGAGGATGCCTATTTCCATGCCATGCTATGCCAGGGGGCTACCGGTGGTATGCTTGCATCCGCTCATCTCCATATCCAGAAGTATGTGGATATATACCAACGTTTTGTGGCTGGCGACATGAACGGGTCGCGAGACAGTTTTATGCTACTAGAACCGATGATCCAGCATGTATTTGCAGAGCCAGCCCCGGCCGCGATCAAGTGGTGGCTTACCCAACAAGAGATTATTGCCGCCGAGCAATTGCGTCTGCCACTTATGCCCCTGTCGGATCAGGTGAAGCAGGGTCTCCTGAATTCAATCATATCCTGATAAATCAGCTTATCTCAGACTCCCCAATCATAACGTAGAAGAAGCATCTCCTGGACAGGAGATGCTTCATTTCTTAGCCGGAACAGGCAGCCTTTAGAAAAACGAATTTAAGAAGATACCCTCTATAGTAGAACGCTGTAAATTACTGGTCCAAAATAAGTGAAGATGTATGTGACGCATAGCAATTTGGTGTTTGTAGACGCTGTCATCAGGAAAACATTTTTTACAAGTCCCGCTATCTGCATTGGGTTGTCTATAAGCGAAATTATTGCAAAAAGAGGGCTGCCGATGAATTTCACCGACAGTCCTTCTCTTTCAAGCAGTATACTCCTCACTCCTATTCGCTGGACAGCTCCTTGAGCGATTTGACTTTACCATGGGGATGCTGCTCTTGCTTTCGTGACTTCCAGGCTGCTTCTTTCCTTTTCTTCTGGTGAGCCATAACAGATATCCTCCTTTGGAAATTGTGATGTATACTACTTTCTTAAGTTGTCATTTCTCAGCTCTGTTCATTCATAAAACTAAATTCGTTGAATTTTCTCCTACATATCACAATCCCAAATATAGGATGTCAAAATCGCTTATCATAAAAATGCACTCACGCACTTTATGTTTGCGGGGGTGTATTTTTGTGATTAAGCAGATCATTGTTCTATTATAATCCATGTATGAACTTACTTATTTAAAATAGGTATCTCTCCAAGCAGATTCTTTAAATTAATAGCATCCCACGGCATATGCTCTGTTATACCTAATCCAACTACATCTGTTTCTTCAGATAGTTCTTTAATCAGATTAAGTAGCTGAGGCATTTGCATTGTTCCCGCAGGAGAAAAATTATAGGGCGCTTCAGGGTTGGCGAACAGTAAAGAACGAAATGCTTTTGGGTCAAGCACATCTAAATCAAGGTGAATAGCTAGATGCTTAATGCCACTTTCTTTAATCCACTCTCTAATAGATTCAGTACTATTCGTTAACTCTTTGGTTCCTGCAGTTTTAATCCCTAGTCTTTGAATCACTTCTGTGTCTGATTCTGCAGGAGCTATCCCTAGTCTTTGAAACGCTTCTGAAATGGCTTCTGTTTCTTGTTCTGTAGGAGCCGCTAATCCCGCGATAAAAACATTTTCAGGTTTTAGTGGGATTTTCACATGTTTTGCGAACTCCTCATCTCCTTCTCCCAAAAGATTTCCGAGCGGTAATGTATGTCCGTTATCATAGCCCACATATCTAACTAAATCACTGTGAGCATCGATCCAAATTAAACCTAATTCCCCACCGTATCGTTCGTTCAAATAGGCAAATGGAGCTTGTTCCACTAAGCAGTCACCACCAAACATTACAATACGATCTGGCTTATGAGCATCAATGATATGCTGAGCAGCCTCTAACTGTTCAAGTAGCTGTTTTCTCCCATTCATACCGTTTTCGTTTTCAAGCGGAGTACCGTTATAAGCTTGAATGGGAACATGAATAAGGGGTTGATCATTATCCGGAGCTAGCCAAGCAAGCAGTTCGGCTCCAAAAGAGTAATTAGGATTGTTTCCCCCTTGCCATTGTGGCATTAACAGACGTATTGTTTTTTTAGTCATGTTTTCTCTCCTTTACTTCAAAAGTAAGGTTAGTATAAACTGAACACAAATAAAAACGTAGTACGCACTATTTTGATAGGTACTACCCGAAAGGATATTGTAAACATGAGTATGGCTGAATTTAAAGGTAAAGTTAAAAACATTCAAGATACACCTTTTGGTTATACAGTTTCACTGATTGGTGGTAAATGGAAAATGGTTATTATTTATCTCCTAGCCGAAAACCGAACAGTTCGCTTTAATGATCTGAAAAGACAGATAGGGGCTATTACTTATAAAACATTGAGTTCACAACTAAAAGAATTGGAAGCGGATGGTCTGGTGAATCGGAAAGAATATCCTCAAGTCCCCCCTAAAGTCGAGTACAGTCTCACAGATAAAGCAGAAACGCTATTACCTGTTTTGGAAGGGTTATGTGAGTGGGGAACAAAAAACCAAAATAGTTAAATCCAATTTTCTAATAAAAAGCCTGTATGCAAAAAGTTGTCCTGTTTTCCAACATTGCTATTCCAAGTTTAAACTCTCTAGTTAAGTGAATCCAGCAATGGCTGAACAACAGCATGCAGCCGTCTTGCAAATTCTATTATCTTAATTATCGCTTCAAGCTAGATTTATTTCCCGAATCACTTCAAGCGGAACCTTCGGTTTTCGGTCTTCCGTCAACAACCCGTTGACTTCCTGCTGTACATCGGTTACCTGTGTATAGCAATAGCCCGAGACGCTTTAATTGCTCCGGTGATTGCACGGAAACGTTCGATAAAAGCTTCGACTGAATCCACCTGGTTTCCGTATCCCCAGCCCTTGTCCGTCTGGAAGGCAATGCCGCCGAATTCGCTTATGATAATCGGTTGTCGTCGGTAGGCATATCCTTCTGCAAAGGCATATTTCCAATTGTTAAAAGAGATGCTGTTGTTTACGATGCTTTCCTTGTCCTGATATCGCTCCAAAAACTCTTCGCCCGTCTCCACATAATCATGAAGGGTCAAAATATCCGAGACCGTATGCTCCCAACCGTCATTGGTAACCACCGGACGATACGGATCAATCGTCTTCGTCAGATGATAGATGGTTTGCGTGAACTGCTGCTGCCTTACATCATGTCCAATGGTCGATATGCCCCACGATTCATTGAACGGGACCCAAGTTATGATGCTTGGATGATTGTACTGCTGCGGCACGATTTCCAGCCATTCCTTCGTAAAGCGGCTAACCGCCTGATCATTGAACTCAAAGGTCGACGCCATTTCTGACCAGACGAGCATGCCTTTCACATCACACCAATATAAAAAGCGAGGGTCTTCCAGCTTCATATGTTTACGAACCCCGTTATATCCCATCACGGCTATTTTATCGATATCTTCGATAAGAGCTTCTTCAGAAGGGGGAGTCAGATGAGTTTCCGGCCAATAGCCCTGATCTAGAATCAGCCGCTGGTAAAGAGGGCCATTATTCAATAGAATCTGTCCGTTTTCAATCGATATTTTCCGCATGCCAAAATAAGAATACACCCTGTCGCTCTCTTTCTCATCCTCATACAGAGCAAACTCTACATCGAACAAGTTGGGCGATTCCGGTGACCACAAGCACTGCTTCCATGGACCACACGCTTCATGAAATACATGGGCCTCCACCGTTATCCAGGGTCTGTCGGCAGATAAGCTGACCTTTTTCACATGCTGTCCTTTCAGCGCAATCCGTGTCTCCAGGCGTAAATTATCTTTAGCCTCAATACCCATGAGCTGAAAGTCAAAGCGGATCATATGACGGTCGATATCCGGTGTTATCTTGACCTCATTGATTCTTACCTCATTCACATATTCAATCCACACACTTTTCTAGATTCCGGTGCTCTGTACATAAAAGCATAATATTTGCTCCAATGCCGAATAACGCTGGCCAAACATCTCCTTGTATCCACGGCACTCACTGTAAAGCAGATTGCACTGGAAACTGGCTTTCATCAAAGCAGCTATTTTATCAAGAGATTTCGGGAGCATACAGGCATCACGCCAGAGCAGTTTCGCCAGCTGAGAAGGATGGGTTAGTACAATCTAATAACTCCTTCAATAGCTGGGCATGTGTGTATGGCAGCGTACAAATCGAAATTACAAATTTTGCAGTTGAATAAAAGAATAAGCGGCCGCTTAGGACGTTTGGTTAACATGTCCTACGCTACCGCTTCTGTTAATGTTTTTTATTTCGCTTATATATAGGATTAAATTGTCTGTTTGGATATCGCTCCGAAATATTCTACAACTACCTCACGGAATTCCAGAGCAGCCCGTGAAATATACCGACTCCTATGCCATAATAAAGCGATCTCCCGTACCAATTCGTGATTTTCTACTTGGAGATATTTAAGATGTTCCCGTGAATTTCTTGCCGTGCTTGGTATAAAGGCTATGCCAATTTCAGCTTCCACAAGCGTACTAAGCCTTGCAGGTTCATCCCCCTCATACACATACTTAGGTATAAAACCTTCCGATTTGCATACAGAGTCCACTAAATCGCGAGTACCGTAGCCTCTCTTTACACCGACAAACCATTCATCCCTTAGATCTGTCAACGTTACACTGCTTCGATCTGCCAGCCGATGCCTCTTTGGAACAGCTACAAGAATTGGATCGATAAACACGATTTGGCATTCGATGTCATCTCCCTCTATTGGAGGTGAGGACAAGCAAAAATCGACCTCTCCTCTATGAAGCAGCGTTACCATTTCCTGCGTGGTCAGCATTTGCACATGAAATTGAATATAAGGTCGCTTTTTCCGAAACTCTCGCAGGATATTCGGTAATGTGCTTGCGGTGGTCACTGCCAATTCGAGAGTGCCATGTTCCGGGCTGGATAAATCACTAAGCTCCTGCTTCCCCTGCTCCAATTCAAATAAAGCCCTCTCTGCACGGTGAAGGAATTTGCTTCCGAACTCATTCAATCGCAGTTTCCTCCCTGTTCGATCGAATAGAGGAACCCCCAGATCTTCCTCTAGACGTTGAATCGTTTTGCTCAGCGACGATTGAGTAACGTGCAGACTTCGTGCAGCTTCGGTCACATGTTCCAAACGAGCTACCGTCAAAAAATATTGCAGTTGAAGAAGTTCCATTATGATCCCCCATTCATTCCCTCAAGTCAATGAGATTATAACATCAAATACGTTGGAATAAATAATCGATTTCAAGTACGATGACATTAATTCGCTATGGGGGGACCAGAAATGAGCGTTCGCAGCTGGTGGTTAATGATTTCAGTTGGTCTAGGGATACTATTGAACCCATTAAATTCTTCGATGGTTTCTGTTGCTATTCCAAGTCTGCAAAATGTGTTCCAACTTGACTTTACAGGTGTTTCCTGGATTATTTTTTCTTTCTACATTGCAAGTAGCATCGCTCAACCTGTCATGGGAAAGGCCAGCGATTTATTCGGTCGTAGGAAAATATTTCTTGCCGGGCTTGTTGTAGCCTTCATTGCATCATTATTAGCTCCATTATCACCAAATTTCGGGTGGCTCATCGTGTTCCGCATTGTGCAATCCATCGGAACAAGCATGATGGTTGGGGTTGGAATGGCTATTGTTCGAATTCATATTACAGAGAAACAAGCAACTGCGTTGTCTGTTTTGTCCATATTCCTATCTGGAGCAGCAGCGATTGGCCCCTTTATTGGCGGTGTCTTGATTCACTGGTGGAATTGGCCTGCTATCTTTTTCATCAATATTCCGTTTGTGGTGGCCAGCTTTGTATTGGCTTGGAGGAATATTCCTAAGGACGAACTGCCAACATCCGTAGCACGCAACATGTCCTTTCGTAAATGGTTTGAATTGATTGATGCATTAGGGATTCTGCTCTTCACAGTGGCTTTGGTTACCCTGCTCGTTGGACTACTCTCAGCAAAATCATCTGGACATATCTTATTAGGAAATGTCATTGTCGGGCTGATAGGTCTCGTTGCGCTGGGGATATTCGTACGACATGAGTTAAAAGCGACATCACCCTTTATTCCTTTACGTACATTTGCCAAGTACCCTGCGATGACTTGGGTTAATGTTGAATTTATGCTCGTTAATGTACTATATTACTCGCTCTTTTTCGGGCTTCCGTCCTACTTGCAAATGGTACGTCATGTCAGTGAGTTCCAAACAGGCATTCTCATGCTAAGCTTAGGCTTGTGCTCGCTAATTACTTCTCCAATTGCAGGACAATGGATCGATAAATCAGGACCCCGACCGGCATTGCTGGTGTCCGCAATTCTGATGACATTGGGGTCAGTGTGGCTCGTGACATTGAATCCAACTTCACCGGTTATCAGCGTGTGTTTGGCTTTAGCTGCATTCGGTATTAGCAACGGTTTGAACAATGTAGGTATGCAAGCAGCACTGTTCCAAAGTTCTCCAAAAGAAATAATCGGTGTAGCATCCGGATTATTTAACACATCCAGATATCTGGGAACCATTATCTCTTCATTATTGATAGCTATCGTAATGGGAGGTACGTTTAGCTTCAAAGGATTTCAAATGCTTGGGATTATCCTCACGGTAATTGCATTGTCTTTGGTATTCATGAGTCGGCAGCAGTGGAAGTCAGCGCAATTGCATGAGTCGTAGGTTCACTAAGTTCATATCTCAAACCATTGCGCGGCACCAATCATCATGCATCCAATGTCATTTATTTGGATTAAAGATCTACTACAACAAGTTTTAATTCAGCGACATTGCTACATAAAACTTCGCTACATTCAAACCACAAAAGCCGTAAATCTCCGGGGTTATTGGAGACTTGCGGCTTTTGTGGTTTGTTTAGATTGCCCCAAAGCCATTCGAAAGCTTTGGGGCAGTTTCCGTATTTTGAACTCGGAGCTTGTTTTTAATGCCTAAAGTGAAAAATCAGATGGACATTATTCCACTTCCGTCTGTTACTAGTAAGTTCGCTAGCTCTGTTTCCAACATTGCTTTAACGATTTCTGGATTTTCTTCAAAAGGAAGTTCCAGTGAGATTTGCAATACATTCTCCATATGCTGAACAGTAAAGAAAATGATTGAATCCCGATAGATGTCCCTCTCTTCTGGCTCGATATTTTTAAACAGCTGATATTTATCCGACGCTTCGCCAAGGTAATTGAAGACAATAGGTAGCTTATTCAGGCTATACTTCAGATACCGGTTAGACTGCGGATACAACGAAGCCATTTCATCATTGTATATGAGATTTAGAAAATTCAGATTACGCGCTACGGCCAACTGCATACTGTTTCTGATCTCATGCCCATGTTCATCCGCATCTGTAAGCAGTACAGGGATTTGGTCTATAAATTCACCTATAATATCAAAATACTGCTTCTCCTCATATGCACGGCCATAATTGGTGAGAAGAATAGGAATCTCGTCCACTTGCAAATATCTGCGGAAAAAGCGGTTAGCTAGTCGTATAGCCAAGTCCCACATGTCTCCGATTGCGTCAGAATCATTCCAATCTGCAAGTTCTACTGTCACATCTGTGCCCGTTGTATGGCTGCGCTCATCAATTGCGAGGACTACAGCGTCCGAAGCAGCAGCAAATGCGGACAAGCGAAATTTGTCGACAATCTCTTGATCGCCCATGCCCTGAGGTCCTTTGCGAACCTGACTCACATAATCACGGTAGCTTCCTGCTAGTTGCTCTTTTACATTGCTCATGTCATCATATGCACGGTAGAACTCACTCTTAACGACCTCTCCGCTCATGCCATCATAGATGAGATGTGAACAAGGGAGCAGCAGCAAATGATCCCGTAAATTAAGGCGAACAAGCGCAATGCGATATAACAAGTTTCCGGTTGTTTCATAAGGGTTCATAAAGAATGCAGGCAGTATATGTGAGAGTATACGATTTTGCATCTCTGCACCGTAGTTCGATAAATCTATCATTGGAATATCCATGCGCTCCTTCATGGACAACATTTCCCATTCCCATCCGACATCTGTTTGGACCAACACACTTCTAAAGAGTTCATGACGCTCTATCAGGCGTTGCATGATTGCAGATAACCGTTCTACATCCAGCAGGTAACTATCAAAAGGAATGACACCTCCTGAGGATTGCGGATGCTCCAAATGATAATGTTGAGCGGGAGCAAGCGCATATCGTTGTAAAGGCTCCCCTGCCAGCATCGTGCTGTTCCATTGGTCATTCATCCGCAGCAGATGTTCCAGCCATTCCTCAGCATGCCGCTTCACAGCTTCATCGTCTACCATCGTATCTGTGTATAACTTTTTACAGTCAGGTGCTTGAGCAGCCGCTTCAAAAGGAAGCAAATGATGTGGATGAAGGTCAGGATGAAGGCGTGACAAAATGACTTCCTTCAGCGCCTCTGCTTGTATAGAATCGAAAGGATCTATGTGCAAAGTTAATTGATCTCGCCCTTCAACAGCTGTTGATTGGAAATGAGCATGTACGTTATAAACCTTTTCGATGATGTCGATTGCCTCGGCAATATCACGTGTTAGCATACCTGACATTGAAGTGTCTGCTCGCATATACTCTGATATTTGGCGAATAGTCTGATATTGAAACACCTGATTAATCCCTATTTCAATGCCAATAGCCTGAGCCTGTGAAACCAATTGAATGGCTTTTAGGGAGTGTCCGCCTAAATCAAAATAGTTATCATCAATGCCAACAATACTGACACCCAGATTCTGCTTCCAAATATCTACCATGTGCCGTTCCATGCCGTTTCGCGGGGCTGCATATTCAACACCTGTTTGAATGTCTCCGTCCGGCGCAGGAAGCGATTTACGATCAATTTTTCCGTTAGTGGTCAACGGCATCTTCTCCAATTGAACAAAATAGCTAGGCAGCATGTACATCGGAAGATTCGGAACCAACGCTGCTTTAAGTTCCTGAATGGTCAGATCGCTATCAGCCACAAAATAAGCACATAAATCTTTTTGTCCTGATTCATTCTCACGAGCAATAACCACCGCTTTACGGATCGCAGGCAGGTTCATTAATTGCGCTTCTACTTCTCCAAGTTCAATTCGGTAACCCCGAATTTTTACCTGATGATCCATCCTGCCTAAATATTCAATATTTCCGTCTGCCATCCATCGCGCCAAATCTCCTGTGCGGTACATACGTTTTCCGGGTTGGAAGGGGTCTGCTATAAATTTCTCATCTGTCAGCTCACGATTTCCCATATAACCTCGCCCTACTCCATCACCACCGATGTAGATCTCGCCTGCAATTCCTATCGGAACCAACTTCCGATTCATATCCATAATATATACGTGCTGGTTAGCCATTGGCTTGCCAATCGGCACCGTATGTGTCCAAGCTGTCATCGTTTCCCCGTCAATGTCGTATGCAGTTGTGTCTACGCAGCACTCGGTAGGACCATAAACATTAGTTATTTGCGGACGATATCCGGGCCGGGTGCTCAAAAATGTTTTAACGAGATGACCGGGCAGCGCCTCTGCTCCAAAAATAAAATGCTGTACATTCAGGTCTGCAACGGAGTCTTGCATTTCCGTCAGCATATGCATGTGTGCCGGTGTACCATCAGTAAAATCAATCCGTTGGGATCTGAAATAGTCAGCCAAACGATGACCATTGGTGCTAATCTCTCTCGGCACCACGTGAAGCGCATGCCCGAGAAGCAGGCATGGGAAAATTTGTTTCACTGATGCGTCAAATACATACGGCGATAGCCATGCCATCCGCATTGGCGATTTGTATTTCTTATACACTTGTTGTCTAAATGCGGTTGTCATATTAACGACATTAGAGTGTTGAATCATCACTCCTTTGGGTTTGCCCGTTGTACCTGAGGTATACATCACATAAGCCAAATGGCCAGGGTCACAAACTTCAGCCAAGTTGGAACCGTCTTCTGCGGATAGCCTGTGACTATCAGGTGAAATGATCAGCACATCCGACGGTACCTTCGCGGCCATTTCTGGCATGGCAACCATAAGCTTAATATGGCTGTCTTGTAACATATAGAGCGTACGTTCCTGCGGAAACTCAGGGTCGATAGGTACATATCCCCCACCAGCTTTTAAAATACCAAAAATCCCTACAATCATTTCGATAGAGCGCTCCATAATCATTCCGACCAATTGATCCGCCTGGACTCCTTCTGCTCTTAGCACGCGAGCCAGTTGGTTTGCACGCACATTTAATTCGTTATATGTGATCTGGCTATCTCCAAAAACTACAGCTACTTGATCTGGAGTCTTCTCTACCTGTTCTTCGAATAATTGATGAATGGTTTTTTCACTTGGGTATTTCACCGCGGTATTTCCCCAGACATCCAATATCATTTCGATTTCCTGTGGCGTAATGATCTCAATTTCAGAAAGCTTTGTCTGTGGTTCATCTACAACAGCTTTAATCAACTGGAGAAAGTGATCGGCCATTCGTTTAATCGTGCTTCTCTTGTACAGGCTATCGGCATATGTGAAGCTGAAAACCAAACCTTCAGAGCTTTCCATGGCCGTAAGTGTCAAATCGAATTTTGCCATATTCTGTTCGCCTGGGCACAGAGTAACCTGCAAGTCTTGGAATTCCGACGTACCAGAGTCCATGTTATCTAGCTCAAAAAGAGTATCGAATAACGGATTCCGACTCAGGTCCCTCTGTACATTCAGCTTCTCCACCAGCATTTCAAACGGATAATCCTGATGCTCAAAGGCATCAAGCACCTGGTCCTTTACTTCCTGAACATATTCGTAAAAAGACTTATCCCCTTCAGGAAAGCTCCGCAATGCAAGCGTGTTGACAAACATGCCGACGACAGGCTGCAAATCGTGATGCTGTCTACCTGCAATAGGTGTTCCAACAACGATATCCTCCTGACCGCTGTACTTGAACAATAGGGTCTTGTAGGCTGCAAGTAATACCATAAATAAGGTAGCTCCAGCCTGCAAACTGATTTGTTTCAAGCCGTCCACGTCCTGATGTGAAATGGCAAAGGAAACGGTGCTGCCCGAAGTGCTACGTGTTGCAGGTCTTTCAAAGTCGACTGGGATACCCAAAATCGGAATGTCGCCGCTCATCTGCTTGAGCCAGTATGCTTCTTGTTTTTCCATCCATGAGCTACCAATATCTCCTTGCTGCCATACCGCATAATCCTTGTATTGAATTCGCAAGGCCGGCAACGTTTTTTCTTCATACAGTGCGGGCAGCTCGTTCAGCAATATACTCATAGATACACCATCTGAAATCACATGATGCATGTCAAACATAAACCAATGACGCTGTGGAGATTCTTGCAACAGAGCAGCTCGAAGTAACGGTGCCTTCCCAAGATCAAAAGGTCTGATAAATTGTCTCATCATTGCTCTTGCTTCGTTCTCTCCGTGTCCCTGCATAACCTCCAAAGTGAAATCGACATGGTCGTGAATCCGTTGTACCAGTTTATCATCTACGAATTCAAAAGAGGTTCGCAAAGTATCATGACGCTGAATTAATTGCTTAAGCGCTCTTTCTAATCTTAAAAAATTCAGTTCCCCTTCCATCAAAAGCATGGCAGACATATTGTAGTTATTCATGCTGCTCAAAACGTATAGTCTATTTTGAGTTATAGATGCCGGATAACTGTCTCTCAATTCGGCAACAGGAATCGCTGCAAATGGATTTGGTGACAATTCATGAACAGCCTGCGCCATTTGCTCAATTGTTGGAAAGTCAAATACATAACGCAACGGTAACTCAATATTCAGTTCTTTGTGAATTTTTGCGGCCAATGCAGTTGCACGAAGTGAATGTCCGCCAATGGCAAAGAAATTATGATGAATTCCAACGGACGGAATGTCGAGTACCTCTCTCCAGATTTGTGCTAACTTCGCCTCCATGGCTGTGCGCGGCGCTGCATATTCTGCAGTCAAATCAGTATGTTCCTCGAATGCCGACAGTGCCTTGCGATCAATTTTTCTGTTCGGTGTCAGCGGCATGTTCTGCAGTTGTATAAAATACGACGGTACCATATAGTTCGGCAATTTCTCATTCAGCAAATTCAACATCATACTGCCACTGATTTCTTTTTCAGCTACGTAGTAAGCGGCCAAATGATAGGCTCCCTGCTGATCTGCACGAGCCATGACAATAGATTCTTTAACACCGTCCACCTTGATAATTTGCGCTTCAATCTCACCGAGCTCAATCCGATACCCGCGGATTTTGACCTGATGGTCAATCCTACCCAAATATTCAATGTTCCCATCTGGCAACCATCGTGCCAAGTCACCTGTACGGTACATTCGCTCATAGCCAACTTCCTCTGCTGCAAACAGATTGGCTACGAATTTTTCTTTTGTCAGCTCTGGACGGTGCAGATAGCCGCGTGCCAGCCCCGGACCGGATACACACAGCTCACCAGGGACTCCTGCAGGTGAAAGATTTCCGTGTGTATCCACCATATACACGCGGTGATTAGATACTGGCCGTCCGATGGATATGATTCCACCTAACTCAGAATTTTCTTCCGATACCGGCCAAAGAGACGTTGCAACGGAATTTTCGGTAGGACCATACGCATTGTAATAAGCCACTCGGTCCTTCCATTTGGACACCAGTTCTGCGGTAGAGGCCGATCCTGCTGTAAGCAGAACACGCAAATCAGGCATGCGATCCGGGTTCAGGTATACAGCATAGTTTGGCGGCAGCGTTGCAATTGTAATTCTGCAGGCAGCCATGTATTGCTCGAAACGTTCATAATTCAAAATAGTCTCGGAGGAAGGTATATACAATGTCGCTCCGCAAAGTAAAGACTGGATTATTTCCGAGCATGACGTATCAAACGAATAACTGGCAAACATGACAACCCGATCGGACAAGCCAATACTCAATTTTTGCTCGAAGTAGGTTTTAAGATTACTAAGACCGTGATGCTCAAGCATTACTCCCTTAGGCTGACCTGTCGTCCCGGACGTATAGATGACATATGCTAGATCGTTTGGACCCGATACAGCCTCCAGATTCGAACCGTTCTGATGATATACGGGCAGCATTTCCCCGCGTACATCCGCTTTTCTTGTATCGGAAGCGACTCCGTCCTGTTCACCGTCAAGCACCAGCACCTTGCCTCCAAACAGCACCTTTTCCGTCAGGTGCTGTTGCGTTAACAACAGTTCCGTACCTGAGTCGTCCAGCATGTAGCGGATGCGTTCCTCCGGATAGGTTGGGTCTATCGGGATATATGCTCCCCCCGCCTTCAAAATTCCCAATATGCCCACAATCATTTCTACGGAACGCTCTGTCATCAGACTAACCAGACTATCGGCTTTCACACCATAGCTGCGTAAAGTACGGGCCAGACGGTTTGCGCGCTCGTTCAATTCATGGTAGGTCAATTGTTGACCTTCAAAATATACCGCTGTCTGATCCGAAGTCTGCAGAACCTGTTCCTCGAACAGTTCGTGAATTGTTTGTTCACGCGAATACTCTGCCGTGGTATTTCCCCACACCTGGATGATGTGCTCCCGCTCCTGCTTAGTCAACAGATCCATTGTCTCAATTAAACTATCCGGATTCGCTATAATTTGATCCAGCAACTGCAGTAGATGTCCTTGAATCTGCGACACACTCTGATGATCATATACCTGGGCATTGTAGGAAAAATCAATTCGTAGCGTATCTCCCTGAAGTACTATGATGCTTAAATCGCAGCTTTCTTGCTCAGTATTGGCCTCTTCCAAAGTAGTCTCAAACACCATTCTATGTCCAAAAAGTGCCAGTTGTTGCACTTTCGTTGTAACCATTTCACACATTGGAAAATGTCCATATACCGCAGATTCATCGGTTTGCTGCTGCACATTTCTCATCAACCCGATAAAGTTGGCTCCTGCTTCGGTTCGAATGCGAACTGGTAAGGTGTGGTTACCCAGTCCAATTGAATGCTTCGAATCCAATTTATCTGTTAAAGGACTTGATATGGAGCAAGCGAACACCACATCATCTGTACCGTTATACTTTTGTAATAAAATTCCCCAGACTGTCTGCAGCAGCGTATTTATCGTCACCTGCTCATTTTGTGCAATTCGCTGCAGTGCCACCGTTCGTTCAACATCCAAATTAATCTCCAGATGCTCTGCCTGATATGGACTGCGCCCCATCAGATTGGCATATGGCAATTGAGGTGCTTCTTCATAGCCTTCGAGCAGAGTACTCCAGTAGCGAGAAGCCTTTAGGGTGTCCCTATGTTTTTTTAGAATCCCTTTGTCTTCTTCCGAAATCAGCGTCAATTCGCCCAGCTTAGTATTGGGATTGGCTACAACAGTTTTAACCAACTGTACAAAATGCCTTGCCATGCTTTCTACCGTTTCCCGTTTAAACAAAGATGTAGCGTACAGAAATTGGAGCTGAATAGATGCTTCCTCCTCACTAACTTCAAGCGTCAGATCGAATTTCGCAGAAACCTGATCTATGTCAAAAGAGCAGAAGAACAACTTGTCCAACTTCACTTCCTTTTTCTCCATATTCTGCAATACAAACATCGTGTCGAACAACGGATTACGGCTCATATCTCGTTTCAGATCGAGCTTTTCCACCAGCTCCTCAAAAGGATAGTCCTGATGCGCATATGCTTGCAGTGCACATGTCTTGGCGTCCTCAATGCAGTTATAAAACGTCTGTTCAGCGTGAGGATGATTGCGTAATGCGAGCGTGCCGACAAACATACCGAGCATAGGCTCCAGGTCAGCATGCGGTCTACCTGCAATCGGAGTACCAACAATGATGTCTTCCTGCCCTGTGTAATAATGCAGCAATGCTGTGTATGCAGCCATAAGTACCATGTACAGCGTAGAATCCGTATGCACCGCCAGTTCTTTTAAACACTGAGTCAATTCCTGTCCCATTTCAAACTCAACAGCGTCACCTTTCGTACATCGTGTTACCGGACGCTCAAAATCAGTTGGCAAATCCAGTTGAGGCAAGTCACCACTAAATCTATTCAGCCAGTACTCTCCCTGACTCTTTATTCGCTCCTGCTGAGTTTTGCTATGCTGCCACACAGCATAGTCCGTATATTGAATACGCAGCGGAGATAATACTTCACCGCTATATAAGCGGGCAAAATCACCAGCTAATATTTCAATGGATACTCCGTCTGAAACGATGTGGTGCATATCAAGCATCAATAAGTGCTGCGGCTCCTGTCCTTCCTCGTCCAATCCCAATTTAACCAGCTTTACACGTAGCAACGGAGCGATCCTCAAGTCAAATGGGCGTACAAAGGAACGGGCATGTTCTTCTGCTAAATTTTCAAGCATAAGTTCATTGGATTCTGTCCGCAGTTCTGATATTGTGGCATATTCCAACTCAAAGTGAATCGTATCGTGCACCCGCTGCATCGGCACACCATTCACCAGTTCAAAGCTTGTCCGGAGTGACGCATGACGTGAAATTAATTGACGGAATACCTCTTCCACCTGGTTCACATCTATCGGACCGATTACTCTCAGTGCTGATGTGGTGTTATAGCTTATCCCTTCCGGATCCAGCTGGTGAAGCACATACATCCGTGTCTGTGCGAAAGAAAGCGGGTAAGTGTCGCGTTTTTCTGCCACCGGAATGGATGCATATATGATTTGATCCTGTTCTTCAAGCAAGACTGCCAATTGCTCGATCGTTGGTGCCTCAAATATGTTTTGCAAATCCATCGGTTTGTTTAAATCTTTGCGAACTCTAGAAGTCAGTGTCGTCGCCCGTAGCGAATGACCACCAATTTCAAAGAAATTTTCGTTGATGCCTACTTGCGGTAGACCCAGCACATCCTGCCAGATGTCTGCCAATTTTATTTCCATCCACGTTCGCGGTGCAACATGGTCGGCCAAACGAACTTCTGGTATCGGCAGCGCCTTACGGTCAATTTTACCGTTTGGTGTAAGAGGTACGTTCTGCAACTGAATGAAATGTGAAGGGACCATATAATTCGGGAGTTCTTCATTTAACATCTTGCGAAGTTCGCTCCCCGTCACTTCGCGTTCCGCCACGTAGTAGGCAACCAGTTCGTGTTGATTTTGGCTGTTTGCATGTGCCAGTACGATGACCTCTTGCATGCGATCTGCCTTCAGCATAGCCGCCTCAACTTCGCCCAGTTCAATCCGGTAACCGCGAATTTTGACCTGATGGTCAATCCGGCCCAGGTACTCAATGTTACCGTCAGGCAACCATCTTGCCAGGTCGCCTGTCCGATACATGCGTTCATAGCCCGCTTCCCCATCTGCAAACGAATTAGCCACAAATTGTTCAGCCGTTAATTCCGGGCGGTGCAGGTAACCGCGTGCCAATCCTGGACCGGATACACACAGTTCACCGGGGATTCCTGCTGGTGCAAGCTGCCCATGTGCATCGACCATATACACGCGGTGATTCGGTACAGGGCGTCCGATTGAGATGGATACCCCTGCTTCGGACCCTCCCGGCACTGGCCAAACAGACGTTGCTATGGAATTTTCCGTTGGACCGTAGGCATTGTAGTATGTCACATGATCCTTCCATTTGGATAACAATTCTGGTGAGGCAGCCGAGCCGCCTGTAAACAGGATGCGCAGATCCGGCATTCGTTCCGGATTCAAGTATACAGCATAGGTCGGCGGCAATATCGTAATTGTAATTCGATGATCCGCCATATACTGCTCAAACTTGTCATAACTGAGAATGGTTTCTGATGTCGGGATACATAAAGTGGCCCCGTTGAAGAGCGCCTGAAGCATTTCCCAGATCGAAGCATCAAAGGAATAACTGGCAAACGATACAACACGGTCGGAACTGCTGATCCGCAACGTCTCCCTGAAGTACGTATGCAGATTGCAGAGTCCACGATGCTCAAGCATGACTCCCTTAGGCTGACCTGTCGTTCCGGACGTATAAATCACATACGCTAGGTTATGAGGACCGGATATAGCATCCAAATTCGTACCATCCCTGTGATATATGGACACAGGTTCTCCTTTTGCCTCAGCCGTACTTGCATCCGCACTGCCTTCGCCCATTTCTGCATCCAACAGCAGGACCTTGCCCCTAAATTCCACTTTTTCAACCAAATGCTGCTGCGTTAACAGCAGTTCCGTACCTGAATCGTCCAGCATATAACGGATGCGGTTCTCCGGATAAGTCGGATCGATCGGAATGTAGGCGCCCCCTGCCTTCAAAATACCCAAGATGCCGACAATCATGTCAATCGATCGCTCTGTCATCAGGCCGACTAGGCCGTCTGCTATCACACCGTTACTGCGTAAAGTACGCGCCAGTCGGTTCGCTCGCTCATTTAATTCACGGTAGGTCACTTGCGCTCCTTCAAAATATACCGCTACCTGCTCCGGTGTCTGCTTGACCTGCTCCTCAAACAACCCGTGAATCGTCTGCTCACATGGATATGCTGCTATCGTGTCACACCAAGCACCCAGCAGTTGCTCGCGTTCCTGAGGGGTTAATATATCCATCTCGCAAATCCGACCAGCTGGATTGATCTTGATTTGCTCCAGCAGTTGCAGCAAATGCCCCCGGATCTGTTCTACCCTTTCATAGTCATATACCTGGGCATTGTAACCAAAATGAACTCGCAGCGTCTCTCCCGGTAACACCACGATATTAAAATCATAATTCGTCTGCTCAACCGCTCCTGCTCCGGTTATTTTAAAATCAGCTTTCTCTCTTTCACCTAATTGTTCAATTTGTTCATCCACCGGATAGTTCTCAAATACCATAATATGATTAATCAGTTCCACTTTCTGCTCTGCCTGTGCCTGAATCTCATAGAGTGGGAACGTTTCGTATGTTCCCAAAGCAAGCGCCTGTCGCTGAGTTTGCTTCATCAGCTCTGTAAATGCAGTTGCTTGTCCGCCTTGAATACGGACGGGGACCGTGTTAATGAATAGTCCAATCATCTGCTCTACTCCGGCAATGTCCGCTGGACGTCCCGATACCACGCTCCCGAAAACGACATCCTCTGTGCGATTATACTTTTGCAACAAAACGCCCCAGGCCGTTTGCATTAGCGTATTTATCGTTACCTGTTCTTGCTTCGCCAATTGCAGTAGGGCCGTTGTCAGGTCTATACCCAAATCAAACTCCAGATATTCGGTCTCATATCCCTGGGTCTTCCCTCTTTTGGCCTGAGGCAAGACCGCCGCCTCCTCATAGCCCCGCAGGTAACCGCTCCAATACTCCGCTGCTTCTTGGCGGTTCTGCCCCTCCAGCCATTCGATGTATCGGCTGTATGGTGTTACCACAGGCAATTGCGGTGGCTTCCCTTCTGCTAGGGCGGTATATCCTCCAAAGACTTCGTTGGTAACCAGCGACAAACACCAGCCATCCATTATGATGTGATGGAAGCTCCATACAAAATGGTATGATTCATCTGATGTACGCAAGATAGATACCCGCATCAGTGCATCCTTTGCCAGATCAAAGCCCCTCTGCTGATCTCGACGCGTGAACTCCTCGATGTACTGCTCTTGCGCCGACTTCTCCTTCTCACGTATATCCTCTACGTACAGTTCTCCGCGTTTATTCCGGTACACCACTTGCAACGGCTCGTCTTGCAAATCGCTCCGGAAGTTGGTACGCAGTGCTGAATGACGCTGTACCAACAAGTTCAGACTGGCAGAGAATGCAGCGAGATCCAGCGTTCCCTTCAGTTCAAAGGTGGACTGCTCTACATAGGCGCTCGACTGGGAATCCAGCATGTTGTGGAACAGCATTCCTTTTTGCATCGGCGTCATGGGATATATATTCTCAAGCTCTCCGTCAGGCTGAAGTTGCTCCACCATCCGGTCCAGTTCTTCAAGGCTTAAGTCCGAAAGCAGCACATCACTCGGCGTCAATTCGGAGTGCTCCCGAGATGTACAATGCTGAATCACTTCCAGCACGTTCTGCTTGAATTGCTCTGCTAGTTGCTCAGCAGCATTTTGTTGAAGTGCCTTATTGTTGTATTGAATACTTAGTTCCAGCATGCCATCTGTAACGAGTCCTCCCACGTCCATAACACAGGACATTTGGGTCAGTTCATGAGTATTAGCTCCGCTGGAATATGGAGAAAAATGCATGCCGCTATGCTGCAGTGTCTGATCAAATTCGCCCAAATAATTAAAGCTTATCTGTGGCTCGACATATGTTGCCCCGGACGGTCCATTCTGGCTGAGATATCTCCAGATGCCATACCCAATTCCTTTATGTGGAATGCTGCGCAGCATCTCCTTCATCCGTTTGATGTGCCCGGAGATATCATCTTCTCGGTTAATCCGCAGCAGTACCGGGTATTGACTCGTAAACCAGCCAATCGTCCGTGATATATCCGTATCCTTTATGATTTCTTCCCGGCCATGGCCTTCGAGAAGAATCGCTACCTTTTCACTGCCAGTCCAAGCGCTTAGCGTCTTGCCGAGTGCCGTCAACAACAGATCATTCACTTCTGTGTTGTACGCGCGGTGGGCTTGCTTCAGTAGTTGATCAGTCTCTTCCTTCGTAAGCCTCACATTTACGATACCCATGTCTTGCTGCATAAACCTATCGCTATGCTCTTGGGACACTAGAAGTTGGGGCGACTCCGATGCCGCCAGTTCATTCACTTGCTCCCAGTATGCGTGCTCACTTTCCATCTCAGGACTATCGGCATAGGCTGATAACCGCTCCGACCAGACCCGGAAGGAGTCTGTTTTGGCCGGGAGCTGTATGGCTTCTCCACGTACAGCCTGCTCATAGGCATTCGACAAATCCTCCAACAGTATCCGCCACGATACGCCGTCTACCACCATATGATGAATAGCCAGTAGCAGATGGTCCCCATCAGCGCACTGGAACAGGCCCGCTTTCAGCAAAGGCCCCTCATTCAGTCGGATGCTACTCTGAATAGTGCTCGCACGGGCTTCTATAGCTTGACCCAATACGGGACCGATCGGCACGTCTTTGAAATCGGCCACTTCCAGATCATACAGCTTCCCTTCCTTCACTCTGCGGTTCCACGCTTCCCAGCCTTGCTCCGCCTTACGGAACACCATCCGTAACGCATCATGGTGCACCGCTAACTGCGTCAATGCCTGACGTAGCAGCTCTTCCTCGAATCCCTGCTCCCGATGAAGCATAACAGCCTGATTAAAATGGTCCGGCATAGGCTGCCCTTGCTCCACAAACCACTGCTGAATCGGCGTCAGTAGAACGGCTCCCTCGATCTCTTCCTGATCAGCTAATTGGGTATCCGACACACGCAGATGCGTGGCTAGCTCAGCAACCTCAGGGTACTTAAACAGGTCTTTAATATCCAGCTTATACCCTGCCTGCAGCAGGCGTGAGGATACCTGAATCGCCTTGATCGAATCCCCGCCCCGATCAAAAAATTGATCTGTCAATCCGACAGGACCGCCGCCCAGTACAGCTTCCCACACATGGGCCAGCGCCTGCTCCTCTGCTGTCTGCGGAGCCCTATATTCCTGCGTGGAACGGGAAATCTGCTCCGGTGCCGGCAATGCCTTACGGTCGATTTTGCCGTTGGGTGTGAGCGGCATTTGCTCCAACTGAACAAAGTACGAGGGAACCATATAATTTGGAAGCTCTTCACTCAGCTGCTTGCGAAGCTCGCCCCCCGTTACTTCCCGTTCCGCCACGTAGTAGGCAACCAGTTCGTGTTGGTTTTGGCTGTTTGCATGGGCCAGTACGCTGACCTCTTGGATACGATCTATTTTCAGCATAGCCGACTCGACCTCGCCCAGCTCAATTCGGTAGCCGCGAATTTTAACTTGTTGATCCATCCGTCCAGCGTATTCTAATGTACCGTCTTCACGCCAGCGAACAAGGTCTCCCGTGCAGTACAGGCGATCTCCGTCCACCCACGGATTGGCAAGGAATCTCTCAGCCGTCAAATCAGGACGGTTCAGGTAACCGCGTGCAACTCCGTCTCCGCCAACAACCAGCTCACCCCATGCTCCAATCGGCTGCAGGTTAAACGCCGAATCGACCACATACGCCGTCGAATTGCGGATAGGACGCCCGATCGGCACAGAATCAAGCTGTTCTTCTTTAATATGATAAGTCGTCGAAAAAGTAGTATTTTCCGTTGGTCCATAGCCGTTAATGATATTCATGTCCGGATTATCACGCAGCACCCGATTGATATGCGGTGCAGACAGCACATCGCCTCCGACCAGCAAATACTTCACATCTCCGAACAATTTACTGTCCTGCTGCGAAAGCTGATTAAATAGCGGTGTAGTCAGCCACATCATAGTAATGCGATGGTCTCGTATGGTCTCCTTGAGCTTAGCTACGTCCAAAAGATCATCCTTATGCACGAGTACAAGCTCACCGCCGTTCAGTAACGCCCCCCAAATTTCAAACGTAGACACATCAAATACAAACGCGCAAGTCTGCAACATTCGGATCGATTCATCGAACGGCACATAATCCGTATTACGCACCAAGCGCACGACACTTTGATGCTCAACAACGACGCCCTTAGGCTTGCCTGTTGATCCCGAGGTATAGATGACATAAGCAGCATGTTCGCCTGATCCATCTATTCCTAAATTGGAAGTATCTGGACTGTAGGACGTATCCTCATTCAGATTGACAATCTGTCCATCAAAATAGCAACGTTCCAGTAAATCTTGTTGAGTCAGCAGCAGTTTGGCTCCCGAGTCCTCCAGCATATAGCGGATACGGTCCTCCGGATATTGAGGATCTATCGGCACATACGCGCCTCCAGCCTTCAAAATAGCCAACGTTCCGCTAATCATATCCAACGAACGCTCCGTTAGAATGCCGACAGTCTCATTGGCCTTCATTCCAGCAGTCTGTAGTGTATGTGCTATTCGGTTAGCCTTCTCATTCAGTTCCCGATAGGTTAGAGATTGATGCCCCAAAGCTACAGCAATATGATCAGGCGTACGCGCAGCCTGCTCCTCAAACAGCTTTTGGATCGTCTGATTGCGCGGATATACAGAAGCCGTGTCGTTAAACTCGCCTGTAATCTGTTGTCTTTCCGCCGTTGTCACCAATTCCAGTTCTTCAACGCGAACATGCGGGTTGAACGAAATTTGCTCCAGCAGACGAGCAAAATGACCATGCAGACGCTCAATGCCGGTTTGATCAAAGCTCAATGCGTTATACATAAAACGAATATTTATGCCTTCTCCCGGCATTACGACGACGTTCAGATCGTAGTTGGTTTGCTCTGTAGCCACCGCGTTTAAAATTGTGAATACATTCTGCCCATCACTTCCCAGCTGCTCTACCTGCTGCTCCACCGGATAATTTTCGAATATCATAATGTGCTTGATTAGATCCTGCTTCTGTTCGGTCAGTGCCTGAATTTCATACAGCGGGAACGTGTCATAGGCATTGGCAGAAAGCGCCTGTCGCTGAGTTTCCTTCATTAATTCAGTAAATGCAGTTGTTGGTTTACCTTGAACACGGACTGGGATTGTATTAATGAATAGTCCAATCATCTGCTCTACTCCGGCAATGTCCGCTGGACGTCCAGATACCACGCTCCCGAAAACGACATCCTCTGTGCGATTATACTTTTGCAACAAAACGCCCCAGGCCGTTTGCATCAGCGTATTTATCGTTACCTGTTCTTGCTTTGCCAGTTGCAGCAGGGCCGTTGTCAGGTCTATACCCAAATTAAATTCCAGATATTTGGCCTCATATCCCTTCGCTTTCCCTGTTTTGGCCTGGGGCAAAACTGTAGTCTCCTCATGGCCCTGCAGGTAACCGCTCCAATACTCCGCCGCTTCCTGACGATTCTGCCCTTCCAGCCATTCGATGTATCGGCTATATGGTGTTACCACAGGCAATTGCGGTGGCTTCCCTTCTGTAAGGGCGGTATATCCTCCAAAGACTTCGTTGGTAACCAGCGACAAACACCAGCCATCCATTATGATATGGTGGAAGCTCCATACAAAATGGTATGCATCGTCTGATGTACGCAAGATGGATACCCGCATTAGTGTATCCTTTGCCAGATCAAACCCCTTCTGCTTATCCCGACGCGCGAATTCCTCGATATATTGCTCTTGCGCCACCTTCTCCTTCTCACGTATGTCCTCTACGTACAGTTCTCCGCGTTTATTCCGGTACACCACTTGCAAGGGCTCGTCCTGCAAATCGCTCCGGAAGTTGGTCCGCAGTGCTGAATGATGCTGTACCAACAAGTCCAGACTGGCAGCAAACGCTACGAGATCCAGCGTTCCCTTCAGTTCAAAGGTGGACTGCTCTACATAGGCGCTCGACTGGGAATCCAGCATGTTGTGGAACAGCATTCCTTTTTGCATCGGCGTCATGGGATATATATTCTCCAGTTCTCCGTCAGGCTGAATCTGCGCCACCATCCGGTCCAGTGCTTCCAGGCTTAAACCCGGAAGCAGCACATCACTCGGCGTCAATTCAGAATGCTCCTGTGATACACAGTGGCGGATCACTTCCAACACGTTCTGCTTGAGCTCCCTGGCTAGTTTTATCACATT
This sequence comes from Paenibacillus sp. 203, assembly GCF_037027525.1. Lineage (NCBI taxonomy): Bacteria > Bacillati > Bacillota > Bacilli > Caryophanales > Paenibacillaceae > Paenibacillus > Paenibacillus sp. 203. The sequence goes on from NZ_JAXCHD010000013.1 coordinate 49,781, forward strand.
ATCTTCCTGTAACACTTTTGTGTTATAACGAATATCCAGCTCAAGCATTTCATCCGTTACAATGCCCCCCACATCCAGGGAACACGGCATTCTGGTCAGTTCGTTAACATCTGCTCCACTGGAGTACGGTGACATGCGCGTTTCGCTGTGCCGTAGCGTCTGATCAAATTCACCCAAATAATTAAAGCTGATCTGTGGCTCGGCGTATGTTGCCCCGGACGGTCCGTTCTGGCTGAGATATCTCCAGATGCCATATCCTATCCCTTTATGTGGAATGCTGCGCAGCATCTCCTTCATCCGTTTGATGTGCCCGGAGATATGATCTTCCCCATTAATCCGCAGCAGTATCGGGTACTGGCTCGTGAACCAGCCAACCGTTCGTGATATATCCGTATCCTTCATGATATCTTCCCGGCCATGGCCTTCCAGAAGAATTGCAACCTGATCACTGCCAGTCCAAGTGCTTAACGTCATGCCGAGCGCCGTCAGCAACAGATCGTTCACTTCTGTGTTGTACGCGCGATGAGCCTGCTTTAGCAGTTGATCAGTCTCTTCTTTCGTGAATTTCAAGCTCAAAGTAGCTGTGTTATTTATGGTCAATGTTTTTTTAGAATCCAACAATTCTGTAAGTCTTAAAGACTCGGATGCCGCCAATTTATTCACTTGCTCCCAGTATGCGTGCTCACTTTCCATCTCAGGACTGTCAGCATAGGCTGATAACCGCTCCGACCAGACCCGGAAAGAGTCTGTTTTGGCCGGGAGCTGTATGGCTTCTCCACGTACAGCCTGCTCATAGGCATTCGACAAATCCTCCAACAGTATCCGCCACGATACGCCGTCTACCACCATATGATGAATAGCCAGTAGCAGATGGTCCCCATCAGCGCACTGGAACAGGCCCGCTTTCAGCAAAGGCCCCTCATTCAGTCGGATGCTACTCTGAATAGTGCTCGCACGGGCTTCTATAGCTTGACCCAATACGGGACCGATCGGCACGTCTTTGAAATCGGCCACTTCCAGATCATACAGCTTCCCTTCCTTCACTCTGCGGTTCCACGCTTCCCAGCCTTGCTCCGCCTTACGGAACACCATCCGTAACGCATCATGGTGCACCGCTAACTGCGTCAATGCCTGACGTAGCAGCTCTTCCTCGAATCCCTGCTCCCGATGAAGCATAACAGCCTGATTAAAATGGTCCGGCATAGGCTGCCCTTGCTCCACAAACCACTGCTGAATCGGCGTCAGTAGAACGGCTCCCTCGATCTCTTCCTGATCAGCTAATTGGGTATCCGACACACGCAGATGCGTGGCTAGCTCAGCAACCTCAGGGTACTTAAACAGGTCTTTAATATCCAGCTTATACCCTGCCTGCAGCAGGCGTGAGGATACCTGAATCGCCTTGATCGAATCCCCGCCCCGATCAAAAAATTGATCTGTCAATCCGACAGGACCGCCGCCCAGTACAGCTTCCCACACATGGGCCAGCGCCTGCTCCTCTGCTGTCTGCGGAGCCCTATATTCCTGCGTGGAACGGGAAATCTGCTCCGGTGCCGGCAATGCCTTACGGTCGATTTTGCCGTTAGGTGTGAGCGGCATTTGCTCCATCTGAACAAAGTTCGAGGGAACCATATAATTTGGAAGCTCTTCACTCAGCTGCTTGCGAAGCTCGCCCCCCGTTACTTCCCGTTCCGCCACGTAGTAGGCAACCAGTTCGTGTTGGTTTTGGCTATTTGCATGTGCCAGTACGATGACCTCTTGCATGCAATCTGCCTTCAGCATTGCCGCTTCAACTTCGCCCAGTTCAATCCGGTAACCGCGAATTTTGACCTGCTGATCGATCCGGCCCAGATACTCAATGTTGCCGTTCGGCATCCATCTTGCCAGGTCGCCTGTCCGATACATGCGTTCATAGCCCGCTTCCCCATCTACAAACGGATTAGCCACAAATTGCTCAGCCGTTAATTCTGGGCGGTGCAAGTAACCGCGTGCCAATCCTGGACCGGATACACATAACTCTCCTGCTACTCCAGCAGGTAAAAGATGACCAAGAGCATCGATCATGTACACCCGGTGGTTGGGTACGGGACGTCCTATAGAAATGGTATCGATTGCTCCGGGCTGTTCCGACACCGGCCAAATGGACGTTGCTACCGAGTTTTCTGTCGGGCCATAGCCATTAAAATAGGCAACCTGATCCTTCCACTTGTTTACAAGCTCCATCGAGGAAGCGGAACCAGCGGTGAACAGAATACGCAGATCCGGCATTCGTTCTGGGTTTAGATACACAGCGTAGGTAGGAGGTAATGCCGCTACCGAAATTTTATGTTCCGCCATATACTGTTCAAACTGGTTGTAGTTCAGAATGATTTCCGAAGTAGGCACGTAAAGTGTCGCACCACAAAATAGCGCCTGAAATATTTCCCAGCATGCAGCATCAAATGCGTAGCTCGCAAACAGTAGGGCATGATCTGACGGACTTATCTGCAATGTTTCATCAAAATACGTTTTCAGGTTACACAATCCATGGTGCTCCAGCATTACACCTTTAGGCTGTCCTGTAGTACCTGAAGTATATATAACATAGGCTAGGTCGTTTGCCCCTGATACGGCTTCCAGATTTGATCCTTCCATGTGATATACAGTTGGATCTACATCCAATACCAGAACTTTTCCTCCAAAGGCGGCTTCTTTGACCTTTTCCACAAGATGGGTTTGTGTTAAAAGCAGGTCTGCACCGGAATCGTCAAATATATAACGGATACGTTCCTCTGGATATGACGGATCGATGGGTACATATGCCCCTCCTGCTTTAAGAATAGCAAGAATGCCAATCACCATATCTATAGAACGATCAGTCATGAGTCCAACTAGCCGATCAGTTGTGGTGCCGTAACTACGCAGGGTACGAGCCAGTCGGTTAGCACGTTCATTCAGCTCAGCATAAGTCAGACTGGAGTTCTCACAGACAATTGCTGTTGCCTTCGGTGTCTTTTCTACTTGTTTTTCAAAACAAAGATGGATGGTATCACTAGAAGGATATGAGATCTGTACTCCGCTAAATTCGGATAAAACCTGACTTTTCTCTTCTGTTGTCAGAAATTCCAAAGCGGAAATCGGTAGATCCGGCTGTTGAACAATCTGCTCCAGTCCCTGTTTAAGATGAGCTGCAATTAGCTTAATCCAATTTTCATCGTAAACCAGCCGATTATAACTAAATGTAACTTCATACTGTGATCCAGGAACGACAATCACATTAAAATCATAGTTGGTCTGTACAATATCCTCTACGTCGGTAACCTGAAGTGTATCAGGCCCTTTTTCCGCATGAATAAGCTCCTCTGAATAAGGATAGTTCTCAAAAACAACAATATGACGGACTAAATTTTGTTTCAAATCCGTGTGATTCTGAATATCTGCCAAGGAAGAATAAGAGTACTGAGTAGACTCGATGTTGGAGTTTTGCACAGATATCAGCAGATCTGAGAATCTCTGGTCCGCATCACTGGTTATGCGTGTTGGTATTGTATTAATGAACAATCCAACCATATTTTCAATTCCCGGAACTTCATCTGGTCTGCCGGATACTACGGACCCGAACACAACATCCCGGCTGTGGTTGTACATTTGAAGCAATAATCCCCATACCGTTTGAAATACAGTGCTGACTGTCGTGTGGTAGTGTTTAGCTATTCTCTCCATTCCTTGAGTCAGTTCTTTCCCCAGCTTGCATGTGTAACGTTCTGCTTCGAAGATTGGATTCAATGGACGGTTATAACCCGGCAAAATTGTTTCATTTTCAAGCCCATTTAAATATCCCCGCCAATAGGCTGTCGCTTCTTCCTTGTCCTGTTGCTCTAGCCACTGAATAAAACTGCTGTACGGATATACCGTATCCAATTGCGCAGGCACTCCAGACCGAAGGGAAGTATACATAGTAAAAAATTCCTGGGCTACCGTTCCCATGCACCAACCATCCATTATAATGTGATGAACACTCCAAACAAGCCTGGAAGACTCATCATCCCATTGAAACAGAGCAAGCCGAATCGGAACATCTTTTTCCAAGTCAAAACCCGCTTGGCGCTCTGCCTTTAAAAAGGCCGTAAAATGCTCCCTTTTCTCAGCTTCGGGAAAAGCACGGATATTTTCGAAATGAACAGGCAACGCATCACGTTCCTCCAAGACAATTTGAAGCGGACGTTCTGTTTCTTTATACATAAAAATGGTACGGAATATATCATATCGATTCATGAGCTGCTGCAAGCTTTGCTGAACCAAATGAACATCTAGCACTTCATTAAAGGTAATAACGGTCTGCTCAAAGTAAGCTTCTGATTTTGCGTCGAGGATGGAATGAAACAACATTCCCTCCTGCATCGGGGATAGCGGATAGATATCTTTAATATTTACCTGTGCCAAATCATTCACCTTTCCTTTATCCATGCAGAATTTGAGTTTCAACTTGCTGATATCCTTTATTTCAACAGATTTCCCAGCTTATCCGATAATCGGCTTGATATTTGTTCAAATTGCCCCATAGACAATTGATTATATGTAAAATCCGTAGGGCTGCGCTCCGCCTGATCTTTAGTGCAACAATGATGGATAATATTCAATAGATGTTTTTTAAAGCCGTTCGTTAATCGCTCTACCGTCGCTACACCATATTCAAGCCCGTTATATTCAAATTCAAACCGAAGGATTCCGTTCGTGATCATGCCGTTAATGTCAAATGTATTCGTCTTTTCCGCACGCGGGCTTCTCTCACCATTGGCTAAGTTTGCTAATCGGGAAATACGCCAAGGCATGTCTGTCTTGTTTTCTTCGTCGAATTGTCCCAAATAATTGAAGCTGATTTCCGGGAATGGTGCAGCGACTAGAGAAGCGGCTTTAGTCTGGTCCTTGGTCAAATAACGTAAAATACCATAACCGACGCCCTTATTAGGCACCCGCCGCAGCTTATCTTTAACCATTTTGATCTGATAGGCCAAGTTCTCAGGTCTGTTGACCTCGATTACAAAGGGATACAGGGAGGTAAACCAGCCGACTGTACGAGAGATGTCCAAATCTTTAATGATCTCCTCCCTGCCGTGTCCCTCCAGCAAAATAGGAATTTCGTTGTAACCGCTCCATTCATAAAAAGCCAGGCCCAAGGCTGTAAGCAACAGATCATTCATTTCCGTATGATAGGCATGATGTACATGCTTCAATAGCTTTTCCGTCTCATCCCTGCTGAGTACCACCTCCGCTTGGCGTCGGTCTTGCATCAGGCTAACCGCGATTTCATGATCTCTTGGCAACCGACGTATCCTGCGTGAATCTACATTGTTCCAGTAGCTGATTTCTTGGCGTACCTGTACACTTTCGGCGTAAGTGGTCAGTCCTGAAGCCCACTCTTTGTAAGCATCAGTCTTGGCGGGCAGATTCGGCATCTCACCCCGAGCTACCTGATCATAGGCGGTGCCCAAATCTTCCAGCAAAATTCTCCAAGACACACCGTCTACAATAAGATGGTGGATAACGATCATCAGATGATCTTCACCGGATAAATGGAATAAAGCCAAACGTATGAGAGGACCTCGTTGCAGATCCAAACTGCTTTGCAGCTCATCACCAATGTGTCGGATTTCTTCTTCAGGCTGGCTTGATTGTGTCAAATCATAGCTCGTTAATGTAAAGAACTCACCTTCGTTCACTCCCCTGTTATAGGCGGTGGTTCCCTTTTCCTCTTCCACAAAAATGATGCGTAATGCATCGTGATGAGCTACCAGCTTGTCCATAGCGTTTTTCAGCCATAATTCATTCCATCCTCTATCATTTTGCAGCATGACTGCCTGATTATAATGGTGACGATCTCTCCGATGATGCTGAAAAAAATCGAGTTGAATAGGTGTCAATTCTACCTCACCTTCTACAATCCCCTGGGGAATGATACGGGTGATTTTTTTTATAAACGGTGCTATCAAGTGAATTTCAGGGTAACGGAATAAGTCCTTTACTTCCATTTTCAGGCCTTTGGCATTTAAGCGGATTGCAATTTGCAATGCTTTAATCGAGTCCCCGCCAAGCTCGAAAAAGTTGTTGTGTAATCCAATTGGTTTAACGCCAATCACTTCTTCCCAGATCAAAGCGATTGTTTTTTCCAATTCATCCTGTGGTGCCTCATATATGCTATCCACCGATGCTATTTCATCCGGTTCGGGCAGATTGGATCGGTCTATTTTCCCGTTATGGGTCAATGGCAACTGTTCCAATACAATGATTTGAGCTGGAACCATGTAGACTGGTAACTGCTGAGCCAGTTTATCTCGCAGCATGTCTTTCTCAGCTGCACCTGCAACATAGGCACATAAGTACTTTTGTCCCGCCGTGTCCAGTCGATCAACAACAACCGCCTGGCGTACTCCTTCCGTTTCGAGCAAAATAGATTCAATTTCTCCAGGCTCAATCCGGTATCCGCGAATTTTATATTGGTAGTCAGCTCGCCCGATAAAATCTATATTCCCATCTGGCTGCCAGCGTGCCAGATCCCCCGTACGATACAAGCGTCCACCGGGCGAGAAAGGATCAGACACGAATTTCTCCGCTGTAAGCTCAGGCCTGTTCAGATATCCCCGCGCTACAGAAGCTCCACCAATACACAGCTCGCCCGTTACACCGACAGGGACCGGACGCATCCTGTCATCAACAATGTATAGCTTATGATTCGGTAGAGCTCTTCCGATAGGGACAATACCGGACAGCGGCAATTTTTCCAGCTCGTCCTCATAAAAGCTAGATTCGATTGCGGCTTCGGTAACTCCATACGTATTAATAATTCGCATCTTGCTGCCAAAACGGGTCAACATCTTACGGTAATCTGCAACAGCCAAGCTATCTGCTCCAGTAGTAAGCAGCTTTAGTGAACTGATATTTGTACCGTGCTCATAGATGTAATTCAATAGCAGAGCTAAAAGCACAGGAGGCGTCTCAAACGTAGTAATCTCCTGCTGCTCCAACAGTGTAGCCAGGGCAGCTGGATCATTTCTCACGTTTTCAGGACAAATGACTAAGGTACCTCCATTGACAAATACCTTGGCCAAATCGCATGCAAACACATCAAACGACATGCTGGCAATTTGCAGTAGCTTAACTGGGAAATATTTGAATCCTTGGCTGTGTCTGTAGCCAAGTGCAGTGTTAACATATTGTTGATGTTCAACCATAACGCCTTTGGGCTTACCTGTGGTACCCGATGTATAAATGACATACGCCAAAGAGCCAGGCTCATATGTGGAGATATACTGCTTGTCTAAATCCATCTCGGGCTGGAGTGGCAACGTAGCGAGATCGACTACCTCGCCCATGAAATCCATTGTTTTCAGCCAGCCCGTCAGGTGAGATTGCGTAAGCACAATCGTCGTTCCGCAGTCACGCAGCATATATTCAATACGTTCTTCTGGATACACGGGATCTACTGGTACATAGGCAGCTCCTGCTTTCATAATTCCCAGCACCGCCACTATCATCTCAACAGACCTGTCAACCATGACAGCGACCAGACTTTCCCGTGTAATCCCACGCTTCTGCAAAAGATGGGTAAGAGCGTCTGCCCTATCATTAAGTTGTCTGTAAGTGAGCATCGTATCTTCATATATGACGGCCGCTCGTTCTGGTGTACGCTCCGTCTGCGCTTCGAATATCCCGTGAAAAGTAAGTGCAGGAAACTGGACAACGGGTCCGCTCCATATTTTCGTCATATTAGCCTCTTCTTCGGTTGTTAACAGCCGAACATCACGAAGGCAAACATCTGGATTTCTGGAAATTTGCAGGAAGACATGCTTCAAATGATAGGCCAGATGCTTCATCGCTTCACTGCTATAGACCTTGCCGTTATAGGACAATATGAAACTCATTGTCTTCTTGTCTTCAACTTCAATATTAAAGTCATACGGTATTTCTTCGAATAACCGGGCGTCTTCAATAATGAACCCGAGTTTGTCTTGCCAGTCCCGTCTTCCTATCATGTTTTCCAGCGGATAGTTCTCGAATACAACGATATGATCAAGCAAGCGTTGCTTGAGTGCAGATTGCGACTGGATTTCGGCAAGCGAACAATATCCGTTCATCCTTCCTTGGACAGAGGCTCTCTGGACATCGCGCAATAATTCAACAAAACTCTTTTCTTCATTTAGTCTAATTCGTAATGGAATGGTATTAATGAACAATCCCACAATTCGCTCTACTTCATCCAATTCCGACGGGCGGCCAGATACCACCGTGCCAAAAACTACGTCCTTGCTTCCGTTGTAACGACCAAGTACAATTCCCCAGGCGGCTAGAAAAAGACTGCTGAGCGTGGTCCCATTGCATTCAGCAATCGTACGCAAAGTGCTGGTCTCTGTTTCCGTCAGCGTCGTTCTATATTCCTGCAGCAGATAGCCGCCTTTTTCAGGAGTTGTAGCTGGAGTTTTTAGCATCGGAAGTCCAGCCGTTTGTTCGTAACCTTGTAATTCAGAACTCCAGTAGTCCTTGGCCGCCTCCTGATCCTGTTCTTCAAGCCAGTCGGCATACCCGGTGTAAGGTCGTGGTTCAGGCAATTGAACGGAACGGCCTGTACGATAGGCCTCATAGGCCGTTAACAACTCGTCCATTATGATGCCAAGACACCAGCCGTCCATAATAATATGGTGAAAACTTAAAAGCAACGTATAAGCATCTTTATCCGTCTGAAGTACAGCCATCCGGATGAGCATATCCCTGCTCAAATCGTAATGGCTGTTACGGTCCACATCCATAAATCTACGAATAGCGTCGGCTTGCTCCTTTCCGGTCAGCTCTGTCATATTTTCGTAAGTAATCGCCGTGTTTCGCTTTTTAAAGACAATCAGCCGAGAACGAGAAGCGGATTTATGATAAATGTTCGAGCGCAGCGTTTCATGACGCTGAACCAGTAACTGAAAGCTTTTTTGTAGGGCATTCCAATCCAGATCTCCTCGAATAGAAATACGTAATTGCTCGTAATAAGCCTGTGATTCTGGTTCCATCAGCGCATGGACGAGCATTCCTTCCTGTAAGGGAGTCAAGTTGACCACTTTTTCAATTTCAAGTCCTTTGATCATGGATATCCTCCTCGTACGAATCGTTATAGATTCTCATAAAACTGCTTCATGTCTTCAAACTCATCCAGATCCAAACCACGTGCTCCCACATCCGATGGTGTTAGTTGCCGTCCGGATTGGTCCAGACAATGCTGAATAATGCCCGACAAATGATGTTCAAAACGCAACAGAAGCATTCGGATAGTATCTGCTTCATACGCTTGACGGTTATAAAGCATGCAGATGGAAAGCTTACCGTCTTTCAGCCGCCCATCCAGATAGAGGTGATAGGCTAAATCTGAAACGCTACAATTCTGGTCGGACCATAATTCAACATCCATAGGTGATGTATGAAAGTGACAGGAACTAACCGATTCAGAATGAATCAAGCGGAAGCCAATTTCTGGGTAATACTTAGCATTAAGTTCCGATTTACCAGAGGTTGCAGATCCATATTTTAGTAATCCATATCCTAAACCCTGGTTGGGTACTTGCCGGACTGTCTCCTTTACGTTTCTGAGCAAAAGAGAACTGTCTCCCCCAGGCTCCATATTCAGGACAAGCGGATATATGGAACCGAATTGACCTACGGTTCTTGAAAGGTCCGGTTTGTCCAAAGTCACCGTTTGTTGCTCCCGATCATAATGTTCAAATCCAATGGCGATCTTAGACTGTCCAGACCATTCCACTATAGTCAGTCCCAATGCAGCAAGCAGTAACTCGGCGGTCACCGTATTATAGGTTTGGTTAGCCCGTGTTAACAGCTGGCTTGTTTTCTCGTCCGAAAGCTGTATGATGCAATGTTCTACTGGACGAAGTGTTTCTGAATGTGCAGGTGCCTTATGGTCCTTCGGTATAAATTCGCCATCGAAATGAACCTTATCCAGCCAGTAGAGTTTCTCTTTGGCCAGCTTTTTGCTGTCTGCATAGTCTTCTAGCCACCGCATCCAGGAGCGGTAAGAATCTGTTTTGTCAGGAAGCACTATCGGTTCCCCGTTAATAGCTTGTTCATAGGCAGTTGTGAAATCCTCAAGCAGGATACGCCAAGATGTGGGATCAGCCACTAGCGGATCTACAGAAAGGAAGAACTGGTCGGAGCCCGACATCCGGAATAATCCTGCGCGTACTCTGGGTCCCTCAAACATTCCATAACTGTTTTGAATCCAGAAGCATTCACTCTGTAATTGCTTGCTAGCTTGATGGTCATCATCTGCAAGTGAGAACACATCAAGTGTGAACAGTTCTTCATTTCCATCTCGGTACATAAGGATATTCGGCTCATCGATCGACGCCAGACCAAGCCGTAGTCCTTCGTGATGAGTAGTCAATGTTTGCAGCACAGACCGTAACAGATCCTCATCGAAGTCCGGGTTACCCGCAAATAGCATGGATGTTGTCGTACGCAAGGTATACAATGTACCCAGTTCATTCAACTGCCGCTGAATCGATGTTATTGGAATCTCTCCATGTATCGAATTCTGGTCTGTGTAGCGGAACAAAGTTGTCACAAGCTTGCTAAGGTCCTCAATGACCGGGTGCTCCATCAAAAGAGAAATGTCAAGGGAATAACCATGCTGACGCAGACGTGAGGCCACCTGAACCGCCTTAATAGAATCGCCGCCAAGCAGAAAAAAATGATCTCGAACGCCTATTTGATCACATCCCAAAACGTCTTGCCATACCACGACCAGCGCCCTTTCCACATCAGTTCTCGGAGCAACATAATCTGTTTGTAAAGAGTCATGTCGGTCCGGCTCAGGTAAAGCTTTTCGGTCAGTTTTTCCATTTGCCGTAAGAGGAAGCTGCTGCAGAGGCACCACATATACTGGAATCATATAAAACGGCAGCTTCTGCTTGAGCGCATTTTGCACGTCTAGCGGACTTAATGGCTCAGAAGCCACAAAGTATGCACACAAATCCTTGAAGCCGTCTTTGTTTTCCCGCGCTACGACCACTGCTGACTGGATTCCGTCTACGGACAGCAACTGCGCTTCAATCTCACCCAGTTCAATGCGATATCCTCTTACTTTAACCTGTTGATCGATCCGCCCCAGATATTCAATGTTGCCGTCAGGCATCCAACGCGCCAAATCTCCTGTGCGGTACATCCGCTCATAACCCTCCGCGCTGTTAAACGGATTAGTAGCGAACTTCTCCTTTGTCAATTCCGGTCGATTAAGGTAGCCCCGGGCTACTCCTATACCACTGATACAAAGTTCTCCCACCGCTCCAATCGGTTGCAATCGCTCCGTGCCTTCCTGTACAACGTACAAATGAATATTATCAATCGGTTTACCGATCGGGATCACCGAGTGCTCTTCCACAGGCTCGCATTCAAAGAATGAAACGTCTACAGTAGCTTCTGTTGGACCATACAAGTTAATTAGTTTTGCGTTTCCAATCCCTGACATAATTCGATAGAAACGCGCCACCTGCTGAGGAGGCAATGCTTCGCCGCTGGCAAATACATGCTTTAGCGTTTTCAATTTGGCTTGCACGACTTCCCTTGGTTGCTGCTCCAGATATTCCAGAAAAATATGCAGCATCGCGGGTACAAAATGAAGGGTGCTTACCTTGTCTTCATTAATCGTGTTCAGGATCTGTTCGGGAGACTTTTCTCCGCCGATTGGCAACAAGCTTACTTTAGAGCCCACCATCGACCACCAGAACAACTCCCATACGGATACGTCAAAAGTAAAGGCAGTTTTTTGCAAAATCGTATCTTCTACGTTCAGCCCATATCTATTGTGCATCCAGCAGAGCCGATTCACGACGGAGCGGTGCTCAACAATAACCCCTTTCGGTTTCCCTGTGGAACCGGAAGTATAGATGATATAGGCCGCATGGTTTGGTTCTGCTAGAGGCGCAAGGTTGGAGGCATCTTCATGCCAGCTACTCATGCAGTCGGTCATAGGCTCCGTCGACCTGGACGCTTGCAAAGCCATGATCGTGGAAGCATAATCCAGCACCATTACCTTGCAGTCCGCATATTGCTTCAGCTGTTCTGCAAACTGTGGTTGTGTCAGCACCAGTTGTGTTCTTGAATCTTCAAGCATATATTGAATTCTTTCTTGTGGGTATCCCGGGTCAATGGGTACATAAGCTCCACCCGCTTTTAGAATTGCATAGATACCAATCATCATCTCAGGTGAACGCTGAGCGATAATCCCCACCGGCTGATCCGGTCCCACTCCTTCCGCCCGCAGCGTTCGCGCTAAACGATTCGCCAGCTCATTCAACTCTTGGTAAGTCATACACTTATCTCCAAATATGATTGCCATGTCATCTGGAGTCCTGCTAACCTGCTGCTCAAACCTTCCATGAATCGTTGCATCCCGCGGAAAATAGGCAGAGGTGTTGTTGAACTCATATAGTAATAAGTGCTTATCTTCTTCTGTCAGCATATCCATGTCAGCCAAGCGAATTCCGACATCTTGAGTTGCAATTTCCAACACTTTTATATAATGGAGGGCAAATCGCTCAATCGTCTCCAACTTAAACAGGCTGGTCGAATACTCCCAGGTGAAAGTTAAATGGTCTTGAGTTTCCGTTACATGTAATGAAAGATCGAACTTCGATACACCTGCATTAAACTCATTCGGTTGCAAACGAAGTCCCTCGAATTCAATGACCTCTGTTCCCTTATTTTGCAGACTGAACATCGTATCAAAGATGGGATTGCGGCTTACATCGCGTACTCGATCCAGTTTGTCGACCAGTTGTTCAAATGGATATTCCTGGTGCTCCAACGCAAGCAGAGTGTTATGTTTGACGTCCTCCAGGAAAGCACTAAATGGCTGGGACGCTAGCGGTCGATTACGGAGAACTAAAGTATTCACAAACATGCCGATCATCGCTTCCGTATCCGCATGCCCTCTACCCGCTGCCGGCGTACCTACGAGGATGTCCTCTTGCCCGGAGTATTTGCTTAACAGCACATTATAAGCTGCCAAAAGCACCATAAAGAGCGTTGCTCCCGTGTCTCTTGACAATTGATTAAGTCTATCCGTCAGCTTGGATTGCACAATGACGGTAAGGATATCCCCTGCGAAGCTCTGACTTGGCGGACGAGCAAAGTCAGTTGGCAGGTCCAATACAGGGAGCTCGCCGTCCAACGAGTCTAACCAAAATGCTTCATCCTTTGCTCGGCTGTCTCCGGCATAATGTTGTTTTTGCCAAACGACATAGTCTTTGTAGTGCACGTCAATGGGGGCAAGTGGCATACCCTGATACCGCGTGCTGATCTCATCCATTAATACTGCCATTGAGAAGCCGTCTGAAATGATATGGTGCATATCGATCAGCAACATAAACTGGTCACGATGGATTGCGAACAGTTCAGCACGAATTAAAGGAGCCTTACTCAGGTCAAAAGGCTGAATAAACAGTTCATGGACGTGACTAGCATCATCTTCGGAAATTGGAGTAACAGGAATGTTCAGTGAAAGCACATCCTGTACCTTCTGCACGGTTTCCCCGTCTACTATCTCAAAATACGTCCGAAAGGATTCATGCCGTGAAAAAACCTCCTTCACTGCATCAATGAACCTGGAAACGTCTAATCCTCCCTCTATATGCAGTTGACCCGATACATGATACGCTGCACCTCCACCCAGTTGATCCAGCACATACATTCTTTTTTGAGCGGGAGATAGCGGATAAAAGGGCTGTAAATCTGCCGGAACAAGCGGCTCAAACTTTCGCTTTTGTCCTCCTTTTACATGTGCCGCCAGTTGTGCAATCGTTTGCAAATGTAAAATTTGTACCAGCGGAATATATACTTCGAATTCCTTGTTAATTCTGCTTAGAATAACAGTCGCTTTTAAGGAGTCTCCACCCATTTGAAAAAAATTATCGTTGTATCCGATATTAGATACATTCAAAACTTCCTTACATATGGATATCAGTTTGTCCTCAATCATATTACCGTCAGAAACCTGCTTCTGCGAGTCCTCTATCCTGATATCTTCTGGTTTCGGTAATGATTGAAAATCCGGCTTCCCATCAGCCAAAAGAGGGATGCTATCCATTAAAACCCAAAAGCGAGGTTGCCCATAATCAGGAAGTATTGAGCTTACACTCTCTTTCAGCTTCGCTATATCCCACGAATTAGAATTATTGTCCACTATATAAGCCACTAGATACGATGAGTTACTGCTCTCGCCGTCTTTCCGTGCCGTCAAAACACAGGCATCCAAATCGAGTGCTCGCAAAAGACGTTTCTCTATCTGCTCAAGATTCACTTGATGCCCGCGAATAAGAACATCTCGGTTAACTGCACCAATATGTCGAATTCTCCCTCCAACCTCAACATAAGCCCATTCCAGCGTCGTTCCCAGTAAACCAGCGGATGTGGCCAAATATACTTGTCCGATGGTACCCGTAGGAGACGGATGTTTATATTTATCCAAGACACAAGGATAATTCCCTTTAGAATCCGAGTGTGTCGCCCACACTTCCAGAAGCCGCTCCCTTTGCGTACTTCGAAGCAAAGACAGCGCAGATACACGCATTCCGTCTTCCTGCACAATCGAGCTCAGCAGATGTAAAAAGTATTGCGCCCATACCTCTATAGTGTCTTGTTGAAAAAGACTCGCAGCATAGTCAAAATCAAGCCGCAATTGCTGACCAGACTCCGTAACATTCAGGAACAACTCATACTGACAGGACAATATTTCATGTTCCAACAATTCTGTTTCCAGTCCGTAATAGTGAAACTCCGGAATGGGCCTATCCATATTGAACAACACCTTAAGAATGGGCAAATGGCTTAATCCTAGCTGGGCAAGTCCGGCAAAGCTGTATTTCTGATAAGCATCCAGCGTATGCATTACTCGCTTGACCGTCTGCGTGAATTCCATGAACGTTGCTCCAGAGTCTACCTCACAAATCACTGGAAGTAAGTTAACGCAGTGGCCAATTAGCGGGGACACACCCATATGAGATTGCCCTGCGGTTGGAATACCTACTATTATTTGATGTTGGCCTGTCAGTCTGTGCAAGAAAAGCTGAAAAGCAGACAATAAAGTCACAAACAAGCTGTTTCCAAGCCGAATACTGACTGATTTCAGTTGCTTCACCAGAAACGCATCCACCACAATGGTGTGCCGTGCTCCGCGCGAAGAAGGAGAGCTGATGTTGCGTTGGAGAGACGGCAAGTCAAGAACTGGCAATGGCTTCGCAAGTACATCCGACCAAAAAGCAAGGGCAGCTGCTCCACCTGCCTCTAACTGGTTTTGCTGCCATGCTGCGAAAAGTCGGAACGGAACAGGATCGGGAAGCGTGCAGCGTTCGCCCTGTACACAAGCGGAATAAAGTTGTTCCAGTTCATGGAAAAACACACCGATGGACCAGCCATCTGCAATCAGATGATGAAATGTAAATGCAGCGATGTGCTTCTCATTCGACGTTTTTAAAAGCTGGATACGGAATAAAGGTTCCCCCGCACTTATTGGGAATACGGTCTCCCTGTCCTTCTCCATCCAAGCACGGATATCGTGTTTCTGCTCCTCTCCAGAAAGACTGCTGATATCATGTAGCGGAATGCTGACAGTCATTGCCCGGGCGATGATCTGCGTTTCTCCGTCCTCCCCCATAAAGGTGCGTAAGGCTTCGTGGCGCTCAACGATGTGATGGACAGCCTCATTAAATTCCTTAACATGTAACGGGCCCCGGAAACGCAGTAAAACAGTCTCATGAAGCGACCCCGATCCCTTTGAATCCGAGACTGAGGCGAACCATAATTGCTTCTGATCCGGAGTCAGCTTAATCGTCGATTCCTTAAGGTCTGCAGTTGCAGTTTCAGGAAAAAAAGCCTTGTTTAGATCGCTTTCATGAGGGTGTGGATCCGGCAGAAATCCTCCTTTGCGCAGCTCATTAACGCTCTCTTTAATTGCCTGTACAATCCGCACTATATCTTCCGAAGTATGAGCCGTTGACAAAAAACAGTTCCGGCCTTCCCATATATAAATTCCTTTATCCAGCATGTGATAGAAGAATAGTTCCAAGTCACCTTTAAGGACGAAGCGGAACAAGGAACCGAAGTAAACGACCTTTATAGGTATCTGTTCCTCCGTAAAATAGTGGTTCAGTTCTGCTGCGAGCGCCTTCGTACGGCTATTCAGCTCGTTATGCAGTTGCCCCCTGTCCTTCTCCAACCGCTCTAGTACGGCCAGCGAAGCTGCCATAGCCAAGGGGTGATGGCAAAAAGTTCCTGCTACAAACGTTCGCTGTTGCTCATGCGGTGGATAAGAGTCATCTCCGAAGCTCCACATTCCTCCATCAATTCCATCCATGAACGATGCTTTCCCTGCCACGATACCGATCGGAAGACCGCCGCCAATGATTTTACCGTAAGTTACAAGGTCGGCTTCAATGCCGTACCACGCCTGCGCACCCCCCGGCTGAATACGGAAGCCCGTAATTACCTCATCAAAAATGAACGCGGTCCCGGATTGCTCCGTAATCTGGCGTACTTCCTTCAGAAAAGCTGCGGGATGGAAATCAGGGCGGCGACTCTGCACTGGCTCTATGAGAACAGCAGCCAGTGCATGGGCATGGGAGCGGATATATTGGAGTGACTCGTCCGTTCCATAGCTGAGCACAACGACATCGTCCACCATGTGCTGTAGTACACCAGGTGCCAGAGGAGTGGAATGTTGTTCCCTGTCATCCGTTGCTCCCCCCAATGCCAATATTCCATCAAAGGTACCGTGATAGGAACCAGAAAAAATCACCACTTTATCCCGCCCGGTGGCAGCCCGTGCTAACCGAAGAGCGACCATAATCGCCTCTGTCCCCGAGTTATATAGCGCAATTCGTTCCATGCCTGTCATTTTGCAAATTTTTTCAGCAATCTGCCCGGCCATATTAGACATCGGTCCAAGGCACATCCCGTTATGTATTTCCTTTACTATCGATTCACGAATAAAGGATGGGTTGTGACCAAACAAATTGACCCCAAACCCCATCGTCAAATCAATATATTCATTACCATCCAAATCCCAAATTTTAGAACCCTCTGCACGTTGGGATATAATCTGATACACCATTTCCTTGAGAGCAAGCCTAAATCCGGCCACATTCCGGTTATTGGCGTATACAGATCTGTATTGCTGAGTATATTCTTTGGTTTTTCGTGTGCGCATCGTGTAATGTTCAATCAGCTTTTGCAGATGCTTTTCCTGCCTAAGTGAAAGTGAATTATGGGTTTGTACATTTATTTTTTGATAGGGAACAAATGCTTTCGTTTTTTTTCTGTCTGGCAAAACAGCTGACATGGAAGCTTGTACGGGGGAAACAGAAGTAACTGTGGCAGCTACCTCCTTCATCGCGGATGTCTGAGGCTCGACAGCAGTTTGTAGTGAATGCGATTCAGGCATTGCCACTGGTGCAAGCCGAGATTGACACAGTATTTCCATCTGCTGCGACATGAGTTGAAGTTGCATTTCTAAAATTCGTTCTCTCCCCGCAAATATATCCTTATTTGATAGCTTGCTTTCATGGGATGCAGGATCTTCTATAGGGATAGTGGATTTTTGACTCCAGTCCGGCAAGACGGAAGGCACCGAAGAGGTGACACTGGACGACGCAGTCAACTGAAGCTCCTCCGAATTCCGGGTCAATTCTTCAGAGGTCGAGGTTACCCTATCAGCAATATAGTTTGTCAGCAACTCCAGCGTAGTCAGTGATTCAAAAAACTCGTTCATCGGGATATCCAAGCCAAACGTACTTTTAATGCTGTGTCTAACCTGAGATAGAAGAATAGAGTCTAAACCCAGTTCTAAAAAATGTTTTTGCGGCTCTAATTCGTCTGGACTGAGTTGGGATACACTTTCGATTATTTTTGACAGTTTATTAGCAATCGTAGATTTTTGCGGATTGGAAGCAGATTCCGTCGAGAAATACTCATTCACCATCTTTTCAGACTCCTTTACTATGGGGGATTCAAGGAATAATTTTATCCTTTTCAGCTGTGACGCTAGCCTAAAAAGTACGATACAACCTAGCTAGGGGTAGAGATAGAGTTCTCTCATAGGAAGGTAAATATGAACGGTCCACTGTATAAGAAAACCATCTTCATACTAATAAAATATAATTATCCATCTGTTAAAGCGAGGATCTAATTTGTTTTATTAAACCATTAATGGCTAAATTCTTTTATTCAACTTATTATGCAGGATATAGTTTTTTTCCAGTATTGATTCTTAAAAACTCAAATCTTTTCTTTTACCCGCTGACATGCGTCCTCATAAACTTTAAAATTCACGACACTCAAAGCTCAAATTAAAGACTCAAAGGCTTTAATATGGTTGCTCTGCCCTTTACGTGCGATTACAACCACTTGCAAAATATGACCTTTGTTGTCGATTCAGCGCAGCCTCACAGCCCAATTGCGATTTTCTTCCACTGGCTTTTTTATAATTGGTACCCGCACTACTAAAAATGCCAAGTCCTAAGAATAGAACCTGACATTTTATCAAATTTGGAGCGTAAAGACGCCGAGGTGCACTTTACTTAATTTTTCGGCAAAATAATACGGGATTGGCCAATTCACTTAACGTCTCACATTAATATAAGTTCGTATGTTAAGAAGTCACTTCGTTTCTTGACATTAAGCGAACCAGAACTGCCTTTGATCCGGGGTTAGTGGAATGACCGTTTCATCCACATCCACTGTCGATACTTCTGAAGGGTCAGCTATATACACACTTCGCTTACCTGGACCTAGGCCTTTCCCGATCGGGGTCAGATCAGGCAAGAAGCCCCCTTTACGCAGCTCATCTACACTGTCCTTGACAGCTTGTATGATCCGCGCAATATCTTCCTCCGTATGAGCGGTCGACAAGAAGCAATTCCGCCCTTCCCAGATGTAAATACCCTTTTCCAGCATGTGATAGAAGAAAAGCTCCAGATCACCCTTGAGTACGAAGCGAAATAGTGAACCAAAGTGAACAATCTTCATGGGTATCTGCTCATGGGTAAAGTAACTATTTAACTCTGCTGCCAACGCCGAAGTACGGCTGTTCAACTGATTTTGCAGCTGTTCGCCGTGGTTTTCCAAATAATTCAACACTGCTAGGGATGCCGCCATCGCCAGCGGGTGATGACAGAACGTACCAGCTACAAAGGTTCGCCGGTGCTCATTCTGAGGATAGGAATTATCTCCGAAGCTCCAGGTGCCTCCGTCAATCCCATCCATAAAGGCGGCTTTCCCTGCTACGATACCGATCGGCATCCCTCCGCCAATAACTTTACCGTAGGTCACAAGGTCAGCTTGTACATCAAACCACGCTTGAGCGCCTCCCGGTTGAATTCGGAAGCCTGTAATCACTTCATCAAAAATAAAAGCTGTACCGGATTGCTCCGTGAATTGGCGAACCTCCTGCAAAAAGACTTTCGGCTGAAAATCGGGACGACGGCTTTGCACTGGTTCCACAAGCACAGCAGCCAGCTCATGCCCATGTGTGCGTATATAATCCAGCGATTCATCCGTTCCATAGTTAAGTACAACGATATCGTCCACCATGTGCTGCAAAATGCCAGGCGCAAGAGGTGTGGAATGCTCCTTATTGTTGCCAGCGCTACCCAACGCAAGCACCCCATCGAATGTACCGTGATAGGAGCCGGCAAAAATGGCTACTTTGGCTCGCCCGGTGGCAGCACGCGCCAAACGAAGAGCAACCATAACCGCCTCAGTGCCGGAATTGTACAAAGCGATCCTTTCTACACCGGTCAGCTTGCAAATCTTCTCGGCGACTTGTCCTGCCATGTTGGACATAGGTCCGACACACATGCCGTTCTTTAGCTCTGCCTCAATTTTTTCACGGATAAAGGCTGGATTGTGTCCAAACAGATTAACACCAAAGCCCATGGTCAAATCTACATATTCATTCCCATCCAAATCCCAAATTTTGGACCCGTCTGCACGTTGAGATACAATTTGATAGACCATTTCCTTTAAAATAGGCCGGAAGCCAGCTACATTACGGTTATTCGCGTAGACAGACCGATACTGCTGAGTGTACTGCTTGGTGCTTCGCGTCCGAGCAGTAAAGCGCTCAATCAGCTCTTGCAGATGTTGTTCTTGTCGGTGTGAAAGCAATTCATGGGCTTTGACCTCCAGCTTTTTATAAGGCGTAAACAGTTTTGCTTCATGGCCTGTCTTCTTCGGAACAGCTAGTACCGGTGAAACAGTAGCTAATGCAGTTGCGACTTCCTGTTTGGTTTCAATGATCTCTGCGCTTCCTCTATTTGCTGACGACAAATCCCTTTCCGGTTGAAATGATTGAGAAACGGATGTCGGAGGAGTCGGTTGAGTTCGGAGCACATCAAGCTGCTGTGACATCACGTGCAGCTGCTGCTGCAAAATCTGCTCGATACCAGCAGAAGTCGCTATAACTGTTGTGCTTTGAAATGGCTCTTGCCCGGACGTAACTATTCCATGAGTCGATGTACCAATTTCGCTGGAATCCTGCCCTGTCCAGGTTGATACTGTAGTAGCATCTACCCGATTAAGGGGTATTTTCGGTTGGCTTTCAGGAGCACCAACTGCTGCCTCGTCAGAAACGGAACTCACCTGATCTGCAACGTAGCTAGTCAACAATTCGA
The DNA here is from genome assembly GCF_037027525.1 of Paenibacillus sp. 203. NCBI lineage: Bacteria > Bacillati > Bacillota > Bacilli > Caryophanales > Paenibacillaceae > Paenibacillus > Paenibacillus sp. 203. The sequence continues at coordinate 70,471 of NZ_JAXCHD010000013.1, forward strand.
GCGTGGTCAGCGATTCAAAAAATTCATTCATTGGGACATCCAGGTCGAATGTATCCTTGATGCTGTGGCGGACCTGGGACAAATTAATGGAGTCCAGCCCTAGTTCTAGAAAATGTGTTTGCGGTTCCAGTTCCTCAAGACTAAGTTGTGACACATTACCGATCATTTTCGCTAATTTTTGTTGAATGGAAGATTTATGCTGTTCAGTAAACGACACTGACGTCGAATACTCATTCCCCATAATTTCAGACTCCCTTACTATAGTATTTTTATAAACGGGTGTAGTCTGCTCCGCTCGCACCTGTTCTGGAACATGAATCCAGCACCTTTTCCTTTCAAACGGATACGTAGGCAGCGAAATCCTTTTGTACGGGTGACCTGCGTATAGCGTGTCCCAATCTATTTGTGCCCCCTGAACGTACTTCACTGCTACTTGCTCCAGTGCTTGCAAAGTGTCCGAGCTTCCGACGGCTGTTTCTGTACCACCACTACTATCTACTTTCCCAATGTATACACCTTCAATGGCCTTGCCCTGCTCATGAAGCTGATGTAATTTCGCTTTCAGGGCCTTCGCTCCTTCGGCTATCACAGCCACTCGATATGTTAAGTGACTTCTGCCTGTGTTAGCTGTATAGCAGACATCCTCCATCGGCAATTCTTCCTCACGTTCAAAGCGATCCACGTACCGTGCAATCAACTCGCTTAAAGCTCCTTCAGTTCGCGCCGATAGTGTCAGCAGCAATGGCGATGATCCATTTTTTCGGTCGGTGGTTTCTTGGTCCGCACCCTTTTTCGCTATATATTCTTCCAGCACCACGTGACAGTTTGTCCCGCTGAAGCCAAAGGAACTCACCCCGCATCTTCTCGGGAATCCGTCTGTCTTCCATTCCCTCAGTCTAGTGTTGGCATACACCGGAGATTCTTCAAAATGGATGTTCCTGTTCGGTGTGCGAAAATGAACGAGCGGTGCAATCTGCTGATGTTTCATTGACAGCACGCATTTGATCAATCCCGCAATCCCAGCAGCTTCGTATAAATGCCCAATATTCGTTTTGACTGTGCTTATCGCCACAAACTGCTTGCGCTGTGTAAATTTGCGGAATGCCTGGGTAATGCCCTTAATCTCAACGGGATCGCCTAGCTTGGTGCCGGTACCGTGAGCTTCAATATAACTCACTGTCTCGGGATCAATCCGTGCATCACGCCACGCCTGCGAAATGACTTCTGATTGAGCCAGCGCATTGGGCGCGGAAATTCCAATCGTACTGCCGTCCTGATTAATCGCGCTTCCTTTAATCACACCCAGAATGTGATCTCCGTCTTTTTCCGCTTGACGAAGCGGCTTTAAGAGAACGGCTCCAACGCCTTCTCCCCAGCCTGTGCCGTCCGACTGATCGTCGAATGCTCGTGCCCGGTCATCGGAGGATTCCATGCCAATGCCAGCTTTCAACGGCAGCAAAATGGTCTTCACTCCACCGGCCAAAGCCATCTCGCAGTCTCCATTCAAAATCGACTTACACGCCAAATGTACCGCCACGAGTGACGAGGAGCATGCCGTATCAATGGTCAGTGCCGGGCCTTTTAAATCAAGCAAATACGCAATCCGACTGGAGATAACGGACGGAAGATTGCCTATGCCAAAGTTTGGAATCGCCCCTGGCTCCACTTCGGACAACAATCGTTCATATTCAAAGCTGGTTTTGGAGAATCCAACATACACTCCTACCTTTTTCCCCGACAGCTGTTTTCCTCCATAGCCTGCATCCTCAATCGTGCTCCAAGCAGTTTGCAGAAATAAACGTTGATTCGGGTCCATCAGAGAAGCTTCCCGTGGAGTTAGCTTGAAGAAGGTGTAGTCAAATTTGTCCACTTCATCCAGATAGCCACCTTCGGCGATTTGCATGTTTCTCCCTTCCATATTCAGACGGGAAATAAAAGCTTCGGCATCCTTTTTTCTTTCGTCGCTATATGGACTGATATGGTCTGTACCGGAAGCTACATTCGCCCAAAACTGCTCCAGTGTATCCGCATGAGGAAACTTGCCGGACATGCCAATGATAGCAATATCCAGGTCCTCTACCTCCTCTTTGGATTCTGGTTGCGGTGCTGTAATCACCTTATGACCTAAATCCTGACTGGATATATATCCAGCTAGCTTGGCGATAGTCGGGTAAGAGAAGAAGTCCGTTACCTCAATATGAATCCCGAGTTGTTCCTCTAATTGGTCCGCGATCTGAACGAGTTGTAAGGAAGTTACGCCGATATCAAAGTAGCTGTCTTCCGTTCCAATTGACTGTACATTTAAAATAGCTTGGCAAATCCCAATCAGTTTTTGCTCGATCTCACCTTGATGAATAGGGGCATGGTTCGCTACCTGTGTAATTTGAGTGGCCTCCGCCAGGGATGCCAATACTGCATCAAATTCTCCCTGCTCGTAGCTCTGAGCTAGCTTGTAGCGCTGAACCTTTCCACTAGTAGTTTTGGGAACACGGCGGATTGGAACTACATCTTGAATATGCCATCCTCCCCGATAATTCAAATGGCTTTTCAGCCTTTGGACTAGTGGTAAAAATAACTCTATTTTTTTCGTGTGCATCACAAAAACAACAATACGATCCTGTCTAGTTTGTGCATCATGTACACCGCAGACAGCTACTTTCCCCAGATCCACCCCGTCCAGTTCCTCTGCAATCCTTTCAATATCATGCGGATAAATGTTCTGGCCGTTCACGAAAATAATATCCTTGGCTCTGCCTGTAATCACTAGTCGTCCGTTTCTCATAAAACCCAAATCACCGGTAATAAGCCAGCCATCCTCTGTCTTGACCTTTGCGGTAGCCTCGGGATTGTTATAGTACCCGGCAGTCACATTTTTGCCGCGAATTTGGGTGTATCCGATTACATTGTCCTTTAGCACCTGATTTTGCTCATCACAAATGCGAACGGAAGTGCTGGCCATGGGGTAGCCCAAATCCGCAAACGTAAGACAACGCTTATCGGATGAATCTACTTCTTCTATAGGTTCACCTACATGCAACTGCTGCCGATTTAAATGAATGGTAACAAAATTATCTTTATCCAAAGGTGGAGTGGAAACACCTACGCTGGCCTCTGCCAAGCCGTATACAGGATACATGATATTTTTATTTAATCCATGTACACTCATGGCTTCCATAAATACATGGCAAAGCTCCACCGATATGGGCTCAGCCCCATTTAAAATCATACGAACACTTGACAAATCCCAGTTATCCGCTGTTTTGGATTTATATTGATCAAGGAAAAATTTATAGCCGAAGTTAGGAGAACAGATTTGAGTCACCTTATGCTCCGACACCTTTTTTAGCCATAATGAAGGACGTCTTATAAAAAGAGCTGTTGGCATAATGAGTTGCTTGGCATGGGCGATGACACAAGTTAAATGAAAAGCGATCAACCCCAAATCATGTGTGAGTGGCATCCAGCCCAGATACGCATCACTTGAAGTCATTCCCGTTTGACTGGCGATATCCCGAATATTGTATACGAGATTCTCATGCGTCAGCATGACTCCCTTAGGATCACCTGTCGAACCAGAGGAAAATTGAATAAACGCCAAATCCTCCGGTCTGGATTCATGTATGGCCCCTTTGTTCTGATCGGAATAATCAAAATCATGACTAGAAAAGGTCGCTTTTTTTACAGAATCAAAGAAATCCAGCATCTCATGCTGGTGAGAATACTTTTCTAGCTGCTCTAGTACTTTATGATCCGCAATCATATAAGGGCAAGTAAGGGTACTCCAGATTTTAAACAGCTTCATTTTATGTTCATCATTATTCCCGATACTTACAGGTACGGGGACGATTCCTCCGAGCAGACAGCCCCAAAACACATTCACAAAGGTATGATTGTCTTCAATTTGCATAATTAGCTTATTACCGGGCTGTACTCCTTTTTCCTGCAATTGATGAAGCACCTGCAGTGCTTGCTCCAGAAGTTGACTGTAGCTTACATACTCCTCCTGTGTATCACCCGAAATGAAAATAATCCCATTTTCAGCTCTACTGGCTCGGTCCTGAATGATTTCAATTAAAGTTTGAAACTGTTCCATCCTGATCCCTCCTCAAAAGGTCTAAAACTTCCTCCTGCTCTCCTGCAGATACTTGTTTGGTTTGCAATATCAGGCGAATACACTCCAGCGCTTCGCGTCTTAGTTCATAAGCAGAAGAAGAGTTGCCCGATTCTATGCTTTTGAGTAACTCTTCCAACCTGCGAATAGGTAAAATAACCCCCTTATGATACTCATCCTCATTCCAATTGGCATTGGGTGTAGACACCGCCAGCGCCAGCGGTTTGACCAACCAATCACGGATCGAAAAACGACGTTCCAGTTCAATCCGATCCAAGTCTCTGTCCAAGGAAAGCACCTCAAAAGCGATGTTTGTTTCCTTTGCCAAGTTTTTCAGCACCGTTCGCGGTCCTAATTCAATCCCCTGCTTCACCCCATGTTTCTCCATATACTGCATCGTTTGTATCCACCGCACTGGACGGATCATTTGCAAATGCAAACCTTGACGAATGCTGTTGGCATCCGTATATGGTAGTGCTGTGACATTAGAAATGACAGGCCACAGTGGTTCATGAAACGTATATTTTTGCAGTTCCAATGCTAATCGGTCAGCAGCATGCTGCATAAGCGGGCTGTGAAAAGGGCCGCTTACCTGCAAACGGGTAATTTGGAACCCGCGTTGCTCTAATTGTCCCGCCACCGCAGCAACAGAGGCATGATGACCAGAAACGACGTATTGATAGGAAGAGTTATAACATGCGATGGTAATAGGCTGACTGGTTACGGCATAATGATCGCACAGCTCTTCTAGTAGATTTAAATCAGCCCCACGAACAGCAACCATGCAACCCACTCCGGCCTCTGAGGCTTCTTCCATAAAGCGTCCTCGTTCTTGCACCACCCGCAAAGCATCGCCAAACGACAAGACTCCGCTGCATACCAATGCAGAGTACTCACCCAAACTATGCCCTGCCGAAAATTGGGGAATAATCCCAACATCGTGCATGTAACGTCTGAATGCGATTACACTGATCGTGAGTAGTGCAGGCTGGGTGTAGGATGTTCTTGATAATTGAGAGATGGGTCCTTCCATACATAAAGTTTTCAAATCATACCCCAAAATATCAGCAGCCTCTTCAAAAATGTGACCTGCCTCTGAAAAACCATCATGCCATGTCGCTCCCATCCCGACATATTGAGACCCTTGTCCCGAAAAAAGCAAAGTCATGCGGTTCATGTCCAACCCCTTTCCTCACCATAAAAAAAGCGGTAAAACAAATGTTTTATGGGATCCAGATGTTCACATTCCTATGTATTTAAAATAGATACAGCAAAAACAACAAAATGTCTTGCCACAAACAAACAGTAATCGACATGTTAAAGTAAATCGTTTTTGAGTTTCATGATGTAGTTAGAAATAAAAAGTGTGTAAGTAGACTTGGAAGTGTAAAAAAAATGGAGAGTGCTGGAAGTTCAGGCTTGATACTTAGAAACTTCAGCATCATAGATGAGTGTAGTAAAACATAGATTAAGGCTATTAATTTATTATAAACATTAAATTGAATTAAAGTACAGTGATATATAATACATATATTTTATAAACAAAAACAATACCCTCTTTTGCTTAAAAAAAGGAATTGTTTTCATCTTTTTAATGAATTTACATGAAAATTTCATATTCTAAACTATTGACTGGCATCTATCGTTAAAACAAAAAAGCCGCCAATTTGGCGACTTTTATACATTGTTTCATTCGACAGTAATCGACGGTTAGGCGTCGTCATAGATACGTAACTAAATAAGTAGAAATCTCCAAAGCGGTTTATCTCCTTATGTAGACAGTCTCCTTGATGGCTACAATACGCAAGCGGTTAGTGTCGATCCTCCACTGACTTCGTTGTAGCTTCGTACAAACGCTGTAAAATGGTAACAGCTTCAGCCCGTGTGACTAGCGCTTTTGGGTGAAGGTATCCTTCATTAGCAGTAAGGACTCCCATCTTGGTTAGGGTGTAGAATGCTTCTGCCTTTTGATCCTGGGAATCTCCATCATAGTTGTACTCTTCTCCAGTCTTGTCGATGTACAGCACCGGATAGTAGGCCGAGAAATTGTCATTGTAATTGGCCTGACGAACTTTCATATCCTTGTACTGCGCAGCTGCGGAAATCACTTCCTCAATCTCAGGATGAAGCGTCTGATTGGTATAATCTGTCCGAAGAGAGGCGATCATCATCACATCCCAGCGGGTCAATGGTTTGTCAGGTTTGACATAGAATTGATAGTTTGGATATTTCCCGCCAACACTTTCAGCATACGGCCAGACGTAGTCCCCGTTGAATATTGCTGCAAAATCTTTATTCGCCCAGTGTTTACGCGCATCCACAAAGTCGGAAGGTTCGCCGGAAGAATGATTGATTTCTGGAAAAAGCTTGTGAAACATATGTACAAATTCCGCTTTCGTTATGGTTTTGCTTGGCTTGAAGGTCCCATCTGCATAGCCCTTGACAACGCCCTTGTCGACCATGGAACGAATCGATTCGGCAGCCCATTCATATTTTGTTCCTTCCACATCAGGAAACGTGTTTGCCGCGAATGCAGATTGACCGAAAAACAGTGTCGTCGCAACCAACGGGGTGATAAGCCATTTCTTTTTAAACATCTCTTTCCACTTCCTTTAGGTAAAATTTATGTATAAAATAGTTCTCTAGACTCAATTTTATATCGGCATTTCAAAAGAAAATGATGATATTAGAGAGAAAAAAGCACTGTTAAACAGTATTTTTAAATATCGACAATCTGTGTTTAAAAAATGTTATGGATACAAGTTCTAAAGCCTCTCCGTATTCGGGTAGACCCGTCGGGAATTGAGAAAACTTGTGGAGGCCTTCATGGGCCGTTCTCGCTTTTTACTCTTTTGACCTAAGCCTGTACGTTCGACCCTAGCATCGATTAACCGCTTCATGCGATGAGGAATCTGCATTAGTGTAATCTGCCCGTTAGTTAAAAAACAGCCGAGTGCTCGGCTGTTTTTGGTAGCGTTGAACTATCATTTTTAGTTAGTTTAGCGAATTACACCCCATAGGACTGGGGAGCTCTTCGCTCCAAAATATTGATACATATCTACGCTTATGACTGCATCGAAGTATTGCTCTGCAAAAGGCAAGTGGCAGGCATCTGCATGGATGGGGATAATTTGGCTTTCCAAACCAAACTCTCTGAATCTTCTATAGTTTTCAGTTGCACTAATCCATAAATCGACAGCAAATACGGTTATGTCAAACTTTTGCGCCAGATAGATAGAAGTAAGTCCGGTCCCACAACCCAAATCCAACACTCGCATTCCTTTCTGCAAAGTCAAATTTTTCGATAGCTCCTTGAGCATGTAATCGAACTAGGCCCCATTAAATTTTATGAAATCTACGTCATCTAGATCTCGCCGGATCATTTCTGCTGACCCCCTCCTACTTTCTTCATTTGATATTTCCAAGAAAGCAATTCTTCATCTTTGTGATCAATTTGAAATCCTAACTTCAATAACAAATTCTTAGAGCTGTTATTGTCAGGTACGCATCTTGCCATTACGATTTGGACTTCTTCATGATTTAAGGACCACTCTATTAATTTTTGAGCGGCTTCATAGCAATAGCCTTTGCGGCGATGACTTTCATTCGTTGCAAAACCGATCTCAATCATACCGTTCTGATCAGGATCTCCTAAAAAACCAATCCCTCCAACAATTTCTTGGGTATCCTTCTCCACAATGATCCAAGAATCAAAACCTCTAGTGCCATTATTCTTTTTCAAAAGTTCTCGAAAATAAGGTAAAGCTTCAAAGAAATCAGGACCCGGCCATTCATCACTGGTTTTATAACCCAAAGCTTCAATAGCACCTATATCACGTCGGGCTGCTGCTTCAATTAAATTAAGATCAAGTGTTTTTAATAGGAGCCGATTCGTTTGAAGTTTCATGTATTGTCCACCTTTCTACTTACTTAGATTGAATCTTTCATTCAAGAAGTCTGGTTGTATTTGACCAAATTGGAGTAATTCCCTTCTATCCCCCTTTGCTAAAATTAGAAAAGGGCAGGAATGAACATACGTCATTCCTACCCTCATATCACCTGCTATTTAGCCACAAAAAAATCCGCGCTGAACCAGCACGGATTGGACTCATTATAACAGGTATCCCTAAGGATCTGATAGTATCCGTTGTTCTTAACTATTCCGAAGCTTTCAAATCCCCACCCGTAATACAAAAATTGGGCAGACGAATAGTAGGTGCATGAAAACCTCTTTTTATGGAATTGGATTAGTAAAGAACAGCTCCAGACAAAAAAATCTCTCCTTAGTGAATTACCCTTATTATACCAGGGCCAATTTTATCTGCCAACCTTTCATATATTACAAAAGCGTTTCATTAGGACTATCCTGCTGGTTAGCTTAAAAACAACCGAGTGATCGGCTGCAGTGGTAGCAGCACTTGCATCATGGCCCTACAGGCCTTTTCCCCCTAGAGCACGTAGTTTAATGGGCTCCGCTCCAATAATCAACGGTCGGCCGCGTTGTATCGACGCCAGTACCTCTTCGTTCTTAAGGCTGGCTGCATGGGCATCTGCATCTTTCCACAGTTCGGTTACATACACCGCATTCGGGTCGTCGTCTGACACATTGACTATATACAAATAGCAGTCATTATTCGACTTCAACAGATCGGCCGCTTCTAGCAAGATGTCTGCAAGAGCGTCCCTTTGCCCTGGACGTGCCGTCAACTTTCCATACATAGCAAAATGGTTCATGATCCTCATCCTACCCTCGAATAATATTTGACTTCATCTTATTATAATGTTCCACAATGTCAGCGCTAATTTCAGCAAGCTTCTCCACAAGCGTTAATAAATAGTCGGTACCATTCCTCCATCCATACGGATTGGCGAACCTTTAAATGCAGATGCATAAGGACTACATACAAATGTAGCTAGTCTACCTATTTCAATAGGCTTGATAAATCGCTGTATTTCAGATTGAGGCAGGTTTGTAACCATAAAATCTTTCTCTTTTTCTGAAAAAGTCATATCTTCATGAGGATACATACTCTCAATGATTTGGTGCACATTCTCAGAGAGTGTTGGTCCTGGCATGATCGTATTGACTGTAACTTCTGTCCCTATTGTTAATTTAGATAAGCTTTTTGACAATGATAACAACATAGATTTTGTCATACAATACTGCGGCATTTGTCCTGAAGGCATAATTGCTTCTTCACTCGCAATAAAAATAATGCGGCCATAATCATTTTTCAACATTTTAGGTAAATAAAATTTTGATAATCCATTTGCAGCAAGAACGTTAGTACGGAAGTATTTTTCCCATACTTCATCGTCTACGTCCTCATATTGCATAATTTCATAAATGCCCGTATTGTTAACCAAAATATCAATACTAGGGTATTTTTCAAATAAAGCTTCTCTTTGTCCAATATCCACAATATCGGCTGTCGCATTTTGAGGGGAGGTAGCTGGGAAATTTGACTTAATTTCATTTATAGTTCGTTCTACCTCTTCATAATTTCGTCCATTAATTAGTACATTAACACCTTCTTTGGCTAGTTCAATGGCAGTTGCTTTACCTATGCCTTTCGTTGATCCTGTAACTAAAGCTGTTTTATATTTTAATCCCATATCCATAATACACTTCTCCTTTTTTAAAACAGTCTTGAGCTCTGGATAGTGATTATATTAACTTGTCTGGATTGTCCAGTAACTAGCATATTGCGCCAAAGTTCTTGTTTAACACGCCAAATGATAAAACTCATTAGGCAGTCCTAACGTGCTCCTGATATCGAGTTTGTACCTAAATGCTCAGTCCGCCAATTTGAAGGTGTATCACCCTCCCATAGGCGGAAGGCACGGTAAAACGAGTTCTGGTCTTCATATCCAATCAAAAATGCCACCTCTTTAATATCGAGCGAGGGGTCTGCCAAGTACTCTCGTGCCTGCTCATGTCTAGCTTGTGCCAATAGAAGCTTGAAGCTCGTGTTTTCGTCAGTAAGCCGGCGCTGCAAGGTACGATCGCTCATACTGAGCTCCTTCGCCACAGCCTGAATGTCAGGACGCCCTCCTGTAAGGCTACGTTTCATGATCCATTTGACCATTTCAGTAATTGAGCGGCTGCGCTGCTGCTCATCCAACGATCGGTCCAGAGCAGGAGTCAGGATTTCCAGCAACTCTTTGTTGTACGAGACAAAGGGACGGTCCAGATCTCTTCGATGTAGCGTCAATCGGTTACATTTTGCACCAATTCGGATGCGACAGCCGAAGTATGCTTCAAGGGCTTGTACATCGCCCATGGAGTGCGAAAATTCAACAAGCTGCGCTGTCAAAGGTTGACCTGTCCCCCGGCGTCCAATCTCCAGAAGACAAGCCAGCGTAATACCCACCAGCATCGACGGACCAGATTGCTCGGGAGACAGCCATTCCAGATCAATTGTACAGTGCTCGCCCTTCTCAGTGATGTGTAGGTTTTCCGGGGGACACAGTTGTTTGTACCGAGCCATTCGGTTTAGAGCGTCGCGGTAGTCCCGAGCGTGGTAAGTCGCTAAGACAGTCGGTGGGTACTTCGCTGTATCAAAGACGGTCGCAAGCTTGATGATTCCTTGTGCAGTGTCACCAATGAGATCAGAATATGCCTGCCAGATCGCGAAATATTGAGCGGTAGTGACTACTGTTTCAGTACTAATGGTGATCGGCAATCGTGCTTTGCGAGCTACGTCGTGGGCGCCAAACCCTAACTGACATAATCCTGCCCACAATCCTAGCGGGATTTTAATACGGTCAGAGGTATGAGACTTCATATATATGGGCCTCCTTTATATACTTCATATTCATTAGTTTTGGTTGCGATGGGGTCCCTCTTAAGTACACATAAGAATACTCTTAAGTATGTTAAGGTGTCTACATTAACGTAATAAGCTGCGAAAAATGTTACATCTTCTTGTTATCTGTGATACTTTCAATCAATGAAGAGGAATATGGCGAATTACTTAATCATAATAAAATTCTGTTAATGGCATGAACGACTCATCCTCAACATCAAAAAAACACACCCATATGTTTATGAGTGTGTTTTTAAAACCTCAAATCACGACACTCCTAGGAATGTCATTCCTTCAGGCTTCTTATATTTAAAAATTAAGGCTTCAAGAAAGGCCCGTTTTCACCGATCTTACCGGGGGCAGGATTATCCGGGAGATCAAGTACAATATACCTTTTGCACCCCAGCAGCTAGAGTAGTTATACACAACATCCTGTATGATTTTAATATCTTTGTCGTGTGCAGCATTAATCAAATCCTGGTAGGTTGCACCTGGCGACTCTCATTGGATCACTGTGGGATGCATTGCCGCTTGAAACATGATTCGCACCACCTCGGTTGTTCGAAGGGGCCGCATCAACGTTTTTTGCATTGATCAGCATTGATCGGCGTTACAACATTACAGATGTTAATACAAGTATCCCCGTGATCATGAGTAAAAATTAGCGTTTCCAGGACCTTCGTTTATAACTCCTCATTCTCTAGTCCCTTCATCTATATTCTTCTGGTCGCACACTACATTAAATGATCTCTCCCTTCCTCTTTTCTCGTACAAATGATTATTCTATCACTCTCATGGATTATTTTATGTTTTTATGGAAGAATTCAGAGTGGAATATGTTGATTTATAAGAGGAAATAGCGGATTTTATGTAAAAACTTCTTTTCTCTTTACGTGTAAATTAAACCTATTCGAAATCTCAGCAACTTAAAAATGATCAAGCAATAGAATTCGGTTGTGGAGCGATACCCGCTTGGTTTTATGGTGGGCAAAATTATTTTGCTCACCATTTCAAAGGTTTACTGATTACTCAAATGCATCCCAAAATTTCATTAGATCAATACTGTTTGGTTCTCTCCAGGATCCTATATCTCTCTCTTATGATAGATCGAAAAATAGAGCGGATTTAAATAGTTCTTCGAATCACGCTTTTGGTTGCTGCCGCCTCAAAAATCGTCTCAATCAGCACCAATACACGGTGTACTTCTTCATTTTTGATCGCAATCTCCGCTTTTCCTTCGATGGTAGAGACAAAATTCTCATAAAAGCTTTCTGCAGCAGCAGGTATTTTCTCAATCGGGAACCTAAGGGTGGATTCCTCAGACGGCGGCGCCATCGTTTTCGTCAATCCTTGACCTGCTTGAATCGGCTTGGGTTCCACGTGAGCGACATCTGGATTTCGGGTGACGATCTCTCCACTCAAATCCCAATCTCTAATCATTGAAGTTCCTTCAGTTCCTTTAATATACCAGCGCGGCAGCTTTACGTAATTGGTTGTACCCACTTCAATGACTGCGGTCAGACCGTCCTTGAACTCAATAAAGCTGGTAAAGCCGTCATCCACTTCAGTCCCCAAAATATAGCTAAGGGTAGCAGCTACGCTTTCTATTTTGCTGTCCGTAATCTGAAGCAGCTGGTCCAACAGATGTACTCCCCAATCCAGTAGCATTCCTCCTCCATACGCCTTTAGTTGCCGCCAGTCACCTGGGATGCCATTAGCCCCCTGAACTCGCGATTCCAAGTGGAAAAGATCACCCACGGTCTTATTGCCAATTATATCTTTGATAATTCGGAAGTCTTCATCCCATCTACGGTTCTGATGTACTGTAAACACACGATTTTCTTTCTTCGCCACCTCAACAATGTCCAATAAATCCGCGCTCGTTATCGTAACCGGCTTTTCACAAATGACATGTTTTCCGGCTTGCAGTGCCTGGATCGCGATTTCCTTATGAACATCATTAGGTGTTGCTATCAAAACAATATCCACTGCCTGATCGGCAAGGACGGCATCCAGGCTGGCATAGGTTTTATAGCCGGCAGCCGCAGCCAGTTCCATTCGGTAATCGACAATATCATATACACCGCCAACGGCAAGTTGCTGATTAGATTCGATCAATTGAACATGGTAGCTTCCCATGCCTCCATAACCGATAATGACTACATTGTATATACGATTGCCCATTTTCATCTTCCTCCACTCCTGATTTAAGCCCACCGCATATCAAGTGGTTGCTCATAGATCAATAAATTTTAATGTCCTCGTAACTCTCCCTTCACTTCATCGGATAGCTCTATCATACAAATCTCATGAAAAGCTTTCCTCCTCATTTCTTGCTGTTTTATTCCCGAATATTGTCCTGCGGTATTTCAATGGTGATGTTCCTGTTGCTTCTTTAAAGAGATGATGAAACGTCTTTACACTACTGAACCCTGCTGCCTCTGCGACCTCAGTGATCGGATTGTTTTCATTCAACAAAATCCATTTTGCCTTATTCAGTCTGTAATCATTCAAAAATGCTACAAAGGTCATCCCCGTATTCTTCTTAAATAGCCTGGCGAAATAATAGGGACTGAACCCCATATAATCAGCGACATTCTTCAGCGAAATGGTTTCATGATAATGGCATTCCACATATTCAAAAATACGTTCCAGTTTATAAAGGGTGTCCTTTGATTGTGTTAAGGGTCTTTCAGAGATGTCAGGAAGCCTTGGCGTCATGCTTCTCGGCACTTCACGCATAATAAGAGTCAACATCTCAAATAACTTCGCTTTGATCATATAGGCATGACCTTCGTGGTGGTTGACGTTCTCATCATAAATGCTTTGAATCAGAGGAAGCATTTTAGCTGCTGTTTCTTCTGGCCAGTTCCAGCTTGATTGCTCCATCTCCGTAAATATATATCTAAGAGGGCGTTTCTGATCACTTAATGTGGAAACCTCTTGAAAAAAGCTCAGATCAAATTGAATAACCACCCGTTCGCTGTCGGGAGAAGCCAAGAAATAATGAACATCACCCCCATTTATAAACTGAACTTCACCTTGTTTCATGCGTATCGAAATATCGTTAATTCCCAGATCCAAGGTTCCCTGGGTCACATAAATAATTTCAATTTCTTTATGCCAATGAGGATAGCAAAGCACGTCGCCTTTATTAATAAAACTCCGGAAAGGAAAATGTCGGTCAAGCTCCGGGATTTCTAAATAAAAATTCATTTTGGTAGACTCCTTTTGTTGTAAAGTTCAAAAAAGCCGTACACATGACTATTGATAATTATGCTGCACTGCATTCCTTCTTCTCTTCTTCATTTTTCTCCTTCTCGACTTTCGAATAAATTCCCTCTCCCTTTTAAATTGTAAGCGGTTAACATTCTTTTTCCTACCCTATCAATCATAGTTGTATTAAGTAAAACAACTGTTAGGTATCCTTACTAACCTAATTTTGCAAACACAAAGTTATGCCTTAATTATGAGCGGTTTGGCGCCCGAAAACAATTTGGGCTGATCTTATTTCTCCCTTCCCCATGCGGTTTCTCCGGATAAACAGGTTTCACCTTAACTGGATTAAGTAAATACGTGTAAAATTGTCGAGCGATCATTTTTACATTTTTTATATAAATACATGTGTACATTTCCAAGAAAAAGGTATAATCTAGTAAAGCAACAGAATCCATATAAAAAATATAGACTTATGGAGGGACGGACCTTGAAGAGACTATTCGCTTTAAGTTGTGCTTTCTATCTGTTAATCGGCATTACTAGTGTGGTGCTTGGAGCATTACTGCCGGTCCTACTGCCTTACTATGGACTGGGGTACAGCGATGGCGGATTATTGTTGTTCCTTCAGTTTTTCGGATTTCTTGTCGGTGTTCTGTTCTCCCCCTTCATGGCTCTACACATCGGTCGCAAGTCTATGCTGTCCATTGCCCTGGTTAGTATCGTAGCAGGATATGCCATCTTGGGGGTACTTCCCTCATGGACCTGGGTTATCGTGATGACCATATGGGTTGGCTTCGGCTCAGGCATCATTGAGTCGTCCATCGGAGCGTTCACGATTGAGTTCACCGAAGAGCAGAAAGCCGTAGCCATGTCCAAGCTGGATGTCTATTTTGCACTTGGCGCACTGCTCATTCCCGCAGTGGTAAGCCTGTATATCTGGCTTGGAGTGTGGTATTTGACCTTCTACACCATCTCCCTTCTGACGTTTATTCTGGGGCTGTTCTGGATTACCATGCCTACTTCCTCCTCTTCCCACCTTATCCAAGCAGATCTCCAAACCTCTGAGCGATCGGTCGAACAAGCCCGGTACTCTGTACAGCACCGTGTGTTACTGGGAATATTCATTGTATTCTTCTTTGTTTACATGGGGCTTGAACTGGGGCTCATGAACTTCCTGCCCTCTATTCTGATCGAGACCCTGCAGATTCGGGAATCCGTAGCTTCGTTGGGTGTTAGTATACTATGGATTGCGATGATCATCGGCCGCATGTTCTCAGGGAAAATTGCAGAGTCCACAGGATATATTCCTTTCCTGCTGTGGAGCGGAATCGGAACTTTCTGCTTTCTGGTCGCAATGGCGTTTGTCTCCAGTCAGTGGGCTACATACCTTCTGATTTTTGGTGCAGGGTTATTCATGTCCGGTCTCTTCTGTATTGCCCTCGTCTATGCGAACGTGCTGATTCCGGGAATGACCGAGAGAACGACCAGCATTCTAATTGCGTCAGGCGGAATTGGCGGAGCAGTGCTTCAATATGTAACAGGCTGGAGCATGAGCGAATGGTCGGTGACGGCTACCCTTTGGATTTTGGCGGCTTTCAGCCTAATTTTGCTGCTGGCAGTCATTTTCTCGTATCTGTGGAATAGCAGGAGCAGACGGGTAGTTGACTCCCTTGTCCATCAGGGCAAGGAAGGATGAGATTCTTTATTCTTGGGGGAGGTGAGGCCCACCGCTTTATGTAGTAGCAGGGCAGTACATTTTTTAAGGATGTACTTAATGAGAATGTATATTCTGATATGGAGGGGAACATCGTGCATACCTTAACCAAAGAACGCTTCAGATACGGAAAAGGCATTACTCTGATTGACGATTCAGGTAAGGAATATTTAGATGGCGTATCTGGCACCTTCAATCTCTCACTCGGTTACAATCACCCTCATGTCGTCACCAAAGTACAGGAACAAGTCGCCAATCTTGCCCACATGTCCTCATCCTTTACCGAGCCCTATGTCGAGGAAGTCCTGGATCATTTGATCCAGTATACGCCGAACGGCATTGACGCGGGATGGATGAGAGATATTACCGGCTCTACAGCGAACGAATGCGCTGTGAAGCTAGCCCAGAAATATACGGGAGCGCTCGATATAATCAGCCTGTATCTATCCCATCATGGGCAGACCCAATTCGCAACAGGCATATCCGGCAACGCCTTCCGGCGGAGGAAGTTTCCCAACTCGGCTGCAGCAAATTCCCTTCATGTACCTGCTCCCTACTGCTATCGCTGCCCGTTTAATTCTTCGCCTGACAAGTGTGGCTATCAATGCGTCGAAGCCATATCGGATGCTATTGAGTATGCAAGCTCAGGTTCTGTGGCCTGTATGATTATTGAACCCATCCTGGGCAACGGAGGCAATATCATCCCACCTGCAGGATATTTTAAGCGTCTCCGTCAGCTGTGCAACGAGTACGGGCTGATCCTAATCGCTGATGAGGTGCAAACCGGGATTGGGCGGACAGGCTATATGTTTGCAAGTGAACTGTTTGATATCCAGCCAGATATCATTACTCTCGCCAAGGGTCTCGGCGGCATTGGTGTACCGGTAGCAGCAGTATTGATGCAGTCTCGTCTTAATGTCCTCGAGAAGCACGAGCACTCCTTCACCTCAGGTAGTAATCTAATCTCGGTTACGGCAGCTAAAGCCACGCTAGAGGTTGTATCTGAACCCGGTTTTCTGGAAGCCGTTCGGTCCAAAGGAAGCCTGCTCGAAACCCTGCTGACGGAGATGGCCAACAAGCACGATTGTATCATTGGTGAGGCTCGCGGCGTCGGATTGATGTGGGGACTGGAAATTGTCGACGAGGATAATGCCCCAGACGCAGTTAAGAGCAATGCGATTATCGACCGCGCTTTTGCCGAACAGCAGCTGATTCTCAGAGGCTCCCGTTACGGTTACGGCAATGTGGTCAAAGTGAGACCTTCCCTCACGGCTACGGAAGATGAGATTGTCGAAATTGCCAAGCGGCTTGACACTGTTCTGACCACCCTTCACTAACGATCTGCCTAACAGGCAAAAGGAGGAATTATTTATGCTTGCACTGGTATACAAATCGGCTTGGGATGTCGCACTTGAGGAAAGACCTATCCCGGAGATAAAAAAAGATAACGATGTACTCGTCCGAATTCGGGCGACAGGCGTATGCGGTACGGACCTAGGTATCATTAGTGGCAAATATCATGCCGTTCCGTCCACTATCTTGGGCCACGAATCAGCGGGGGATGTGATCGCTGTAGGATCAGCCGTCAGTTCACTGCAGCCTGGGGACCGGGTGGTGATTGATCCAACATACTACTGCGGCCAATGCGAAATGTGCCGGACAGGAAGACAGAATCATTGCACACACAAATCCGTAACCGAGACCGGAGTTAGCGCCGACGGTACGTTCACCGATTATTATGTGACTGAGGACCGTTTTTTGTACAAGCTGAAGGACCATATCAGCTACGAAGAAGCGACGCTGACCGAACCGCTGAGCTGTATGCTGACCGGAATCAACCAGATTCACCTGCTGCCGAACTTCACAACCGTTATTTTAGGCGCAGGTCCGATCGGGATTCTGTACAGTTATGCTCTTGCTTCGAAAGGCATAACTGGTTGCCTTGTTGACATCTCGGAGGAACGGCTCGCTATAGCGGATTCTATTGCTCCCGAACGGTGGTCCGCGCACGCCACACTGGAGTCGGCCATTCATGAGCTGGCTCCGTTAAAAAATCAGGTGGACATGATTGTGGATACCACAGGAGTGGTCGGCACTGAGGTACTAAGCCAGCTTGCGAGCGGCGGGTATTTGATGCTGGTGGGGCTGAGAGATGGGGTAAGTTCGTTTAATCCGAAAGAGGTAGTTGACCGTAGCCTTAAAATCATCGGCTCGATTGATTCTCTGGGCACGTTCTCCACGGCGCATTACCTGATTGAGCAACAAATCATTCCCGCCAAAAAAATCATAACCCACTCGTATCCGCTTGATGACTACCATGAAGCCTTTAAGACGCTTGGATGCAATATCAGCGAGCGGACACTTCAGCCTTCGTCTCAGGCGATCAAGATTGTACTGCAATCTAATGGCTCCGGCAACTAAATTTAGCTACTAACAAGGGAGAGAATGGACATGACGAGCATCCATCATGTTACACCGACCAATAATGAATGCACAGGAGACCTATCAGCGTCCGTTCCGGTCAAAGCGGTCATTTTCGACATGGACGGGGTGTTAGTAGACAGCGAACCGATTTACTTTGAGGTCGAACGCAGCTCCTTTGCCCATTTCGGTGCGCCCATGACGGAAGAAGAGCATCACACCTATGTCGGAGTGACACTCGAATCCATGTGGCGTCAAGTGCTGAACAGGCATCAGCTCACCAATACGGTGGAAGAGGCCCTGTCCTATCACCGAAAAAATGTGATGCAGACGATGATTGCGCGCGAGGGCCTTGTGGCGATTGACGGACTGGAGCGGTGGCTGGACTGGCTGAAAGAGAAAGGGATTCCGGTCGCGGTGGCCTCTTCCTCTCCACGGGCGCTGATTGATCTCATTATGGAAAAGACAGGACTTGGCCGTTACTTCGACATTCGAATCACCGGTGAAGAGGTATTGCAGGGTAAGCCTGCACCGGACATCTTCTTATATGCCGCCGAGCAGCTAGGCATTGCACCGGCCCATTGCATCGTTATTGAGGATTCACAGAACGGGGTCCAGGCAGCCAAAAGTGCAGGAATGTACTGCATCGGCTTTCACAACCCCGGCTCCGGCCGGCAGGATCTGTCCAGAGCCGATCGCTGGATTCTCAGCTATGACGACCTGTGGGCGATCAAAGAGAATCTACCGTTCGATGAGCAGTTGCTTGCTAAGAGCAAGAGCTGAAAGGTACCGGAAGGTATACCCCCTTTATAATTATATGGAATCGTCCGATCTTTACTATGATTGAGGGTATTAAATAATGCCCCTTGGAATATACACGGGAGAATGTCATTTATCCTTCCCTGTGTGTACTCTAAGGGGCGTGCTTTGCATCCAAGTGGTCTAGTTGAAACGAGTAATTTCCCGGTTCAACACACAACTGTCGTAAAACTGTCTTTTTGACATATAACTGATCTCCTGACGGTTTTAAATCCTCTATTCGTGTGCAGCAAAACTTATATAGAAAAATGGGGTGCTGTTAACACCCCAAATTGGATTCATCGATATATATCCTGCTTCATCTGAACGGTAATTTTGCCCTATATTCAGCTCTTTCTGTCTTCTTCGGTAATTAGAGAACTGTAAGCCGGAATTGTAACTGTTCCTTTCTTCACCTTTACATCCTTTGAGGTGGAAAAGATCACTTTCCATTTACCCTTATCGAAATCTTTTATCTGCAAGGTAACCGACTCTCCAGACAGGTTATGATATACATACATTGTGTCTTTGCCTGAAGTACGTTTAAACGCGGTCACGCTGGCAGAACCTGCTTGTATAGGTTGCAGACTGTCGCTACGTAAAGCTTCATGTTCTTCCCTCAGACGGATGAGTGTGCGATAGCTTTCCAGTAAGGAATCATCGTCCCTCAGCTGCGCTTCCACCGATACCTTGCCTGTGTTGTATTTGGGTTTCTCCCACGTCGTTTGACCAGGGCCATCTCCCTTGTACCAGCGCATAGGCTCACGAAGATACTCATCAGGCTTCTCTCC
Organism: Paenibacillus sp. 203; assembly: GCF_037027525.1. Classification (NCBI taxonomy): domain Bacteria; kingdom Bacillati; phylum Bacillota; class Bacilli; order Caryophanales; family Paenibacillaceae; genus Paenibacillus; species Paenibacillus sp. 203. The sequence goes on from NZ_JAXCHD010000013.1 coordinate 90,334, forward strand.
CTTCATGCCGATTTCTTCCCCGTAATACAGGAAAGGCTGACCCGGAAGCGTCAAAAGAATGGAAGCGGCCAGCTTGGCTTTTCGCACATCCCCGCCCAGTTCGCTCATGACACGGGTCTGGTCATGGTTGCTCAAGAACGGAGCATCGAGTGCTGCCTTATTATACGATTTGTACAGTTGCAGCGTTTTCTCGGCGAATGTCGCGATACCCTGATCTCGGCCGTTTTTCACGGAGTTCAAAATCGTTCCACCCAGGTCAAAATTAAATAGGGAGTGGAGTGGTCCGAAATAAGGAGCTATGGTCTCCGGTTTGTCCCATACCTCTCCTGCCAGATATACATTTGGATTCACCTTCTCCATCTCGGAACGGAATTCATTCCACCAGGCGATGTTCTTATCCGCACCATCCTTCGTCTGTCCTCTAAAAATATGCATCGCCGCGTCAAGCCGGAACCCGTCTGCACCCTGCTGCAGCCAATACTTGCCTACTTTGATCATTTCTTTGCGGACTTCGGGATTGTCAAAGTTCAGATCCGGCATGCCCGACCAGAATGTACCGTAGAAATATCCTTCGCCGTTCGGATTCTTATGCCATACCTGCTGACCCCACGATCCCTTTTCTTCCAGATCTGTGTTCTCATCCGCCCATACGTAATAGTTGTGGTATTTGCTCTGTGGGTTGGCACTGGCCTCCTTAAACCATGGGTGCTCGCTGCTCGAATGATTGATAACAAGGTCCATGATCACCTTGACGCCCTTTCGGTCCGCTTCTTTCATCAAGGTGCGGAAATCATTTAGACTCCCATACTGCGGGTCCACCTGATAGTAATCAGTTACATCATATTTATGGTAGCTTGGAGATGGATTTAGGGGCATAAGCCAGAGGCCGCTGACCTGCAAATCCTTACCCGAATGGAGTTTGCCATCGTTTAAGTAATCAAGTTTTTGTGTGATTCCTTTCAAATCACCGTGTCCGTCTCCATTCGAATCATAAAAAGAATTGATATAAATTTCATAAAATACGCTGCTTCCAGTAGAAACCGGAGGCTTATGTCTGTTCAATTCCTGCTCTGCCATTGCACCTGAAGCGAACATCGTGAGCATAGGCACCGTTAACATGGCGGTGGACAATCTTCTTAAGCGTTTGTTACGTGTCAAAACAAATCAGCTCCTTTGATTGTTATGGGTGCGCTTTCATTATAAATAGAAACAATCCAAAAAAAGGGGATATTTATTATCTATTATGGTGGAAAATATCGATCTTATTGTTATATCTCTGTATCAAGTAAAAAAGAGCAGACTCTATGTCTACTCCGCTTTTCATCCAAATCAGTTCAGGAAATATATCTTAATTTAATGCGTTTTGAAGCTCTGTGCAGCGAAGACTTTACCGAATTTTCACTCTTGTTTAAGATTCTAGCCGTTTCTTTTATGGAGTATCCTCGGACTACACGCAATTCAAGTACCGTCCTTTGCTCGGTATTACTTGCCATCAAAAGAATTCGATTGACCTCCTCCTGAATTTCAAAATCGACGGTATCCCAGTGATAGTAGAGCAGCTCCTTACGTAAGTTGTATTCATCCATCTTTTTTCGTTTTCTTATTAAATCTATAGCTAAATTTTTGGCAATTCTCAGAAGATAAAATCGAATACGATCTTGAGGCAAGTCAGGTGAAGCTCTTATAAACCGAATAAAGCACTCATGCAACAAATCTTCGGCATCCTGTTTGTTATGCAATATCCTCAATAGATATCCCAAGAGATCTGATTTGCAAGATAAATATAGATCCTCCACACCTTTAATATCCATATTATTGCTTGTCCCTTCTGTTTTGTTTGGAATCGGCAAGTCACTTTATTGTCTTAAATTCATATCCCTGCTTATTATTCGTATCTCAATGCATCTATAGGCTTCAAACTTGCTGCTTTATAAGCCGGGTATACTCCAAATAGGATGCCTGTGCCTGCAGAGCTAAGAAACGAATATATAATAGGCGAGATCGTAAATTCAATGGTCATATGTGCAGTTGCTTCAAGTATTTTGGATGCCCCTATGCCTGTTACAACCCCGATTGTACCTCCTAATAGACCAAAGATGACCGCTTCAGATAGGAATTGAATCATAATATCTCTCGGCTTGGCGCCAATAGCTTTTCGAATACCGATTTCTCTTGTACGCTCTATAACCGACACCATCATAATATTCATAATTCCGATTCCCCCTACCACGAGCGATATCGCGGCTACACCTCCTAGCAAGCTGGTCATGATATTATCTACACCTGAAGCAGCACCTGCTGCTTCTGACAGACTAATAATTTGAAATTGATCCGGTTCCGAGGGTTTTAGCTGGTGCGTTAAACGCAAGCTTTCCAATATGTCTGAACGAGCCTGATCCATCAAAGCTGGTGACTTGGCGGATACGTCCAATCCTGTAATGTTCTTCTCACCCAGACGGTTCATTATAGTTGTAGCAGGGATGTAAATTTGTTCATTAGTGCTGTAGCTTAATTTCGTTACTGGCTGAGTATTTAATACTCCAATTACCTTGAAAGGGATCTGTTTAATTTGAAACGTTCGTCCCAATACATTTTGGGTATCTCCACCAAAAAGACGTTGAACCGCCTGACTTTCAAGAATGGCGACATTCATGCGTTTATCCATCTCATCGTTGGTAAATGTTCTGCCCTCGGCAAAGGAAAACTTTTTGACTTTATAGAATGAAGCGGAAGTCCCTACAATAGTGGCGTTATAGTTATATCGCCCCCACGTAGCTTTTGAATTGCTCGTTATATTTGGCATCAATGCATCTATGGAATTCTTTTGTTCCAACGCCTCGACATCAGCCCAAGTAAACGATGGAGTGTTGTCATAATCTATTTCACCATCGACCATTGTCATAGCTGGCGCAACCATCAATACGTTATTCCCTAATTTATTAATTTCCGCCTTTATGCGGGTTGTAGAGCCGTTTCCAATCGCCATAATGGCAATAACCGCTGCCACGCCGATAATAATACCGAGTATTGTTAAAAAGGAGCGTAGCTTATTGGTTGTTAAACTGTTAATTGATACACGGATCGTTTCCATTAAATTCATAGGCTTGCCATCCTTGATGAAATTCTTCTATTCATAATGCTCTCATCCCGCTCAATATTCCCATCACGAAAGCTGATCAGGCGCTTGGCATATTCGGCAATTTCCAGCTCATGAGTAACTAAGACAATGGTTTTCCCCTGTTCATTCAAACCTTGAAACAGCTCCATAATCTCGACACTCGTCTTTGTATCTAGTGCCCCCGTTGGCTCATCCGCCAGCAGAATAACAGGATTATTCACCAACGCACGCGCAATGGAGACACGTTGCTGCTGACCACCAGATAGCTCATTAGGCTTGTTGTACATCCGTTCTGCAAGCCCTACACTTCGAAGCGCCTCCACAGCTCGTTCCCGGCGTTCCTTGGCAGGTATACCTGCATACATCATAGGTAGCTCTACATTAGCTAATGCTGTAGTTCGGGGAAGTAGATAAAATTTCTGAAACACAAAACCCAGTTTCTGATTTCGAATCTCGGAAAGCTCGTTCTCACGAGCATCCAAAATGGAATACCCATCCAAATAATACTTCCCCGTATCAGGATGATCGAGGCAACCAATGACATTCATCATAGTGGACTTACCCGAACCAGAGGGGCCCATTATGGCAACAAACTCACCTTCGCTAATAGATAAATCAACACCACGCAGAGCCTGAATCTCCTGACCGCCCACCTCATATAATTTTTTAAGTTCTTTAATTTCAATAACGCTTTTATTCAAACGAACTTCGTTCATTGTGCCTGACCTCCATCAGGGTCCTGACCCTCTTGACTGCCATTCGGACCAGCACTACCACCCTGGGGCGGAATAACAATGGTTTCGCCTTCCTTGACACCAGACTTGATTTCGGCCTGATCCGCTGTATAGACCCCCAGCTTCACTGGTCTGAATTCATAATCTGCAGGGTTAGCCGGGTTCCTCGCTACATATACTCCATCCACTCCACCTTCGGATCTCAATGCGAACAATGGAACAGACAACGCATCTTTATGTTCAGCCAAGAGGAGTGATACATCCATGTTCATCCCTGGTTGTAGTCTTATCTTTTGACTATCCAAAGACAATTCAATTTTGTATGTAGTCACATTGGAATCCGTAACCGGCTCTGGAGAAACAAAGAGGACTTCGCCTTTAAATTCTTTGTCAGGGAATGAATTCGTGTGTAACGTAGCCTGGAGCCCAGTCCTCATTTTAGCAATGTCACTTTCGTTAACCTTGGCACTAACCTTCATAACGCCTGTATTGGAGTTGTTCATAACAATGAAAGGTGCTGTAGGACTGGTACCAACATCGCCATTAACCTTCAAAATAATTCCATCCCACGGTGCCGTAACCTGTAATTTGTTCAGAACACTTTTCTTCTGTTCCAATTCCGTTTCAGCCTGTTGTAAAGAAGCCTGTGCGGATTGAATATTGGAAGCATCAGGCGGGGACTGTGCTGCCTTTAATTGTATTAAAGCTGTTTTATAGCCCATTTCCGCATCCTCAATCGCCTGAACTTGTCGATTCTTTGCCTTCTTGTATTGAAGTTCGACATTATTCATATCCAATTTTGCCTTATCGAGGTTTTGCTTGGCCGTCGCCAGGTCACTTTCTGCAGCTGCATCATTCTGGACTAGATAATTCTGGTCATCATAATCCTTCTGGGCTTTATCCAAAATCATCTTGGCCGCCACTTTTTGTGCAGCGACTTCTTCCAGCTCCATGGAATCCTTGGCTGTTTTAATCGCCATCTGCGCCTTTAGGACATTTGCCTTCTGGAGCTCAATATCACTAGACTTTGGTCCGCGCTTGGCTTCCTCCACCTTGGCTCGGGCAATCGCTACATTGGATTCAGCATTTTTAATTTGTAACTTGGAATCCGAATCATCCAAACGAGCCAACACCTGACCCGCTTTGACACTATCTCCTGCTTTAACATTGACGGCAATGAGCTTGGCACCCTCAACATTTGTAAAATTGATATTGACTTCCTTAGAAGCCTGAACGGTTCCAGTTACTTTAAGCGATTCGGTCATGTTTGTTTTCTGTACCTGTACGATCTGGTTCGCAGGACCCTCCACGGGCTTTTCCTGACTTCTATTCATATAAACAGTACTGCCAATTCCCGCTATAATAATCAAGACAAGAATACCTATGATCCCTTTCAATCTTTTTTTCCTTCTTAACACTTGCAATGCATCTTTCTTTTCTGTTTCCGGCAATGTTATATCCCCTTAAAATGTATTTTTTTTAAACCTATACGCTCCATGGTTTGTTTAAAGCATGTTGCAGCATTGTCATTTGAATAATGAGTTCATCTTTATTCCGTTCAATTTGCTTTGCTTTTAACTGATTCGTGGCGACCTCCGCACCTGTGGCAAATCCACGTTCCCTTTTTTTACGAGATATGTCCAACACTTTAATAGCGTTCTGTAAATTACTTTGCATTTGTTCGTATTGTTCATCATTTTGCTGTAAGTTAAAGTAGATACTCTTTAGTGATTCTGCCAATTGATCCTTGGTATTTTTGAGTCCACCTTCCGCTGAGTCTACATCAATCTGTTTAATTTCATAATCGTCCGTTCCCGAGTTCCATGTGTAATATTTAATTTCCATTTTTGCTAGCTTGACAGCCTCCTCCTGTCTCCATACCGAAGGACTCGACGAGATTGCACGCGTCACAAGCGTATCCAAATTCGTGTTATCCATTTTCCGATAAGCGGGTCGATCAACCAGTTCATATACCGTACCTTGCGGTTGCCCCATTTGGGTGTTTAGCACCTCTAACGCTTTTTGCAGCGCAGATTTTGCAATCTCTACATTCTTTTCTGCTTCTAAACGAGTCTGAATAATGGTGCTTTGTTCACCTGGAGATATTTTTCCACGGTTCGCTTTCGCCTCAGCAGCTTTTTCCTCCAATAAGGCAAGCGAAAGTGCATCCTCACTACTCTTCACTTTGTTGTCAGCCAAAAGTACGTCGTAATAGTCCTTCATTGTGGTGTAGTCTGTCTGATCTTGAGCAAGTTCGATTTGCTTCTTGGATTCCAAATAAGAAACCGTCGATGAAGCATACCCCTTCCAAGCTGAGCTACTAGCCGCGTCTTCTTCACCGTTGCCTGCACCTGCTGGAATGAAATCCAGATTCTTACCTGCATTTTTTAGGTTAATCCGGTTACGCTCTATCGTTTGCTGGGCTTCTTTCAAACTAAAGCTATTAGACCGTGCCCATAGCTGGGCTTGACTCAATGTTAGTTTCACACTTGCATTGGAAGCCAATTGCTGCCCCTCTGCTTGAACAAAGGACCCTGAAAAAGAACTGGTTGATAAGGCCAACAACAATAAAATAACCACACTTTTTTTCATAGATATCCCCCTCTTTCTAAGTTTATTAAGTCTAATAAATACGTTGTTATATGAATTTCAATTCTTCCTCTACACTACAATTTCTTTGTATGACTCCCCATCAAGGAAATCGTGATTGAGAGCTGCATCGTCTATAATCCGTGGAGATTCCAGAAAGGAGGAACCGCTCCTCCCCTTCTGCAACTTTTTTACACACAGCTTATCGTTCCTTATAACATCTTCAAATCCAATTGACGAAGGTACAGGAACCGTACAATAAGAAAGGAAAAGAATTGGATTGCCCAAAAGCACAGCATAATCTGAATAAGCGTAATGCGAAAGGGTACTACATATACTCCAGATGGTTCTGACATAACTAAACAAAGCACTATTCCTATGGATGATACGACTAATGGCAGAAGAAATAAGAAAGCAATTTGTCTGGATGCAGCTCGTCTCATTTCTCTTGAGTTTAGTCCGATTTTCGATAAAGCTCGGTATATTTCCTCATCCCGTTGAAGATCTACATACAATCTGAAATACAATAGACTTACAGTGCTTGCCAACATAATAATGGCGATAAATCCGCCAATAAATTCGCTAATATTCAGATCCATCTCCGATGTCAAATAATCCACTGCTCTAGAGTTAAGCACCCCTTTATTCACCTTGTGGGCCAACACGGAATACAACCATATCTCCTGTTGAGTTTCTGAAGTATCTAAAGAAAGTTGACCATTCTTCCATTTTGGCACAAAGTAGTAAACAGATTTGTATGCCAATGGATCATTGAAATACCGTTGTTCAATTAAATGGTCGTAAGTTCGATCTGGAACAACAAGTAACCGTCCTAGTTCAGAGATGATGTTTTCATCAGACTTTAAGTTATGGTCCAACTTCTGAGTATCCATAATCTGAATATTCATAATCTGAGATTTTCCTTGATTGTAAGTTAGCTTTTTTTCAAAAAAGGTTTTCTGTTCTTCTAAAGACATCCCGTTTGAATCAAAAATGAAAAAGCCTTGATGATCCCGAAGCGCTACTGCCTGTTTTAGCTCCTTAAACCTGGAAGCAAGAGCCTCATAATTGGATTGTTTCATCACTGGCGCGAGCTGTTCATGAAAGGGAAAGATCAACACTTCTCCTTTCGAATAATCTACCCCAGCCGTATGAAGATTTTGGTCAATCCCTTTTTCAAGCTCTATAGAACTTACAACATCAGAAGTAAGTGCAAATGAATAGGATTGCTCCTTAAGAAATCTTTTTTGCTGCTGCATGGAGTCAAACGTTGACGCTGCTCCTACACAAGAAATGATAGAAATTAGGGTAATTAATGAAAACAGCCCGGCATTATTCCTGATTTTGTATGTGATCTCAGATAACCATAATAAGCGTATTCCGCTCCAAGACCATTTCCTGTTAGCTCTAAGCAATTGAATGAATAGTACACATAATTGAGTGTAAAATAAGTAAATACCAATAAATCCCATTACAATTGTATATTTAAATGTGTCTCCAACTGAATAGTGTAATATATAAAAAGAAAGAGTCCCCAAACGATACGGTGCCAGATAAATGTAGGGTGGAAAATCAATCCTCATCAAATATACAGCCGCTCCTATTAATACTATGGCAAGAAAGGACAGGCTCCATGAAGCTTTTAAATCCTTTTTCAGCTGTGAAACCTTGCTAAAAGGCTGCTGCAATTTAAAATAGCGTATGAAGAAAACAGACACAAATGAGATCAATATAAACAAAAACATAAAGCCCACCACGGTGAAAGCCAGTGCTTTCCAAGGAAAATAAAACGTTAAATACATTCTTATGACATTGGAGCCCAAAAGTAGAAAGAATTTCGCTGAAACAAATCCTCCGATAATCCCGGTAATTAAGGATAAAAAGCCTATAATTAGATTTTCATATGCGACCAAAAAATAAATCTGCCTGTGATGTGTCCCTAAAATGGTCAGTATACCAAATTCTTTTTTCCGTGCAGCAACAAAAATATGGTTTGTGTATAATACGAAGAAAAAGGAAAACACAAAAATCAACAGATCAGCAACTTGTAATCCCTTTTTTACATTAGCTGCTGTGATTGCATCTGAGACATCCGGGTGAAAAATAAATATCGCATATACGAAAAAAATCGAAATCATCAATGAGCTGCTTACATAGTAAGGTACATAAGCACGCACATTGTGCTTGAGATTATTCCATGCTAACAGACGAAAGCTCATGCGCATGTCTACTTCCCCCCAAAAAGGAGAGTATATCTATAATTTCTTGAAAAAATAATTGCTGACTATGACTACGATGGATTTCATTATATAACTCACCATCTTTTATAAAAATAACCCGATCGCAATAACTGGCTTCCACGGCTCCGTGTGTTACCAGCACGATTGTGGAATGATCCACACGACTGATAAGCCCCAGCATTTCCATCACAACACGTGAAGACATGGAGTCGAGATTTCCAGTGGGTTCATCTGCGAGCAAGAGTGAAGGAGAGTGAATAATAGCCCTGCCTACAGCTGCTCTTTGCTTTTGTCCTCCTGACACCTCATAAGGTCGTTTATCCAAAATATCAATAATATCCAGTTTCTTCGCTACCTCTTCCAGTTTGTGCTCCATTTCCTTTAATCCTTTTTTATTCAGCATCAGAGGAAACAATATGTTCTCTCCCAAAGTGAGAGTTTCCAGCAAATTATAGTCCTGAAATACAAATCCCAGCTCTTTGCGACGAAATAAAGCCAGCTTATCCTTCTTGAGCTGATGTGGATTTTCCCCTTTAATGCAAACCTCGCCAGAAGTCGGCATATCAATGGTTGAAATCATGTTTAATAATGTAGTCTTCCCACTACCAGACGGCCCCATAATGCCAACAAACTCGCCTTGTTTGATCGTTAAATGGATGTTGTTAAGGGCTCGGTAGGGAACCTTGCCATAGTATATTTTGGTGACTTGATCCATTCGTACAATCTCCATAATTCATTCCTTTCTTTTTCCTATGTCATGATCATAATCCATCCAGACAAGTGAAGCGATCGATTAACATTACAAAAACCTTAAATCTGTTGTAAGGTTTCTCATTTGCGAATTGGAAACAGAATTTGAACCGTCGTCCCTTCACCAACCGTCGATTTTAACTGAATGTTATGATTCAGTCTTTTGCAGATTTCAGACACCAAATAGAGACCCATCCCGGTTGATTCACGATACTTCCGCCCATTTTCACCTGTGTAATAAGCCTCATATACCCGTTCTACGTCTTTTTTAGGGATACCAATCCCCTCATCCTGTACTTCCAACACAATGACATGATCTCTTACGTGAGACATCAGTTTTAGACTGTGGGCATGACCTGAAGAATACTTCACCGCATTGGTCACCAATTGGTTAATTATGAATCTTAGCCACTTGGCATCGGTTATCACACACAACTGCTCGTCCACTTCATTGGAAGGATAAATTTCGTTACGAATCAATAGTCTTTTGTTATCATAGATCACATCACTAACCAGTTTTCGTAATACAACAGGCTCCACATGAAAATCAGGTTCAAAGGATTCCAACCGTGACATATATAAAATCATGTCTAGTCCTTTTCCCATTCGATCAATTTCATCGTAAATCTGATCAGATTCAGGATCTATTTTTCCTTTGAGGATTAAATGAATAACAGCAAGAGGAGTTTTCATCTGGTGAACCCACTGATTGATAAATGTAATATGATCACGCTGCTGATGCTCTAACTGATGAATTCGAGACTGATACAATCGGTAATATTGTAAAAGCAAATGTTGCAAAGAAGAGGCTAACGGATTAAGTACCTTCATCTGAATAAGCTCATCTAAATCTCTTAGGTTTGCAGTGGATAATATTCGATATAAACCAGAGTACAGGACATATCGGAAGAGCAAATAAACCAGCAATATGGAAGCCCCAAAAAAGACGGAATACAGGGCCGTCGACCAGTTACGGTAACCATCCAACCAATAGATACTTAACACAAGAAAAAGTTGGATGATATTAAAAATCACCAGCGAAAAATGGTCACGCCAAAAAAGCTTCACCGTTCATCCTCCTCAGTCAAGTGAAGCCGATAGCCAGCCCCTCTAACCGTCTCTATGATATCCCCCAGTCCCAGCTCGCTCAGCTTTTTACGGACACGAGTGACATAAACATTCAATGTGTTCTCCCCCACATATTGGTGATCATCCCATAAAGCCTCTAAGAGATGAACTCTACCCACAACCTGTTTAGGATACGTCATTAATAGCTCTAGCAGTGCTGCTTCTTTCTGGCTAATTTCGACCTGCTTGTCATGGAACACAAGTTCCATAATATCGGGATATAGCGTCAAACCTGACACTTTTAAGGAACGGGATTTTGGAGCAACGGCATAAGAACCATAGGCACGTCGCAGATTACTTTCTACTTTGGCTAACAGTACTTCGGGATAAAATGGTTTCGTAATGTAATCATCTGCTCCATTTTGCAAAGCAATGACCTGATCCATTTTATCATCGCGTGCAGACACAAAAAGGATGGGACATGTAGATTGAGTCCGTATTTGTCTACACCAATAAAATCCATCGAAACGAGGAAGATTCACATCAAGTAGTACCAAATCAGGCTTCACCTCTTGAAAGGCAACTAAAACTTGATCAAAATTTGAAACAATAACTCCTTGATAACCATACTTTTCAAGATAGGATTGGAGCAAGGAGCTAATTTGAGGGTCATCCTCTACTATTAATATCTTTTGCATTGTGTTTTCTACCTTCTTAGTGCTTGAATTTTTAACAACTGATTTCTCTATAATGCCTTTATTTGACCATTCAAGCAATAACAACAATCTAATCCCCTTTGGTTGTAGATTTAGGAGGTTTTCGTGGTGGTGTATATAGAACCCCGGATAATATGCATGGTGCCAAATACCAGAGTGATTAACAATATAATTATAGTAACAACAACTATTACTGTTATAATGGTTTTTTTACGATTTTTTAATATTTGATTGAAACTTTGCTTTGGATCTTTCAATTCTGCTCACTTCTTTCCTTGCCTTGCTATTTACCAGCATAATTAGTTTCTACATAACGAACAACAGTTGAATCTTACAAAAACATTTCTTTGCTGTAAGGTTTCTGATTACCTACAGACCATCGTCGGATTGAACTAACGTATGTACATAACAAAACTGCCCGGGGTTGAGAATCTTTTTCTGATTCTCAACCCCGAGCAGTTTATCCTTTCTATCCTTTTACAGCCGAACCTACCGTCATCGCCCGCTCCACTTGTTCACTCAAGAACAGGTAGACGAGTACCATCGGTAAGGAAGCCATAGTCATAACAGCCCCCATGGCTCCCCAATCTGTGCTGTAAGAGCCTTGGAAGAAAAGCAAGCCGAGTGGCAATGTCTTCATATTTTCATCAGAAATTAAAATATAGGCCAAAGTGAACTCATTCCAGTTGTTCAAGAATTGAAAAATGGCCACCGTCGCAATTGCGGGCAATGCAAGTGGCACAATGATTTTCAGGAACAGTCTATAAATATTAGCTCCATCCATGCATGCCGCCTCTTCAATCTCCTTAGGAATTCCTATAAGAAATCCGTAAAAAATCATGGACGAGAAAGGAAGGCCAATTGCGATATAAGGAAGAATAAGAGCTCCATACGTATTGGTAAGATGAAAATCGCGAACCAGAATCGCCAGCGGTATCATGATAACCTGCAGTGGCATAAACATTCCTATGATCATATAAGTCCGAACGGCAGAACGAAACCTCCATCTCATACGAGCCACTGCGAAGGCAAACATCAGAGCCAGTAAAAGGATGAACAGAGTCGAAATCGTTGATACGACTAGACTGTTCAGAAAGTAACGGGGAATATTAAACTGCGTCCAGGCATTAATGTAATTCTCGTAACGAAAATGCGTCGGCAGTCCAAATGGATTAGAGACAAAGATCTCATCGTTGTTCTTGAACGAGTAGGAAACCATCCAGAACAACGGGTAGACCGAAACAATAAAATACAACCACAGCGGTATCTGCAGAACAGCTTGTCTGAACTTGCTCAAAGCGGTTTTACTCATTTCGTTCTCCTTTTCGATACACGCCTTATCAGGCGGTTTGTCCGCGGTCGAACAGCTTATTGATGACTACAGTTGCCAATAGTGAGATTAGTACAAGCAGCACGGATACAGCACATGCATACCCATAGTTGCTTTCCATGAAAGCATAGCGGTAAATCATGAATGTCATTGTATAGTTTGTAGTGCCGGGGCCACCATTTGTCATAATCAGCATCTGCACAAAGGCCCCAATTCCAGAGGTAATCGCAATAATAAAGCAGAATTTGTAAGTTTCCCTCATCAGAGGAAGTGTGACATGCCAGTGCGCTCTCCATTTGCTGCAGCCGTCAATCGTGGCGGCTTCAAAGTAGTCTTCGGGTACTGACTTAACTCCTGCATATAGCAGCGCGAATTGATACCCCATAAACTGCCAGGCATTAACGAAGGCGATGGCAATAATCGATGCTGTCGGGGAGCTTAGCCAATTTTGCTGATAAGGGATGTTCAAGAGATCAAACAGCCGGTTGATCAATCCGTTAGTTGGGTCATAGATTGCGATCCACAGCTGGCACACCACGGTTACCGATAAGACAACTGGGATAAAATAAGACGTTTTCAGTATTTTTCGCCCGCGTGTGCGCGGGTCCGCACAGATTAGCGCTAATAGTGTTCCCAGTCCGATCTGAAAGACCGCCAGCACAATGGCAAAGATTAATCCGTTCTTAAGCGAAGTAGCAAGTAGAGGATCGGAGAACAGTTCCCGATAATTACTCAGTCCCGAAAAGGTCAGCGTACTCAGGCCGTCCCAATCATAAAAGCTGCGAAGAACAGTTTGCAGAACGGGATATATCAGTATCACGCTATACAGTATCAAAGCAGGGAGGAGAAACAGTGCGAGCGCCGATTTGTTCCCCAAATATTTATTCATGTCTTGCTTCCACCCCTTATCTTTGGAACAGTATCCCCCAGCGACTTATCCGCCAAGGGTGCCGAATCCCTGAATTCTCAGTTTTCTTTTTCCAATGTACTATTCAGATTGTTCACAAAATCCTGTTCAGAGAAATTGTCTACCATTAAATTTTGAGTATTGTCATTAATGGTGTTCTGAATTTTTGTATTGCTCAGAAGTTGAGCATATTCCTGCGCGTTTGGCAGCAACTCTTTGACGACTCGCTGCATCATTGCTGGGACATTAGAGGCCATTGGCTTATCCACTTTCTGCGAAACAATTGGACTTCCAAGTTGGGTGTATCTGTACTCGGCTGACTTTGTGGCAAGGAAGGCCGCTACCTTTACTGCTGTTTCCTTGTTCTTGCTACTCGGTGATACTGCGTAACCTTGTGGTGAACCCGAGCCGTCTATGAAATATTTGGAATTCTCGTAGGTTGCTTCATCCTTTGCAGGCCAGTACATCCAGTCAACCTGGTCGCCCAGCTTTTCTTGTGAACTGTAAATTTCCCATTGTCCGTTCACGAACATAGCAGCCTTCCCTTGATAAAATAAGGACGATGCCTGATCATAATTGGTATTCGTGGCGTTGGCATCGAACAATCCGGCTCTCTGCAATTGCTTCATCTGCTGAGCTGCTGTTACGAATGCCTCCGGCAATGCTTTTACACCTTTCTGATCAAGTGCTCCGAATCCATGCGGCTGCTCCCTTGTAACCAGTCCATTATAAAAAGCGGTCGTTATCCATTTTTCCTTGGCGAAGATTGACATAGGCACATAACCTGCGGCTTTCAACTTTTTCCCTGCATCGGCCATCTGGTCAATCGTCTTAAGCGGTGTTTTGATTCCGACCTTCTCAAAAATTGACTTGTTATAATAGATCATTTGGAATTCTATACCGGTTTCGGGATAAGCATATACATGATTGTCTGGAGCTACCAAACGCGATTCAACACCCGGGTTAAGATTCTTCTTGAATTCGGCCGTTGTGTCATAGTTGTCCAGCACCTCAACATTTTTCGACTTTGCGAAAGTTTGCAGAACAGACCAATCCGCTAAATAGATGTCCGGCATGTTGCCCGTTGCCGCATAGGTTTTCAGCTTCTGGCCTCCATCCTGCACGGCAGGATCCAGTTCAATCTCTACGTTTGGCATCTTCTTTTTGAGCTCTTCCACCGCATAATCGAACGGCTTTATGGTATCGTCATCAAAATGCTGCGCATACACCTTCAATTTGATCGTACCGTCCCCTGCCTCGCTCTTGGAAGAGGTCGAGTTATCTTCGCCACAAGCGACCAATCCAATAGACATGGTGAGCACTAGCAAAGCTGCACTCCAACTTCTGTAAGTTTTTTTCATGTGTTTAATCCCCCTCATGCAGTGTGTTTTATGATTACGCTTTCATTTGCATGACTACAGTATACTGCCGCTTCTTTTTTTGATTAAGGAATAAAACGGGCTTAATCAGTAAAAAACGGGACAAATAGAGCAGCGGTTCTCCATATATAGGAAAACCACCAGGCTTAAATCGATTTGTCCTGCCTCTTAGGAAAGGCGCTACCTTTTTTTGAGTTGCTCATATTCAGTCGGTGTCATGCCAAAGCGTTTCTTGAAGCATTTGCCAAAATAATTGGGGTCACTGTATCCAACACTTTCAGCGATTTCTGACAGCTTCCGATTTCCATACAGCAAAAGCTCCTTGGCCTTCTTCATCCGGATGTGTGTAATATGATCCACTATGGAGAAGCCAGACTCCTTGCGAAAAACGCGGCGGAGATAGCTGGCATCGACGAAAACTCCGCACGAAACCTGCTCAGCAGACAACTCTGTGTCTGCATAATGTTCCTCGATATAATTGATCGCCGCCGCAAACAAATTGGAAGCCTTCGTAGGACGCATATTCTCCATCAGCTGGATCAGCTTGCGGTATAGGGCGAGCATCCAACCTTCAGCAGCCTCCCAGGAATCCAACTCCCGCAGCCGGTCGTAAGGAGATTTGTTCCCTCCTTCATCCCATAGCCGATCATAAGGAATGCCGCGTTCACTTGCAAAGGAAAGCGCTAGAGATACGATTCCCATAAGCATCGCATCTGCGTATTCATCCCCCCACTTGTATATACTAAGCTGCCGGATTGCCTTACGGACCTCCTCTAACGTTTCACTGTCTTTCATTCGGAGGTCTAGGACGACCGCATCACGCAGATGGCCCAAATCAGGCATACCTGCTCTGCCGTGCAACGCTTCGCTACCATGCTTACCCCACTCGGTACTTTCGCTCTCTTGTGGAAACACTGGTAGTTTCGGCTTAATACGTTCCAACATCGAGAGCATTTCTTCTGCATTGAACGGCTTCAACAAATAATCCTGTACTCCGGTTCGAACCGCCTTCTGTAGGTATTCAAATTCGTTATGTCCGGATATGAATACAATAACGATGCGTTCGAACTTGACTTTCAACCTCTCGGCTAATTCAATTCCGTCAATAAAAGGCATATTGATATCTACGAGAGCGAGATGCGGCTGATGCCGCTCGGCTTCCTGAAGTGCTTCCTGGCCGTTCCTTGCTTCGCAGCAAACCCGAAAGCCATGACTTTCCCAATCTATCTTAATACGCAGAAAGTCTCGGAACAGCGGTTCATCATCGACAATCATCACTTTATACATCTTGGTGTTCACTCCCCTTTGGCAGCATCGGCAGCAACAGGTCAACAGTTGTTCCCTCCGTGAGCACACTTTGCACGGATATCCCATACTCTTCGCCAAAATAGAGGCTCAGTCGTTGCTGAACACTGTAGGTACCGATTGATCGTATTCCTTCTTTCGGTAAATGTCTGGACATGATAGTCTGAACTTGGAATTCATCCATCCCCACACCGTTGTCCTGCACTCGAACGACCACCTTATCTCCCTGTTTAAAGGCAAAAATACGGATAAAACCTTTTGTTTCTTTCTTCTTAAGACCATGATAAATCGAATTTTCGACAAGCGGCTGAAGCGAGAGCTTCGGGATCGGTGTACCTGCAAGCTCTGGAGGGATATCCACTTCATAGCGAAACACATCGGGATAACGGATTTGCAGAATCGTCAGGTAATCATCAGTAATCTGAGCTTCCTTTTCTAAAGTGATTAATTCCCGTCCCTTGTTCAGCACCATTCGATAAAAATCTGCCAGCGCTTTTGTAGTATCTCTAGCCTCCTCATTACGATCTAACTCATTGAGTGCATAAATGGTATCCAAAGTGTTGTACAGAAAATGCGGTTTAATTTGGGCACTTATTAGTGCAAGTTCATATTCACGCTTACGGTTCTGTTCCTGCCTTACCTCATCCAGCAGCTCCCGAACTCGTCTTATCATAAAATTAAACGCTTCAGCAATGGTACCGATCTCATCCTCTGTGCGGACTGTTGTAACCGATTGCAAGTCACCGGTTACAACAGTCCGCATGGCCCTAGTTAGTTGTTCGAGAGGGCTAACGACCATTTTAGATAGAAAGCTAGCGCCCAGCCAGGAAAAAATAAGGCATAACACGCCGATTAAGAGCGACAGTCTAACATTTTGCCGGACATCAGCCGTAAGCAGGCTAAGAGAAACAATATTGACCAACTTCCAATCCATCCGGTTATAATCCGTGACCGTTACCAGATTGCCCTCATACTCGAATGAGCACGTTCCATGGGATGCATTAGGTGCACAACGTTGGATGGCCTCACCCAGCTGTGGATTCACCAGATTCATCAACATCTCATTGTCTTCTGCCACAGCCACGCGCATTTCGTTATCTAAAAAATAATAAGATTTGGGTGCATCTGGATCGCTGGAACGAAAGTAATCAGACAAACCTTCTTCCTTCACTAACAGAAAAAGCGTTCCATAGGGTTCGCCGGTGTCTATATTAATGACCATCTTCCCCAGCGTCAAAACGGGAGAGCTCCGATCTGGTGTTAGGAAATCCCTCTTCTCCATATCAAACCAGAGGGCCTGTCCATAACTTTCAGATTCCCTTACCTGCTTAAGCATGCTATAGATCTTGCGATCATCCCCGCTTTCGGTATAAGAGGCGAAAATCGTCCCTTCGTTATCAATGAATACAGCGGCATCCACCTCACGAAAGATTGACAAATCAATGGATAAGCGGCTCTGCATCAAGTTTCCAAACTGAATAGGCTCCATGGCAGTATTAGGTTTGGCACCGTATGAATCATACATCCGGTTAATATTCGTGACCATAATATTGGCCGCCGTTTCCACACTCCTGAATATATAATCGGTCCTAGACAAGATGAGCTGAGACTCATCGACCACATTGCTGGTGGTTCGATCTATCAAAGAACGGCTGAAAAGTTGGTTTGACAATAGTCCAAGAATAAGCAGAGAAATAATAATTAGCGGAAGAAATACCGTTATAACCTTGCTTTTAAAGCGAAGTCGACCGAACCACTTACGAGCTAGTGACAAAATATTCAACTAGGACCCCTCCGTCATCAAGAGAATATTCATCATGTTAACACAAACAATCTCTACAGTAGTAGTTCAAAAATAAAGTTAAAAAAATTCAACCGTTCTTCTTGAAAGTGCTTTAGAGATGTGTTAGGATAAAGTCGATTTTTAGTAAAATTATTAACTAAAAAGGTGTGAGCTCTTTTGGCAACCATTAAAGACATTGCCCGCGAAGCGGGTGTGTCTGCCGCAACCGTTTCAAGGGTTTTAAATAACGATCTGTCACTGTCCGTAAGCCCAGACACTAAAAACAGAATTTTTGGGGTTGCCGAGCAACTCGGGTATAAGCCTACCCGGCTGAGGCAATTAAAGCAGAATACGGAACGTGCCGGGAAAACGGTCTCCCTCCTGCTGTGGTGTTCTATTGAGGAGGAAAGAGACGATCCGTATTACGCTTCGATCCGCCGTGGAATCGAACTGCGCTGTGAAGAGCTTGGCCTGACGTTGGGCCAGACCTTGCGAGGCCGCTCATCCATCGGCACCCTGCAGAAGGCGGACGGTCTGATTGTTGTGGGCGGCGTTGACCCTGAAGAGGTATTCAAGCTTCATCCTGACAAGAACACCATTGTCCTTGTCGACCAGTACCATGAACAGCTGGAGTATGATTCTGTACGACTTCATTTCCGGCAAGCTGTTGATCAGGCACTCGGTCATCTACTTGAGCTTGGCCACCGACAAATCGGATTTATCGGCGGTAAGAACGACGGTGAGCGAAGAGCGCATTATTTTGAACGATTCATGCGGGAACAGGGGTTGTACAATCCTCAATTCGTCCGTATAGGTGCCTGGAGTACCGCGGATGGTTATCTCATGATGAACGAACTCCTAACCCAACAGGAACGACCGACAGCCTGCTTCGCTGCAAGCGATCCGCTCGCTATTGGTGCCCTCCGCGCCCTTCATGGACATGGAGTCAAGGTACCCGAGGATATGGCTGTTGTCGGCTTCGACGACATTGAGATGGCAGCCTTCGTGCAGCCTCCGCTAACCACTGTCCGTGCCTACCCTGAACAGATGGGAAAGGCGGCCGTGCAACTGCTCTCTGAACGGTTTGAGGGACGTGAACCACCTGCGTACAGCGTGATCGGGACTAAGCTTGTCATTCGGGAGAGCTCATGCAAAAAAGGCTAACATCAGTACTTGAGAGTCTTGTTGTCATTGATCAGTATCCTTACGTAAAACAATAATGATAACCCCCTAAGGAGTGAATATCATGAACATTCATGTTAACGAGGCGCTTGGTTTGTTTCATTTGCAGTCCAAGGATTGCAGCTATATTATCCAGCTTGTAGAAGGATATCCCGCACATGTCTATTGGGGAGCTCAACTTCATCATGACCAAAGTCTCGCAAGTATATTGGAGCTTAGGGAGCGTTGCTCCTTCTCTCCCACTCCCGTTTCTTCCAGCCGTACAATTTCTTTGGACACGCTTCCTCAGGAATACCCCCAGTATGGAACAAGCGACTTTCGTCAACCAGCTTACCAGGTTGCACTTGCGGACGGAACTCGGACTACGGAGCTGAAATATAGTGGTTACCGTATTGAACCGGGTAAACCAAAGCTCGAGGGACTTCCTTCCGTCTATACCGAATCGGATGATGAAGCCACAACCCTCTTTTTGATCCTTGAGGATCAATACTCGGGGCTTAAGACTACACTGCTCTATACTGTATTTGCGAACCACAGTGCTATTGCTAGGTCTGCTCTTTTTGAACAAAAGGGAAGCGCTACCATAAATATTGAACATGCCATGAGTGCCTCTGTCGACTTCGCCGATTCCAACTACCAAGCTCTCTACTTATCTGGAGCCTGGGTTCGGGAAAGACATATCCAACGCCGTGATCTCGGACCCGGCTCCATTCGGCTCGAGAGCCGACGGGGTTCCAGCAGCCACCAAATGAACCCCTTTCTGGCACTGCTTCGTCCTGATGTGACTGAAGATCGTGGGGATGTTTACGGTTTCAGTCTAATCTACAGCAGCAACTTCGTCGCACAGGCAGAAGTAGAGCAGTTCAATCAGACTCGTGTAAGTATCGGAATCAATCCTTTTGACTTCTCCTGGCGGCTTGAGCCGGGTCAGTCATTCCAGACCCCTGAAGCCGTATTGGTCTTTTCCGAAGAAGGTCTTGGAGGCATGTCACGCACCTATCACCGACTCTATCGCACACGTCTGTGCCGAGGGGCTTACCGTGACAAAGAACGTCCGATTCTCGTGAACAATTGGGAAGCCACGTATTTCGACTTCGACGCCGACAAAATCGAAGCGATTGCCAAGGAAGCAGGACCCCTTGGAATTGAGCTCTTTGTTCTAGATGACGGTTGGTTTGGTAAGCGCGACAACGATGATAGTTCGCTTGGAGACTGGTTTGAAGACCGTCGCAAGCTGCCTGGCGGGCTTGCTGACCTGGCAAAACGGGTTAATGAACAAGGATTACAGTTTGGCTTGTGGGTTGAGCCGGAAATGGTATCACCGGATAGTGAACTGTACCGCAGCCATCCCGACTGGTGCCTGCATGCAGAAGGCCGGCGGCGGACGGAAGGCCGATCCCAACTGGTGCTCGATCTCTCCCGCAAGGAAGTATGTGACTACTTGTATGAG
Organism: Paenibacillus sp. 203; assembly: GCF_037027525.1. Taxonomy (NCBI): domain Bacteria; kingdom Bacillati; phylum Bacillota; class Bacilli; order Caryophanales; family Paenibacillaceae; genus Paenibacillus; species Paenibacillus sp. 203. Next base: position 110,885 of record NZ_JAXCHD010000013.1, read on the forward strand.
ACACTTAGCTCCGTATTCTCGATCGCTCCGATTACTTATGTCAAGTGGGACATGAACCGTAATATGACAGAGATTGCTTCGGCTACTGCTCCTAGTGGACGTCAAAAGGAAACTGCACACCGTTATATGCTCGGACTTTACGATCTGATGGAACGTCTGACCTCCCAGTTCCCGGACATCTTGTTCGAAAGCTGTTCCGGAGGCGGTGGACGATTCGATCCCGGAATGCTCTACTATATGCCGCAGACATGGACCAGTGACGATACCGATGCCATTGAAAGATTGGCTATCCAGTACGGCACAAGCATCGTGTATCCAGCCAGTACCATGGGCGCACACGTATCGAACGTACCAAATCACCAGGTGGGGCGAATCACCTCCCTCGCTATACGCGGCGACGTGGCAATGAGCGGGAATTTTGGCTACGAACTTGACTTAACTGCCTTTACAAATGAAGAAAAGGAGCTCGCTGCCAAACAAATTGCCCAGTATAAGGAAATTCGTTCCCTCGTACAGCAGGGAGATATGTATCGACTCCTTAGTCCATTTGAAGGTCGAGGCGATACGGCCTGGATGTTCGTTAGCGAGAACCAGTCCGAAGCTTTTGTCGCTTACTTCCGCGTACTAGCTGAACCGAATGGGCCCATCCGGCGACTAACTCTAAAAGGACTTGACCCAGATAAAAAGTATATAATCGAACACGGAGCGACGGGCAACACAGCAGTCCATACGGGTAATACCTTAGTGGAAGATGGCGGTTCCCCCTTCTGCGTAGCATTTGATGGCGAAATTTTTGGAGGTGACCGCCTAATGAAAATTGGGCTTGTTGTCTCGGATCTCTCTGGAGATTTCGCCAGCTCTACCTTCCGCCTTAAAGCTATCTCCAACTAATAACAAATGCAGTTAGCAACGATGAATATCGATGAAAAAATTAAAACAAGGCAGTCCGATTTTCCGGCCTGCCTTGTTTTATAACTTTGGTCCCTGTAGATTAAAGACACAACAAGAGATTGCCAAGCCATTGATCATTTAATAGCATCCTTGACTTTGATTCTCCATATCATATGATCAGAGCCTGCTCCCCAATAATCTTTTAATAAATAATCAGGAGTTCCAAATTTCTTTTTCCATATTTTCTGCGCAATACGATATCCACTATCTAAACAAAATTCTTCTACTCCTCTATTCTTCAGCGCCAAATACATTGATTTCAACAATAAATTCCCTACCCCAGTCTTCTGGTAGTCAGGGTGAACAAATACAGTTCCTACCTCGCATAACTTTTTAAATGTATCACTGGTAGATTTACTTATTAGTTGACTTACTGGTCCATATTCAATAGAACCCATTATTTGATTCCCATCTACAGCGATTAAGAAATATCGCTGCTCACCGTGACTCTCCAAGTCACTTTCCAAATATAACCTCTTAGTATCAATTTCCTCCTCTATGTCTTCCAGCATATGACCAATGCCTTCTTTAGCAAACGTGTCTGTAATCACAACTCTAAACAATTCATTTAACTTTTCGATGTCCTTAATTTCCGGCCTTCTGATTTCGACATTATTCATCTAATTTCAGCTGATGTACGATTCAGTACGAGACGCTTTGAAAGTACACTATTCGGCAGCTCCATCAAACTTGTTATTTCATAAGTGGGTTGAATGCCAGACGTATTTGTTTTTCTGGAAGGGTTGAACCAACAGGTATCAATTCCATATTTGTTCCCTCCTTGAATATCAGAAGTTAAAGAATCGCCGACCATGAGAACCTTACTTTTATTAGAGATGGCCAACTTGGTAAATGCGTAATCGAAAATACCAGCTTGCGGCTTTTGACAACCCACTTCCTCTGAAATAATTACCTGCTCAAACACATCACGCAGCGGCGAAAGCTGAATTCTGGAGGTTTGCACCTCTTTGATTCCATTCGTAATGATCGCCAAACGACAGTCGGATAGTACATTACATAATTCAATCGCTCCGTCCATCAAAAAAGCACCTTCACCCAAATAACGTAAATAAGCAGTACTAAAGGCATCTGGATTGAAGTCTAGACCATGAACAGTAAATAATCGCTTAAACCTCTCGACCCGTAGCTGTGCCGAGGTAATATGTCCTTCCTCTGCCTCTCGCCACAACGAACTGTTGATTTCATCATAGCTGGATTTATACTCCGTGGCCCCTTGCGGCAATCCAAATTGGGCAAACGTATTATGTAGCGCATGACTCTCTGCCATTTTAAAATCAAACAGCGTGTCATCAACATCAAACAAAATAATTTCGTATTTCATAACGGCCTCCATATCATTGCTTTACTAAATTGTTCAGTCTCCTTGATCCTTTGAGCTGTTCCAGATAGAAGTACAACAAAAAACTAACAATACATTATTACCTTTCGGTTATTATACAGAACCTAGTTAAGCCGTCAAGTCACTAATAACAAAGTCATAGTATTTTGTCATCGGTGCAAAAGGTAAATAACGCTCAATAAGAATGCCCGTAAAATGAAGGTGATCTCATTTTACGGGCCACTGAGCATCTAAGAGATGATATAGCAAGAATCTAGTGATCTTCATTAATCCATTTAGCTAGTGTTTGATCAAAACAATGAGGTTCTTCAAACATCGGGTTATGCCCACTATATTCAAAAATCACTTTTTTCACGTTATCGTAGGTGTCATCGACCCTATCCCATAAAGAAACTGGCGCAACCAAATAATCATACCTTCCCAAACCAATAAATACGGATTTATGGATATCCGCTAAGGATTGTATCAAATTCATGTTTCCGAATACTTCTCCCCATAAATAATCAATGATAGGCATGTTCGTATATACATCATTCCACGTGTAAGCCGCATCATAGGCATAATCATAAAAGCTTTGAGCTCCCATACGTATACACATGTGAACAAATCTTCTATCAGGGTCTCTTTTGATATCTTCCTCTAATAAAACAATGTCCTTTTCAAAACGTTCCTTTCTTTCTGAACTGGCCGTTTCATTAAAGAAAGAAAAGCTTTGCCGTTGTCTTTCTTGGCTGTTTGTAGGTGCTGAATTTAAAAGTACCACTTTTTGAACATAGTCCGGGTATTGTTTAGCATATTCTAAAGCCATAAAAGCATGCCCGGAATGTCCTAATATGATAAATTCATTTAAATGAAGGCATTGTCTTGCTGTTTCTATATCATTAATAACTTTATCCAAAGTATAGTCTTCTGGTTTTAAAGCTCGAGTCGGTTTTGCAAACCCTCTATGATCCAGAAAAATAAACTGAAACTCTTTATATAAATGGTCTGAAAATAAGCGAGGATAATATACACTACTGCCGATCACCAATATCGGTCTTCCGTTACCTCTTATAGCATATTTCAGCTCAAATCCATCACTAATAACTGTTTGATAAGTGCTCATTTATAATCTCCTTTTCTTTTTTAAATCACTCCCTTTCCTTTGTGTAATTCCCTTGTATTCTCCATAGAACGTTCCAACACTTCAACTCACCTCAGAAAGTACATTTATTTTTATGAGAAAAGTTTAACATGGTTTTTTCAAAAACAAAACTGTGTTATTTTGTCTTACTTGTCTTGACTTATGGGATTCATACTTCATTTTTGACAAGCACATCTTTTTGGAAACAAAAAAACCGCGATAATCGCGGTTTTTTATGTAGAGGTCATACTTTTATTTGCTTGGCGACGTCCTACTCTCCCAGGACCCTGCGGTCCAAGTACCATCGGCGCTGGAGGGCTTAACGGTCGTGTTCGGGATGGGTACGTGTGGAACCCCTCCGCTATCGCCACCAAACATGAATT